>JACQDB010000075.1 GCA_016201275.1 Acidobacteriota bacterium
CTGTACGGGCGACCCTGTGGTGGTCGCCCCTCCTTGGAATCATGTTGCTTTCAAGAAGCGGCGACCACCGCAGGGTCGCCCGTACAGGGTTGCACTTGATTTCAGCCACCATCCTTAAAAGGAGAACTTCATATAGGCTCCAAAGACGTTTGCTCGGTGGCTTGAATAACGCGAATCCAACAACAGAAACCGGCGGCCATCCTGCGTCGAAGTCAAGTTGTTGAACGGGTAGGGCGTCAAGCCATCCCAGGCAAAATCTTCCAGATGATACGGCTCATAGATGTAGCGCATACCGATGGTCAAATTCGGCGCGAACTGATAATTGACATCAGCATTGAATTCGTTCAGGCGCGTTTTGACATCAGGGAACGGATAAGCCGTCGCATTCAACACATTGATGCTCGAAGGCGTGGTCGGATTCAACGTCGTGATGCGCGTTGTGCCTTGTGAAAACGCATAATGCACATCAAGGAATAATTTGTCCTTGACCAGATACGTGGTTATCCCTGCGCCAAAGGTATTGAGCAAATCGCGTTCATCACGGTTCCAGCGATTGGCCAGATCAAAAGGCACGGCGGTCTTGGCGATGCTCTGCAATGAGGAAGCATAGCGCTCACGCGCATAGTTGGCGTAAAACGTGGTGTTCTCATTGACATTGTACAGCACATCTATGCTGCCATAGCCTTGCACATACTGCGTCAAGCCGAAGAAGTTTTGGTCGTAATCGTCGCTCAGATAACCGAAAGTTCCCGACAGTCCGAGTTGCGGATTGAGGTGATATTGCCATTGCAAATTGACATCGTGACGCAAGCGTTTGGCTTGATCGAACATTCGCAGACGATTGAATTCCAACACTCCAGGGTCATAAACGATGGGCGAACGGTCGGCATAGTGATAACTGAGCCTGCCGGAAAATTGCGCCGACGGTTTATAGTTAAGCGTCGAACCGATGGTGTGTTCATTGCTTCTTCTCACTTGGCGGTTGGCGCGATTCCACACATCCAGTTTGTATTCCACCTCCCAAGTTAAAGGTTTGGCAATTTGCCACACCGATTCGGCGCTCGCCATCTGGTGCAGGAACGACACCGGCTCGTTTTCAATCGGCTTGTTGTTGATGTTGGTGCGCCAGAACGATTCACCAAACGCCGCATAGCCGGGGAATTTAATATGCTCGGTGTTGTTGTCGTAATCATAGGCATTGTAGTGCAGATTCATCGTCCAGTTCTTCAACAATCTTGAGGTGAAGAGATGATCGTTGGTCAGCGTATCCACTTTGCCTTCGAGACTCGGACGCGGCAGCGCCGCCGTGCTGGTCACAGAGGTTCCGGCGGGCAAGCCCGAAGCGACGATGGCCGAGTTCAAGGTGAACGGCGCGAAGAGTTCATTCTGATGCCAGCGGCTCCAACCCACGGCGCTCGCCCAACGCGAATGGTGCGGCAGGTCTATGAAACCGGAGAACAGAAAACTGTCCGCGTCATTGCTTGGCGGCAACGCAAAGATGCCGCGCGCAAACGCCATGCGATTGAACACTCCACCTGTGCCGGTGGCCTGCAAATCCGATATGCGAAACGGATTGTCAAAGGTCAAGGTCGAGATGTGGTTGGTAAATTTGGAGTGGGTGAAATCAAAATTCACCCCCCATTTTGATCTGAGGAAACTGGTGCCGACAGAAAATTGTGTGGTGCGTGTGTCAACTGATTCGGGCAACTCAATGGCCAGCACATTGAAGGTATCGCCTACGGGTGTGCCGACGCGCTCATAGCTTCCCGTGCCTAGTGGTTTTGCGCCGTAGCGCTTCTGATCCCACAGCCGGAACCGTATGCTCCAACTGTCGGTCAGGTTGAGGCTCTGCGTAAAATCGAAGGTTTGGCGCTGCACACGCAAACGCGAAGTCGCACGACTGGCGATAAAACTTTGCACGGCGTTCGGCAAATCGGCGCTCGGCAGAGTCTGAAAACTCTGGCGCACGCTGTTGGCTACGGTCAAGATGCCCGGCGCGCTGGAACCGAAAGACGAGCGAATGCCGTTGGCATATAGATACGGCAAGCCGTTCCATTCGACGGTGGTGCGAAACGCACTGTACTTGCCCATCTCCAAGCGGTAATGTTGATCGAGTTCGCTGGGTTCGCGCCCCAGCAGACGGAAATAACTCGGCGCGTTTTGCGGATTGGCGACGACTTTGAAGCGCCGGAATAACACTCCTTCGCGGACTTTGCGGAACTGTTCAAACTTGGAAGGACGCTCACCGCTGACTTCGCGTAACTGTCCGCCGATTTCAAAAAGGTATTTGAAACTGCCGAAGAAAGTCGGCGGAGTGTCGCCTTGCGTGGTCGCCGGTTTACTGTCTTTGTCCTTGCTGATGCGGTCATTTTTTTTGGCAGCGCTCTTCGTATCCTTTGCGACATCGGCTTTGTCGGTTGCCGCCATCATCTCGGAAAACCTATGGTCAATCTGTCCGACCGTCGGAAACGGCGCAAGCGCCAGCAGCGAGAGCATGACCATTGGAGCCAACCATTGCCTGTACGTTTTTACTGTTTTCATGATTTTGTCCTCCTTTCCTTAGCCTTCGCCTAGCGTTGCAGATTGATTCCCGAAGGGTGATTCGAGCCGTGAATTTGCGAATGGCAATTAACGCAGCCTCGGCTCAAGGTGAACGCCGAATTGGGAACTCCCGGCACGGTTTGATGTCGCCCTTGTATATGACATTGCTGGCACAGCATAGGAGATTTGGCCGCCAGCAACGACGGATTGTTTGACCCATGCGCTTTATGACAGGAGGCGCAATTTTCGCGCACCGGCGAATGCTCGAAGAGAAAGGGGCCGCGCTTTTCCGCGTGACATTGATAGCAGGTTTCGTTGGCCGTCGCGGTACGCATCAACTTGCCGCCGATGCCGCCATGCGCTTCATGACACGACGAGCAGGTGATCTGCTGTTCGCGGCTTTCATTGCGAAACAGATGCGACGAGCGTTGAAACTGCGCTTTGCGAACATCGGCGTGGCATTGATAACAGGTGTCGGCTTCGGTGCGCTGTTTGAGGAGTTTGTTTTCGGCCTGCGTGGTGTCGAAGAGTTGCGATTCGGAAAGTTTCGAGACCGGCGAATGATGAGCGCTGTGACAATTCAAACAGGACAGCCCCGCCGTTTCGTGCTTGCTGCCGCGCCAGTTGGAATGGGTTTTGGTTTGCGAGTGGCACTGCATACAATTCTGACTCGCTTCAAAGGCATTCAACTTGGCAGGGTTTTTAATCTTGGTGGCATCGCCGCCATTGGCGATGTGTTCTGCGCCATCGCCGTGACAGTTTTGACAACTGACAGCAGCAACATTGGCTGCCGCGTGACTGCCCAGAAGCGCAGCGCTCTTTTTGGCTTTGCCATGCACGGTCTTGCTCAAATTCTGAGCGATCTGCTCGTGGCAACTGGCACAGGCGCTATCGTCCTGCGCGAAATGTTGACCGCCGGGGTTGGTGGCTTCAGTGGAGAAAGCGCTGGTTGCGCCGACCGTTGCTACGGGGTCGGCGCTTTTCGGTTGCGCGGCGGCGGTGCGTTGGTTGGGCAGGAATATAAAATATAAAAATGCTGCCATAGCACCGAACACCACCGCACTCTTGATAATTTTTGCGAGACGACTTTCGGTAATATTCATATGTTGTACCTCCTTTTTGAGTAAGCTAGAGCGGATGAGAACAGAGGCCGCTACAGAGTTGCGGCCCACGTTGGTTCCTCAACGATGGCCATTCAGACAAGGGACGTATGCGTAAATCGGTCAGCGTGTCTTGCGCGGCAGCGGAAGGCCGGCTTGTGGAGATCGAAAATAGAAAATGTTTTCGCGTCGTCCATTTCTTCAACATCCGGTCACCTTTTCCAAACATCGAGTCGGGCGATGGGCAGTCGCTGCGGTTAGCAATTGGGGGCCAACCACGCTCCACCTTGTGAGCCTGGGCGCAGAAGTTCCAGACGCGGAGTCCACTGTGCGAAATATAGAGGATTCTCACGCCAAAGAAAGCTGCGGATACGAAGTATTTGTCATGTAGCAATTTTGATACCCACGAAAATTTGCGGATTTTTCTTGATAAAGAATCAATAGCGGACTGAGGTTTGGGGAAAACTCCAGAGAGGGTGGGGAATCAAAACCGCTGCCGTAGCGGGATGAAGAGCGGCAAATAAAATTCGCCCTACGCTTATCCACGCAGTTGTTCGGCGCTTTTCATCAAGCGTTTGACGCGCTGATGATCCACGCCGTTTTGCCATTGCCCGTCTTTTTTGAAGGCGGTGCCGATGATGAAGCCGTCGGCGATGGTATAAAATTCTTTGAGGTTTTTGGCATCAATGCCGGAGCCTAAAATAATCGGCAGATGACAATGCGTTTTGGCTTCCTGCACATCTTTGCTTTGCGGTGCTTCGCCGGTAACCTTGCCGGTGACGATGACCACATCGCCGCGCATGAATTCGACCGCTTCGGCGGTTGCGGCAAGCGATATATCGGCGGTGAGGGCGTGCGCCGAATGTTTCTTTTTGATGTCCGCCCAAATTTTGATGCGCTCTGCGCCAATCATTTTGCGATAGCGCAATAGTTTCGCCGCCGAAGATTCAATCAAGCCTTCGTCAGCAACGTGGGCGAAGACGTAGCCTTCCACGCGGACGAAATCCAACTGGGCAGCGTGCGCTACGGCTAAGGCTTCAAGGTTGGCGGCGGCGAGAATTTGAATGCCTGTGGGCAATTGGCTTTGGTGCTTTACGGCTTGCCCGATGACCGTCATGGCGGCGACGATTTCCGCGCCAACCGCGCCGCGCAGGTATGGCACGTCGTGCATATTTTCGATGATGATGCCGTCAACGCCGCACTCGCTATACAGCTTGGCTTCACGGGCGGCGGTCTTGATTAATTCGCTGATGCTCTGGTGATGCGCCGGTGTGCCGGGCAATGCGCCTACATGAATGACGCCGATAATGGGCTTGGCATTTGGGAAGAAATGGTTTTTCATTTGATGTCGCCTGGTTCATTCAACGAGCGAAAATAATAATCGCAATCGCTGCAAAAAGGTACTGATGAAATGCGTATGAAAAAAAATCTGACCTCAACTCTGACCGCGCTGTTGCTCCTCTTCATTGCTGTCGGCGCGCTGTTGCCAACGGCTGGCGCGCAATCCTTCCACGTCGCTTTCAAACAGTTTCAACTCGATAACGGTTTGCGCGTGGTGTTATCCGCAGACCACGCCGCGCCGGTTGTCGCCGTAGCGGTCTATTACGACGTAGGCTCGCGCAACGAAGTGAAAGGGCGTTCGGGCTTCGCGCATCTGTTTGAACACATGATGTTTCAAGGCTCCGAAAACATCGGCAAGGCCGAACATTTTCAGTACATCGAAAATAACGGCGGCACGCTGAATGGTTCTACGCATTCGGACTTTACCAATTACTACGAATTTCTGCCGTCGAATCAACTGGAACTCGCTTTGTGGCTGGAGTCTGATCGTATGCGTTCGTTGAAGATCACGCCAGCGAATTTGAAGAACCAACAAGAGGCCGTCAAAGAAGAGAAGCGCCTCGGCGTGGATAATCAAGCCTATTGGCCAGCGTTGACCAGAATGGATGAAGCGATTTTTCAGAACTGGGCAAACGCCCATCCGCCTATCGGTTCGATGGCCGATCTTGATGCCGCGACCATCAAGGATGTGAAGGCGTTTTTCGATCTTTACTACGCGCCGAACAATGCTGTGCTGGCGATAGCCGGTGACTTGGACGTAGCGCAAACCGAAATCTTGGTGCGGAAATATTTCGCAACGATTCCGCGCCAACCGTCGCCGCCTGCGGTTGATGTCGCGGAGCCTTTGGCGGTCGCCAAAGCTAAAGAAATTGTTGAAGACCCGTTGGCCAACGCTCCGGCCATCGCTATGGCTTGGAAACTTCCGGCCCGCCGCTCTGCCGACTGGTATGCCATCAGTATGCTCAAAGCGATTATGTTGGATGGCGCAAGCGCACGGTTGTATCAAAAGTTGATAAAAGAAAAAGCGGTGTCGTTGGAATTGCAGGGGACTATGGACGAACGCCGTGGGCCGAGCGCCCTGACGATTTTTTCGATTCACAAACAGGAAGCCACACCGGAAGCGGTGCAGGCGATAATCGAAGCCGAATTCGAGCGCGTCAAAACCGACGGCGTGACGGTAGAAGAATTGAACAAGGCGAAGAATCAATACCGGCTAGGCCAATTCGCCGGTGACGACGAAGACGGCGAATACGCCAGTCTGCAAACCGCTTTAGGACGCGCCACGGCGCTTGCGGAGTTCACCATGTTTGACGGCGACCCGTCATTGATTAACACGGAAGTGGGGCGTTATCTGGCGGTCACGCCGGAGCAAGTGAAAGAAGCGGCGCGCCAATATTTCGGCACGGTGAATTGCTCGGTGTTGTACATCAAGCCTGCGATGAAGAAGTGAGAAGCACGCAGTAATATAGGATTTTAGAAAAAGGTTTCGTAGTACCGCTTTATGTTCTTTAAATGAATAATCTGCCAAGCCCACGAAAGTGGGCGCAAGCATAAAGCCCAGTGTGAAGCAAAGCGTAACGCTGGGTAGAGAGTCGCAACCGTTTATCGGAGCCCGCGAAGCGGGTGATAGAACTGGCGAGTGATGGTCTATCACCCGCTTCGCGGGCTCATGAAAAATGTCTTGCTTACCCACCCCGCGCTGACGCACGGGGCTGTATGCTGTCGCCTGCTCCGCAGGCTTGTATGATTATTTCTTCAATAAACAATAAGCGGAAGATGTGAAATGCGAAACCCTGCCGCTTAAAAGCGGTACTACGAAACAATGAGGAGGCGCGCAGATGCTTCGTTCGGGAGACAAAATCGGGCTTTACACGTTAATTCGCAAACTCGGCAAAGGCGCGTTCGGCGAAGTCTGGCTAGTCGAAGAACACGACGCCATTTTGTCCTCGCAATTCGCGCTTAAAATTCTCTTTGATGAAGACGCCGACCTTGATGCAGTCAAACAGGAAGCCTCCGTCTGGTTGCAGGCCAGTGGCCATCCGAATGTGATGCCAATTCACAAAGCCAGTGTGTATGACGGGCAATTTGTGATCGTCAGCGAATACGCCCCCAACGGTTCGTTGAAAGATTGGTTGAAACAACACGGCAGCAAAGCCCCATCCATCAAAGAAGCGATACGTCTCACCGATGGCATCCTTGCCGGACTTGAGCATCTTCATGCAAGGCGCATCATTCACCGCGACATCAAGCCGGACAATGTGTTGATGCAGGGCGCGACACCACGCCTTGCGGATTTCGGCATCTCACGAATTTTAAAATCAACCGTGCATTCGCAAGCCCTGGCGGGGACGCCGCAATACATGGCTCCCGAAGCGTTCAGAGGTGAACGTGATGAACAGACCGATGTATGGGCAGTCGGCGTTTTGCTTTATCAAATGGTGGGCGGACGACTGCCGTTTTCTGAAACCGATTTGTACGGCTTGATGAATCAAGTAGCGAATACAAAACCGCTGCCACTTGGCGCGGATGTACCGGAGCCTTTGCAGAAGGTGATTGCGAAGGCGATGGAGAAAGAACAGGCGAGGCGCTATCGGTCAGCAAGCGAGATGCGCGAGGCCTTGCATGAAGTGCAACGGCAAATTGAAGAAGCGGAGCGAAAATGGCGATGGCTTGAAGAGCAAAAGCGGATTGAAGCGCAGCAACGACAGCAGCTTGAAGATCAGAAAAAACAACCGGCTGTAGAGCGAGACACAGAGGCAACAATTATAAGAGAGCCGCAGCCAGTCAAAGTTGAAGTGCAAAAGTCTCTCAAGTTTGACTCGCCGAAGCGGTCTTCAAGGATTCCAAAAGAAGTGCCGCCGCAACCGCTTGCGAAGCCGAAACGCTCGCCGGTGTTAATTGGCGGGGGGGTGTTCGTCGCACTGATTTTTTTGGTAGCGGCGATTGTGCTGGCGGTGAAGAGTTTCAAACCTGCAAATCCAACTGCACCAACAAACCTGATAGCAACAACTTCTACATCGGAAATCATCAAGCAAATCGAAGCGCAGATGGTACAGATACCGGGCGGCACATTTATGATGGGATCGCCGAAAAATGAGCAGGGGCGTAATGACAAGGAATGGCCGCAGCATCAAGTAACCGTGTCATCGTTTTACCTGGGTAAGTACGAAGTGACACAAGCGCAATGGCGAGAGGTAGCGAGTTTGCCGAAGGTGAAGATTGATTTGAATGCGACCCCGTCGCGTTTCAACGGCGATAACTTGCCCGTGGAAACTGTGAGTTGGGATGAAGCGGTGGAGTTTTGTGAAAGATTGTCGAGAGTAACCAGAAAAATGTTTCGTTTGCCTACGGAAGCCGAATGGGAGTACGCGTGCAGAGCCGGGACGAGGGGAAGGTATGCGGGGAACTTGGATAAAATGACATGGTACGACAACAACTCCGATAACACGACGCATCAGGTCGGAGAGAAGCAAGCGAATGCTTGGGGCTTGTATGATATGCAGGGGAATGTGTCGGAGTGGTGTAGGGATGCGTATGGGGCTTACTCAAGTGAAGCGCAGAGGGATCCGACTGGCGCTAATTCAGGGGTGAACAGAATGAGACGTGGTGGCCGTTGGAACCATAACGCACGGATTTGCCGGTCGGCATACCGTTCATGGATCACGCCCGACTATCGTGCCTTCTCCCTAGGCTTCCGCCTTGTGAGGACTTACCCTTGACGGTTTTAGCGCTCAAGATGCAATCCTATGATTGCACACAGGATGGTTTTGGACATGATTGACAGGAAGAACGGAGAAATAGATTTATGCCAGCGCGTGATAAATATCACCAGAGCGCCAAAAATGCGCTCATCAAAGACGGTTGGACAATTACCGATGATCCTTTGCGATTGCGCTTTGGCGGCAAAGATATGTATGTTGATTTAGCCGCAGAGCGGTTGCTGACGGCGGAAAAGGAAGGGCGGCAAATCGCCGTTGAAATCAAGAGCTTCATCGGTTTGTCGGAACTTGATGATGTCGAAAAAGCGCTGGGGCAATACTTCGTTTACAAAGCGGTGCTGGCACAGACCTAGCCTTTGAAGACTCTGTATCTGGCGGTTCCGAAAAAGGCTTTTGTGAACATCTTTGAAGAACCGTTTGGACAGCTTATGCTTAAACAATACAACGTGCCTTTGTTAGTCTTTGATTGGCAAACTGAGGAGATCATCAAATGGATAGACTAGAACCATATCGCCAACTGATTCAAAAAATTATTGTCGCTCACACCGAAGTGCCTTACGCCGACGGTGAAATAACCTTCGAGACTTTCTTTGACCGCGAAGCCGACCGCTATTTGTTGATGCTGGTCGGTTGGGAAACCAGCGGCAAGCGCGTTCACGGCAGCCTCATCCACATAGACATTATTGATGGCAAGATTTGGATTCAACGCGATGGCACAGAGTATGGCGTTGCTAGAGAATTGCTTGATACGGGAGTGCCGAAAGACGCCATCGTGTTGGCATTTCATCCACCTGAAGTTCGACAAGATGCCGAGCTTACCGCAGCGTAATTTTTTGCCTGCTCTGCATCAAAATGTGAACCCAAAATTCACAAGGTGGAAGCCGCATGACCGTCAAGCCGTTTGACCAGGGATTCAAATATCTCGCTGAGGATGACGCGGAATCGCTGCTGCTGTTGCTTGGCGTGCTGAAACCCGGCGAGTGGGCGAGCATCGAAAAACTGCCCACGGAACTGAGCGTTTCAACCATCATCGCCGATCAACTCTATCGCGTCACCACCGAACACGATGCGCCGTTCATCGTTCATGTGGAAGCGCAGACTCGTTGGACGGATGAACTCTTTGAGCGCTTGCCCAATTATGGCGCAAGGGCTTGGATGAAGCACAAACTGCCGGTGCATTGTTACGTGCTGGTCTTGCTCAAGAAAGGTATGCCGCGCCAGTTGCCGCGCTATGCGACGGTGAAAGCGGGTGGCGTGGAAATCAAAGCCCGACTCAACATCGTCAAGTTGTGGGAGTATCCGGCGACGCGAGTCATACAGATGCAGCGCGAGAATTTGTTGCCCTTTGTGCCGTTGATGAAAGGCGGCGAGCGCGAGTTGCAACGCGGAGCCGAACGCTTGCGCGAAGTGAAAGACGAGCAGAAGCGCCGCGATTTGGGCGCGCATTTTGTCGCTTTCGGTGGACTGCGCTATAATCGGGAAAAAGTGATTGAGTTGATATTGGAGAAAAGTATGATCCCCATCGAACAATTGAAAGAGTCGAGTTTCTATCAAATGGTTCTCGAAGAAGGCGAGAAGAAAGGCGAGAAGAAAGGCGAGAAGAAAGGCAGAGAAAAAGGCCGGAGAGAAAGCGAAATCGAAACCGCTGCCGAGATATTGCTGGGACTTGTCGAGAAGCATTTTCCTCAGTCGAATCTTGCGCCGGACATCAAACGCATCAAAGACCCGAAAACGCTGCGGCAATTGTGTCTTGAAGTTTTCGACATGAAAAGCGCCAAAGCTTTGCAAAAACGCATCGCTGAACTTTCACTTCCCAAGAAATGACGAACCAACCGCATCTCAGGTTTTCTCGCGCTCTGGGGCTTGCCGCTCTGCTGGGTTTGGCAATCTCTCTTCAGCCCGTCGCCGCTGTGCAAACGCACCGTCAACGCCAGGCTCCGGCAGCGCCTTCCAAGCCGGCAGTAAAGCAACGTGATGCCGAAGCTTGGCGTCAACAGCCGCCTGCGCCTAGGCCTGCCAGACCGTTTGTGCTGCCCGCTTTGAGCGAAGTGAAACTCGACAATGGCCTCGCGCTGATTTTAATTGAAGACCATCGCGTGCCGATGGTGACCTTGACTTTGGGGCTTCCGGTAGGCAGCGCCACCACCGGCGTAAATCAAATTGCGCTGGCCGAAGCGACGGCTTCATTGCTCAATGATGGCGCGGGTCAACGCAGCAGCGAAGCCTTGGCGCGTGCTGTGGAATCGCTCGGCGGACAACTCGCGGCTTCGACCAATGACGACTACACGGAAATCAATGCGACAGTGATAGCGGAAAATCTGGAGGCCATGCTTGACCTGTTCGGCGATGTGGTGTTGCGCCCGACGTTCCCGGAAACCGAAGTCGCGTTGTATAAAAAAAATCGCATCGAAGGGTTGACGGTGCAACGTCAGGAGCCGTCTTTTTTAGTCTCTGAACGCTTCAATCTGGCGATTTATGGAGCGCATCCGTATGCCATTTCTGCGCCGACACCGGCAGCCGTAGCGGCGTTGGAGCGCCATAAAATCGAGGCTTTTTATCAGGCCAATTATCGCCCCGACGGGGCAACGCTCGTGGTCACAGGCGATTTCGCGGCGACCAAAATCGCCGCGAAACTGCGCGCCTTGTTTGGCCATTGGCAGGCAGCATCTGGCACGCCGCAAAAATTTCCCGACTTGGTTGAACCCACCTCTCGCCGTATTTATTTGATTGACCGACCGGGTTCGGAGCAAGCCGATTTTCGCATCGGCAATCTGGCCGTAGCGCGTGCGGACGAGGATTATTTTGCGTTGTTGGTGGCCAATGCGATTTTAGGCGATGGCACCAGCTCAAGGCTCTTTTTGAATATACGGGAACAGAAGGGCTATAGCTACGACGTTTCGAGTGCGGTTCACGCGCCGCAACGGCGCGGCACCTTTTTCGGGGCGTCGCAAACGCGCACCGCCGTCACGCTTGCGGCGATACGGGAAATGCTCAAGGAATTTACCCGACTGCGGAATGAAAGAGTCAGCGAGAAAGATTTGCAGAATGCCCGGAATTATTTGAACGGCGGTTTTTCGTTGTCGCTCTCCACGCAGGGCGGCGTCAGCGATGCCTTGATGATGACGCGAATGTTGGGACTTGCGCCCGCTTATCTGGAACACTATCGCGAGCGCATTGCCGCCGTCACCGCCGAACAAGTGCAGCAGGTGGCGCGCCAATACATACGCCCGGAACAGGCGACCATAGTGGTGGTCGGCGATGCCGCGCAGTTGCGAAAATCATTGGCGACGCTCGGCAAGGTCGAGGTCTTTGCCACCACCGGAAAGCTGGTGAAAAAGTAAAAAGGCTTTGCTTACCGTATCTGGTGGTGATGGGCTTGTGAGGGTTTGTAGGCAGAGCCGCAATCACTGACTGGGTAGTTCCGAAAGGGGAAGCAAATATCATCCCCTCATTCTCGTTGAGAAGCGGGCTGTGAGCGCCAAGCCAGCGCTCACAGCCCGCTTCTCAATGGGAAGCTATTTTTTTCGCTATGGTCAAGGGGACGAGTCATCGCCCTTTTTTCTAGTCAGAGACTGCTGCTCAACCGTATGCTATTTCTGGCCGCTTCCCTTACTTTTGCCGTATTTATCGGGCAAAATCGCGTTCGCTTTCCAACGCATCCATGACGCGAATGAATTCCGCTTCGAGTTGGCTCAACAGTTCGGGCGCGTCGCGCAGCGCGGCTTGTTGACAGAGGTTGTTGAGGTGGGCGCAAAGCTGCGCCATCTGCATCGCGCCGATGCTGACGCAACTGCCGCGCAGGTAGAGCGCCGCGTTCGATAACGCCAAGCCATCGTCATGCACAATCGCTTCACGCATCACCTGCAACTGTTGCGCCGAGCCTTTCTGAAACAGCACAATCAACTCGCCTAAAAAGTGGTAGTCGCTCTCTTTTTGCAGTTCTCGCAACTGCATCAGTATGTGTTGATCCAGAGGCATCAGCCGGTGCAGCAGATTGTGCGATTCGCTTTCCGTCACCATCGGATTGAGAACCGAAATGATGTCTTCCAGTTTAAGCGGTTTCATCAGGCAATTCTTGATGCCTGCCTGCATCAAGGTGTCGCGCTCGGCGCGCAGGCTTTCATCCAGCAGCGCGATGACCGGAACCGACGACTGTGGGTCGTTGGGCTGGCCATTGCTCAGTACGCTGGCATAGTCTTTGAGGTGCGCCGATTGGACATCCACAATCACTAGATCGTAAGGCTGGCTTCCCGTGGCTACCAAGGCTTCGGTCAGGGTGATGGTCGAATCTACTTGAAAGCCGAACGATTCCAATAGACTGAAGATAGCAGCTTGCTGGCTCGGGTTTTCTTCAATCAACAAAATGCGCCCGTGTTTACGCGGTATGGGTAACGCCAAAGTCGGCGTTTCGCCGGTCGCTAGAGCAACGCCTGTTGAGAATTGCAAGGCGGCTTGCTCGATCTCCAGACGATGACTTTTCAACAGCATTTGCTCCAGGCAATGAAAGAGTTGCGACGATTTTACGGGCTTGTTGAGATGAGCGCTGATGCCTGCGGATAGGAACTTTTCATAATCACTGCGGCGGCGCAGCGCCGTCAGTAACAGAATCGCGGTGTCTTTGAGTGCCGCGTCCGTTTGCATAGCTGCGACCATCGCCAGACCATCGCTGTGCGGTATTTGTAAATCCAGAACCGCCAGATGAAACGGCGCACCGGCGCACGCCGCCGCCTGCATCTGTGCCAAGCCGTGTTGACAATCGGTGGTCAAGGTTTGCGTGATCCCCCAAATTCCCAACTGCTGCGCCAATAACTCGCGACTGCTGGCATGGTCATGCATGATGATGGCGCGCAATTTCAAGGGCGCAAAGAGGTCGCCTTTGTCAGCAAGTATTTTGGCGTATTGGCGGTCAAAGTCGAGCGTGAACCAGAAGGTCGAGCCTTGCCCTGGCGCGCTCTCAATACCAATTTCGCCTTGCATCAATTCCACCAATTGTTTCGAGATCGCCAGGCCGAGGCCAGTGCCGCCGTACTTGCGCGTCGTTGAACCATCGGCTTGCGTGAAGGGGTGAAAAAGTTTTTCCTGAATCTCCGGGGCAATGCCGATGCCGGTGTCGGTGACGGTGAAGCGGATTTTGAGGGTCGTGGCAGTTTGCGTGTCCAGCACGGCGCGCACCAAGACTTCGCCCTGTTCGGTAAACTTGATGGCGTTGGCGGTCAGATTAAGCAACACCTGGCGCAATCTTCCGGCATCGCCGCGCAGCACCGTCGGCACTTCGCCAGCCACAAAAGAGGCAAGCTCCAAGCCTTTGGCCTGAGCGCGCTCGGCCAGCAAATCCAGCACGGCTTCAATCGTGGCGCGGATATCGAAATCAATCTCTTCAATCAACATCTTGCCCGCTTCAATCTTGGAGAAATCGAG
Source organism: Acidobacteriota bacterium (assembly GCA_016201275.1). Lineage (GTDB taxonomy): Bacteria > Acidobacteriota > Blastocatellia > UBA7656 > UBA7656 > JACQDB01. The sequence continues at coordinate 14,120 of JACQDB010000075.1, forward strand.
TACATCGTTGATGACTCGAAGCAAGGCTTCGGAACTCAGCTTGACGATGTCGGCATACTCGCGCTGCTCGTGAGTCAAGCCGGTATCGAGCAACAGATGCGTCATACCGATGATGCCATTCATAGGAGTGCGAATTTCATGACTCATGTTGGCAAGAAATTCGCTCTTGGCTTGATTGGCTTCTTCGGCTCTGAGTTTGGCCGCCGCCAGTTCTCTGGTGCGCTCGCGCACTTTGCGATCCAACTCCTTCAACAGCGTTTGCAACTCGCCATTCAACTTCTCGCGTTCTTCCAGAGAGCTTTGCAATTCTCTGTACGATTCATTGAGCCGCACCGTCAGGCGTTCAAAATCCTGCGTCAGTGCCGCGACTTCCGTGGGCGCGGTAGTGGTAGCCACGACGGTCGGTTGCGGTTGACCGGTGATGCTGAAATTGCGTACTTCGCTGACCAGTCGTTCCAGTGGCTGTGTGATGTTGCCAGCGATATAGCGGGCAAAAAGAATGGAAAAGATCGCCGCGATGAGCGTCCAGATCAACGTCAATAAATAAAATTTTTCGTTGGCAATCTGTATCTGCAACACCGGTTGTTGCATAAACACCTGCCAGCCTGCATGAGTGGTGCTGCGTACCGACAGGTAATGGGTATCGTGCGGCGTATGGGCGTCGAGTTGGTCGAAATAGAAGAAGGAGTTTGGCGCGGCGGCTTGCGCTGCGCGCATCATCGGCTGCTCTTTGAGCGATTGCAGAGGCACATACAGTCCGGCATTGCTGGAAAAAATAATGTTGCCTTGCTGGTCAACTATGGTGATGGTGACTTCGCGTATGGTCTCGTAGCTTTGATTGAACTGATAAAATTTCGACAGGTCGAGCGAGCCTTCAACGATGCCTTGCACTTGTTGGTTGGCCGCGAAAACCGGCACGCTGATGGCAACGATAGGCGCTGCCTGAAAGTTGCGACCAAGAAAAACCCCCGAAATATATGGCTTTCCGCTTCGCAGAGGCTGTAGGAAATAATCGCGGTCGCTTACCGTGGTGGGGCTGTCAAAAAAAGGCGAGCCATCGGGCGTCACCGGCGGCTGTACGATCAAGGGCGTGCCGTGGCGATTCACCACCATCACGGTGCGAAACCCGTTATAGAGGTCGTGCGTCTTGGCGGTCTCGCGCTGCAAAACATCAGCTTGCCAATTGGGCGAATTCTCCAGCGTTTTGGCCAGCATCAGCAGGGCGCTCAAATGATGATCCAGATAATCATCTATGCTGTGGCTGATGGCTTGTGACGATTCGCGCAGGCGATTGCCCGCTTCCAACTGCGCGGCGCGGGAATGAAAATTGGCGTGAATGATGCTTAAAAAAAGAATTGGCAAAGTGGCGATGGAAACGATGCCTTGAAAAAGTTGAGTGCGAAGCGGCGGCGCGGTGGCGAAATAAGGCGAGGTCGGCAACCAGCGCGACAACGGCGTTAGCGCCAATAGTACCGTGGCGATGATGAGATTTAATAAACCGTTCAACGAATCGGCAATGATGATAGACCAGGCAACGAGATTGGTAAATTTCAAGATGCCCAGATAGATCAGTATCAATAGCGGCAACCCCAACAACAGCCAGTACAGCAGGTCTGCCAACAACGGTTGCCAGCGGCGGCGAACCAACCAGCCGACTATCAGACTTTCCATTCCCATGTAGAGAAAGACATAAGGATTATGCCACAAGGCCACCGGTTCGCTGGCCGCTATGAGCGCCGCCAACAAGCCATAGCGCGGGCCATAACAGATGGCAATCAGCAGATAACCGATACCGCCAAAGACTATCTCCACGCGCCCAAACACCGGCAGCGGAAAATGATTCACCGCATATCCGAGGACACCTACGAAAACAGTGAGCAGCAATTTCTTATGGCTTACCTTCATGCAACAGTCTCTGGATTGCCCAAACGCTTCCTGGTGAATTCGCGAACCGCATTTTGCACACGCGGTTCGCCGGATGCGTTGCCTGTCTATCTGGTGTTGGGTATGAACCCGGCGGCACAACAACCAGCGCGATGATTCAGGAGAACGGTAAGATCATGCGAGAGAAAATTAATCCGGGAATACTTTTTGTGATGCGTATCCCTGCAACGGCGTCGCGGTAATCGCAAGGTTAGCAGACCCTGCAGGTCAGGTCATCGCCGCGTTCGCGTTACCGTTTCAGGTTTGCCCGAATACGCAACTTGGGGGCAATTTCACCACCGAAATCGGCCCGATAGATAAGGCTGATTCTTTTGTAGTAAACCACTGATTGCGGGATTCCGAAAGCCTACTTTGGGGATTTCAACGAGCCTATGAGTTTTACCGCTCACAAAAAATCGTTAGAATCGCCCAGTTTTATTGAGTATTTTTAACCAGTCACCGCGCCTCTAGCCTAGGGTTAGGGTTCAGGGATTGGGCATAGTGAATTTCACTTCACCGCTTTTGCTCAATAGTTTTGTCACCTTGTAACGGCTGAAGCCCGTGGTCTTGCTGCCTTCGTATTCGATTTCAAAAATGCCGCGTTGCGATGGCGCGAGGGTTGCCGGATTGACCGGCGCGGTGCGCGTTACTGCCGCTGTGCCTTCGCCGCGATCCAGAGTGATTTCGACCTGCAACTCTTCCAAGGCGGCATCGGAAATATTGGTCACTGCGCCGCGCACCTTGACGAGATTTTTATTGACTTCGGGAGTGCGCGACGGAAAAATCTGCGCTCGCGGTTTTTCAACCGGCGCGGGTGCGGTTTGCTGGCCGCGTATGCGCGCTACCAGATTGTTGGTATAGGAATGCACCGCAGGAATGAAAAAGTACGCCAGCACTGCGCCGCCGATGAACAAGATCGCCAGCACCAGAGCGATAGCGCCGCCGCGTCCGGTCTCGGCGGCATCCAGGTCTTTGCCATAGTTGGTCAAAGCCGCTACGCCGTCCTCGCGTGGGCGCGTGGATTCTCCGATAATCAACGGCGCATCCGAAACTTCGGCAGGCAGACCGAGAACCGACCCCGCAGGCTTGTGCTTCATCGAGTGCGTCCCTGCGCTCTGCGTCTCCCAGTGCGGCGCAACTTGCGGCGCAGTGGTGGGCGCTGCTTTGAAAGTCGTCGGCACGGACGACAACGGCAGCGTTTCGGTATCCGCAGGCATGGGCTTTTGCGCTTCGACAAAGCGAGATTCTACAGGCGTGATGACGGGCGCAGGGGACGAGGACGACGAACTCAAAGCGGTGGTTTGCGCTGCGTCGGCTTGATGATCCGGCGTAGCCGATGACGCAAGCGATTCGGTCGCCGGTAGTCTGGGCGCGAGCGGTTCAATAGTTGGCGGCTCAAAAAATTCGCGTTTGGGTCTGGGAGTGGACGCGAATTTCGCTGGTGCAACCGGCGCATCCAGACGCGCCGCGCTCGTCTCTATGGTGAAACTCGCAAGCTCCATCGTGGCATCCTGCTTGATGGCGGGTGGGTCTGGAAACAGGGAACCGCGTTGCGACAACAAGGCTTCTTCCTGCGGCGAAAAAATATCCTCTTCGCTTGACGCAGACAAATTATCGGCAGCGGTTGGCGGCATAACTTCTTGCTCTTGCAAATCGCCTAACGCGGTGGTGGTCGCTTCGGGAGGTATAGCAATGAATGGCCTCGTCGCTTCGTCAAGCGTCGCTGGCTTGGCTGGTTGACTGGTCAAAATTTGTGTGCCGCCAGTTTCATCGCTTGCCGCTTGCTCGAATGGTGTTGGGCGATTTGCCATAGCCAGATGTTCGTCGTGCAATGCCGGAGTTTCTTCGCCAAATTGATTTGGCGCAACCGCGAAAGACAACGGCTCAACTTCTTCAGCTTGGCTAGGCGCTGGTTCGTTGGCGAGTTTTTCTGCCGAGGCCGATTCGCTTGACGCCGATTCCGCAAGCGATTTTTTCGCCTCACGTTTCGTAAAATCGGCGGCGGAAAACAAAGGCATGGTGTCGTTGACGGTTGGTTCTGATGCTGTCGCCTCTGGCGTTGTTGAAGGCGGTGTGCGGTCTGGCGACTCTGCTGTTTTCTCAACGGCTGACAGCAACCCGTGACCTGCGGCGTCTTCGGCTTCGTCACTGTCGGTCGCTTTGCTGCGGGTCATCAAATAAATGAGCAAGGTCAGACCCAGCAGGAAAAAGAGAATTGCCGATGCCCACAACAGCCAAGATACTTTGACTGGCGGATGCGCTTGAAGAAGATCAATCAATGTCAAAACCATTTTGTTCCCGTCCCGAATCCCGCACGGCTAGGTTGTCTGGGTAATTTTCATGCGGCGGATTCTCTATCAGAATATCAGCCTGAACTTTTCTGCTCAAGCAGGGCGCTGCTGTGCTTACCGTTTTACTGATGCGCCGCCTTGCGTGGCAGGTTGCGCGAGCGCGGCAAGCGCTTCAAGAATTACTGCTTCTTCCGGCGGCGCGACGGTGCGGAAATCCAGCAACACGCGGTCGCGTTCAGTGCGCCCAATGATCGGCGTCGAATGATTTCGTAAACTGGCTTCAATCCGCGCCGCCGTCAGGTCGCGCCCTGCTATGGCCAAGACCGCTGTCGGCAATTTCACTTCGGGAGCCGCGCCGCCGCCGATAACCGAATGACTTGCTTCGACGACAACGTGCAAACTGCCATCGGTTACTTCCATTAATCGCCGCTGAAAATTTACGGCGCGTTCGGCAATCTGTTCCACCGTTAAAGCCATAGCGCGTATCACCGGCACTTCGTGAATGGCCGCGCCGCGTTCGTAAATTCTCAACGTCGCTTCCAATGCTGCATAAGTCATCTTGTCAACTCGTAGTGCGCGCATCAACGGATTCTTTCGCACGCTTTCTATAATCGTTGTTGTACCGGCGATAATTCCCGCCTGTGCGCCGCCCAACATTTTATCGCCGCTGAAAGCCGCAACCTGTATGCCCGCCTGGAATGAGGCGCTGACGACCGGTTCATCAGTGACGCCAAACGGTGCAAGGTCTATCAGACAACCCGAACCCAAATCTTCAAACGTAGGAATCCCCGTGCGTTGCGACAGCGCGACCAGGTCGTGCAGGGTGGGGCGTTCGGTAAAGCCGATGACGCGATAATTGGACGGGTGAACGCGAAGAATCAAGCGTGTGTTGGCGTTGATGGCGCGTTCATAATCGCGGATGCGGGTGCGATTGGTAGTGCCGACTTCGCGCAATGTCGCGCCGCTTTTTTCCATCACTTCGGGGATGCGGAAACTGCCGCCGATTTCAATCAACTCGCCGCGTGAGACGATAACTTCGCCGCCTTCGGCCAGCGTATTCAACACCAGCAAGACCGCCGCCGCGCAGTTGTTGACCACAATGGCGTCATCACTGCCGACCAAGCGCGCCAGCAACTGCTGACAATGCGCTTCGCGTTTGCCGCGTTGCCCTGCGCCCAGATCGTATTCAAGATTCGAGTAGTGCGCGGCAACCTCGGCAACCGCTGCGATGGCTGCCGCCGCCAGCGGTGAACGCCCCAGATTGGTATGCAGGATCACTCCCGTTGCATTGATGACGCGACGCAGCGACGGCTGTAGCAAAGACGCCGCACGCGCTTGCAAACGTCTTTCGATGTCGGAAAAAAAGTCTGGCGGCTGATGTCCGTTGTCCGGCGTCTGCGGCTCAGTGTCTAGGGTCTGGTGTCCGGCGTCCGGTTGTGGTGGTGGTTGAGAATTGCCGGTTTCGTAAGGCGCATCGTTGTCATTGATTTCAGACTGATGATTGAGATGGACGCCGGACGCCGAAGGCTGGACTTCCGACGCGGCGAGTATTTCGCGCCGCACTTCATCAAGGATGTCGCGCAGCAAATCGCGCACTCGGTCGCGGCTCAAACTGACGGACAAACGCTCTGCCGCAGGGCTGGCCAGCAGGCTTTCGATAGACGGTAAGGCTCGCAGCAAGGCTTTGGTCATGGATTATTATTGACACGCTCAGGCGTGTGCCGTAAGTTTAGCATATCCCTTTGGGCGGGGCTTAGGGCTTGAGTGATTTTTTCATGGAACCAAAAACCAACATCAACCCCATAGATCAGGAGCTTGACCGGCTGGACGGCGAAATGCGGCGGCTGAAAATTGAGTACGATATTTTTTTTAATGGGGGCAGCGTCAAACCGCCTTTGGATACCAAAGGCCGCGTCGAAACCATTATCAAACGCCTGTTCGATGCCAAAAGTCTCACCTTCAGTCAGCGCTTTCGCTACAACAGTCTGGTGGCGCGTTACAATGTGATGCGCGAATTGTGGCGACGGCAGACCCAACACCGCGAAGAGAGCGGCAGACCGCCTACGATTGAAGCGGTGTCAGCGGCGCGCTCGTTGAATGTGGTCATCCGCTGCGCCAATCCCAAAGCCGAGCCGGAAAAAGTCAGCGAGATTTATGATTACCTGATTGCGGCCAAACGCGAATGCGGCGAGCGCGTCAACAATTTGAGCTTTGATATTTTTCAGAACTTTATCGTCTCGCGCACCAATCAAATCAAACAGCAACTGGCTTCGGAAGCCGTTGATTTCATCGTCGCGGTTGAAAACGGCAAAGTGAAATTCACCGCCAGAGCCTCTATGGACGAACCCACTCGAGTCAGCGGAATGCTGCGCGGCACCGGGCATTTGATTCGCTAAGATTGGTACCGAAAGCGTGATGTGCAAATTCCTGCCTAAACTTTAACCCGCCTTGCGTTCATAATTATCCCTGCGCTCTTCCAACTCGTGAGGTGCGCTTTGCAGAGTCAATATCTGTTGATAAAGGACAGCGGCATTGCACTTGATTTCTCGAACCTCAAGCCCCAACGCATTAAGCTTGGTGTTGACGCCGTCGAACTTTTTATCCGCTTCAACAAGTCTGGCATTAATGGCGTCTCACTTTTAGTTGCACCCGTAACGCGCCATTCCTGCGACCGCGTTTGCAAAGCCCTACTCGCTTTGATAGCATCCATAGCTGGTCGGGAAGACCAGCATCAAAATTTTCCATCACGGCAATTGGTTGAAAAAAATTAGCAATTGCCCTGATTTTTCGAGGTAAACAGATGCTGGCTGGCGATATTAACGAAGCGTTAACCTTTGACGATGTTTCTCTGGTCCCGGCGCGCAGCGATGTGCTGCCGACAGAGGCCGACACCACCACGCGCTTCACGCGCAAGATTCCCTTGAACATTCCCATTACCTCTTCGGCGATGGATACAGTCACCGAATCGCATCTCGCTATCGCCATCGCGCAGCAAGGCGGCATCGGTGTGGTGCATAAAAATCTCACCATCGAAGCGCAACGCGACGAAGTGGATAAAGTGAAACGCAGTGAATCCGGCATGATCGTTGACCCGGTGACCATCACCCCGGATCGCAAACTTGCCGAAGCGCTCGAAGTCATGGAGCGCTTTCACATCTCCGGCGTTCCCATCGTCGAAGCCAACGGCCACCTCGTAGGCATTTTGACGAATCGCGATTTGCGTTTTGAAACGCGCCTCGATTTGCCCATCAGCGAAGTGATGACCAAAGAAAATCTCATCACCGTGCCGGTCGGCACGACCTTGAATGAAGCCAAAGCCATCCTGCAAAAACATCGCGTCGAAAAACTGCTGGTCGTAGATGACCAGTATGTTTTGAAAGGCTTGATTACCGTCAAGGATATTCAAAAGGCCATCAAGTACCCGCTGGCCGCCAAAGACGATTTAGGGCGTTTGCGAGTGGCGGCGGCGATTGGCGCGGGCGGCGATTTTTTGGAACGGGCGCAAGAGTTGGTGCGCGCGCGCGTGGATGCGCTGGTGATTGATACAGCGCACGGTCATAGCGAAGGCGTCCTTAACGCCGTCAAAAAAATTAAGCAGCAATTTCCCGATCTTGACGTGGTTGCCGGCAACATCGCCACCGCACAGGCCACCATAGATTTAATCAAAGCCGGGGCGGATGCCGTCAAAGTTGGAATGGGCAGCGGTTCGATATGCACAACGCGAATCGTGAGCGGGGCGGGGGTGCCACAAATTACCGCCGTACTGGATTGTGCGCGCGCCGCGCATGGTACAGGGGTCCCGGTGATCTCGGATGGCGGCATTAAATATTCCGGCGAGGTCGCCAAAGCCATAGCCGCAGGCGCAGATTCGGTCATGCTTGGCTCGCTCTTTGCCGGTACGGATGAGAGTCCTGGCGAAATCATTTTGTATCAAGGTCGTTCCTTCAAATCGTATCGCGGGATGGGCTCGCTTTCCGCTATGAAGGAAGGCAGCAAAGACCGCTACGGGCAGGCCGGGGAAGCGCAATTGTCCAAGCTAGTGCCGGAAGGCATCGAGGGGCGAATTCCTTACAAAGGGCCGCTGGCTTCAATGATTCACCAACTGGTAGGCGGCTTGCGCGCCGGTATGGGGTACTGCGGATGTCGCACCATTCGCGAGTTGCAGGAGAAAGCGCAATTCATCCGCGTCACCAACGCGGGCTTGCGCGAAAGCCACGTCCACGATGTCATCATTACCAAAGAAGCGCCGAACTATCAGATTGAGTAACCGCGATGAACCACCCTTCAACTGCTCACCAAACTGCATAGTGGAATACACAGCCGCCTTGAAAGTGGCTACCAGAGCCAGTTTCAAGGCGGAGAACAAAATCTCTGATGGTGTACTTCTTTTGTGGTTTGGCAATTCGGTATGACTCATTATTCCGCGAAGTGACAGGCGACGAAGTGTTGCGGCGCGAGTTCGCCAAGCGGCGGCTCTTGCTTGCAGAGGTCTTGCGCCAGCGGACACCGTGTGCGAAAGCGGCAGCCGGTAGGGAAGTCCAAGGGATTGGGCACCGCGCCCGGTATCGCTTCCAGCGTCGCCTGCCGCGCTGATAAATTGGGCAACGAACGAAACAAGCCGTGGGTATAAGGGTGCTTGGGGTTTTCAAACAATTCGTTGACCGTGGCGTATTCGACAATCTTTCCGGCGTACATCACCGCGACCTGATCGCAGGTTTCCGCGACCACTCCCAAATCATGAGTAATCAACAGCACGGACATAGCAAACTCGTGTTGCAACTCTTTCAGCACTTCCAAGATCTGCGCCTGTATGGTTACATCGAGCGCCGTGGTCGGCTCGTCGGCAATCAGCAGTTGCGGTTTACAAATCAACGCCATCGCAATCATGGCGCGTTGTTTCATGCCGCCGGAGAGTTGATGCGGATATTCATTGAAGCGGGTTTCCGGTGACGGTATGCGGACGCGGCGCAACATCTCTACGGCTATCTCTCGCGCCTCGCTTTTGGATTTCTTCTGATGTTCAAAAATAGCTTCGGTGATTTGTTTGCCGATGGTCATAATCGGATTGAGCGAAGACATCGGCTCCTGAAAAATCATGGCGAGGCGATTGCCGCGCAGGCTTCGCAATTGCGATTCATTTTTAGCCAGCAAATTCTCACCGCAAAATAGAATTTCGCCGCCTTCATAACGCGCCGGGGGCGTCGGCAACAGTTGCAAGATCGCATAAGCGGTAACCGATTTGCCGCACCCGCTTTCGCCGACCAGTCCCAAAGTTTCACCTTTTTTCATTTGCAGACTGACGCCATCAACGGCTTTCAAGATGCCGTCTTCGGTGTGGAAATAAACCCGCAGGTCTTTGATTTCCAGCAACGCGGCACGAGAGTCGGATTGCGGATTGCGGTCAACGCAGTGCGTTGAATTGGATTGCGGATTGCTCGTTTCAGCCATGATTTTTTCGCTAAGGTTGCACCGACGAGTAGGGCCTTGATTGAGGGCAGAACGAATTGCCAAGCAGGTTGACAATTCATTGGTTGAGAAGCGGTCTTTGGCCGCACCTCCCGGCGGTCAGAGACCGCTGCTCAACTCATCTCGGCTTATTCTGCGATTCGCTATCAGGCTAAAAACTTGAAGCCGAGATTACTCCTGATTACGTTAGTGGCAATCACATCCGCAATCTGCATTCTGCAATCCGCAATCGCAAGGCTGGCTCATGATTTTTTCGGCGAGAGGATGTCGCTGGCCAGATAGATTTGCTTCTGACCTTCGTCGCGTATGCGATGCGCTAAATCGTTAAGCGTGGCCTCGGCTTCCTGTGCGGCGAGTTTGATAACCATCGGCAGATTCACGCCGGTCACGACTTCAACCGGGGCGTCACCTAAAAAACTGGCAGCGATGTTGGTCGGCGTGCCGCCAAACACATCGGTCATCAGCAACACACCAGTGCCGCTGTTGACGCGATTGATGGCGCGTTCGACCTCTTCGCGGGCGGTATCCACATCGTCGTGCCAGCCAATAGAGACCGCCGTAATGTGGGTGATTTCGCCGATAATCATTTCGGCAGCGGCTACCAGTTCGTTGGCTAACTGCCCGTGTGTGACAATGACTCCACCAATCATTTTTTTTAGTCCTTAGTCCTTAGTCCCTAGTTCTTAGTTCCTGACTGGCTTATCCCAAAACCTTGAAACTGGCTCCTGTAGCCGGTTTCAAGGCGTCGAGCAAACGAGCTAAGGACTAAGGACTAGGAACTAAGGACTATAACGCTCTGTACCGCTGTTGATCTTTTTCGATGTCGCGGTGCATCACGGTTGTTTTATAGCCGAGATCGGCAAGTTGCCGGTGCAAGGCTTCGGCAATCATCACCGAACGATGCCGCCCACCGGTGCAACCGATGCCGATGGTCAGATAACTTTTGCCTTCGCGTTTGAAGCGCGGCAACAAATAGGTGAGCAAATCGGCGAAGCGCTTGATAGTCTCTTCGACTTCGCTTTCCGCTTGTAGATAATCAATCACGGCGGCATCGCGTCCGGTCAACGGGCGCAACTCCGGCACGAAATGCGGATTGGGCAGAAACCGCACATCGAATAACATATCCAGACTTCTGGGCAAACCATGACGGAAGCCGAATGAGGAAATCGAGACGTTCAATTCCTGTTCACTGCCTTTTTCGGTGAACTGCTTTTTGATTTCATCGCGCAGCGTATGAACCGTCAATTCCGAAGTGTCTATGATGATGTCCGCCAGATTGCGAATCTCGGCCAGCATTTGACGTTCGTGTTCGGTGGCGGCTACGACGCTTTCATCCGACAACGGATGTGGGCGGCGCGTTTCGCTGTAACGGCGCAGCAACACCTCTTCGTCGGCTTCCAGAAACAGGACTTTGGTATCTATGCCCTTGCCGTGCAGTTCCTTGTGAATGCGCGGGAACAGCTTGAGAAAATCGCCTGACCGCACATCCACGACAAAGGCCGTGTGATTGATTTCGGCAGACTCCTCGCACAGCCGCACGAAGGTCGGAATCAATTGCACGGGCAAATTATCTACGGCGAAATAGCCGAGGTCTTCAAACACCTTCAAGGCAGACGACATCCCCGCGCCACTCACTCCGGTTATGATGACCACCGCAACAGGCATAAAAGGTAAAAGCGAAAAGGCAAAAGTAAAAGCCGCATGGCAAAGCGCTTGACTTGGCTCGCTCAAAGGCAAAAGTACGTGGTACCTTTGCCTTCGAGCCTTTACCTTTTGCCTTCCATCAGGGTTCGATGAGGCCGAAATTATTATCGGTGCGTTTATAGAGAATGCCGACTTTGCTGGTTTCGGCATCGCGAAATACCATGAAGAGGTCTTCGGAATCGGTCAGTAACAACGCCGCTTCTTCGGGGGTCATGGGTTTGACGCGATAGCGCCGTTCCTGAACGATGCGCGCTGCAGGCGGCGCGAGCGGCAAGGCACCGCCGGGAACCGGAGCGACCTCTTTGGCCGGTTGGCGCTGACGCTTTTGCGATTTGAATTTCTCTTTAAGTTTGAGTACCTGTTTTTCAACCTTGCCAGCGGCGGCAATGATTGAATGATTCAGGTTGTTGTTTTCGGCAACTCCGGTGAAGACATTGTCGCGCCAATAGACGACGATTTCCGCGCATTTGCGGTTCTTTTCCGCCGAGACAATCACATGCGCACGCACCGGCGCGTGATCCAACACGCGGTCCAGTTTCTTTAATTCTTTGCGCGCCAGACGCTCGATGGTTGGTGTTACTTCTGCGTGACGACCTGTGAATTCAAAATCCATTATGAAACACCTCCTTATTCGATAAATGCGGTTTGTGTGGATGGGTGATGGAGACAGGGGAATGAACACGACGCGAGTGCAGCGGGAGAATAAGTTGCCTGTGGCGCTCGAACCTTGGGTTGTCGCTGATGCTTGGTTCGCATAATGAATCAATCAGGACTGGCGAACCAGTGCCTGCCCACAGCCGTGATTAGACGATAGACCGACGTTCGCGTGAACCGGGGATGTTCATCTGATCGCGGTACTTCGCCACCGTGCGCCGACTCAACTTGACGCCTTCGCGGGCTACGCGTTTGGCAATTTCATCATCGGTGATGGGATTATGGGGGTCTTCCTCTTCAATCATTTTTTTAATCTTGAGCTTCAATACCCGCGTCGAAACATCTTCGCCGCTATCCGAACGCATCCCTTCGGTAAAGAAGCGCCGCAATTCATAAACCCCCTGCGGCGTGTTGACATATTTGCGATTGACGACGCGTGACACCGTGCTTAAATGCATACCGATGTCTTCGGCAATATCTTTGAGCATCATCGGTTTGATCTGTTCGACGCCGTAATCGAGAAAATCCCGCTGGCGTTCGACGATGGATTGGCAGACGCGATAAATCGTCTGCCGCCGATGCTCGATGTTTTTCAGCAGATCAACTGCCGAGCGAAAACGCTCTTTGATATAGTCGCGGGTCTCTTTGGAAGAGTCCTTGGATTCCATCATCTGGCGATAGGTCTTGTTGATTCTCAGGCTCGGCATTCCTTCATCTTCAAAGCGTATGACGTAATCATCGCCGACCTTTTCGATGGTGACTTCGGGAACCACCGGCTGGGCTTCATCGGAAGAATATTTGCGCCCTGGTTTCGGGTCCATCTTTTTGATGATGGCCATTTCGGCCAGCAGTTCTTCGACGGTCACGCCCAAGGTCTTGGCCAGATCGGGGAGCTTATGAGTTTGCAGGTTCTCGAAATAATCGCGCACCAGGCGATAGGCCAGCCGTTCGCTGTAGCCATAATATTCGAGTTGAATCAACAACGAATCGCGGACGTTTTGCGCCGCGACGCCGACTGGATCAAGGCGTTGCACGGTATGCAGCGCCTGTTCGACGACTTCCATAGGCCACGGCCCCATAGCCGCGATCTCGTCAATCGTCGCATCAATAAAGCCGGTGGTTTCGTCGAGGTTGCCGATGATGGCTTCACCGGCTTTGCAAACCTCTTCGGGAATTTCGGTCAGATGCAATTGCCAGATCAATTGTTCGTAGAGCGACTGGCGGCGCGTCAACATACTCTCGAAGGAGACTTCTTCGCGGGATTCATATTCGTGCGTTTTGTAGCCGGGGTCTAAATACTCTTCAAAGGTCGAGCCGAAATCAATCTCTTGAAAGGAATCGCGCTCGCGGTCGGGTTCGCTGTCCGGCTCCACTTGTGTGGTTTCGGTAGCCGCGCCATTGAGGAAGCCATCGCTGGCCGCTTCGCTGTTGGTCATGGCCGGTTCGGGCTTGGTGTAATCGGCGGTCGTCGCATCAATGTTAGCCATATCATCATTGACGGAAGCTTGACCATCGGGCGCATCGCCCGGCTCGATGGCATCCAACACCGGATTGGCCACCAACTCGGTTGTCACCATATCCGCAAGTTCTAGCTTAGTCATCGCCAGCAGCTCTATGCGTTGCCGCATCTGCGGCGTCAGTACCAGTTTCTGCGAGAGACTTGTTTGAAGATTGGGTCTAACTGACATAACACTCTACCAGTCTTGAGTCTTGAGTCAGCCGTCCGTAGTCCGTAGCCGGAGAATAGGTGCTACTTAATCACTAAGGACTACGGACGGCTGACTACATTCTGAAATTCTCTCCTAAATAAACTCGTCGTACTTCTTCGTCTTGTGTCAGCGCATCGGGTGTTCCGGCTCTGAAAATCTGTCCTTCGTTGATTATATACGCTCTGTCTGTAATAGCCAGCGTTTCTCTGACGTTGTGATCCGTAATCAACACGCCGATGCCACGTTGACGAAGCTTTTGCAGTATTTTTTGTATATCAATGACGGCTATCGGGTCAATGCCGGCGAAAGGTTCATCCAGCAGAATAAAGCGCGGTTCAATGACCAGACAACGGGCGATCTCGGTGCGGCGGCGCTCCCCACCGGAAAGCTGATAGGCCTTGGTGTGGCGCACATATTCAATGTCCAGTTCATCGAGCAAGGATTCCAATTGGTGTTCGCGTTGGCGTCTGGAAAGCGACAGGGTCTGCAACACTAATAGAATATTTTCTTCGACCGTCAGTTTGCGAAAAACCGAAGCTTCTTGCGGCAGATAGCTGATGCCGTGGCGCGCTCGCAGGTACATGGGCAAACGCGAAATGTCTTTGGTGTCGAGAAAAATTTTTCCTTTGTCGGGTTTTTCCAAACCGACGATCATATAAAAGATGGTGGTTTTTCCCGCTCCGTTTGGCCCTAACAGGCCGACGATCTCCCCCTGTTTAATGTCCAGCGACACCTGATGCACGACGGTGCGTTTGCGATACGACTTTCGCAAGCCTTCGGCCCCCAGGACGCTGATGGTCTTCGGCGTCAGCGCCTTGCCGTTGGTGCTTGACAACGCCAACGGGGTGCCGTGGTTGCCCGACGAGGGCGACGATTCATTCGCCGTTTGTCGCCTTGGTTGGTTGACGATTTTCGCTGCCTGATTCATAGGCTCGTTGAGGGACTCGCGCCGCGATTCAGGGTTGAATGGAACCGGCGAAGTCCGCGCCGTTGATTGCTGGTTGCGCGACTGCTCTTGGGCTTGCAGGGCAATGCCTGAGGCGAGGGTTTGCCTTGGCTCAAGCGCGGTGGTGAGACTGGGCGTATGCCGCTTTGCGGTCGCCTCTTGAGCAATGGGCAGGTCGGCGGAATCGTGAGAAAAGAGCCGGACTGCCGGCATTTTGCGAACTGAAGAATCAACGACGGACATAGTTTTATGGCCTTTTTTTACAGCTTTTCGCTTCTTCACGGTAATCTATTTTTTGGTTAGCCTATGAGTTGATTTCACGCGCCCAGTGCCTTGCCGGTTTTCAACCACGACCTTATCATTGCGACTATAGAAAGTCAATTGAGCGCCCATGGTCGTGCCTTTTTCGGCATCTTCGACGCGTGCGTTTTTGCCGCTTAACACGGCGCGCCCGTCTTCCGAAGTATAAATTAATTGGTCGCCGGTTCCGCGCCTGCCGGGTTGCGCCAGCGCGACGTTGCCGACCGCAGTCAGGTGATCTACTTCATTCGACTCCTTCATCAAATACACATCCACCACTGCCGCTTCGATGTTGTCTGTGCCTTGTCGCGCCTTCACGTTGCCATCGTAATGCACGAGGCGCTCGGTGTCGGAATAAGTCATGCGGTCAGCCGTAGCAAACCCCGGCACGACTTCGCTCTGCTTCTGGTCGGTAGTTGTTTTCACTTGATAGAGCGCGCTTTCTACCTTGCCAGTGGCAATCATCTTCTTATCGTTTTGAAACAGTTCTATGCGGTCGGCCTTGACGAAATTATCATCCTGCCAGCCGCGTGCATTGCCTGTATAAATCGCTACGCCGTCGGCATTGCGCGCATCGCCTTTTTCAGCGGTGATGAAGATCGGCGATTTGGTGTTCTTGAACGGCGTCGCCTCGTTGGTGGTGGCGCGGCTGTAATAAGTCGTCCGCACATCGCCGCGTGCGTGCGATTCATCTTGGCGGTGGTCGTAATCTATCTCGTCGGCCTGGGTGCGCGCTTTGGCGTCCCATACCATAGGGCGTTTGCCGCGCAGCATCAAATATTCGCTCTGGCCTTTGTAGGTAGCGGCTTCGGCTACGGCGTTGCGGTCGCCTTCGTTGTATTTGAAATCGCCCTGTTGCACCAAGGTGTCCACATCCTGCGACTCGGGTATAAATTCCGCCGTCAGCAGTTTGCTGGTGGTCACACGCGGCGGATGAGCATTGGCCACGGTCGCTTCGATTTCGACTTTGACGCCGCCCGTCGCGTTGAAGGTCTTGACCTGATTGTTGGTTGGGAAAAAATCGGCGGTCATCTGCGGCGCGTGAATGGTCTTTTTATCCGCGCCTTTTTCAGCGCGCACCGGCGTCACTTTCATCACCGCGTTTTCATTGGCCTGCGCGAAGGCGAGGTATTGACCATCAGGATAAAAATTCATGACCACTTGAGTGGCGCTCAATTCGCGTTCGGTCGGATTGAGTTTTTCATCCTGCGGTTTCGGCGGATGGATTTGCAGATTGGCGTTGCCGTTGGCGGTGATGGTGTTGATGGCGCTGCCGCTTTCGGTGGGCGAAAAGACGGCTTCGATGGTCGTGGCGCGAGCTTCTTTCACGGATGGCGAGCCTAACGATTGCACATAGGCTTCGCCATTGGCGATGGCGCGTGTCAGGCGCTGGTCATCGAAGAAAAAATCCATGTCGGTGGATTTGATTTCGGCCTTGTCGGTCTGTTTCAAATAGGCATTGCCACGCGCTTCGATGCGCTCGAATTTATTCGCTTCGGTCAGCACGCCCAACATATCGTTGGCGCGCATTTCATCAGAGCCTTGCGTGACGATGACGTTATGGTTGAGCGTCACGCGATGTTCTTTTTTGTCAAAGAGGGCGGTGGCGGCGCGTATGCGCGTAGGCAATTTAGCCACCGGCAGAGCGCTCTTCGGCTTGCCGTCACTTGCCACATTAAGGCCGGTTTTATTGGCTTTTTTTGCTGCTTTGTCGGTTGCCGGAGGGTTGGCTTGAGCGCTGACCGCAGCCTGTCGGCGACGTTCCTGTTTGCGTGCGCGCTTGGCGGCTTTGCGGGCGGCGCGCTGTTCCGTGGTTTCGTTGTCGTTGTTGACTTGGGCTTTAGCGTTGGTTTGGTTGGCGGCGTTTTTGCTGGCGGCGGTTTCGGGTTTGACGGTCAAATCCACATCGTTGAGCAGGTGAACGCGCTCGTCCGGAATTTCGATCAACATTCCGGTAGCGTGGCCGGAAATCGTCGGGCTGTCGAATTCGACAGGCTCTTTGGTATCAATGATATTTTTTTCGTGGCTGTAATGCAGGTAGCTGGTTTTGAGCGTGCCGTTTTCGGTGGTCTGCACGACGACGTTTTGAATGAACTCGGCATCCAGAGTGTTGAGGTTGGCGGTGTCGCTGACTTTAGCGCGGTCTGCGGTGATCGAATCGTTGCGGTCGCCCTCTGCGCCGTAAGATTCCAGCTTGACCTGTTCAAGTTCGTGCGTGCCGTCCGAATAAGCTTTATCCACGCCCGCCGTCAACACGAAGCGCACCCGCCCATCGGTTTCGTGAGCGTAGCGTGTGTTGTTGAAGATGGCCACGATGGTGCCCTGCAATTTCGATTCCACCGGGCTATTGTCAATCGGCTTGCGCTTCTTGACCAGATAAACGCCTAGCGACACCGCCACGGCAAGGAAGACCACGACGGCAAGAATTTTTCCAACAGAGACCAACCTGATTTTCATCACCGGAGATTGTTACACACAGGCCGCGTCGCTTGCCAGTAGCGGTTTGTCTGTGGGACAGGCTTGACAGTTGGTTTACGGAATCATTATTCCTGTGTCAGCCAGATTTCCCAGAATTCCAAATTAGCTTTGGGGTTATAGCGTCTGATTTCTTCCAAAGTTTTGAGGCGTTCGTTTTCAGTGATTGGATGGGTTTCAAGAGCCGCTGGATTCTCGCGGCCTTTGGCAATCATGAAGATGCTTTCTAAGGCTTTCCCAAATCCTTGAAGGCTATCGGCGATCAATTGGGCATTCCAACTGGCTTGACCATTCATTGCGGTATATACCGATAACTCATTAGTGGAAACATCAATGAAAATGGGGTCGCCGCTGCCATCTTCATAAGCGATGACAATCCAGCTTGTTCTCCAATCGCCGTTTTTATTTCCTGTCAACGGGGTGCAGTCTGGGTGAATGGCGTACCCAAGTTGAGCTTCATCCAGTTGCTCTGGCGAATAAATATGAACCGTCACATATCCGAGGGATACGGATTGAAAAGGAACTGTTCTCAAGGCTGCTTCGATATTCATGCCTCACCTTCCTTCCAGCGTATCGAACACGCGGGCGGCGTTGTGCTGCCAAGTGTAATTTTCGACAACCGTTTTTCTTGCCGCCGCGCCCAGACAATGGCGCAGGACTTCGTCATTCGCCAGTCTGTCAATGGCTTGCGCCAAACTATCGGCATCGCCCGATTCCACCAGCAAACCATTTTCCTTATCGGCAATGACCTCGGTCATCTGCCCCAAGCGACTGGCTACGACAGGCCGCGCCATCGCCAGATACTCAAACAGTTTCGTCGGTGAGCCGAAAAATTCGCTGCCATCGCTGGCTGCAACGTGCGGCGCAACCAGTATGTCGCAGGCGTCCAGATAAGCCGCTACTTTGTCGTACGCGATGCGCCCCGTGAAGGTCGCACGTTCTTTTGCAGAAATGAATTTCGCTTCGCTGATGGCGCGTTCGTCGCCATCGCCTAAGAAAAGAAAGTGACAATTCGATTGCACCTTCAAAGCGGCTTCGGCCAGCACTGGCGCGCCGTGCCAGGGGCCAAAGGTGCCTAAAAATCCGACGACGATTTTTTCTTCGATGCCGAGTTGTTGGCGGATTGCTGCGCCGCCGCAACCCTTATGAAATTTTTCGGTATCAACGCCATTCGGATTGACGATGATTTTATTTGCCGCAACGCCTGCGCCGATGAGATTGTCGCGCTCGACTGTGGAAACCGTGAAGATGAAATCGGCGGCGCGTTGATTCAAACGCTCGAAGCGTTCGAGCAAGGCGAGTTGCCCCACGGGGTCCCAACTGCGGCTCACCCAGACCTCCGAACCGTTGAACTCAAGCGCCAGCGGTAAGCCCGTGAATACCGACAACACCACGCCCGTCCAATTGAAACGACTGTAGCGTTGATAAATAAAATCATATTTTTCATCTGCATCATGGTGCAGCCAACGGAGGCTTTTCGCCGTGAATACGAGATTATTCCATAACTCGAAAAGCGCTCGCGTCGCGCTGACACGAGCCGACGGTTTGATAGCATAAGGCGCATTCTCAAGCGTCGCAGTTGATTGCCGTTTAAGGTCAACTTGCGCCTGCTCACTGGAAATTGTTGGTGTGCCGCTGACGACAAATTGCAGACGATGGCCAGCGGCTTGCGCGCCGCCGGTGAATCCGGCAACGTGCGTCATCAGTCCGCCTTCTTTGGCGCTGGTCAACGTGGCGCGAATGTAGAGCGCGGTTTGCGACACCTTGGAGAGCGAAGGAGTGAGGGAGTGAGGGAGTGATGGAGAAAGGGAGAAAGGGAGACGGGGAGACGGGGAGATTTCTGCATGGTTGTTGGCTTCAACGGTTTTGGCTTTGAGGGGTTGAGAATTGCTGTTTTGTGACTGCGCGTTGAGGCGTCGCAGGGAATTTCTAAACCGCAGAGCGAAGCCGAAAAACACCGTCAGCAGCCACGATAACGGAATGATGACGGCATAGCCGAACAGCAATTCCAGAGCCAGTCGCGGCGCTTCGAGGGCGAAGACGGAAAATCTTGAACGCGCAATCAGTTGGCCTTGGCGGTCGCCGAAGACGAGGCGATGCGCTCCGGTCAATGCGCCAAACAATAGCATCGAACCCCGCGAACTTTGTAAATCAATATCGTTGGTGAAGAGCGCAAACGTCTGAGGCCGGAGGGCGCGCACGCTGGTTAGCGCCTCGCGTTTTGAACTCCATTTCAAATCGGCTTTGTTGAGAAGGCGAATGGTTTGATGAGGGAAATGCGGCGCTGCCCAAGCCCGCGCCGCGCCTTCGTTGCCCGATAAATCTAAGAGTAAAACCAGAGGTTCATTCGCGGATTCATTCATTCAAGATTAGAAACGGAAAAGAGATCGTAGCAAAACTATTTCGTCGCCGTGATGATGAGGTTCCAGCCGAAATGTCGCGCCAGCCATTGCAACATCGGCTCCGGCATCACTCGCCCAATCGCGCCCAGTTCGGCGCGGGTCAATTGATTCACTTCAACTTTGCAGTCGCGGAAACGCGCAAACAGTTTGCGGACTTCGCGCCGCGTATAGGCCTTCACCAGAGGTCGCCCGCCGGTCTCCGTGTGTTCCACATAACGGCTCATCAATGCGGCAGGCGAAGCGTTCCATAATTCGCCGCGCAGCAAACCACGTTTCAAAATAAGGCCGCCCCAATAATAGAGCGAGGCGCGATGATAGACCATCACGATGGCTTTGCCGCCCGGCTTCAAGACGCGATGAATTTCTTGCGCCGCCTGTTCGGTGTTCGGCGTGTGATGAATGACGCCGAATGAATAGACCACATCGAAACTCTCATCCGGGAAGTTCAAGTGTTCCGCGTCGCCCAAAAAAAATTCGCCTTGCTGTTCGTAAACCGCAAAGCGTTGACGGGCGATTTCGATGCTGCGCGGCGTCAGGTCAACGCCTGTGAACAATGCGCTGTTGCGGGCGAATTGCAAAGAGTCTGTTCCCGTGCCGCAACCAATTTCCAAGACGCGCTTGCCGCTGTACTGCGCGAATCCGATGACCGTTTTCATCCACGGCGCATAAACTTTGTAGCGATATTCTTCGATGGCGTCGAAATAGTCACGGGTTCCGAATTCCAGTTCTTTGGCGACGTGCGCCCCGCAAGGGTTGGCGCTCCATTGTTGTTGGGCGCGACGTTTGAATTCATCCAACCGTTCATTGTCCGGCGTCTGGTGTCCGGCGTCTGGCGTCTGGTATTCGGGAGTTGCTTCGTACTCGATGACCAGATTGCCGGGACTCTGTTTGCTGTGCTTGCTCATGATTACTTTTCAGTTTGCGTTGCTATCGGCGCTTCCGCTTTCAGACTCTTTCGATAGTAGTAAAGATGCAACAGGTAGTCCAGCAGCATAGTGAACGCGCCCGCCCACGCTGCGCCCAGTGTGCCGTAGCGCGGCACAGTGACAAACAAACCGACGATGCTGACAAAGGTGACGACAAGAGCGATGTTGCGAATCGCCGCGCTGTGACCACGCGCCGCAAGGAAAGTGTTGTACGGTTGAAAGAGACCTGCGAACAGATTGAACGCTGCAAACGGAACCAGGAGCGGCGCGGAATCGGCGTACTTGGGAAAGACGTGCGCCAATAAATAGGGGCCAAAGGCCGCCATTGCCAACGATGACGCCAGCAAAATAATGGTGTTCCATTTGGTGATGCGCTCCGGCACGCGCTTGACGTTGGCGAAAGCGCGAAAGCGCGTGATGGCCAGCGCACGCGCCAGCGTCGAAATCGGATTGGCTAATTTCTGCGCGCGATCATACAGCCCCAGCAAGGCTATGTCCGCCACAAAATATTTGATCACAAAATTGTCCAGCCGCACCGAAGCCGTCGCCGTGATGCGCGCCAGATACAAGTTCAAACCGTAATGCCGCGCCTCTTTGAGCGTCGGTCTGATGAATTGTGACGCGCCTTGAAACGCCGGGCGCAATTGCACCAGCGTCAACAAGGCGGCAATGCCGGTCGCCGTCAAATAGGCTACCAGAGCCGATTTCGCGGTTAAGCGATGCCGTACAGCCAGCACCAGCAGCGCGCTTAAATAAAGCCCCGACAGCGACAGTTGAAAGATGGCCAGTTGACGTATGCGATTCAACCCCTGACAACTGAGTTCTATCAATAATTGAAACGGCAGAAAAAACGCCAGCGCCGCCGCCGTCATCAATAGCCAGCGCAAATCGGTGTGAAAAACCAGATCAATCAACGGCGAAGTAGCGGCGATGAACATTGCCAGCAGCGCGCCAATCGCAGCGGCGAAATAGACCAGCGCGCCCAGCGCCCGCCGCTGGTCTTCCGCATTATGCGCCAGCGCCAGCACCCGCGAACCGGCGGCGAAAATTCCCACTTCAAAAAACAGATTGCTGATCAGTATGACGCTTAAACAAAACGCCAGCCGCCCCATTTCCGTCGGCTCCATCCAGCGCAGCAACACCAAACTGACCAGAAGGTTGACCACCATCGCGCCGGTCTGCGCCGAAAACAGCACGCCGGTTTGCCGTATGGTCTCGCCGAAACGCGGCGCAGCAGTTGGCGCGGCGGGAAGTGAATTGGCGGATAAAGTGTCGGCTTCTGAGTTCATTCGTTGATGCCAGTTATCGAGTCGCAAGATTTGGTTTTGCGGTTGACGCCGCCCATGCAGATTCGTTGATTGCCGCGCCCGGATTGTCTATCCATTGGTCGTGCCACAGGCTCAGATTCAACAGGCTCCACAGGAAAAACGAATAATTGACGTTGCCGGTGCGGTGTTTGTTAATCAAGCGTTTAATGAATTCGTAATCGAACAACTCGCGTCGCCGCAGAGACGAATTCAGCAAACTGCTTTCGACATAGCCGCCGAGTTTCGCCATCATCCATTCGTTGATCGGCACGCCAAAGCCCTGTTTCCGGCGTTGCAACACGCGCTCCGGGATGACGCCGCGCAAGGCTTGTTTCAATATCCATTTGGTTTCGCCGTGGCGATATTTCATGTGGCGCGGAATCGTCATGGCAAATTCAACCAGATGGTGGTCTAAAAATGGCACACGCGCTTCCAACGAATTTGCCATCGTGAATTTATCCACGCGCATCAACAACAATTCGGCCAGACGCAATTTCAACTCTTGATAAATCATCTGCTCAAGTTTGTCGGCTTGCGGTTTTTGAGCAAGCAACCGCTGCACATCGCTTGCAATGATCTGGTGCGAAGAAAGCTGATGATCGTTGCCGTTGAGTTGTTGCAAAGCGGTTCGCGTAAAGAGTCTTTGCTTGTTGGTTTCATCAAAGATAAATGCGCCGCTCCAGAATAATTCTTCGCCAGCCGCAAATCTCCTGAACATATCGGGCAACAACTTTTTCGCAGGCGCAGGCAGTAACGATGCGCCGATGACGTAAGCGAATCTTCCCGCCGCGCTCATCGCAGTACGCATGGGCTTTGGCAATTTTGCCAGCGGTTGCCACAGCCGGTCGTGCAAGTTCAAGTAGCGCGCATAATCTTGATAGCCGCAGAAAAGTTCATCTGCCCCTTCACCGACTTGAATCACCGTGGTGCCGGATTCCCGCGTCAACTTCGATACGTAATGCAGTGGCACGCACACGGGGTCGGCTATGGGTTCGTCTTGATGAAAAACCATCTGTGGCAGAAACTCAATCAACTCGTTTTGAGTGATCAGAATTTCGTGATGGTCGGTGTGATATTCTCGCGCTACGAAGCGCGCTTCTTCGATTTCGTTAAACTCCGGCGCATCGGCAAACCCTACCGTGAAAGTGCGAACCGGTTGCGTCATCAATTGCGCCATCAATGCTACGTTGGCCGTCGAATCAATGCCGCCCGACAGCAAAACACCGAACGGCACATCGCTCATCATACGTTTTTCAATGGAAGCGGTGAGCAGGCGCAGAACTTCCTGCGCGGTTTCGGCTTCACTCAATTGCTGCGCCGGTTCGTCAACGATGGCGTCCCAATAGCGCGTGATTTTTATGTCCCCGCGTGAATTGCAAACCAGCAGACAACCGGCAGGCAATTTGTTGATGCCTGCAAACATTGTGCGCGGCGCGGGCGTCGTCAAAAAAGTCAGATAATGATAAAGCGATTCTTCGTCCAATTCTCGACCGATGGCGGGATGCGCGAGGATGGCTTTGATTTCGGAAGCGAAAATTAATCGCCCGTTTTGAATGGTGTAATAGAGCGGCTTGACGCCTATGCGGTCACGCACCAGCACCAGACGTTTCTGGTTTTCATCCCACAAAGCGATAGCGAAATCGCCTTCCAGGTCGGCGACGAAATCCAGGCCGCGCTCTTCGTAAAGATGAATGATGGTTTCGGTGTCGGTGCGCGAGCGATACAAATGCCCCTGATTTATTAAGGTTTTTCGCAGTTTTTCATGATTATAGATTTCGCCGTTGAAGGTGATCCACACCGTCTCGTCTTCGTTCGGCATAGGATTATGACCGGCAGGCGAGAGGTCAACTATCGCAAGGCGACGATGCCCAAATCCTAAGCGGCGGTCTTTGGTGACGTAAACGCCTGCGTCATCCGGGCCGCGATGACGGAGTTGATCGCGCATCGAAATGATGAGCGCTTCGTGGACATTCGGCGCGTTCACGCCGTATTCATAGATGCCTGAAATTCCACACATAATTCAATCGGCAGTAGCTTCACGTTTTGCGAAAGGCAAACCGGCTGATGATTTCCTGCGCTCGTTTCCGGTCATCGAAACGAAACGGAATCAGCGCAAAGGCACTCATAAACGGCACGCGTTTTCGCAAGCGATAAATGATACCAGATGAACGCAGCCGCGTCCTGTACGATGGTGAAACCCAGCGACAACTCTTCAGGATTTCGTAATTCCATTGAGCAAAAGGCGAGTCTTGAGTTGGCTGGTTGGTTTCGTTATTTAGACTTTGATCAATCTTTGATAGCTTGTAGGGGCGACCCTCTGTGGTCGCCCCTACGTCAAGGGGCGACCCTCTGTGGTCGCCCGTACCTTCATTTGCGAGGTGCCCTGGATGATTGGAGATGTTGATGACCGGCACAATCATCAGCGCCGCGCTTTCGCCTTTGATGCGGACGACTTGATTTTCCTGCAACTCAACTTGCAAACCGGCGTCGCAGTTGAAAAAAAATTCAAACAGATGCTCGCCAACGCCTGTGAACATATCTTCAAATAACCAATATCCATAGCGTTTTTCAAAGGTAATCTTGCGGCGATGCGTGACCGGTTCGGCGAGTCTTCTGTAGCCGTAATGCTCGGCGTCCAGCACGTCGCGCTGTGCCGTGCTTTCCCACGCATTGATTTTCGGCAAGACGTTTGTGCCAAGCGCGAAGGGTTGGTCTTGGTTGAGTTCGCTGATTTCCTGACGGTCTATGCGAACCGTGTTGTGATAAGCGGTCGAGCGAAACAGGTGTCGCCAACGCTTGCTCGCTGTATAAACATAGGTGCCGGGGTCGCGCAAAAAAGTTTGCCCGTAGGCGAAAAGCTCAAACGACAGCGCATCCGCATGGGCGTGCGAGCCGCGCCCGTTCGCGCCGTGATCGCCGCAATCCATAATCGCGTAGAGCGAAGCTTTTCGTTGAATAAAAATTTGCGCCTCGTTGAAGGCTTGCGAAGTCGGTGCGTGGTCGGTCACAGGCAACTCTTCAAATTTTTTCACGCCGTCTGCGCCGAACCACCAGAGCGCTTCTGCATCAATATGATTCGTTGGCTTGAAATTTTCTTCATCGAATAAAACGGCGGCGATGGACAACAGATAAGCATGATCGACTGAACGGCGCTCTGTGAATTTCAACAAGCGCCCGTCATCGCAATCGCCGAGCAGCGGCGCGGTTTGATCGGGCTTCAAATAAGCGCGGACGAAAGCAAACATCGCTTGAAACTTTCGCCAACTCGCATCGGGCAAGGCGACATCATTCGCTTTGCCCAGTGTGAAAAATAATAAAAAGATTTCCGTTACGAGACGGTGATAGGCGATAGAGGCTTCAAAGTCCACGCCATCTTCCAACACCTGCTTGTCGAATTGTTTGAGCAGTTCTTTGGCGCTGAATTTTACCCACGACTTTGATTCCTTGAAGCAGGGAAATGTTGAGCCGATAGCAAACAGCCCGATCAAATCCGACAGGTAATGATTGCTTGCAACGCGATGCGAAAATTCCAGGTTGGCGCGAATGAAGCGCCCGTGCGATAGCAGCGTTTTCAAACCTACTGCCATCACCACATCGGTCAGCAAAGGCGAAGCGCGAAATAAATTGAGCGCCGCTACGAGATTCACTGCGCGAATGCCGACTTCCATCGCCACCGTCCAGTTGATGCCAAAGCGCGGCGGGTTCAGGTCGCACCACGAAGTCAGTTGAGCAATGAATTCCGTCGTGTAACGCTCATCTCCGGTCAACGCATAAGCGCGGCCTAAAGTGACCAGATGATGCAGGCGATTCAACTCCCAGACGGCGCGCACGTCCGCACGTTTGCCTGGCGCTATGGGCATAAGCGTGTGATGCAGCAGCGGCCAGCGCGTTCCTGTTTCAATATCGCAGTGCCAGTTAATGACCTCGCCAAAATCGAGAGCGCGATTAAAAATCAAGAGGCGATGTTTGAGGATGTCATCGGCTTCGCGTCGCGTTTGTTCGATGGTGTCAGGCAAGT
This sequence comes from Acidobacteriota bacterium, assembly GCA_016201275.1. GTDB lineage: Bacteria > Acidobacteriota > Blastocatellia > UBA7656 > UBA7656 > JACQDB01. The sequence goes on from JACQDB010000075.1 coordinate 40,241, forward strand.
GTTGCGCGATGAAGGCAGCCGTCTTTGCCAAATCACCGAGGCCGAAAGTCAGCGGCGGCATTTGACCGGCGCGGATTTGCGAGGCGACTTGCGCGACCGAGGCAGAGTTGAGCGCCAGCGCGAGTTCGTCATCGCTGAGGAAACTTTTGCCTATGTCGTCAACGGCGCGATGATAAGTTTGCGAAGCTTGGCGACGCAGGCGCAAGAACACCTCCGCGCTCAATTCCTTGAGCGTCATGCCGCGCAGTTTTTGCCAGATCATTCGTAGCGTTTTCACTGATGACGTTCGGAAAAAAGATTGGCCAGTAAACCAAGCAGAAAGAAAAAGTACAAATTCAAATCCGCGTAGAAACCGCTTTGCAGCGTCAAACCGGGAAGCGTATAAGCTGCCAATAAAATCATAAAGCCACTGCTCGCCAGAAATTGTTGGCGGGTGCTGGCACGCCGCAAGGCTCGCCACGCCATCAAAAAAAGGTAGAGATTCGCCAATAAATACGGCACAAAACCGGTGAGGCCGAGTTCAGCGGCTATCCATAAAAAATTGGAATGCGGGGTTTCGACAGCACGAATATCGCCCACCCAATCTACGTCTTGGTGTTGCCAGTCGGAAAAAATCACATCGAAGGATTCGCTGTAATTGGTCAAGCCCACACCGGCTACGGGATTGGTTACGGCGATTCTAGCAGCGGTTTGCCAGGTCGCAATTCTGCCGTAGAGATTACGCGGGCTGGCCAATCGGCTGATGAACGAATACGATCCGCGCATCTCCATCCACGCCGCCACGCTGAATAACAACAGCAGCGCGATGGCGGCAAGCATAATTAAACGCCGCGCCGGATTCGTTGACGCGGCGGCGCGGTGGCGAGGCGGTGATGCGGCGGCGCGGAGTTGCGCTGCATCATCACCCTTGAATAATCGTTTCGAGTGGATGACATATTCGCTGGCCAGCCAGCCCAAAAACAGCGTGACGCCGACGGTGCGAAATAGCGGCAGCAAGGTCGCGGCGACGCCAGCGGCAAGCGCCGCAAAGTAAATTAGGCGACCGCTCCGGTCGAATTTGATTTGCAACAGTCGCGGCATCAAGCGCAAAAACAGCGTCAACAGCAAAGCGATGATGGCGAAAGAAGAATCGGCAGCAAACGCGCCATTGACGCGCAATTCGCCATCGCGCAAAACCGACGAACCTTTGTAGGCGAACAGATTCGCGCCGGTGAAATATTCGTAGCCGCCGGTGGCGAATAAAAAAAACGCCAGCCCCATCACCAACACCATCAAGGTTTTTTCGCGCCCGTGCAGATTGACGTGATGCTTCGCTATGTGAAAAACCACCAGCGGCAACCAAAACGAATCAATGGCGATTTTGATGGCATACGCGACATTCGTGGCTTGCAGCAAGGCATTCAACAACGCCACTGCCGCAAGCCATAACCACGCGAGTTCAAACTTCGTGATTGAAAACCTCCGTAGCCCGGCGCTTTGAATTGCGGATGGCGGATTGAAGATGGCGGATGGTTGGTCGGGAACCGTTTGGTGTTGCCAAAACTTGAACAAGAGAAGAAGCAGCAAAGCGAAGGCAACGGCGCGATCAAAAGTGATGACCGATTTATCGAGCGGAAAGCGAAAATAAAATGACGCGACAGGCGACAGAATGAACCACGCGAGCAACAGATTTTCAAACGGCAAGGGAAGGCGGCTCAAGGCTTCGTTCAGGCGTTGAGCGATTGAGGCAGCAAAGATGACTTGGTGATGATTGGGTTTCATCGTGATGATAATTCCGCGAAAGTTTTACGGCTTGCCTTTTAACTTCTGCCTTATCCCGGACTCGCTGCTTCGATGGCGTCAACGATGCGGCGCGCCGCCTGACCGTCCCACAAAGCCGGAACGCGCAACGCTTGCGCCGGATGGTCTAAAGCGTTCAGAGCTTCGCGGCGTATGGCTTCGGGGTCGTTGCCGACGATGCGATTGGTGCCTTCGGAAACCGTGATGGGGCGCTCGGTGTTGGGGCGCAAAGTCAAACACGGAATGCCTAGCGTCGTGGTCTCTTCCTGTATGCCGCCGCTGTCGGTCAACACCAGGCGGCTGTTGCTGTAGAGTTGCAGAAAATCGAGATAGCCGAGTGGTTCCGTCAAAATCAGATTGGGCAAGCGGGCAAGCTGTTTTTGTAGGCCGAATTCGTTAATCCGTGCGCGGGTGCGCGGATGAATCGGAAAGAGAATCGGCATTCTCTTCTGCACGGCTTCGAGAGCGTCGAGAATGCCCGCGAGCGTCGCTTTGTCGTCCACGTTCGACGGGCGATGCAAAGTCATGGCGCAATAATTTTTCGCTTGCAGGTTGAAGCGTTCAAGGACTGGCGACGACTTGGCGCGTTCCAATTGGCGATAGAGCGTGTCTATCATCACGTTACCGACGAAGCGAATTTTGTGCGGCGGCACGCCTTCGCGCCGCAAATTTTCATCACCGTCCTTTGATGGTGTGAGCAATAAATCGGCAAGCGCATCAGTCACCAAACGATTAATCTCTTCGGGCATGGCACGGTCGAAACTTCTGAGACCCGCTTCGATGTGCGCCACTTTGACTGATAGTTTGGCGGCGACCAGTGTAGCCGCCATGGTCGAATTGACATCGCCGACGACGACCAGCCAATCGGGGCGGTGTTCGAGGATGACCGGCTCGATGGCCATCATGATGCGCGCCGTCTGTTCGGCGTGCGAGGCCGAGCCGATTTCAAGATTGATGTCGGGGCGGGGAATTTGCAGGTCTGCAAAAAAAGCCTCGCTCATCGCTTCATCGTAATGTTGCCCGGTGTGCAGCAGCAAGGGTTGTAGGCGGTCGCCTCGGCGCAGCATCTCATCCATCACCGGAGCAATCTTCATGAAGTTGGGTCGAGCGCCGACTACGTTGATGATTTTCAGCATGAGATTACTCGCTCTTGGCTTGAGGTGATGGCTTGAAATAGGCTACCAGAGCCACTATCGTGACACCGGCCAATAACGCGGCGAGGGCGGCGGCGGCGGCGTTGCGCCAACTGGTCGGCGGCGCAATCGAAGTGGCGACCACGGGTTCTTTGAGCGCTGTCTGGCGCGTCATCGTCGGCGAAGCGTTGTTAAATTTCGTGGTGTCCAGTTCGTCTTCGAGCTTAAAGAGCAATTCACTTGCAGCGGAACCTTTGGCTTGCAACGCTTTTACCTGCGTGGCCAATTTCTGTTCGCGGGACTGATGCGCCGCGATGGCGGCGGCGAAAAGTTTTTCGTGACGCGAGATCACTTCATCGGCGACGGCCTGCGCCAATTTGACGGCTTGGCTTTCGCTGTCCGCCGAGGCGGTGATTTTCAACAGTATCGGGTAACGCGAAACTCTAGGGCCGACGATGATGGCTTCGGCGTGAATGCTGGTTTTTAACTGTTTGGGTTTGACGCCGATTTTGCTCGCCAGTTCATGCAGAAAGCCAGCGCTGTTGACCACTTGTTCGGTGACGTAGGTATCTTCAACGGGGTCTTTCCAAACTCGTCCGACTTCGAGGATGGCGTCGGCGTTGTAGAGCGTCGGTTGTTGTTGCGCCAGATACATAGCGAGGGCAGCGGCGGCGATGACTAGAATCAACAACAGCCATTTGGCGCGCCACAGTGCCGCAACATATTTATCCAGATTGATTTCATCGTTCATGCGTTGGTCTGCAACTTTCGTTTTTATCAAGCCACGAAGTCTAAAGTACGCCATAGATGTTGCACAAGATGAAACCACAGGGCAAAAAACAAAGGCACCGCGAAAGGTTTTTACCTTTCTTGATGCCTTTGCTTTTTTCAGAATTACTTCTGAGTCTCAGTATCTGTTACGATGTTTTAACAGATGATAGGCTGCGCCGCCACCCCCGCCGAGCAATGCGCCGATGCCCGCACCTTTCTTGCCGCCGAAGAGCGCTCCGAGTCCGGCACCAATTGCCGCCGGTGCGGCAATGGTCAAGGCCGTGCGCGTCTTGGACCCCATGCCGCTGGAACGATAGGACGGATTCACATAACAGTCGCTCGCCACTCGCGCATACGGTGCGCGATAGCGCCGCGAGGCATAGGTTCTGCGGTGCCTGTGACAGGCGAAACTTTCAGGCGCGACGGCTAGAAAAATAATCGCCAGGAGCAACGATACAACTGCGATTTTCTTTTTTATCATCTTTGGCTTTCCCCCTTTATGAATGGATTTTTGGTTCGTGAAGAAGTTTGCGGCAATCACTATGCCAACTCTTGAACCTCGCAGAGAATTGAAAAAAGGCATAAAATGCTGGGGTTTTTGGCCTTTTTTCCTTACCGATAAGAACGAAAAAATGGTGGCGTGTAAAAATTACATTCCATATCGTGCGCGGCTTGATGTGGGCGAACCGAAATCGTGCGCGAACCGAAGGCGGTGATATCCAGTTGGAAGACGAACGAGCTTTGAGCGGCAGAGGGCGCGGCTTGAAGCGGCGTTTGAGGTGCGGTTATGTCGGTCATCGGTTGAGTCGTATAGATAAACGACGGTCACGTTTGTACGCATAGGTTGGCGAGAAGGGCGCGACAGAGGCAGCCGATTGCCGGTTTCCCTGCGAAAGTTTTCCCCCTTCCGGTGTACCTGCTGATGAAAAAATGGTCAGTAAAAAAAAGTGAAAATCATCAACCGCATAGCAATGCGCTTCGCAAAAAAACTTGAAAAAATTTTTCTGCTTTGATGCCTTGACCAAATTTTGGCGAGAGATGTAGAGGGCGAAGTTTGCGGTATCGTCTATTCGCCGAGTTTCTGCACCAGCATGATGGCGAACATCGGATGTTTATCGAGGACGCGATATTTTTCTTTGAAGTCATCGGGCGCGTGGTCGCCGCGCAAATCCACCACCGCCATTTCGCCATCGGGGATGCGTTCGGGCGAGCCGAAGACGCGATAACGCGAAGCCCGCACGGTTACCAGTTTAACGTCCAGATCGCTGGCACGTTCGGCCTGCTGCAAAGTTAAAATTTTCATGCCTTGCCTCCTAAGCTTTCGATGATGCGCGGAATCGCTGTGAAGTCTGCGGTCACGGCGTCGGCAATTGTGGTTTCGTCTTTTTGCATAGGCGTCACGCCGACAAAGCGTATGGCGTAAAAGTTCGCTCGTTTTGCGCCGATGATGTCGGTGGGTTCGAGGTCGCCTATGTGAACCATTTCCTGTGGTCGAGCGCCAAGCGTAGCCGCAGTCATGGCGAAGACATTGGCGTGCGGTTTGGCGCATCCGGCTTCGTCAGAAAAGACCAGCGAATCGAAAGCCTCCAGAATACCGGCCTGGCGCATCAACTGTTTTAACACACGCCCCGGCGAAAAACCTATATCGGAAATGATGCCTAGGCGGTAGCGTTTGGCTAATTGCTCGACGACCAAAAGCGCGCCGCGAACCAATACCGGTGGGCGTTCGTGTATGCCTTCTTCATAAGCGCGGACGATGTTTGCCATCGCTGCTTCGGGTAAAGAGGCATTCAGATGATGGAGGACGCGCGCCAGTCTTTGGCTTGCCGTCAGAGTGCGATATTGCTCGCTCCAGATGAGGTGATGCGATTCGGCTTCGAGTCTGGCGGCCTGCTCGATTTGGGCCTCGGTGAAATTGCCGCCTTCGGCATTCAAGGCGGCTTGCAAAAAATGACGGCGGCGTTCCTGATACAGTTTGAAGCCGCCCGGCGCTTCCGTAAACAGGGTGTTCCAGAAATCGAACGAAATTGCTTGTATTGCCAAAATGACTCCTGCCCATTGTGATGCGAGCGATTGTGTTTCGCCGCGCTCGAACCTATTGTAATGATTGCGATGAACCCCAACAAACCGGAAAACGAAAAAGCGCGGGAAGAATTTCAAGCGGCGCTGCTTGAAGCCTTGAGCGCTTTCCACCTCGGCGCGCTGGGCGATGAGCAGTTGGCGCAACTGGTCGAGCATTACGCGATGATGCGGGAATGGAACCGGCATAGCAATTTGACGCGCATCGTTGCGCCGTTTGAAGCGGCGCGGCTGCATTATGCTGAATCATTGTTCGGAGCGCGCTGGTTGGGCGCGGCGCGTGCAGTTTTAGACATCGGCAGCGGCGCGGGGTTTCCCGGCTTGCCGCTTGCGGTTGCCTGCCCCGGAGTTGAGGTGACGGCGCTGGAAGCGAATCAGAAAAAAGCGCTCTTTTTATACGAAGCGAAAGACGCTTTGCAACTCCAAAATTTCAAAGTTGCCCGAGCCCGCCTAGAAGATTTCGATTGTCGTCGGTTTGATTGGTTGTGCAGTCGAGCGCTGGATCGCGCCGATGCGGTGATGCCACGGGTCTTGAATCATCTGGGCGAGCGGCAACATCTGATGCTTTATTGTGCGCCGGATATGGTCGAACACCTCAAGCAGAAAGCGGCCATCGGTTATCGCCTCGAAACTCATCGGCTACCGTTTGCCGCCACCCGCCTCGTCGCTATTTTTTCCCGTTCGTAAAGCAAAGTTGGCCGGTTTGCCGTGATCCTTGCTTACGCAAGGCGCGGTTGTGGATAGCGACGCGAGAGCGTTTTCGAGGCTCTGGAAAATTTGCCTCTGCAAAAAAATGCCGCACGTCAGCGCCTGACTTCATCGTGGTGTTGCGAGAAAAATTGTTGCGAGAAAAATGCCTGATTGACCGGGCGCGGTTGCTGAGGATTGCGGATGAAAGCAAGTGCAACCTTGTACAGGCGACCCTGCGGTGGTTGCCCGTACCAGGCATTGGAAAAGTATTCACGTCTTGCAAGTTATTTCATCCACCCTTTCAGGTTTCCGGTTTGCCGGTTGGTCATTTCAAAAGAGCCTCTGTGAATGAAACCTGTCACAATGACTTGTTGCCGGGCTGGTCATCAACTCAGGCGCGAAAAATATGAGCAAAGATGAGCAATTCAGGGACGGCGAGGCGATGGCACAGCCATTGCTATTATCAACACCGGAAGCTTGAGGCACAGAGTTTCAAGGTGCTTTCTTATGGTGCCATCATGCTTTGTCGGGAAATGGCGCGATAGACTGGCACGTATCATTCTAGTACCAACCGCAAAGAACCTCACCAGCTTTGCGGCGGATGATACAGTGCCGCCTCGCGCATAACTTTTAATGAAGAACCCTCTCTACATTTAAGTTCCGACGAGAGCATGATGGCCCGCTTTCTAAATTGCGGATTGCCGAATGCGGATTGCGGATTGGCAACCGCTGCCTTCAACCTCTGCTAAATATTAAATCTCTGCTAAAAAATATTTACTGCATCTGGCGTCTTCTGTGCCCGTACTCAACATCTTGAGGTATTCACCCCAACGGCATACAACATCTATGGAACCTTCACGCTCACTATAGCAGGTTGCAGAGATATGCGATTGGTTGAAAGGCGCGCTCCGACCATAAATTGCGGCGGTCACAGACCGCCTCTCAACCAGGTGTCATGGTCGTGGGCAAATGAAATTCGCTATAAGATTGAAAATGAAATCAGCTTGCCAATCACTGCACCGCCAAGAACACGAAGGGGCTTGATGGTTGCTTTGGCGTCGTGATTTTTGTGAGCTTGGGGATGCAGTGATTTTGTGGTTGCTCCGTACCGGAGAGTCAAAGGTTTTCTTCAACCAATGCAAATTCCGTGTAACGACCCAGCCGGTTTGAAAATTGCCGGTCGCTTCGTTGGTGCGCCGTCGGCGCACCGGAGAGCCAAGCCAGCGGTCACAGACCGCTGCTCAACGGGAATCAGGGGATTCTATTTTCTTCCAACTCCCTTAGCTCGACTTTGTACAATTTCAAATTGAACCACACCAATCAAGGGCTGACCTTGCGGTTCGCGCATTGAATTATTGAACCTCATCTCAACAAGCTGAGGTTCAATAATTCTAGGTGCTGAAAAAGCCAATGAAATCAGGCTGCTGCGCCGCTGAAAAATCTAGCAACGGAGAGCCGAGGC
>JACQDB010000087.1 GCA_016201275.1 Acidobacteriota bacterium
ACTCTCCGCACCTCAAAGCGGCACCGCCGCACAGCATTCCACTCTCACAACTAAGTACATTGGAATCTAAGTTTGTTGACATCAGTAGGGGCAGGGCTTGTCCCTGCCCGGATCACCGCAGGCGATGACCATCATTGTGCTTCGCAAAATCCGGGTAGGGACAAGCCCTGCTCCTACTCCATTCCTCAAAACCTAAATTAATTTAGGTTCCCGTGTACTGAGTCGTTACGAAAAAAAAAGAGTACAACTTTTACGATCTGATGCAAAGGGGAAAGGCCCAATAAAATCGGGCGATTTATCTCTTCTTGCCAGCCCTGCATGAACTTGAAGAAAAAGTATTCCGCGCCAGCCACCGGTACGGGCGACCACCGCAGGGGCGCTTGTACCAGGCCGCGAAAAAATTCTCCGGCGAATTATTCCGCCACTTTGCCGACGAAGCGAAAGCGGCCTACCTGCATCGAGAAGCTGCCTTTTTCAAGCGGAGTAATCCAAAACGAACGAATCGCGCCGCGCCGGTTGTCCTTCAACGCTTGCACCGTGCCGACTAATTTTCCGCTTGCCGCTTCGTAAAATTTTACCTCGACGGTTTCATTATCCAGGCGCTGCGAACCGAATACGTAAGCCCCGCGTGGCAAAGTGAAATGGCTGATGGTCAACGGCACCTGAGTCAAAAAGAAATGCGAATACTTGCCTTCAGCGGCATAGCCAGCGGTAATCATCAAAATTCCGGCGATGAATTTTCCTTTGCCATCGGTGACGCCCGCAGCGGTGCGGAATTCGGTTTCGATGCGTTCCTTTTCAACCGGCGCTCTGGTCGGCAATACCTCTTTCAATTCTTTGTCGGTAGCGGTTCGCCAGTTGCCATCCTTTGCCGAGGTCAAGGCCGGGGTAAGCAGGAATAGCAGAAAGATGCTCAGGTATTTTTTCATGATGTTGTCGAAGTGTTGGAATCAAAAAAAACACAGAAAGCGCTGGAGGATGCCGCCTCGCGCTTTCTGTGATGTTGCCGAATAATTGCAATGAAGGCCAATCAAAATTTTGCAGGTATGAGAGCCGCGTAAAATTTTGATGGCACTTTCTATGCCGCCAACAATAGCGCGAATAAATTCTCTTGTCATTAAACCACAGCCAGAGCCATCGCTATAACTTTGGTTATAACGATGACTTCAGTCCAGATGAATGATGCCGTGTTGCAGCGCATAAGTTGTCGCCTGTGTGCGGTCGCTGACGCCGAGTTTGCTTAACAAATTATTGATATGAATTTTGACCGTGCCTTCGGCGACGCCTAATTCCGCGCCAATCTGTTTATTGCTACGACCTCGGACAATCAATTTCAGCACCTCCATTTCGCGGGCGCTCAACTCCGAGCGAAACATTCGTTCCGCCAGACGGCTGGCGATCTCCTGCGGGATGCGCCGTTGTCCGGCGTGCACCACCCGTATGGCATCAAGCAAACTATCGCCCAACATATCCTTCAACAGATAGCCGCGCGCTCCGGCCTGTAAAGCGCGATAGATGTCTTCGTCGCCGTCATAAGTGGTCAACACGATGAAGCGGCTATGGGGAAATTCCTTGCGAATCGCCGTGATGGCTTCAATGCCTTCCATCTGCGGCATACGCAAATCCATCAAGGTGACATCAGGCTGAAGCTGGCGATACAGTTCGACAGCTTGAAGCCCGTTCGTCGCTTCGCCAATCACCTGCATATCGGCTTGCGTGTTGATGACCGCCGCCAAGCCCATGCGGACTACGAAATGGTCGTCGGCTATCAGTATGCGAATCGGTTTCTCTCTGCTCATTGCGGTGCTTCCAAAACTTTTATTTATCTCGCGGGGATGACGGCAGTGATGGTCGTGCCGACTCCCGGTTGACTGTGCAATTGCAATTCGCCTTTCAATCCTTCCAGGCGTTCGCGCATTCCCAGCAAACCAAAATGGCCTTCCTCCGATGAGGCGAACTGCGCGGGGTCAAAGCCACAGCCGTCATCTTCTACACGCAGCCGCACACTCTCGGCTTCATAACTCAATTCCAGGCGTATGGCTTTTGGTTTGCCATGCTTTAAGGCATTGGTCAACGCCTCCTGTCCTATGCGTAACAAATTATTTTCGACGCTGCTGGCGAGTGGGCGCGGCGAGCCGGAAATTTTCACCTGCGTTGCCACCGCAGTTCCTACCGTCATCTGCTTGACGGTTTCCGCTAAAGCCATTGCCAGCGTGCTGTCTTCCAAGGCCTGAGCGCGGAGATTCCAAACCGTGCGCCGCGCTTCCGCCAAACTGTGATTGACCATCTTCTGCGCCAAATCCAAATGCTGTTGCGCGGCCTGTGGCGACGTACTCAACATTTTACCGACCGCCTGCAATTGCAAACCTATGCCGACGAAGCCTTGCGCCAAGGTATCATGAATGTCACGCGCCAGACGATTGCGCTCGGCCAGCACAGCGGCAAATTGCGCTCGCACTTGACCTATGCGAAAGCGATAAAGCGCCAACGCAAGGATTGCGCCAAGCAACATCAACAGCCCATAAAACCAGTAGGTTTGATAAACGTGAGGCTGCAAATAAAAGTTGAAAGCCGCCCCGGTTTCATTCCATACGCCGTCATTATTGCACGCCAGCACCTGAAATTTATAATGCCCCGGCGGGATGCTGGTATAAGAGGCGACGCGATTATTTCCCGCTTCTATCCAGTCTCGGTCAAAGCCTTCGAGTTGGTATTTGAAGCGAATTTTTGTCGGAGCCACAAAACTCAAAGCCGTGAAATGAAATTCGATGCGACCAAGCCCGGCGCTCAAATCCGTAGGCAGGGCGATAGCCAAACTTTTATCATCGGCAATCACCTGCTCAATGACGACGGGCGGCGGTTGACCATTTAGCGCGATCTGTTGCGGGTCAATCATGGCTATGCCTCTGGTGGTGGGAAACCATAATTTCCCATCAACGCTGCGACCACCGGCAGGCTGGCCGCCATTGCATTCTCTGGACAACATTCCATCGGTCATGCCGAAAACCACCGATGCCACCGCCGCGATTTTGCCGTCGGCATAGTCGTTGAGGTCTGCGCGTTTGACGCGAAAGATGCCTTTGGCGCAACTCATCCAGAAATTGTCGTCGCTGTCTTCGAGGATCTGATAAACGCAATCATCAAAGAGTCCGTCTTTGGTAGTGAAAGTTTTTATCTGCCCGTTGACCAGCCGATTCAAACCGCCGCGCCGCGTGCCGATCCACACAGCGCCCTCGCGGTCTTCAGCAATCGTCCGCACTTCGTTATCCGACAAACCCTGGTCGAGTGCATAAGTGATAAAGCGTCCGCCGTGAAAATAATTCACCCCGCCTGCGCGTGTGCCAATCCACAAACCGCCTTGGCTATCGGATTGCAAAGCCAGAATGCTGTCATCGGACAAGCCGTCTTTGGTGGTGTAGATGGTGAATCGGCCATCTTTGAATTGCGTCAGGCCGCCGAGCGTGCCAATCCATAAATTGCCGTCGCGGTCTTCGTGCAGCGCCCCTATCGCATCGTTGGATAAACCGTCTTCGACACGAAAGGTGGTGCAGCGCCCGTCTTTCAGGCGCGTCAAACCTGCGGGAGTGCCGATCCACAAATTGCCTTCATGGTCTTCGCAGAGCGCTCGCACCAGATTCCCGGCCAAACCATCTTTCACCGTGTAGTTGGTCATCTTGCCGTTTTTCAGGCGCGACAGACCGCCCTGCGTGCCGATCCATAAACTGCCGTCGTGGCCTTCGCAAATCGTCCACGCCATGTCATTGACCAAGCCTTCCTGCGTGGTCAAGGTGACGAATTTTTTATCCTTAAAAAGATTCAAGCCTCCGGCTTCGGTTCCTACCCACAAATTGCCTTCGCGGTCTTCGAGCAAGGCTTGCACCACATTGTTCGACAGTCCTTCGCGGCTGGTGTAGGTGGCGAAACGACCGGCACGCCATCGGCTCAAACCGCCCGGCGTGCCAATCCACAAACTGCCTTCGCGGTCTTCATAGATAGACCAGGCGGTATTATCGGCCAATCCTTCCGAGGTGGTGAACAGCGTGAATTGGCCCTCGCGCCAGCGATTCAAACCACCATCCGTGCCGATCCATAAATTGCCGTCGCGGTCTTCGCGCAGTGACCAGACTTTGTTATTGGCTAAACCATTGCGCGTCGTGAACAAAGTGAAGCGCCCGTCTTTGAATTGCAACAGGCCATCGGCTGAGCCAAACCATAAATCGCCGCTGCGCCCTTGATAAATGGTGGTGATGGTGTCGAAAGGGAATGCGGCATCGGCGTTGAAGGCGGTAAAACGGTCGCCATCAAAGCGACCCAGACCGGCGGCAGTGCTGATCCATAGGCTGCCTGCCGATTCCTGAAAGAGGGCGCGAATGCTGTTGTCGGGCAAACCGTCTTTGACGTTGAAGGCGGTGATTTGTTCATCGCGCATACGATACAGGCCAGCCAGCGTGCCGATCCACAAATCCCCTTCGCGGCTTTCCAAGAGGGCTTGAATGTTGTCGTTCAATAATCCATTGGCAGTTGAATAGGCGGTGAATTGCTGGTTTTTCCAGCGCACCAGCCCTTTGTCTGTTCCGATCCATAAATTTTCATGGGCGTCTTCAAACAGCACTTGAATCGCATTGCTCTTGATAGCGGCGGTGTTCTGTTTATCGAACACCGTGAAGCGCCGACCATCGAAACGCGCCAGCCCTTCTTCGGTGGCAATCCATATATAACCGTTTTGAGTTTGCAGGATGGCGCGCACATTGTTTTGCGGCAGACCGTTTTCGGTGCGCCACACTTCGTGAATAAAGAAAGCGAGGCCACGATTGGCGTCCAGCGCCAAACCGGTTTCGCTGATGCCGAAAAACAGCAGCGCCATCAGGCAGACGAATTTCGTAACCCCGGAAGTCCTGCTGATGATCGGTCTCGGTGTATTCATTTTTCCGTATTGTGACACAAGAGGTGTAAGGAAAAAAATTGTGTTGCCGAATTTTTCAACTGAAATTTTTCTGGCGGCTGTGCCGCTTTGATGAGCGGAAAGGCCAAGCCTTTCCGTAAAGGTGGCCTTACTCTTCCTGCGGCGGTGCCGCTAATTCGGGGCGTAGCCCCAAAGGTAGGTGTCCGTAGCGTTTCGGCGGGGCATAGCCCGCGCCGCACCTCAAAGCGGCACAGCCGCGCACCACGGTTGCAGAAATATTATACGCTTTACAAAATTCCGCCTGCTCCTGTAGGCTCACCTTTCATCAAGCCGTCAACTTTAAGCGCAAAGGAATGTCCATCCATGAGGCGTAGAAAATTTTTGCAGACGAGCGCTTTGTCCAGCGCTATCCTCCTTACTCAACCGCTAACGTCAATAGCGAAAGATCATCCTCCTGCTTCGCCTGCCGCGCCGAACCTAAAATCGTTTGAGTTGGAAGAACTCACCATCAAGGAATTGCAGGACGGCATGAAAGCGGGCAAATACACGGCGCGTTCCATCACCGAAAAATATTTGGCACGCATCGAAGAGTTGGATAAACGCACGGTCAATGCGGTCATCGAAATCAACCCAGAGGCGTTGGCGATTGCCGAAGCGCTCGACCAAGAACGCAAAGCCGGTAAGCTGCGCGGCGCTTTGCACGGCATAGCGGTTTTAATCAAAGACAACATTGATACGGCAGACAAAATGAAAACCTCGGCAGGCTCATTGGCGCTTGCCGATTCGACGCCGCCCCAAGATTCCTTCGTCGCGCAAAGACTGCGTGCGGCGGGAGCCGTCATCATCGGCAAAACCAATCTGAGCGAATGGGCGAACATCCGCTCCAGTCATTCGACCAGCGGTTGGAGCGGACGCGGCGGCTTGACGCGCAATCCGTATGCGCTCGACCGCAACCCTTGCGGCTCAAGTTCGGGAACCGGCGCGGCGTTGTCCGCCAACTTCGCCGCCATAGGCATAGGCACGGAAACCGACGGCTCGGTCGTCTGCCCGTCGAATGCCAATTCTCTGGTTGGCATCAAACCAACCGTCGGCCTAGTCAGTCGCGCCGGCATCATTCCCATTTCTCACAGCCAGGACACCGCCGGGCCTATGTGTCGAAGCGTTGCCGATGCCGCGATTTTATTAGGCGCGCTCACCGGTCAAGACCCAAGCGACCAAGCGACCAAGGCCAGTCGCGGCAAAGCTCTCAGCGATTACACCAAATTTTTAGACCCGCAGGGTTTGAAAGGCGCAAGGATTGGCGTAGCGCGAAAATTCTTCGGCATCAATGATGCTGTGGACAAGTTGATGAACGATGCGCTTGACGCGATGAAAGGCCAGGGCGCGATCCTCGTTGACCCCGCCGAAGTGCCGAACACCGGCAAGTATGACGACAGCGAATTGACGGTGTTGCTCTATGAATTGAAAGCCGATTTGAATGCCTATCTCGCCTCGTTGGGCAAACGCGCCGAGGTGAAATCGCTCAAAGAGATTATTGAATTCAATGACCGGAACCGCGCCAGAGAGATGCCGTATTTCGGTCAGGAACTTTTTCTCAAGGCGCAGGAGAAAGGCGATTTGACGAGCAAAGAATATGTGCAGGCGCTGGCGAAAAATCATCGCCTGTCGAGAACCGAGGGGCTAGATGCAGTGATGATGAAACACCGACTTGATGCCATCGTAGCGCCAACGGGCGGCACGCCGTGGGTGACGGATTTGGTCAACGGCGATCATTTTTCGGGCGGCTATTCGACGCCTTCGGCGGTCGCCGGTTACCCGCACATCACCGTGCCTGCCGGTTACCTGTTCGGCCTGCCGGTGGGACTTTCGATTTTCGGCAGAGCGTGGAGCGAAGCGACCTTAATCAAGATTGCCTATGCTTACGAACAGGCGACCCGACATCGCCAGCCGCCGCAATTTCTAGCGACCGCGAATGTGAAAATGTAAAAGTTGGGAACCACTCTGAAGCAGTGACTTCGCTTGAACCAACCAATCGGCTCGAAGCGGCATCGAAAGCCGCGTTGACTTGGAACCTCAAGCGACTGCACAGCGTTATGAATGGAGACCTCAGCATAAATGCCGCCGTGTTAGACCTCGCGACTTTATCATCACGCGGGAGGTATTGATGCTGCTTTACATTCTCATCGCCTTTGCCTTTTGTTTCGTTCTGGAACGCTTGATACCGGGTTGGCAATTACCCAAAGTGAAGACCTGGCCAGTGCGCGTTCTGCTTATCAATGTGGTACAACTGGGCATCGTTTTACTGGCCGGAGTGAGTTGGGAACACTGGCTTCGCTCCGCTTCGGTGTTTCATTTTTCTGCCCAGGTGCATCCGTTACTCGGTGGTTTTATCGCGTATTTTATTGCCACTTTTGTGTTTTATTGGTGGCATCGCTGGCGTCACGAAAGCGATTTTTTATGGCTGCACTTTCATCAGATTCATCACAGTCCGCAACGCATCGAAGTGATCACGTCGTTTTATAAACATCCGCTGGAAATGACCGTCAATTCGATTATCGGCTCGCTGCTGGTTTACGCGCTGTTGGGGCTGGATGTGCAGGCCGGAGCGATGTACACCATGTTTACGGCGCTCGGCGAATTTTTCTATCACACCAACGTCAACACGCCGCGCTGGATCGGCTATATTTTCCAGCGCCCGGAAATGCACCGCATCCATCATCAATATGATCGCCATAAAAATAATTACGGCGATTTGGTGTGCTGGGATATGTTGTTTGGCACCTATGAAAATCCGCAGCGGTTTACCTCAAACTGCGGCTTCGATGATGAAAGAGAGCAGAGGCTCTTTTCCATGCTGGCCTTTGAGGATGTTCATAAGCCGGTCTGAGAAAGTCTTTTTCAAAGGCTGACACCAGAGGTTTTCGTAAACGGTGACGCCAGGTCGTGCAGCTGTCCTTTCATGAACATCTGGCTCCGGCAAGGTGTTCATGAAAGTCTGAGCGTTAGGCTGGCGCGAACCGTTTGCTCGTGACCGTGACGAGGCGTGCGGGTGAAGCAAAGCCGCGTCGCTTTACAAGTTTGTACAGGCTGCTGTAGGCTAATTCAGGTGTTGCGGCTCCTGGCATTTTTCTGAATCAAACATTTTCAAGAGGCTTTATGGATTCAATCAAAGCGTTGACCGGCAGGCTGCGACTACAGCCCAATTGGTTTCAAAATTTTTTTCGTCAATATACCTTCCTATCGCTGTTGGTGTTGTCGGTCATCGCCGGTTTGATGTTCGGCGCAACCGTCGCCTATCAAGCGAGCATGACGCAGGAAGCCAAAGAAGTCGCGGGGCTGGCCAATTATCGGCCTAATTTGGTGACCCGCGTCATTGCCGACGATGGCAAGACGGTGATCGGTGAATTTTCTTTGGAGCGCCGCATCCCGATTACCTACGAGCAGATTCCGGAAAACTTGAAGAAAGCCATATTGGCGATTGAAGACGACCGCTTTTATCAGCACATCGGCTTTGACCCGCTGCGCGTCGGCACGGCGGCATTTAAAAACATCGTGACCGGACGCAAGGCCGAAGGCGCTTCAACGCTGACCCAACAATTGGCTCGCGCCCTCTTTTTGACGCCCGAAAAAACCTACACCAGAAAAATCCGCGAGGTGCTGGTCGCTTTGCAAATCGAACGCTACTACACCAAAGAGCAAATCCTGGAGATGTACTGCAATCAGATTTTTTTAGGCGGCGGCTCTTACGGGTTTGAAGCGGCGGCGCAGTATTATTTCTCGAAATCGCTCAAGGATTTGAGCCTCGAAGAATGCGCTTTGCTTGCCGGTTTGCCGCAAGCGCCCAGCCAATATGCCCCAACCCGCGATGAAAAGGCCGCTACCGAACGCCGCAACATCGTCTTGTTTCGTATGCACGATGTCGGCTATATCAACGATGAAGAATACACTCGCGCCAAAAATTCAAAGATCGTTTTAAACCTCAGCCCGCAACAACAGAACAACAACACGATGTACGGCTACTTCGTCGAAGAGGTGCGGCAGGAGTCCGAAGAAAATTTTGGTACGGACCAGACCTTGACCGGCGGCATGAATATTTACACGACGCTGGACGCCAAGGCGCAACGCGAGGCGGTGCGCGCGGTGCGTCGCGGCCTGCACGCTTACGAAGACCGGCACGGCAGAAAGTGGCGCGGCAAGCTGCTCAATATTTTCGATAACAAACTGGCTACCGATGTCAATCATTATTCACACGCCGACTGGCTGGGCGATTATATCGAAGGCGAATACATCTACGGCTTGCTTACCAATGTGGGCGCGACGACCGCAGAGGTGAGCTTCGGCGATTATAAAGCCAGCGTCACCGAAGCCAACATGAAGATTGCCGCCGCGCCTCCGGCAAAGATATTTCGCAAAGGCGACCTCGCGGCTTTCAAAGTCAATAAAGTGGATAAGGCCAATAAAAAATTGGAGGTGACGCTCGACCAGTCGCCTTTGGTGGATGGCGCGTTGTTGTGTCTGGATTCCAAGACCGGCGACATCAAAGCGATGGTGGGCGGCTATGATTTTTCAACCCGCAAATTCAACAACGCGACCCAGGCCGAACGGCAAACCGGCTCTTGTTTCAAGCCGTTTATTTATGCGGCGGCGGTCGAAAACGGCTTCACGCCAGATACCATCGTCAGCGCTGAACCGTTCACCGACCCGTCAACCGGTTGGTCGCCCAGCAACTATGACGGCGGCGCGGGGGGCGGCTCTTTAAGCTTGGCAGACGCCTTGAAAAAATCTTTGAATGTCGTAGCGGTGCGTTTGCTTTCCATCGTCGGCGTAGATAAAGGCGCAGAGATGGTCAAGCGTTTTGGTTTGTCCAATCCGATGAAGCGGGTTTTACCGTCAGCCCTGGGTGCTACCGAAGAACCATTGGTTGATATGGTCAGCGCTTACTCGACCTTCTCCAATGAAGGGGTGCGCGTCAAACCGCATTTGATCAAACAGGTCACCGATGCGGATGGCAACGTGAAGATGGAGTGGAAAGCCGAATCCTACAAAGTCATCTCGCCGTATGTCGCGGCGCAGATGCAGGAGTTGATGCGCGGCGTGGTGACCGGCGGCACGGCTACAGCGATTGGCGGCAGCAAAGAACTGGCACCGCGTTTGATTTGCGGCAAGACTGGAACCGTCAACGATTTTACCGACGCGTGGTTTATTGGCTATACGCCGTCATACACGACCGGCGTGTGGATCGGCTATCCGGGATTGAAAAAAAGTTTGGGGCATGGCGAAGCCGGTGGTGTAGCGGCGCTGCCGATGTGGATTAAATTCATGGAGAAGTTTCTGGTCGGCAAACCGAACGATAAATTCCCGAAAGCGCCGGGGCCGGATAAAGAGATTCTAGCCCGACGCGCCGAAGCCGAACGCGCAGTACGCAAAGCGCAGGAAGACGAGGCGGCCTCGAAGACGACCGATGAAACCGCAGGGGATGCCAAGAGCGCGGTGCAGGATGAAGAGACCGGCAAACCGCCTGAAAAAGAGAAGCGCGTGCCGCGTATGGAAGAGCCGGAACCCGGCGATAAACCGCGCCGCATTGAGCGCGACGAACGCCCGAAACCGCGAGACACGGTGAAACCGCCGGAGCCGGATAAAAAGAAACGCGGCAAGAACGGCTGAACCAATTGCGGAGGGCGGATTGGTGGCATCACGTCGTCTGGTTTTTGCTCAATGAATCAGTATGGGAACGAACCTACACGTTGAGGGCAACGGGAAGAAGCGGTTGGTAAAGCCGCAAGCGAATTTGTCACGCTCACCGGCGGCAACCTTACGCAGCGGCAACGATAAATTTCAAAATAATTATAGCGGTTTGCAGTCGGTTGCGACCCAATGTCAGTAGCCCGACCGTGAGGGAGGGCTTGATTACGCAGCCAACCCTCCCTCACGGTCGGGCTACTGACACGCAGGCAATTGCAAATCGCTATAAGCGGGTTTTCCGGCGAAAAGTTTGCGGCGCAATTCCGCAAACTGCAAGCCGTAAGCCGCCATCGCACCATGCCTTTACTTATCTTCATCATTTTGATTGTCGCCTTCGCCCTCTGGTGGTCGAAGGGCAAAAGCGCCTTGAGTCAAAACGAGCGGCAATACTTGAAGCGGCGCGGCTATGAAACCGACGCTGGACTTGATCTCGGACCGCCGGTTGCCGAAGATGCCAGATTACAGATGGCGCTGGATTCGTTGAGCGATTTATCGCCCTATTCGCGCCAACGCGCCGCTCAGGATTTGGCGCGACTGTGCGAAGAAGGCCAAGCCGATGCGCTGATGTTTTATCCCTTGATTGATGCCTTGAATGACTCGGATGCGTCAGTGCGAAGCGCCGTCGTCGCAGCGCTGGCGAAACTTGGCGACGTTCGCGCCGTTGATTTTTTACGGCAACGTCTGGAGATGGAAGAATCGCTGCAAACCATTTCAGCTTTGCGAAAAGCTTTACAAGGATTGGAAGCCAAGCGTAGCCGGTAATCCGGTTTTGTCGTGCGAAAAAAGTAAGGCGAAAGTGGGAACGATTGAACCTATGAGTAACTGCGTAGGAGCGCAATCATAGATCGCTGTGTAGTAGCGCAACCGGCGCAGTTGGTTGCCGGTTGCGCCTTACTTTTTCGCCCTACCGATTTTTATTATTGTCAAAATTATTGCGTGATTGGTTGACGCTTATAGTTTGTTTTCGCCGCGCCAGTAATACTTGAAAGCCATCTTGGCGAGTTTCCAGACTTTGCCCCATTCGATGTCGCCCTGTTCGCCGCGCAGTTGTTTGATAATCAATTCGCGCAGGTAGCGGCCTTCGCGTTTGAACATGAAGCCTTTGGCATAAGGCCGCGCCACTTCAAAGAAATTGAAATTCGGATCAACCGTTGTGCCTATGCCTTCCAGCGTCATAATCGCTCGCACGATGTAAGTGAAGTTTGCCGGGATGCGGAAAGGGAATTCGTAAATCACTTTTGCCAGATCAAAGGTCAACTCTTTGAAGTTCACCTCTTTCAATTTCAAACTCAAATAGCGATCAAACAAGCTTTGAATGATGGGCTTGAATTTCGTCTCGTCCTCTTTCTTCAACTCGATGAAGCCCAGGCGTATCATATCCTCGACCAGCCCTTCGACATCGCGCTCGACGATGTGAAAAAAGGCGCTGATGAGTTGCGATTGCAACTCCATCGAAAGCCGCCCGACCATGCCGAAATCGAAGAATGCCAGCCGTCCGTCCGCCATCACGCGCAGATTGCCGGGGTGCGGGTCGGCATGAAAAAAACCGTCTTCGAGCAGTTGTTTCAAATAGGTGCGCGCCAACAATTTTACGACTTCGTGCGGATTGCGTCCGGCCTTTTTGAGGGGTTCGATGTCGGTGACTTTGACGCCTTCGATGAACTCCATGACGATTAATCGCCGGGTAGAAAAAATCGGAAAGATGCGCGGCACATAGACCTCTCGCCAGTCGCTAAAGTTTTTGCGAAAGGTTTCGGCGTTGCGAATTTCCTGTGCGTAGTCCATCTCTGCGCTGATGGTGGTGCGAAATTCATCAAGCGTGCCGTGCCAATCCAGGCCGCGAATCAAATTCGGATAGCGCTCCAAACGGCGCACCAGCCGACGCAACACGCGTAGGTCGAAATCAATTTGCGCGGCGATATTCGGGCGCTGCACTTTGACGGCGACCACTTGCCCGGTCTGCAACACCGCTTGATAAACCTGGCCAAGACTGGCGGCGGCTATCGGCGCGTCGCCAAAGGTTCGGAAGATAGCTTCGATTTTTGCCTGCAACTCCTCTTCGATAATAGCGCGGGCTGCGACGGTGGGAAACGGCGGTACTTTGTCTTGAAGCTCGGATAATTCCTGTATGTATTCGACCGGCAACAGGTCGGCGCGAGTGGCTATGGTCTGGCCGATTTTAATAAACGTGGGACCGAGGGCGAGCAGTTTTTCGCGCAGCGTTGCGCCTTCAGCGTGCAACATGGCCGGGGCGGGCGTCTGTTTGCGAAAACGCCAGTCCCGGCGATTGAACAACAACCGCGCGGCAAACAAGAGAAACGAGAAAAAAATTCTCAACAACCGCACATAGCCTTTGAACCCAATGGCTGTTGATTCTTTAAGCTCTTCCGGGGTTTCGACGATGGCCGATGGGAGGGCTTTTTCGGGTTGTTGAATCGCCAGGGATTGATGGCTTTTTCCGGTGCGCGCAAGCGGTGCATCAACGGCTTTCAGCGTCGGCGGATTTACTTTGTCCGGCTGGATTTTTAACGAGTCTGGTTTTTGCTCTTGCATCAAATTGCTATACGAATAATCCCACGCTTCGTTGCGCTTGTTTGACTGGGAAAACCAACCATCACTTGATCCATTGCGCGGTGTTGACGATTTCATCAATGCGATTTTCCAAAGCGGTCAAGCTCTGCGGAATCTTGGCCCCCTGGCAGCCGTGATAATGCGCGACGGTTTTCGTTTTGCCGTTGGTCTTGATGGAAGTCGTAGTCGTCGGGTGATCGGTCCACAGGCTTTCGCAACCATCAGCTTCGGTGGCATAAGAATTCCGCAGCGCGAAAAAGTTGGCGCGCTCGAATTCCGTAAGCAGTTGCTCGACTTGCTGTGATGCAATATGGCTTTCAAAGCGGCCTTTCTTTTTCACGAAGTCGCGGCCTTCAAACACCACTTTGCCGTCGGCGTAAATTGTCAGTTTGTAATGCGGACAAGTGCCATAACAAACGGTTCTTTCCATAGTGATGACGGTATCTTTGGGAATATTTTCGCGGCGCGAAATTGGTTGCGAGCCTGACCATTCCGACAGCAACAGCAAAAAAATCAGTGCTAGAAAAAACTTCATAGCCATTTACCTCTCCACAGATTTGAAACGCACGCGCAGGAATTTCAGCTTGCCGACCTGTAGCAAAATTTCTTCATCGGCATTCGCGCCGACATCAAGTTTCACATCATTGATGCGCTCGTTGTTGAGGCGAACGCTGCCTTGTCTGACTAATCTCTGCGCTTCGGCAACCGAAGGCGCGAGTCCTTCGTTGGTTAGAAACTTCACCAGCTTGATGGCTTCCACAGGTCTTTCGATGAGCGCAATGTCCGTAGGCGTTTGGCGTTCGCGGAACATTTTATCGAATTCATCGCTGGCCATTTGCGCTTCACTCTGCGAATGAAAATCGGCGACGATGCGGCGACCGAGTTCGGCTTTCACCTCTCTGGGATGGCGTTCACCTTTTGTGGTAGCTTCTTTCAACGTCACCACTTCAGCCGGTGTCATATCGGTCAGCAGTTCATAATAGCGCCACATCAAGTCATCGGTTATGGACATGACTTTGCCGAACATAGCACGCGGCGTTTCGGTGATGCCTATGTAGTTGTTCAAACTTTTGGACATCTTCTTATCGCCGTCCAGACCTTCGAGCAAAGGCATCGTCATGACGCATTGCGGGTCGGCGACGCCGTATTCGCGCTGCACTTGTCGCGCCATCAGCAGATTGAATTTCTGATCGGTGCCGCCCAATTCCATATCGGCTTCCAAGGCGACCGAATCGAACCCTTGCGCCAGCGGGTACAAAAGTTCATGCACGCTGATCGGGGTTTGCGATTCAAAGCGCTTCTTGAAATCGTCGCGTTCCAGCATCTGCGCGACCGTAGCTTTGGCCGACAGCTTGATGAAATCTTGCGCCGTGAACTTCGCAAACCATTCGTTGTTGAAACGAATCTCGGTCTTTTCCGGGTCGAGCAGTTTGAAGATTTGTTGTTTATAAGTCTCGGCATTGTTGGCAATCTGTTCGGGCGTCAGCGCCGGTCGCGTCGCCGAACGTCCGGTCGGGTCGCCGATCAAGCCGGTGAAATCGCCAATCAGAAAAATCACCTGATGACCGAGTTGTTGAAAGTGGCGCATCTTGCGAATCAATACGGTGTGGCCAAGATGCAGATCGGGAGCCGTCGGATCAAAGCCCGCTTTGACGCGCAACCGCTTGCCGGTCATTACGGCGCGCTCCAGTTTGCGTTGCAAATCTACAACGCTGATGCAATCAACGCTGCCTTTTTTCAAGTAGGATAGCTGTTCTTCTATAGTCATAAATCTTTGCCTGAAGTCGGGAGTTCGGCGTCTATCAGGGAAGTCTGTAATTGTATCAAAGCCTGATTTCCGAAGCGTCTCTCAGTGCGTCGCTAGTCGGACGCCAGACACCGGACGCCAGACTTTCAGACTTTTGTTAGTACCCGATGGCTTTGCCGCCGCGTCGGGAATCGGATGCGCCCAATCGTATGCCGGTGGCGCTTTCGACCATCACGCCCTGAGCGTCGCCGATGACACTGCCGGTCTCTTCGGTTGCGCCGCTGTCGCCTGCACGCTTGTGGAATAAATGCCCACGGCGTTCCAGTTCCTTGCGTGTGTCGGCATTCAAACCAAACGGCTCGAAGCGGATTTCATCGGGCATCCATTGATGGTGTATGCGCGGCGCGTCTATCGCTTGTTGAAGGTTCATGCCGTAATCAATGACGTTGACGATGACTTGCAACACGGTGTTGATAATGGTTGGGCCGCCGGGACTGCCGACCGCGAAATATACTTTGCCGTCTTGCAAAATAATCGTCGGCGTCATTGCCGAAAGTGGACGCTTGCGCGGCGCTATGGCATTTTTTTCGCTCTGCAACAGGCCGAACATATTTGGCACGCCAACCTTTGCAGTGAAATCGTCCATCTCGTTATTGAGCAAAACGCCTGTGCCTTTGGCGGTCGCGCCGCAACCATAACTGCCGTTCAAAGTGTAGGTGTTCGACACCACGTTGCCCGCTTTATCAATCACCGTGAAGTGCGTCGTCTCGGTCGGTTCGTAGGTCGTCGGCACCCCGGCTTTGATACTTGCGCTCGGCGTTGCGTGTTGCATATCTATGGTTTTGACGAGTTCATCGGCATACTTTTTCGAGATGATGCCAGCGACCGGAACTTTGACGAAATCGGCATCGCCCATGTATTCGGCGCGGTCGGCAAAAGCGCGCTTCATCACTTCGGTCAGCAGGTGCAAATGGTCTGAGGCATTGAAAGGCATCTGGTTCAAGTCGTAATGTTCCAGCATATTGAGCATTTGAATCAAGTGCGCGCCGCCGGATGAAGGCGGCGGCATGGTCAAAATCTCGTAGCCGCGATAGCTGCCTCGGAGCGGTTTGCGAATCGTCGCCTGGTACTCTTGCAAATCGTTCAAGGTCACCAAGCCGCCATTGGCTTTCATGTCTGCGGCAATCAAGTGGGCGGTTTTGCCGGTATAAAAATCGCGCCAGTTTTTTTGCAGGCGCGCCAGCGTTGCGGCTAGTTCCGGTTGAACGAAGCGCTCGCCTTCTTGGTAAAATTTGCCGCCGCGCAAAAATATGCGCTTGCTGTCGGGAAATTGCGCCAAGGTTTTCGCCGTGCCACGCAGACTGCGCGCCAAGTGTAGGTTGATTGCGAAGCCTTCGGCGGCAAGTCTGCGCGCCGGTTCGACGACCACTGCCCACGGCAATTTGCCATGACGTTGATGCGCCAGATACGCTCCGGCCACCGTGCCGGGAACACCTGCGGCGCGATAGCCCACGGTGGAAGCATCTTTGATGACGTTGCCATCTTGGTCTAGGTACATATCGCGGCTGGAGGCCAGCGGCGCGCGTTCGCGGTAGTCAATAATTTCGGCATCGCCGTTGGCCTGGCGTATGACCATAAAGCCGCCGCCGCCGAGATTGCCCGCCGAAGGCCAGGTGACAGCTAAAGCCAGAGCCACCGCGACCGCCGCATCAATGGCATTGCCGCCGCGCTTCATGATGTCCACGCCGACTTGTGAAGCGATGGCGCTGACCGAAGCGACCATGCCATGACGCGCTCGTACAGGTTCGGGCGCAGTGGCACGCGCCTGCGGCAAACTGAACAGGAAAGAAAGCGCGAGAAGGAGGACGGCGATTTTTTTTATCATACGGTTCCCTTGTGAAGGTGTCATCATCAGTTTCATCATACCCGTCAAACAGTTTTCGATGAATCGAATTGTGAATCACCGACTTTCAGATAAACGTCTTCGAGCAGCAAGGTGCAGCCGACCGATTCAAGCTTGACGATTTCATCGGCATGGCGGAATTCCCGATACGTCCAGGTGCGGTCATCCTGTCTGGTGAATTGCTTGATGCGATACGGAGTTTGCGAAATCAAAATATATTCGACCAGAGATTCGAGTTGTTGATAATGCTCGAACTTTTTGCCCCGGTCATAGGCTTCCGTTGAATCGAAAAGCACTTCGATAATCACCATAGGGTTGAGCAGCGTGTCGCGTTTGTCATCTAAAAATTTGCGTTCGCCACACACGATGGAAACGTCCGGGTAAGAGCCTTTGCTCAACTTGCTGACTCGTACCCGCATATCACTCGGATAGACCTGGCAATCACGTTCTAAGGTTTGATTGGCCAATGTGCGAATCACATTTCTACAGATAATGTTGTGCGCTTCGGTTGCGCCGGCCATCAAGAACATATCGCCAGCGAAGTATTCGCTTTTGACTTCGGCTTGGCGTTCAATCTCCAAATACTCTTCAAACGTCAAAAAATGTTTCGGTAATGAGGCCATATCGGTTGCTCCAAATTTCGGATGACTTTCAGGTGACATAGAAAGTTTACGAATCCGCGAAGCGATTGCAAGGCGACAAGCCTTTGCTGTCAGTGGATGACGAGTAATCAAAGAGTCGCCGATAAAATGAAAGCGCTCGCTGTTGCAACCTTGATGGAACGCGGCTGGAGCAGATCAGGCGGCTAAGAATTACGGCTGAAAAACCTGCAAAACTTGAGTGATTTTTCAAGGCCCTGTACGGGCGACCACCGCAGGGTTGCTCGTACAGGGTTGCACTTCATTTATGCTGTCGAGGCGCAAGCGAAGTTGCAAACCGTGAACCGGCGATTTCGTATCTACTCAGCGTGTTTGAAAATTGCCGGTCGCTTCGTTGTAGCGCCGTCGGCGCACCGCCAAGCCAGCGGTCAGAGACCGCTGCTCAACGGGAATCAGGGGATTATATTTTTTCCCCTTCCCTTAGCTCGACTTTGTACATTTTTCAGAGGCGAACCAGCCTCAACCAATCCCCCCGACTGCAGTCGGGGGAGGCTTAAAATCCAACCTACAAAACGCCGCGCAGCCTCAACCAATCCCCCCGACGGCAGTCGGGGGATACTTAAAGTCCTACCTACGAAACGCTGCCAACGAGAAACGAATCCCCCCGATGG
>JACQDB010000086.1 GCA_016201275.1 Acidobacteriota bacterium
CGCCTCCGGCGCAAAAACGAATTCCCGTGGCGCTCCTACAGGCTAATTTCCTCTGCGCCTCTGGCGCAAAACTAAGGGAGGGGGAAGAAAAGATAATTCCATAATTCCCGTTGAGCAGCGGTCTCTGACCGCTGGCTAAGGGAGTTGGAAGAAAATAGAATCCCATGTTTCCGGTTGAGCAGCGGTCAGAGACCGCTGGCTTGGCTCTTCGGTACGCCGACAGCGCAACAACGAAGCGACCGGCAATTTTCAAACCGGCGGGGTAAATACAAAAAAAGCCCAATAAAATCGGGCGATTTTCAATCTTCACACGGAGTGCTGCAATTTGATAAAAATATTTTAGCGGAAATTTTCGGCGGCAGAAAAACGCTGGGAAACTTCAAGCGGTCTCTTCAATCACATCCACCACGCCGATGATGGCGGTGTCAATGGCCGCGCCGGGTTTGCCGGTTGCTGCGGTCGAAGCCGACCAGCCTTCGCGCACCACAACCACGGTGTCGCCGATGCCTGCATCAACCGAATCGAGCGCCAATAATTCGTCGCCAGCCGTTGAACCATCGGGATTGATGGGCTGCACAATCATAATGCGCCCACCTTCATAGCGTTCGTTCTTTTGCGTTGCCACAACATTGCCTATGACTTTTGCGAGCAGCATTTTATAGTCCGTAGTCCGTAGCTCTTCACCTGTAGTAAAATGCTTTGCACCCTGAAACTGGCTCCTGTAGCCCTTTTCAAGGGAATGCTAAAAACTACGGGCGAGTAAAAATCGTGTCCACGATGCCGACGATGGTGCAATCGGTTGGCACTTCTTTGGGGTCAAAGGGAAAAGACGCCTCTTTGCCTCTGCACCAGAAGATGGTTTCGCCTACGCCTGCGCCGATGGCATCAATAGCGATCAGAGTTTTGCCAAGGTCTCGCCGTCGCGTATCAATGGGCTGAATGACCAAAAGCTTGCGCCCTTCGAGCGCTTCGTTTTTTGCCGTTGCCACGACCGTGCCGACTACGCGAGCTAAGTGCATTCATCCCCTCAAAGCTTTCGATTTCAGAGCCTAAAGCATCGCGTCTATAGACCACGCTTGTCAAGCAATAGACAAAACGCGGAGCCTCCTGCACGCCGGTGTTGCCTTCCGAAGGTCCGCCCTCGCTGGCCTCTTCATTTTATGAGCAGCGCTCTGGCTTGGCGGTCTCCAAGCTCGCCTTTACAGCAACCCTGGCGGTCTCGTATCTATCTTGTTTTTCAAACTGCCAACGGCTTGCGGCCTTGAATTCAGCGGTGTCAACGCTTAATATGACGCCCGGTATTGCAAAGCAATAGATGAAGTAGAGCGCTTGGTCGAAACGCTGGCCTCGCGTGCAGAAGAAAAATTGCCGAGATTGATAACCTCGCCCAGCTACTACGCTGCGTCCGTCTTCCGGTATGGCGCACTTGATTGGGCGCGCCGCGAAACGCGGCGTCGCGTATCGAGCGTGAACCAAGAGAGAAGATTTTTCAGCACCGCGAAGCTGGGCAAACGATGAGCGGATCGCCGATATAAAAATGAGTGATTACCAAACTAAACTTGCCAGAGAGAGTCGCAAATGGGGCAACCATCTGCGCGTTGAAGCGTCGGGAGAGTGGCACTCCTGGCTCGATCATCCGGTGATACGCGCCCATTATCAGGAGCGTGCGCTCATAGATGGAGCGACTTGGGAAGCGTGGATCATCGCCCAACTTGACGGGCCTGCCGCTCGCAGTCTTGATCTGGGTTGCGGGGCGGGAGAGAAAAGCCTTACGGTGTTTCGGGCTAATGCGACGGCGCGCATAGAAGGAATGGACATCAGCGAAGAACGCATACAAGAAGGAGAAAAGCGCCGTCAGGAAGCCAACGCGGCGGGAGGCTTTCGCGTGGCCGATGTTAATAGCGTAGCGTTGGAGCCGAATTCTTACGATCTGATTTTTTCCTGTCACAGCTTTCATCATTTTCTCAACCTCGAACACATCATGGCGCAGGTCAACAGCGCGTTGACTCCGCGCGGGTTTTTCGTACTGGAAGAGTTTGTCGGCCCTACACAATTTCAATGGACGGACGAGCAGATCGCAACGGTGCGCTCCACGCTGGGCTTTGCGCCCGAACACTTGAAGCGGTTGCGCTGGGACGCCATCAAGGAGTTTGAAGGCCGCCCGACCCCGGCAGAAGTGGAAGCGGTTTCGCCGTTTGAGGCAATTCGCTCGGCGGAAATTTTTCCGCTGTTCAGAAGGTACTTCGATGTCGAAGTGGTGCGCGGTTTGGGCGGGACGATTCAGCATTTGCTTTACAACGGCATCATTCACAACTTCGCGGATGAAGAGGGGGCGCAGTTTATCGAAACGGTCTGCAATCTTGAGGATACGCTGATTGATATGGAGATGCTGCCGAGTGATTTCATGCTGTTGATCGGGCGCAAGAAAAACTTTGTGTCGGCGGCAGAAGAGCAAGAGGTCTCGGTGAAGCGAATGCTGGAAAGAGAGCGCGAGGTCAAGTTGCTGCGCCTGCAATTGAAAGAAAAACAGGTCGAGATAGACAACATCAAAAACTCTCCGGGCTGGCGCTTGTTGAGCCGCTACGGACGCTTGAAATATCGCTACCTGCTGCCGGTTTACAAAATGCTGGGGTTGCGCTCAGACCGCAAAAAGCCGCCAGACCGCTGAGGCACAGGGCGTCGCTTGCCAGCGGTTTCCATGGGCGTGTGACCGTTGACTTGATCGAAAAAAAACGCGGCGACAGCCAAGAAAATCTTAACGGATCGCCGCGCCACAATCATCAAAACACCCAATAAAACCCACGTTTTTTGTACTTCAACCAACCGGCTTGAGTCTCACCTTGTCGGTCGTCGCACCACGAATCGTGAAGTTTTATTTTTGCCTTTCCCCTTAGCGTATGGTCAGATGCGGATAGCCGACCGGCTTGGGTTCAAAGTAAGCGAAAAAGGCTTGCTCGAAATCCTTGAGCGAACCGTTCAAGACTTTAATCAACCCCTCTTGATAGGCTTTCTCCAAAGCCGTGTGAAATTCTTTCTCGCCTTTCATCTCTTCCCGCAGCAACACATCGAGCGCCACTTTGTTAATCGAGATGGACAGGTCGGCTGCCGCTACATCCTTTTCCGCAAGCTTCTGACCGGCAGGCGTCGCTTCGATAAACTCGGCGATGCCGCTGCGAATCTGTAAGACATAGCCGAGCGCGCCAAAGCCCTGATCGCCAGTTGCAGGGAACCAGAAGCCTATGGACTTTTCGACTTTCTGTTTGGCGGTAAGTTCAGCGCGCAACCGCATGGTCAAAGAATTCACCCACGCTCCGGCAGGCAAAGCGGCAATCGTCACCGGCGATACCAAACCGGCTTTGATGGCTTGGGGCGGTAAGAGGCCTTGCAATTCACGCGCTGCGGAGATGTACCAATTGCGCCAGTTCGGATTCATCTCGGCTTCCGCCAGTTTGAAAAACGCCTGCGCCTTGATTTTTTTGGCGGCCTCAAACTGCTGCTGGTCAGCGGGGATTTTGCTATCCAGATAAGCGCGTATGACATTGGTGGTCAACTCGGCAGCCCATTCAAATTCGCCTTTAGCGAAAGCCTCCCGCGCCACTCGGTTGACGTTTGCGCCGCCCTGCATCAACTGCACATATTTTTTCGCCAACGCGGTTGGCGGCGTCGGGCGTAAATCCACCGGGTCGGCTTGAAACCAACCCACCGAACCCATGTACAATTCGCGCACGCTCTGCACCAGCGAACCATAAAACGGGCGCAGGTAATCTTTCGGGTCAACATCATTTTTAATCGGTATGACTTTGCTCAAATCGTTCATGATGCGGTCGTGTTCGCCGTCGTTCAAATAGATGCCTTCGACCAAAGGAGCCAGTTCATTCATGGTGTGGCCTTTGTTCATCCAGCGTATGGTTTGATCGTGTGTGAACTGTATGGCGTCGCGAAAATTTCGCAGCAGGGTTTGAATATTTTTGGCTTCGCAGATGGGCGGGCCGTGACTCGGAACCATGCACCACGAATCGTAGGAGCGCAATTTGTCCACGCTGCGAAACCATTGTGCAGGGTTGCGATAACTGGTGCCGCGCAAGCTGTAGAGATTCGGAAATGACGGCCCTTGTATCACCTCTGCCGACAGCAGCAAGCCTGTGCCGTTGTAGGCATCGCAATTGGTCGGGGCGCTGGCTTGCCCAACTTGATTCAATTGATCCGGCACAAAGCCCGACAATTCGTCTTCCGTTTCGCTCGGCACATAAATCAATTTCATCTGCACACCGGCGGCGGTGAGGCACATTTGATTATTGAAGGTGCGCGAAGGCATACGATAACCCGGCAGGTAAGGCGGATTGTTGGTCTCCTGCATTCCTATGCCGTCGTTGACATGATTGAGGGGAATGAAACTGCCGTACATATATCCCGACCGCGCATTGATGATCGTGCCGGTGACGGTCGCCGTGGTGCTGACGCCATCGTTGATTTTGTACTGCCCGATGACGGCTACGCAATCGGGGTTTTGGGCGTCAATGTTGTAGTAATCGTCGGCTCCTGCGACTTCCGGGTTAGCCGGTTTACAGGGCGGATTGCTTGCCACTTCCAGATAACCCAGCACGCCTGCCGTGTGGTCTATGTGATTGTGGGTGTAGATAATCGCTTTGATGGGAAGGCGCGGAGGCGGCACGCCTTTCGACGGGTCGCCTTTGGGCAGTATGCCGCGTTCGCGGAAGGCATCGAGCGCTTCTTTGACCGCGCCGGGATTGCCCAAGGTATCCACGATGATGATTTCGCGCTGCCCGGTTTTGGCATCCACTTTTGGGCCTTTAATCAAAATGGTGTTGGCCAGATCATAACCGACAGCGCTGTAGATGTCGTAATTGAGTCTGGCGGGAAATTGCGCCAGCGGCTGATGGTCGGTCTTCAAGTCGTAAATCTTTTTCGGCGTAAACCATTTCGAATGACCTTGCAGCAAAGGGTTGACCGGGACGGTTGGTTCGGGGTTGTGTTCCGGCGCGTATTTGTCCTGCGCGGCGGCAGTGACGCACCACAGCAACAGGAGCAGCGCGCTGTTGATGACAAGCGACCAGGCGCTCCGAGTCGGCCACGACCGGCGCGATAATGCGCCCGACGAAGCCCCAACTAATGGCGCGGGTCGGGTGAGGATGTTGAAGAGCATAGCATTTCTCCTTTGGTCAAAATTCTGGTTATGAGTTGAGCAAGTTCAGGCGCAGTCTTTGCCCGACTTGTGCGATTGTCTGTGCGACCCAGGCTCCTTGATCGGCGACCCGCAAAAGGCAAAAGGCAAAAAGCGCAGTCGCTGATCTGCCGACTTTTTCCCCGCAGGCTTTTGCTCAGGCGCTGGTGCAATGCTGAATAGACCTCAGCAGCAGAGCCTCAGTTTACGCTGCAAGCGCGGGCGCTGTCTTGATGTTATTACGCGCTTTTGTGATGAAGTTGTGATGTGTCCGATGACGAAAAACCATAGGGATGAATTGGTGCGGTGAATTCCCATTGGAGCAGGCGTATGCAGCAGATGGAGACCGCTGCTCCGTGCCTCTTTGCAGCACCAGACGCCTTTAGACTTTTCCGCCTGCCCAGACTTCCTAGACGTTGAAGACTGCGCGGTTGTAGAATGCGTTGCGTTGCAGCAGCAGCAGAGAGCAAGACCGCAACCATCTCTTCAATAACCCAAAGGAGGCTCTTTATGTCCGCGTTTTCTCGCGTCAGAACTCACTTATCAATAGCCCTTCTCGTGGTGTTGGCGTTGTCGTTTGCGCCACTCACTGCGCCGACTTTTACGGCACAGGCCGCTACCAGTTTCGCCAAAGCGGAACGGCTGGCGCGTTCCGTGACCATCTACCGCGACACCTACGGCGTGCCGCACGTCTTTGGAACAACCGACGCGAGTTGCGTGTTCGGCTATCTGTACGCTCAGGCCGAAGATAATTTCTGGCAGGTCGAAGATAACTACATCTGCTCTTTGGGACGCGCCGCTGAAGTTTATGGGGAAAGCAAATTGGCGCAGGACTTGATCAATCACGCGCTGGAAATTCCCAAACTTGCCAAAGCCGAATATATGCACTCGACGCCGAAAGTCAAAGAGCTTTGCGTTGCGGCTGCCGACGGACTGAACTATTTTCTATTGAAGAATCCGCACATCAAACCGCGCCTCATCACCCAATTTGAACCGTGGATGATATTCGCTTTCAATCGCTATGCGTTGTATCAAAGCTTCATCTTCGGTAAATCGGGCTTGCGCGCCGACGAAATTAAAACCGCTGTGCGCGATGCCGAAGCCAACACCCCTGCCGCCACTTCAACGGCTTCGCTGAACGACTTGCACGAAAAATCTTTAACCGATGAAAGCGACCCGGAAAATTTGCTTGGCTCGAATATGTGGGCGGTGACGTCCGCCAAAAGCAGCACCGGTCATGCGCTGCTGTTCATCAATCCGCATCAACCGTTCTTCGGCGTCGGCCAATGGTACGAAGGCCATCTGCACAGCAACGAAGGGTGGAATTTATCCGGCGCGTCGTTTTACGGTTCCCCTTTTCCGACCATCGGTCACAATGCGACGCTGGGTTGGAGTCACACGGTCAACGACCCGGACATCACCGATGTGTGGGCGGAAAAATTCGACGACCCGAAAAACCCTATGGCTTATCGTTACGGCGATTCATATAAAACCGCTGCCGAGTGGAGCGATACGCTCAAAATAAAAACGGCGAACGGCGTGGACACCAAAACTTATAAATTCCGCAAGACGCATCACGGCCCGATTCTGTCGGTGCGAAAGGGCGTCGCCTTGGCCTTGAAAATGGCGCGCCTAGAAGAAGGCGGCATGATTGACGAGTGGTACGCTATGGGCAAAGCGCGGGACGTTGCCGAATTCAAAAAAGTCATGTCACGCGATGCCATTCCGATGTTCAACGCGGCGGCAGCAGACAGCAAAGGCAATATCTTTTATGTCTATAACGGCGCGGTGCCGCGTCGTTCGACGAAGTTCGATTGGACGAAGCCTGTGGATGGTAGCAATCCCGAAACCGAATGGCAGGGCTATCATGCGTTTGAAGAGTTGCCGCAGTTGACGAATCCACCCACCAACTATGTGCAGAACTGCAATCAAACGCCGTTCACCACGACCACCGACGGCAACCCCGAAGTCGCCCAGTTCCCTGAATACATGACCCGCGAACACGACAACGCCCGCGCCAAAATGTCGCGCCGAATTTTATCGAACCCCGCGAAGTTCTCTTTTGATGATTGGGCGAAAGCCGGTTGGGACACGCACCTATTGGAATCGGAAACCGCGATCCCTGAACTGGTCGCCGAGTGGGAAAAGTTGAAAGCCGTGGACAGCGCACGCGCCGATAAATTGAGCGCCGTGATTGCCGAATTGAAAGCCTTCAATCACCTCTCGACTACCGACTCGAAGGCGATGACGGTGTTTGCCTTGTGGTTCTACGGCATGATGCAGAATCGCAGCAAAGACGAATGGCAGCGCATCAAAGTTCTGGAGAACACCATTAAAGATTTAGAGCGCGATTGGGGCACCTGGCAAGTGGCCTGGGGCGAATTCAATCGCCTGCAAAAGATTCAATCGGGCGGCGAGTTGGAAGCCTTCAGCGACGCCAGAAAAAGCTTACCGATAGCGGGCGCGCCGGGTTGGTTGGGCATCATCAACAATTTTTATGCGCGCCCGGAGAAAGGCCAGAAGCGACGTTATGGAGTGGTCGGGACTTCGTTTGTCAGCGTCGTCGAATTCGGCCCACAAGTGCAGGCGCGTTCGACTCTGGTGATGAGTGAAAACGCCGATCCGAATTCGCCGAATTATTATGACCAGTGCGAACTGTACGCCAAACGCGAATTCAAACCGGCGTGGTTTACGCTGGCAGACATCAAGGCCAACAGCAAGCGCGTTTATCATCCCGGCGAAGCAGCGGTAATGAAGAAAGGCGCTTGATTTCGCGGTGGTGTGTTTGCGGCGGTGCTGCTTTGATGTGCGGCGCGGGCTTGCCCCGCCGAAAACGGTGCCTCACTTACTCGCGGGGCTACGCCCCAGTTGGCGGCGTAGCCGCCAAAAGCGAGCGCCAATCTACGCGGAAAGGCTCGGCCTTTCCGCACCTCAAAGCGGCACCGCCGCCAGAAGAAGGTGCGTAGAAACGAATGACCGACTACGCTTCCAGTTGGCTTGATTTATGAATCCTGAACGCGAAACTCGAACCCTGCTTCCCTGCCCTGACTGCGAACGTCGGTGTTCGCCTGCGGCGCGAGCCTGTCCCAATTGCGGCAGGCCGCTTGCCGAAGCGTCGCTTGATGACGCGCCGTTGCATGACAAAATGATTGACCAGATTATGCTGCATTCTTCGCTGAAGACGGGAATGTGTTTGACCTTACTGGGATTGATAAAAGTCGTCGAAGGCGTCAAACGCACCAGCGTCTTTTCCGATGAAGCGCTGGCGGTGACGGCCTTCGGTTTTCTGCTGGCCAGCATCGTTTCGTACCTGGCTTTGAAAGACCGCAATATAGAACGTCGGCGCAGGAAAGTGAAAATCAGCGACCTGCTTTTTTCCATCGCGCTTGGTTTATTGGCCGTGGTTTGCGGCGTCGTCGCCATCGAAATGTTTTGAACGCGCTTGCCTTTCCCCCTGGTCGAAAAGCGCAAAGCGCCGTACCTTCACATTGTTCGCGTCACAGATTCACCATGATTTGACTCATTCACACCGAGTCAGTCGCTAGGTTCACAAACTATTTTCGCAGCACCCCGGTTCCGTTTTCATAACAGCGGTTCGGTTTTTCGTAGCCCCCCGTCGCGACTTCCGAATCATTCGCGTTTCACCATTGCCCTCACCGTCGCGCCTTTCAAAGGAGGATTCGCCATGCACAAATCATTGAAACTCGCTGCCGTTTTTGGCTTTCTGATTCTCTTACTCGCCTTTCAATTCATCCGCAGTCGCACAGTCTCGGCCACCATTGAGCCGCTGGAAAAACTGCTGGTCGAAATGCCGCAACCGACGGCGGACGTGCTGGCGCAATCGCCTTGCCCCGAGGCCAAGCCTTCGCCCTTGCCGCTGCCTAGTTCCTTGCCGCCCAATCAACAGGGCGCGGTCTTTGAACAACAGGTCTTTCAATATCTCGATAGCGGCGGCTATCTCAGTTGGTGCAAAGACAAATGGGTGCGCGACACCGGCCCCTACCTCAACAACACCTATTACGGCACGCATCCGGCGGTGCGAATTTATTATTCGCCGGAAATCATCGCCTGGCTAACTGGCGATCAATCAAAGCCCATACCGGACGGTGCGATGATTATCAAAGAACAATACACGCCGCCCGCTGCGCGTTATCAGGAGATGACCGAAGCCGAGTTAGCCAAAGCATTCGCCAAGTCGAAAGACTGGACGATTATGATTAAAGACGCCAAAGGCGCAAAAGACGGCTGGTATTGGGGCGAGTTTTACACCGGCATGACCTATGACAACAACGCCTATCCGTTCAATTATCCAACCGCAGGCTTTGGCGAATATTGTTTGCGCTGTCACGCTTCGGCGGATAAAGAATTGACCTTTGCGGCGCTCAATAATATTCAAGGCTTTCCCGGTCAACCGCTCACCTTTCGCGTGGACAATTCGTGGCGCAACTTGCCGCCCGGATTAAAACCGATTGACTACACGCATCGCCGCCCACCTCAAAAACCAACGCCGAAACCACCAGTTGACGCCAATGCCGAATTTCTTTCGATCTTCAAAACCATTTCGCGAGTGCCGTATCGAGAGGTGTTGAAGATGCCTGCCGAAACTTTAGACCGCGTGGTTGCCGGTCAAAAAGGCGCGGAACAATTCATCAGCTCCGACCAATGCCAGACCTGCCACAGCGCCGCCACCGGACCCTTTGGGCCGACGATGTTCATACAAACCGGCGTGCCTTTCGGCAATATTCCTGCGGGCATCAACGTGTCACCGTATGGCGAATGGCGCTGGTCGCCTATGGGATTGGCCGGACGCGATCCGATTTTTTACGCGCAACTCGACAGCGAAATCGCTATCCTGAAAAATGAATTTAAAGACCCTGAGCCAATCATTCGCGCTACCATCAACACCTGTATGAGTTGTCACGGCGGCATGGGCAAACGCCAATTCGACATAGACCACAACGACCCGTTCGCGGATTTCAAACTCGACTTCGTTTATCTGACCGACCCGAATGACAAGAATTTCAAATACGGCGCGCTGGCACGCGACGGCATCAGTTGCACCATGTGTCATCACATCAAAGAAGACGACTATCCGCCCAACCAAGCGCCCATCGCGTATTTTCTGGAGAACTCGACGACCGGGCAATTTCAAATGGGCAAGCCCGATGAACTCTACGGCCCCTTTGAAGACAAGACGATTACCACATTGCCTATGGAAAATTCTCTGGGCATCAAACCGAAGCACAGCGCCTATATCAAGTCTTCGCGATTGTGCGGCAGTTGTCATTCGATCAATCTGCCGAATGTGGACGACCCGCTCAAACCCGGCGACAAGCCTACGGTGCTGGACACTTCAGAAAAAAACCCTGTGTTCAAACCGTTCAAGCATTCCATCGAACAGGCGACCTATCTGGAATGGTTGAACAGCCAGTTTCAAACCGAATTTGCGCCCAACAAAACGACGGCGCAATCATGTCAGGATTGTCATATGCCGGGCGGGTACGAGAACAAAGCGAAAAACCTCAACATCCCGCAGATTCGCCAACCCATCGCCACCATTGAAGACACTACGTATCCGGCGGCAGACCATCGCGCTCCGCTTGATAAAATTTTCGTGCGTTTTCGTGAGACCGGTTTCGTGCGTCACGAATTGTTGGGATTGAATGTGCCGCTGTTGGAAATGTTTAATCAGTTCAATGATATTTTAGGGGTTCGCAAAAGCGATTACATGAGCGGTTCGGTGACCGATTTGCCCGACACGATTGCGAATTTCGTGCAACAGGCGCAGGAAAAAAGCGCGACCATCGCTATTCCTTCCGTAAGCATCAGCAACGATAAATTGACCGCCTCGGTCAAGGTCGCAAATCTCACCGGCCATCGTCTGCCAAGCGGCGTGGGATTTCGTCGCGCCTTCATAGAATTTCTGGTCATCGTCAATCAGGACGGGCGCGAACAAGTGGTGTGGTCTTCGGGGCGCACCAACAAAGAAGGCGTCATCATCAACGGCAACGGCGAAATATTGCCATCGGAATTTTTCGCGGAATACCGAGACGGCAAGCAAATCAAGCAATACTTTCAGCCGCATTATGAAACCATCACGTCGCAAAATCAGGTGCAGATTTACGAAGAGTTGTTGCAGGACGCCAAAGGCAAATTCACTACCAGTTTCATTCACCGCGACATCGAGGTAAAAGATAATCGCCTATTGCCGCAAGGCTGGACGAAGAAAGGCCCCAGCGATGCCATTCCGCACGCTTACATCGAAGCGACCCATCCGAAAGGCAATGCGGCGCAAGACCCGAATTATCAGGATGGCAGCGGCACGGATGTGGTGACGTATGAAGTTGCCTTGCCCAAAGGCATAGATGCGAAAACGGTGACGGTGCAGGCGACGCTCTATTATCAATCCATTCCGCCGTACTTTTTGAATATGCGTTTTCAGACCGCGCCACAAAGCGCCGCGACGAAACGCTTGTATTTTCTGACCTCGAATTTAATGGTAGGCGACACGCCGATCAAGGATTGGAAATTGAAACTGGTTTCGACGAGCGCCCAGGTGAAGCAATAAGATTGAAGGGAAGCTGAAAGCTGTGTATAAGTTTTTAAGCAAA
This sequence comes from Acidobacteriota bacterium, assembly GCA_016201275.1. Classification (GTDB taxonomy): domain Bacteria; phylum Acidobacteriota; class Blastocatellia; order UBA7656; family UBA7656; genus JACQDB01. The sequence continues at coordinate 11,794 of JACQDB010000086.1, forward strand.
GCGTACTCACAGCTTTCAGCTTCCCTTATCAAAGTCATTCTTCTTTTGAGAGCCAAAATTCTTTGATCCGCTCAAAACGATTTATTCGTTGCCCTATCTTCGCAATTTCCTTTGGGTAAAATTCAAGACTTGAGAGATTTTCCAATGCCTTGTACGGGCGACCACCGCAGGGTCGCTCGTACAGAGTTGCACTTTACTGCATCCACAACCCTAACGAATCACTCGGTCGTTTTTGATTTACTCTTCTTGCCTTTGTTTTGTTCGGCGAGCGTGTTGCGCTCCCAGAACACGCCATCGTGGTAGCCTTGAATGCTGTTCTCGTGGTCGGCCATTGCCAAGCGTTTTTCGGCAAAGCAACAATACTTCGCGTCTAGCTCTATGCCGACGAAGTGGCGCTTTAATTTTTTGGCGACCACTGACGTTGTGCCGGAACCTAAGAAAGGGTCTAACACCAGGTCGCCTGCGTTGCTGCTGGCGAGCAGAATTTTTGCTAACAACTTTTCGGGCTTCTGCGTAGGGTGATCGGTATTTTCCGGCATAGACCAAAACGGCACGGTCAAGTCATGCCAAAAATTTGACGGATACGTTAAGCGATGTCTGCCGTTTTCGCCTTCGTCCCAATCCTTCGGCGCGCCGCTGTCATCAGTGTAAGGAGCCAAGACCTGGCGCTTGAGTTTTACCGCTTCGACATTGAAGGTGTAGTCATCGGAGAGCGTAAAAAACCAAATATCTTCGGAGCAATTTTTCCAATTCGATTTTGCCCCGCGCCCTTTCTCGCGCTCCCAGGTGATGCGGTTTTGCACCTTAAAATACTTTGCGCCGACGCGATGAATCGCCGCCGAAGAGCGCCAATCGCCGCACAAATAAATTGACGCCGAAGGTTTCAGCAGGCGAATCGTCAACGCCAACCAAGAGTCCAGCCACGCTTCATATTCACCGAGTGAGGTGCGCTGAAATTTCTGCTCGTTGAAAGTTTTGGAAAGATTGTAAGGCGGGTCGGCAAACAATAAGTCCAGGGATTGATCGGGCAAATAGGGCAAAGCCTCGAAGCTGTCCATGCAGATGGTTTTATCCAGCACGTCGTTTATCGTTGCGGGACGGGAAAGCTTGAGCAGGCGTTGTTGATAAAACTCGCGCTCGTCATCGCTCAACAACATAGTCCGGTTACGCGGCGCGGGTACTTTTTCCATCGTCGTTAGATTTCCCAATCCTCAAGCACAGCCAACTGCGCCCGGCAAAATAGTAGTCAGGTTCAACCGCCAAAACAAGCCTGGAGTTTTCGCTCACAGCATCGCTTCATCTGTAGGTGCGATTGGCATCGTTTAAATGTGGCGTCGAGTTGAAACTGAAGAGGCGCAAGTCATCACCGGTCTTTCGCATCACGGTTACGCTGGTGTTGGCGATGACGCCTAAAATGCTCAACAATTTTTCGTCTTTCAATTCCAGAGCGTGGCTGGTGCTGATGGCTATCGGCGTCGCTGAAGTGAAGACCGCGACGAGGCGTTCATTGCCGCCGTCTTCCATCGCGGCGCAACGGTTGACGATGCGACCTTTGAAATTCAACCACGATTCGCCGCCGAATTCCGGATAGCGATTCTGCATCCAGGCGATGATGACCGCCGCATCGCAACGCCCCGTTGCGCCGCGTACAGCGTGCGGGTCTTGCTGCAAAACCTCCTGCATCTCCTGATAATCGCGGGCGAATTCTGCGCTTTCGGCAATCAGTCGCGGAATATACGATTGATAGACGCTCAACAACGAAAACTCGTTCCAGCGTTCATCCACCTGCACAGCGGGCGTCGCTATACCGGCGTTGCTCAAACCCTGCAACACCAGTTCGGCGGTGTGCCGCTGTCGTTGCATAGCGCCCGCGACGACGGCGGAAAAGCGTATGCCGTGCGCGGCAAAATAGTCGCCCAGCAGTTGCGCCTGTTGCTGGCCAAGTGCCGAAAGCCGGTCGTAGTTGTCGCGGGTTCCCGCTTGCGCGTGACGTATGAAGTAAATGATGGACATAAAAATAAACGATGAAGTGTGAACAATGACTGAGGAAGTATGAACGATGAACGGTTTTGCTACTCTCCTTATTCATCGCTCATACTTCATACTTTCCCTTAAAGTTTCGATTGCCTGGCCAGTTCGAGCGCCGCTCTTGCCAAGCCTTCTATGCGTGGGCCGAAGGCGGCAAAGCGTTCGTCGTGCGTCTGGCCGCGCACATAGCGAAAATAGATTTGCTGGACAACGACGGCGATTTTAAAGATGGCAAAAATTTCATAGAAATCAATTCTCGAAACATCACGCCCGGTGCGTTCGGCATAACACGCGGTGATCTCTTGGCGCGTCATCCAACCGCTTTGTACAGTGACCGGGCTGATGGCTTCGCGGCGGTCTTCGGGGTCGTCTTTCTCCGCCCAATAACAAAGCAAAATCCCTAAATCAACCAGCGGGTCGCCCACCGTACACATCTCCCAATCCAGCACCGCTACGACCTCGGCGGGCTGCTGCGGATTGAGCATCACGTTGTCGAGTTTGAAATCGTTATGCACCAGAGTCGCGGGACGACCGGCTGCGGGGTCGGGTTCGGGCGGCAGTTTGTCCAACAACCATTGCGCCACGGCATCAATTTCCGGAATCTCTTTGGTCTTGGCGCGATGCCAGCGCTCTGTCCAGCCTTTGACCTGGCGCGTCACAAAGCCTATGGGTTTGCCCAGGTTCGTCAAGCCCGTCGCATAAATATCCACGGCGTGCAGCGCTGCCAAGGTCTCGATCATCGCCGTGCTGATGGCTCGCAAAGTCTGCGGCTGGTTCAAGGCTTCCGGCAACTGCCGACGAATCACCAGACCGCGCCGCCGTTCCATCAAATAAAACGGCACGCCGATGACCGACACATCTTCGCAGAGCAAATACGGTTTCGGCGCGAAACCAAAAGCCGGATGAATGGCCGCCAACAAACGATATTCGCGTGGCATATCGTGAGCGGTCGGCGCGACCGGGCCAAACGGCGGACGACGCAACACGAATTCGCGCCCGAACAGGCTGACCAGGTAAGTTAAATTGGAATGGCCGCCGGGAAATTGTTGCACCCGTAACGGCGCATTCAGATCGCAGAATTCGCCCTGCAACCGTGGCGGCAGATGGTCGCGCAAGTAGGCTTCGAGCGCGGCATTATTCAATTCCTCGCCTTCCCGTATAGGCGAAGTGTCGTTGTCGGCAAAGTGGTCGCTCAAATTTTTCTCCTGCGGCGAATCATAAACTTGCTGGAAACATCGTGCGTCATATTAAGCGTTGCTACCCATGAATTCAAGACCGGAAGGTGGGCAGAAAGTTGCAACTACGCGCATCGGCATGGTATTTTGCGAACAATAATATCTTTTCGTTTCGCGTAACCTGTGTGAAGATAAGCGGTGGTGAAATCACTATGGCAAACACGCTGCTGATAGCAGAAGACGACGCAACCAGTCGAAAAAAGTACAGCACCTTTCTCGCTGCCGAAGGCTATAAGGTTATAGAAGCGGTCAACGGCAACGCCGCCTTGGAGGTCATCGAACGCGAGCCGGTTGATCTGTTGTTGACCGATGTGGTGATGCAGGGCATGGACGGCATGGAACTGTTAGCCTGCGCGCGCGCCGCGCAGCCCAATATGCGCGCCATCGTGATGACCAGCCAGCGCACCCCTTCGGCAATCATCGGCGCGTTACGCAATCAGGTCTGCGATTTTTTGTCCAAGCCTTTCGAGTTGGACGCTCTGCGCGATTCCGTGCAGACGGTTCTCGAACGCACGACCATGTGCAAAATCGAAATCATCTCCGCCAAAGCTGACTGGATTGAACTGCGCGTCCCTTGTGATTTGAACGCCGTCGAGCCAATTCAAAAAGTGCTGTCGGAGATGCACGGCTATTTGCCCAAAGAGACCCGCGAAGCCATCGGCTCGGTGTTTCGCGAGATGCTCAACAACGCCATCGAACACGGCGGCAAACTCGACCCCGCGAAACAGGTCGAAGTCAAATACATCAAAATGAAACGGGCGATTTTGTATTCCATCAAAGACCCCGGCGAAGGCTTTCAACTCGCTGAACTCCAACACGCGGCCATAGCCAATCCCGACGACGACCCGTTTCATCACATGGAAGTCCGCCAGGAAAAAGGTATGCGTCCGGGCGGCTTCGGCATCATGCTCGCCGCGCAAGTCATAGACGAACTCATCTACAACGAAAAACACAACGAATTGATCTTCGTGAAATACATAGACCAATGCCCGGAAACCGCCGACTGAAGAGGGTCGTTGATTTCGAGCAAGCTGAAACACTCAATGACCGCTATCCGCGTTGCCGTGGCTGCAACACCATTGCTGTTGCGCTGATTTTTCTTCGCCCCCGGTAAGCGCAGTTCCCCTTGGATTGCTTAATTTTTCTATTTCGATAAACTATCTCTGCCGATTGAAATTCACAGCGTACTGCATACCAAAACCCTGGGAGAAAATACCTCATGAAACCAAGTCATTACCGGCGTCGCTTCACGCGCCCTGCGCCTCGTGCCGGAGCAATCGTTCTGGCGCTGGCACTCGTTTTTTTATTTATCCTTTCCAGCCGTCTCGGCAATTCACAGGTTGCGGCGCGAACCCGCAAAACGCCGCTCACGGCCAGCGTGCGCCCTTCGTTGGCGGCGCAAGCCAAAGCCAAAGCCGCGACCATCGCCGACAAAGGCGATTTCAAAGTCGTTTACACCAAGGTCAAGAATAAGGACTTTGCCAAATTCCAAACTGAACTACAGCGGGAGAAAGTCCTAGAAGGCATCGCTGCCGATCTCAATGATACTTTTGCGCTGCCCACCGATGTCTATCTCACCTTCACCGAATGCGGCGAAGCCAATGCTTTTTACGATCCTGAAACTCGCAAGCTTTCCATGTGCTATGAGTTGATTGAAGATTTTTATGAAGTCTTCGCCAAACATGAAAAATCGCCGGAGGCTTTGGATGATGCGGTAATCGGTGCCACCATTCACACCTTTTTTCACGAACTGGGTCACGCCTTCATCCACATTTATGATCTGCCGATCACCGGCAAAGAAGAAGACGCCGTGGATCAACTCTCCACTTATCTGCTCGCCGATGGCACCGACGAAGGCGAGAAAGCGGCGCTGGATGGCGCACGAGCCTTTTATCTGGAGGCGCAACGCCGTGATAGCAACATAGAGGAACTGGCTTATTGGGACGAGCATTCGCTGGGGATGCAGCGCTTCTATAACATCATCTGTCTGGTTTATGGGCAGAACGAAAAGAAGTTCGATTATCTGGTCAAGAAAGAGATTCTGCCGGAAGACCGCGCCGCACGTTGCGCCGATGAATACGCGCAGGTAGAAAAAGCCTGGACCAAGTTGCTTGCACCTTACATCAAAAAATAGTGCGCCGACGAATGAACCATTCGCACGGCAAAATTTTCAACTGGCAGCGCATCACCGCAGCGCTGTGCGGATGCGCTCTTTGCGCGGCGGCGCTGGCAGGCACAGAGCGCCGCCGAGAGGCCGTATGGCAGACGCCAAGTCGGGAAAATATCAGGTCTTCGTTGACGATAATTTTCATTACCTGGATGACAGCGAACGCTATCGGCTTGGCACTTTCGACGATTGCCAATCGGCAATCGAGAAGTGCAAAGAGATCGTTGACCGCACTCTTTTGGACAGTTATCGCAAGGGAATATCTGCGGAAAAATTGTTCAGCAGCTACACCGCTTTCGGTGAAGACCCGTGGATTTCCAGCGCCGACAGCGACTGCACATTTTCTGCATGGAGTTATGCCAAACAGCGCTGCAAAGAAATCTGCGGCGATCATTCATAAACGCTCTGGCTCTACGCTGCCGCTTCACCCCTTGCATTGCGTCGAAATTTTCTCTGCGTTTATAATGCCGCAAGCCTGCGCGACGATGCGTATGTGAAAACTCTCGCTGATCTGTTCGCCTCGATCAAACAACAGGTCGAAGCGGCGGTTGCCCGTGGCGAACCCCTTGAACAAACGCGAAAGAGCGTCAGTCTGGTTGAATTTCGCAATCAACTTGCGGGCGAGTCCCGCGTCCGAAAAGCGCTGTTTGCCAACTATGTTGCGTATCCGGCCATCGCCGCCGCCTATGGCGAAGCGACCGCCAAACGATAATCATGAATTAGCTGAATGCACGTCAAACACAGCGCGGCGCTAGCCAATCGGTGACGCGCTCGTAAATCTCATGCTTTTCGGGTTCGTTGAACAATTCGTGATAATAGCCTTCGTACAGCTTCAAGCTTTTGTCCGATGACGCAAGATTTTCGAATAAGCTTTTCGTCGCTTCGACATTCGCCAGTTTATCCTGCGTGCCGTGCATGACCAATAACGGCGAGGTGATTTGCGAAGCCTGCCGCTGCAATTCCGCCATCGCCTTGAGCGCTTCGGCAAACCAGCGCGTGCTGACCATATTGCCGACTAAAGGGTCTTTGGCATAAGCGCGTCCGACTGCCGCATCGCGGCTCAACACCGCAGGATTAATTTCATTCTTCATTCTGAGGCGTGGCAAAAGCGCCGCGCTTACTTTGCCAACCAACAATTTATGCGCCGGAACTTTCGCCCGAATGGCTACCAGCGGCGCAGAAATCGCCGCGCCGCGTATGCCGGCGCGGGGTTTGGTCAGATAACGCAAAGTAACCAATCCGCCCATGCTGTGGCCAATGAGAAAAAGATTTTTCGCCGCCGCGTAACCACGAACTTTCGCGACGATACCATCGAGGTCGTCTTCGTATTGATGAAAACGCTCTATGTGTCCATACAACCCGCCGGATTTGCCGTGTCCGCGATGGTCATAAGCGGTCACCGCGTAACCTTTGTCGAGCAGGTGTTGGATGAGCGCGTCATATCTGCCAGAGTGTTCGCCGAAACCATGCACGAGGACGATTTCGCCTCGAGCATCGGCCTTAGCATAACGCCGGGTGTACAGCGTAGTGCCATCGGCGGTCGTCACCATCTCTTCGTGTTCGTTCATCTGCGTTTCACTTTCCCTTTGATGTTGCCGCACAGGTTAGTGCGCTACAGGCTTTTTTGCAACCGTTAGACGCAGCAAATCCGGGCTTTTTTTATCAATCCCTTTTCGCCCTTTGTCCGTACTTATGGCTTTCAGCAGGGCTTCATCAGAGGCATTCGATTCACCAAACCATTCCATACACAAAGGAGAAAAGCTATGAAGGGATTTCTAGGGACAGGCGCGACTTTTTACGCCGACATAAATTTGGTCGTGCAAATCGCTATGGGCATAGCGCTGTTGGTTGGCCGACAGTTGGCGAAGAAAAAGAATTTCCAGGCGCATAAAATTTGTCAGTCATCGGTGATGCTGTTGAATCTGCTGATGATTTTTTTGATTATGGTGCCGTCGTTTTATAAACAGGTACAACCGCAGATTCCCGCCGGTCTCAAAGACGCTTATTATCTTTCGGCCTTTTTACACGCGGCGCTCGGCACGCTTGCCGAAGTGCTGGGACTTTACATCGTGCTGGTCGCCGCTACGAATCTACTGCCTGCGAAACTGAAATTCGACCGCTACCGCCCGTGGATGCTGACCGAACTGACGCTCTGGTGGCTGGTGATTCTCTTTGGCCTTGGCACCTATTATTTCTGGTACATCCGCACAGCGCCGGTGAAACAGCCAGTAATCATCGCACCAAATTACAAACCTGCAGATGCAAAAGTAACGGTCAAGATTTCCAACTTCCAATTCGAGCCGAAAGAATTGACCATCAAAGTCGGCACCACGGTTGAATGGACGGACGAAAGCGGTCGCCACACGGTTGAAGCCGACGACAATTCGTTCAAGTCGGAAGTGCTACAGGCAGGCGGCAAATTCGAGCAAAAATTCGACACTCCCGGAAGCGTGCCGTATTTTTGCGGACTGCACGGCGACAAAGGCGGCAAGATGATGTCCGGCGTGATTAAAGTAGAACCCTGAGCCATAGAAAGGCAAAAGGCAAAAGTGAAACAGCACGCCTGATGCGCCGCAATAGATGCTGTAACCTTGCAAAACTTTTGCTTGACGATTGAAACCATCAGCGGCTTTCTGCCTCGCCTCAACGACCAGCAAAGCATCCTAGAGCAACGGAGGCGCGGGTTGTTGAGGCGAGGCTTTTTATTGGCCTAAACGAATTATCGAACGCTTCATCGCTTGAGCATTCTGGCATCTTGTTCGCCGCTGCAAAAATCGGCGGAGTAACACTGATCCCATTCCAGCGTTCGTCGGCTATGGGCAACGTGAACCTCTCGCCTATCTTCTGCGTTCCCTCTGTGTCCTCTGCGGTTCAAAAAAGCAAAAGCCAGCGAACCGTGTGAAAGTCACCGGCCCATAAAAAAATGCCTGTCAGCGACTTCAACGCTAACAGGCAGAAACCAAATGATTACAGCTGGTTTATTTTTCTACGATGTCGCCCTTCATCGGTCCCAGCACGCCGAGTAATTCGTTCTTCTCGGTCTCGCCGACCTTGAATTTATCCAGCGCTTTCACCAGGTCTTCGACCAGGGCGTTGAAATCTGCGCCGCTGATTCCCATACCTTTGTGCGCCGTCTTCATATCTTTGCCTTTGTAGTGGCAAGGGCCGCCGCTGGCTTGGCAAATCTGATCCACCAGCAGTCCTTTGAATTTTTTCAGCCGTTTCGGATCGGCTGCGGTTTTGGCAAAGAAGCTGTTGATGCGGGTGTCACCGGCGACATTGTTGACGAACTCATCCACCACGGCTTTGATGGCTTTTTTGCCACCGAGCCGATGATACAGCGACCTCGTCTTCATATGCTTCTTGCTCATGCTCTTATCGCTCATGGTGTCTTGTGCCAACACATTCATGGAGCCAAGCATCAACGCTCCGACGATTAGTACAGCAGTAAATAGTTTTTTCATTTTCAAGAATTCCTTTCTTGGAGTTGGATTTTCGGTTTACGCAAAAGAATCATAGATTTTTCCAGAGTCGTTGCGTTTTTGACTCACCGTGCATTACGGCGAGGGTTTCAGGGTTGGATTCACCGACAACAAAATCTTATGTTTAATTCTTGCCTTCAGCAAAATCGCACGTTTGCTAAAGCCGGACTAGCGCTGTCCGTATTGATTCTGAAAGATTGCTCCTGAAATGTATTTCCCGACCAACGAAATGTCAACCCTACAGTTGCAGTTCACCAATCCTGCGGTCTTGGCTCAGGCCATCATCCGCTCAGTATCCACGCAAAGCAAACTCATTCTGCGCTTTGCCCTTTCGTTTGGCTCTTCAAATTGTTGTTCCAAGGTTGCCGTCAGTGAGGCTCTGTTGCGGTTCATTCAAGCAGTCAATCGCGATCAATCGGCAAGTAAAGAAAATCGTTTACAGCAATCGGCGATAGCAGTTTGAACAAAATCAGCAATGAATTTGAGGGTAGTAAATCAGTCGGGTAGCAGTTCCAACAAATTTTTATTGCGCTTCTTGATTGCCATGACTACGCACATCAATTGCCATCGGTATCCGTTGCAACGGGGGTCGAAGGCAAGAGCAAGCAGCCATCTGCTTACTTCTCACTTCTTCAACGCGCTTGCCTATTCCAAGCGCCCAGGCAATTTGGCGACGCCTGCTTCAGCCATCCTGTGGAGATCGCACGAAGCGCTTCAATAGCGACTGTCAGGCTTTGAATATGGCGGTGATTTCCTTGTAGCTTACCGCTTCATCAGCAAAGGTGAAAGTGCCTTGCGTTTGCATCTCGCGTGCAGCGCGAAGAAAAGCGCCGAGCGCGGCACGCGAGAGCGCGCTACCCACGCTGATGCGTTTGACGCCCATCTCGGATAGCTCGCTAAGATTTAATGGCACGCCTTGCAGTCCCATAACCACATTCACAGGGCGATCCAGAGAACTGACCAACGAGATAATATCTTGTTTATTCGTCAGACCGGGCGCATAGAGAACATCGGCTCCGGCTTCCTGAAAAGCTTGCAGCCGTTTGATGGTGTCTTTGAGATCGGGGCGACCAACCAGATAATTTTCCGCACGCCCGGTTAAAGTGAAAGAGAATGGTAAAGCGCGCACCGCCTCAGCCGCTGCACGGACACGCTCGACCGCCAACTCAAATTCATAAATCGGCGGCTCCGGACGCTTGGTAGAATCTTCGATGGAGCCACCAACTAGCCCTGTAGCGGCAGCCAGTCGAAGAGTTTCCGCAACCGTTTCCGGGCTATCGCCAAAGCCGTGTTCCAGGTCTGCGCTCACCGGCAACTCGGTAGCTGACACAATAGCCGCTATATGCCGCATCATCTCGTCGCGTTCAATCGCGTTATCCGGCTGACCGACAGAAAAAGCGTACCCGGCGCTGGTCGTTGCCAGCGCTTCAAACCCAAGAAAAGCCAGTATTCGCGCCGTTCCCACATCCCAAGGGTTCGGAATGATAAAGCTGCCGGGTCGCTCATGAAGAGCGCGAAAGATTTTCCCCTTCTCAGCCTGACTCAACATTGGTCACCTCGTCTCTGTATGTTTGATTTGGAGTTCATCGCCGGATTGTTAGAAGGCTTGTGGCATTGTGAGGCAAGGCTTGAACACCGCTTCAAGCTTACCATCAGCAGGCGCATTTCATAAATGGGCGGGAAGCGTTCAGTGATAAGAGGAGGAGAGTTCAGCGCTTCGCTTTCGCTCTGCGATAACTCGACTACAGCCGATAGGTTGAAGGCTCTGGCTCTCATCCTCTCATCACAACGGCATTATGCCGGACTGAGGTTTCGTTTGCTTACGAATTCTGTGCGGCGGCCACCTTGGCGAATTCGGCTTCGGCGCGACGCGACAACTCATCGGGCGAGACATCTTCTATGTGGGAGCCAAGCGACCATTCATATCCGAAAGGATCGCTGACCGTTCCCATGCGGTCGCCGTAAAATTGATTTTGCAAGGGGCGCACTTCTGTCGCTCCGGCACTGAGGGCGCATTGAAAGGTGCTGTCCACGTCTTCCAGATAAATCACCAAGCCGACGGGAGAGCCGCCCAATGCCTGCGGCGAACGATGCCCCATTTCAGGATTTTCATCGGCAAGCATGATAATGGAATCGCCGATTTGAATTTCCGCGTGGCCGATCTTGCCATCGGCTCCAGCCATGCGGAAAAGCTCAATAGCGCCGAATGCCTGTTGGTAAAATTCGATGGCGTCGGCAGCACCACGAATGCTCAAGTACGGGGTGATGGAATGAAATCCCTCTGGAATTGCTTTTACGGTATTACTCATAAGGTTGCTCCTTTGTCAAAGATTCTGGTTGTGATTGGCCTCGCCGTGCGAGGAGGAAGAAGAGCTAGGTAAAAATGAGTAGAAGCAAAGCATCTGAAGTTAGGGGCCTAACGAAAAACCTGCCGATACTTTGCCTCTACCTGCGGGGACTCTGTGCGACACCCGTGTGGGTGTTGGCTCAGGGGACTACTTAAAACGGTATATCGTCTTCGTCAAACGCGACCTTTGAAGAAGGCGACGCCGGACGAGCGCTAGGCGTTGGCGTGCGATTGCCGCCAGTGGTCGAAGTCGGACGGGCTTCGCGCATCTCGCTGACGCCAGCTTTGGCGACCGCCGCTTGCGGCTGTTCGTGATCCGCAGCCGGTGTTAAGAATTGAATGTCCGAGCCGCGTACTTCCAAACTGGTACGCGCAGCACCGTCTTTATCTGTCCACTCGCGTTGCGACAAAGAACCTTCGACATAGACCTGACGGCCTTTGCTTAAATATTGATGTGCGATTTCGGCTTGTCGGCCAAAGAGACTGACGCGAAACCAAGTGGTCACTTCCTGCATCTCGCCGGTCTTGTCTTTGCGGCGTTCGGTGGTGGCTACAGAAAAATCACAAACGGCGGTGCCTTGTGAAGTGTAACGAATTTCCGGGTCGCGCCCCAAATACCCAACGATAGTGATTTTATTGAAACTTGCCATGATGGTGTGTTCCTCCTTCTGTTGTTCTATCGGTGCGGGAAGGAATGTATCACGGATGAAACGTCGTTGCAAGACATTTTTTCATACTTGCAACATTTTTTCGAGAAGTTTTTTTGCGGCGCGGCGAAAGCTTTTTCGTCCGTCCGCAAAGATTCGCGCAAAAATTCTCAGTTCGACTTGGTACATTTTTCAGCGGCGAACTAGACTTGCTAATCCCGCCGATGGAAATCGGGGGATGGTTAAAGTCCAGCCTACAAAACGCCGCCAAAGCTCAACGAATCCCCCCGATGGAAATCGGGGGATGGTTAAAGTCCAACCTTGCCCGAGGCTCAAGGTTGGACTTTAACCATCCCCCAACTGCCGTTGGGGAGATTGCAAAAAAACTTTGCTTGCTTAGTGTAGGTTGGACTTTAAGCTCATTGGCTTTTTCAACCCCCTGAAATGATTGCACCTCAGCTTTTGAAGTGATGTTCAATAATTCAACTGGCGAACCGCAACGTCAGCTTTTAACGGGTGTTGTCCAATCTGAAATTGTACAAAGTCGAGAGCAGAAGCTGGCGGCAAAAAAGTTACGGATTTTCAATTTTGCTGACGTTCACTTCGCAGCCGTATTTTTCATCGCTTTTGGTTTCGCCGGTAATTTTTACGATTTGACCTGCGCCGATTGCTTTGCCGTCGTTGGTATAAACCAGCAAATCATTCCACGTATAGCCTTTCGACAAGGGTTTAATTTTGTTCGGCTCGCCTTTATCGCTGACCCAAAAAGTAGCCCTCACACGCTCGCCCGTCGCATTAGCTTTGGTCATCAGAAAAAGCTGTAAGCCGACGGCTTCGACGCGCCCTTTTCTGGTTAGTTGGATGGTTTCGATCTGTTGCGGCAGCGATATGAAACCTTGAATAATCACCTTGGTGCCTTGGGGCTGCGAGCAGACATCTTTGATTTCAACCGCTACAGGTTTGCGGCAACCGAACATCAACAGAGCAATTGTGATAAGAGTGGTTTTTAGAATCTTCATAATCTTTACCTCACCATATTTGACAGCGCGAAAGCCGAGCGCCTTTTGTGAATGCTGCGCCTTGACAGTAACCGACAACGACGAGGGAGAGCCGTGACACATATAGCAAATCTCATTTGCTTGCGACCCACGACACCTTGTTGAGAGGCGGTCGGAGACCGCCGTGCGGCGGTCGGAGACCGCCTCTCAACAAGTCGCACATATTTGCAAGCCGCTATAAAACAATTTCGCAATAGATTTTTTCAGGCGCTCTCCTTTCCTCTAAGCGATTACTGATTTCTGCGACCCGTTTTTGTCCGATGAGTTTCGTCATGTTCCACTTCGATACCCTGATTGTTTTTCATTTTTATTTCGCTTCGACGTTTTTTGAGCGCCAGCCGGGGCGGCTACATTTTTTTCGGTTTCGCCGATATAGCCGCTGGTTTTCGGCGATTTTACAGTCGGCTTATGGATCATCTTCGGCTCGACTTTTGCAGATTTACCATGTCGGTTCGACGGTTTCGATAAACGGTTTCGCGCCTGTTTCGGTTTCATACGGAGATTATCTTTCAACGCATCGTATTCGGGGCCTTCCCACCTCCCCCGACGTTTGCTTTTTGACTGCGACGAATTTGGCTTCGCCTTAAAAGGTATTCCTGTCTCCGTGAGTATTCCTGAAGGCTGTTTCCCTTTTACCTTGCGAGGTTTTTCCAGTCCGAACACCTGGCTTGTAAAAATCATTACCAAACTGGCGATGACGATAGTGATTACATTTCTTCTCAACATTTCTTTTCTCCTTGTTTGTTTTGTTTGGGCGTAAGAAGATTTGCGGTCAACTTACGCTCGCAAATTTCAGCAACGCGACTCGCGTTGTGAAGGGTTATTGAACGGCGTCACGACACCCCCAATTAAGGTTCATGCTGTCTTCTTCCAGGCTTTCGGTGACGCGGTTGTTTTTGCTTGATGGATTGTCCGTCCTCACCGCCGCCGACAAAAGGTTTGGCGGTTTTTGTTTGTTGGGCTGGCAACGGCGGTGTTGCAGGGGAATCACTTTGCACGGCGTTTGGCTGCTTGTTTTGACGCTTACGCGGCTGCTTGCGTTTGATTGATTGTCCGTCCTCAGAGCCACCTATGTAGGGCTTCGCAGTAGTTGTGCTTGGCGGCTTGGCTACCATTGGCGAGTGTTGCCGTCTGCCGCTGCTACGGGTTGTTGGCTGCTCTGCGATTGTGGTCGAGGATGGAGCGATGCCACCGGAAACCGTAGCTCCCGCAGGCTGTTTCCCTGTTGCCTTGGGTTTATCGGTTCGTCCGAAGGTCTGGCTCGAAGCGATCAAGAGCAAACTGGCGATGACGATTATAACTAAATTTCTTTTCAACATTTTTCTTTTCTCCTCTTAAATTTTGTTGCTAATATCAAGACTCCATCGGGTTCGTCTTGGTATCGGTAATCTGACGACGAGGATGGCGCAAAGGTCTTTCGTAAGTCCTCAAAGATTCGCTCAAAAATTCTCAAAAGAATTCTCAAAAGATTTATGGCTGGTGAAATCAACAACTTATATCAGTTTGGCGAGTTTCGTTTTGACGGCGGCAAGCAGAAACTTTATCGCCAGGACGAGTTGATTTTGCTGTCGCCAAAGGCGGCGGAGCTTTTGCACTTGCTGCTTGAGCGGCAGGGCGAGTTTGTTTCCAAGGAAGAAATTTTTGCCAGGGTGTGGGCCGATACCTTTGTCGAAGACGGCGTGCTGACGCAAAACATTTACACTTTGCGAAAAATTTTAGGGAGCGATTCGGACAAGCAACCGTTAATCGAAAATCGCACGCGGCGCGGCTATCGCATAACCGTTCCCGTGCGCCTTGTGGAGAAAGACACAAACCAAATTGCCAAAGCCAAAACCAATGGCAGCCAAGAACCCCTCGAAGATATTATTGCTGAAGTTCATCCATCCACTCTGGCAGCAAATCAACCAGCAAATCTAGCAGCAACTCAACCACGAAATGGGAAAAGACTCAGCCTCGTTCTGCTAGGCAGCGCGATCTTGCTGATGACCACAGGCTTTTTCGGCTATCGGTTTTTTCGTCCGCAAATCCTTTCTTTTTTCCGCAAGCCGATTGAAATCGTCAAATTCCAATCGCTCACCAACACCGGCGACATCTGGCATCTGACGCTTTCGCCGGATGGCAATTTTGCGGCGTTTGTCAGAGGAAAAGCGATTTATTTAAAAGACATCACCACCAGTCAAGAGATCAAACTCGAAATTCCCAATGCTTCGTCGTTTGGCGCGTTACAGTTTTCACCGGACGGCAAGTTTATTTTTTTTCGCTCTACCTTTGTCCTCCGCAAGGAGGCAAGCATCTTGCAGATTTCGCGTTTCGGCGGCGAAACCAAATTGCTTGCAGAGAAAACTTGGGGCAGTTTTGGCGTCTCACGCGACGGCAAGCAAATCGCTTTTGTCCGCAATGTCGCCGAGCAAGCCAAACAGATTTTGACGATTAAGAATTTGGCAAGCGGCGAAGAGCGAGAACTTCTTGCGGTGAATTTTCCCGAAATGTTTTTATTCAATTGCGCGCCCTCCTGGTCGCCTGACCATCAGAAACTCGCCTTCGTCGTCGAGAGTTTTACGTCGCGCAGAACCTCGCTTTTTGTTGTTGACCAAGCGAGCGGACAGAAAGAGGAAATCAAAACTTCCCTGCGCCAATTTGAGCAAGTCGCCTGGCTTCCCGACAACGACTCCTTGATTGCTTCGGCAAGCGACGGGGGGAAATTTTTTCATCTATGGAAAATTTTTTATCCTGATGGCGAGGCGCAAAGAATCACCAACGGCTTGAACAGCTATGGGAAAATTTCGCTTTCTGCCGATGGCAAGAAAATTCTTGCGTTGCAAATCGCCGAGAGTTCCAACCTTTTCATTGCCCCTCAAGAGAATCTCTATGAGCAAAAACAGATCACTTTCGGCAACGCCAACAACGTCGGACAGACAGACCTCGATTGGGCGGACGAAAACCGACTGGTCTATGTTTCCTACACCGAAGAAAATCCGGTGGCGAATTTGTGGTCAATGAATTTACCTGACCTGTCACGCCGCCAGTTGACCGCGAACACAGATTTTCACGCGCTTGCTCCCGCCATTTCAGCCGACGGAAAAGCGATTTACTTCACCACCAGCCAGAGTCCTCTGGTAAATATTTGGCGGATGGATGCCAACGGCGGCAACCTGACGCAAATCACCGACGGCAAAGAGAGTTGGAGAATGTTTCCGCAAGTTTCGCAGGACGGTAAATTTCTTTATTACATCTTTCGCAACCCTGAAGGCGGCGGCATTAAGCGTTTGAATCTGGCGGAAAATATAGAGGAAACGCTTTTGGAAAGAGGCGCGGCAAATCCGGTTTCTCATTTGTCTTTGTCGCTGGACGGCAAGCGTCTGATGTTTGTCAATTGGGCGAACAAGGTTGGCGGCGACGATGACGAAAGCAACTTTCAACTCGGCATCGTAGCGACTGAAAATCCGTGCGAGATAAAATTTTTCGATGTCAAGCTTGCGAATTTCGCAATGGAAATAGCCGCCGATGGAAAAGCCTTCGATTATCTGAGTTGGGAGAAAGGCAAGACGAGGATTCTCCGGCAAAGCCTTGAGGGCGGCGAAGCGAAAGAGATTTTCAGTTTACCACAAGAGCGCCGAATTTTTAATTTTGCCTGGTCAAAAAGCGGCAAACAGTTGGCCATATCTCACGGTCATTTATACAGAGAAGCGGTTTTGCTCAGTAATTTTTAACTCGTAAATCCCTGTTGAAATCCGCGCCGCCGGACAACCCTTAAAAGCTCTAGATAGCCCTGCGTTCCGCCCTCCACACCCACTTGAAACCGGCTACAGTAGCCGGTTTCGTGTCGTCTAGGTTATTAGAGCGCTTTGCGGATAAAGGTACGGGCGAGCCGGTGGTGGTCGCTTGTACGAGCAATTGAATACGGCTCTAAATTGCCAGACCCTTTGAGAAACACGATGTTGAGAAGCAAGGCTTACGCGGGGGGCAGATTTGGCACAATGAGGTCGGCGATCTGCGCCGCCGTCAACGCTCCGCGCACATAGGACGGTTTGGTTTGGGCGCTATAGGCGCTCTCGAAAAGTTCATCGCACAGCACATCTATGTGGCGTTGGAAATCGCTGTTGGTCGAGCGAAACCCGTCCGAAGTTAAGGCTCGCGTCACCGGAAAGCGCACCAGCAGATCATAACTCTCCATCCAGGCGCTACAGTAGGTATAGAGAGCGGCGGATTGCGCTTCGCTCTTGCCGAAACGGCGGACAAAGTAAGCGAAATTATCCAGCACGGCGCGGTCGCAGACCAGTATTTCAGCGCGTGGCGATTTCTCGATCTCCAGTTGAATCTGGCGCGCTATAACCCATTGATAGGCTTCGCGTGTGCCTTGCTCGTTGAGCGGCAGAGGGCATTCTCTGGCGATTTCGGTCAATAATTCTACCGTCCTGCCGCGCCGTTTCAAGACCCCTGCGAGTTCATAAGCGATGGTGGTTTTGTTGATGCCGTGGGTTCCAACTAAAGCGACTTTGAACATAGTCCTCCGCGAAAGGTTCACATTGTAGCAGCGTCGTATCAGATTGCAACTTGTCGCTTGTCCATAGAGTAATTTTCCATCCTCAGTTGTCAGTGGGCGGATGGTTGTATCAAACTGTTTCTTTCATTTTTTCAACGGGCAGATCCATGACCAACCCTCGAACGCAACTGACCACTGCCAACGGACAGCGGACGGCAGACCAAAAAACCGCGATTGTTTTATCGGCGGGATATTTCGGCTTTTTCGCGCACGCCGGATTTATGCGGGCGGTGGAAGAAGCGGGCATCGAATATTGCGCTATCGCCGGTTCCAGCGCCGGAGCGATTGTGGCAGCACTGCACGCTTCGGGGGTGGCGGCAGCAGAAATTATCGAAACCCTGTTGACGATTCGCAAAAAAGATTTCTGGGACAATCACACCATCACGGCACTGCTGGGCGCGCTGTTCAGGAAAGGGCGTGGCTTTGGTGGCTTGCTCAAAGGCCAGCGGTTCGAGCGTTTGATTGCGCGTCAACTGCGCGTGAAAACTTTTGCGGAATGCGAGCGACGGCTTTATCTGACCGCCTTTAATTTGACTCGCGGCGTGGACGAGACTTTCACCACGGGAACTATTGCCGACAAGGTGCGGGCATCTTGCAGCTATCCGTTTTTGATGACGCCGCGAACCATTGACGGTTGCGATTATTGGGACGGCGGCTTTCTGGCCAAAACGCCTTGCGAAACTCTGGTCGAGAGAGAACAGCCCGACCGCTTGATCATTCATTATCTGCCCACGCGAGCCGACGAGCGCAGCTTGCACGAGCGCAACTGGACGGCTTTTGCCATGCTCGAAAAAGCCTTGACGGCGGCGCGCCTGGAGATTGATCAACATCGCCTGCGAGCCTTAGGCGAGATGCAGGAAAAAATCGTGTGGATTGAACCTCAAGTGCCGCCGCTTAGTCCCGATAAACTGTCGCAGGGCGGCGCGGCCATTGAAGCGGCATATCAATTTGGTCGCCAACAACTGGCCAAAATCAACGCGGAGTGAAGCCATGAACAAAGTGAATATCGCAGAAAAATTGTCGCGCTTTGGCGACTACTGGCAACCGAAGATCGTCGGCGAGTTGAATGGCCAGCACGTCAAGCTGGTGAAGTTTCAAGGCGATTTCGTGTGGCATCATCACGACCACGAAGACGAGATGTTTCTGGTCATCAAGGGGCGCTTTCGCATGGACTTTTCCGACCGCAGCGAGTGGTTGGAAGAAGGCGAATTCATCATCGTACCGAAAGGCGTAGAGCATCGCCCGTGCGCCGCACAAGAGGTCTGCGTCATGTTGTTTGAACCGGCTTCGACGCGCAACACCGGCAATGTTACGGAGGCCAAAACCGTCGCCGAATTGGAACGAATCTGAGCGCAAAAATTAATTCTCGCTGCCGAATCTGCGCCGCGAAATCGCGGCGCGGAAAGGTACGATTGCCGCCCCAAAACCTTCGGCATAACTTTTCGCAGGGCGAACGGATTTGGTTGTGCAAGCTGCACAGGGATGGGTATAATTCTCGGTCGCTGCCAGACCAAATGAGTGTGCTAAGGAACGGAGGGGTCGTCCTACCTATCGGCGTGTGAAGATTTCTTTATGCAAGATGATACGTAAGAAAACTTCTAAGTCATGACGAAATGTTCAGCAAACAAGCTTATGTTCAAAGTTCAACGCCCAGCTTCATACAAGCGATTATCAAAAATTTATATGCTTCACCAAGCGTTCGCGCGAAGGTAGTCAAGGAGAGATTTTTCATGAGGAAGGTTATTGCATATCTTTTAACCAGCGGTCTATTGTTATCCAGCCTGGTCTTGCCGGGCTTCCAGCAAGCGCCAAATGCTTACGGGCAGGCCGCCGCGCCGGTCTTGAAAGGCGTCCACCCGGACATCATTACCGTCGGCAGCGATTCGTTTACGCTGCGCGTCGATGGCAGTTCTTTTGCTGATGGCGCGAAGATTCTATTCGATGGCCAAGAATTGAGTTCGCCAAGAATCTTTCGCAAACATCGCACCATCCTGGCAGAGTTGGAGGCTTCGGCCATCGCCAGCACCGGAACCCACACCGTGCAAATACTTAATCCCGATGGTCAGCGCAGCGCCAGCGGAACCTTGACCGTGGTCAATAGGGAACCGTCTCTGCGTATGCACCTGGGCGGCAACGCCACGCAGGAAGAGGCTGGCACCGATTTATTGTTTCAAGTGACCGGCGAGGGCTTTGATGAAAATTCTACGGCAGTGATTTGGGGGTTTCCCGCCGAAGCCACCACCTTTATCAACAGTCAGCGATTGACAGTGCAGATTTCCGGTGACTTTTTGCAAGACCCTGCTACCATACCGATTTACATCCTCAATAAAGGCGGCAAAATTTCCAACACCGAAAACTTTTTTGTGGTGCCGCGTCCCGCGAAAATCGGCTCTATAGACCCGGAAAAACTGGATGAAGGCAACGAGGATTTTCTGCTCACAGTGCGCGGCGATTTCAAAGCGACCGCCTTCATCGTCGTCAACGGCACGCGCATCACCACCACGCAACGCAAAGAAGGGCGACTGGAGGCCATGATTCCGGCGTCATTCCGTTCGCAGCCTGGTCAATTAATCATTCGCGTTGAACAGGACGGCGTGCAATCGCGCGATACGCTGTTGCCGGTAGCACCTGCCAAAGGGCCGTTTATTTTTAATCTCGCGCCTTCACGCATACGCATAGGCGAAAACAAACCGACGGTGGATGTTTACGGCACCAATTTCAACGACGCCGTTACTGCCACGATTGACGGGCAGGCCGCCAACATCCGTTCTTCAACCAAAACCGTCGTGACCATAGTAGTGCCGGAAGCTTTGCGTAGCGTGTCCGGCACGCACACCATTCAGATCAAAGACAAGGACGGCAATCTTTCGCAAACCGCATCTTTTGAAATCGTGCCGGATTATCAAGTTGCTACGGCGGCAGGCGATGGCCGCGAAGGCTTCGCGCTTTCCGGTTGTTTGGCCAGCGAAGCGGCTCGCTTTCGTCGCCCCAGACGTATCGCCGCTGGCCCCGATAATCTGCTCTACATCACAGACCAGCAGAACCATGCCATACGCACGCTGAATCCGACGACCGGCGAAGTCTGCACCGTCGCTGGCACTGGCGACTTCGGCTATCACGATACCGGCAACAGCGCCAATAAACCGGAAACCTTCTCGTTCCCGAACGGCGTCGCTGTGACCGCCGATGGCACGATCTATGTAACGGAAAACGGTAACGACGTGGTGCGCCGCATCGTCCGCACGGCAAGCGGCGTCCGCGTGGATACCGTGGCCGGAACCACCGAAGCGATCACCCAACCGGCCAGACAAGCGAAGTTGAATGCCACCAAGGAAGGCATAGATGGATTCCGTGAAGGCGCTGCCAATAACGCGGCGTTCCGCAAACCGGATGAAATCGTCGCCGCTCCCGATGGGTCGTTATACTTCACCGACACCGGCAATCACGCGATACGCCGACTGGTGCAGAACGGCGCGCAATTCGTCGTTGAAACCATCGCCGGTAACGGCGTCCCCGGCTTCATAGATGGCGATGCCGCCGTGGCGCGATTCAATATTCCTACAGGGCTGGCGCTGTCACCGGATGGCAGCCTCCTCTATGTCACAGACACGGCTAATAATCGCATACGACGCATCAACCTGTTGACGCATAGAGTGGACACTTTGGCTGGCAGCGGCGATTTCGGCAGCCTTGACGGCCCCGGCAGCCTCGCCAGTTTCGGTCAGCCGATAGGTGTGGCAGTAGATGCCAGCGGTACGCTATGGGTCAGCGAATTCGGCACTTTCAAAATTCGCCGCGTGGATACGGTCGGCAACGTCAGCACGGTGGCCGGAACCGGAGCCGCTAAATTCCGCGATGGCGCAGGACTGCGCGCCACCTTTAACGCGCCCAGAGGACTGGCGATTGTCGGCGGCTTCCTGTTCATAGCCGATTATGAAAATATGAAGATCAGGAAAATCGCGCTGCAATAACACGCCGCGCAAGCGGCTACAATTGACACAAAAAAGGTTCAGGGCTGGCTTCGTTGTCAGCCCTATTTTTTTCAGGTCTGGATGAGCAAGCCTGCGGCGACGGGCTTTCGTTAGCTGCGATGTCTGTAGGTGATGCGACCTTTGGTCAGGTCATAAGGAGAAAGTTCAACCGTGACTTTATCGCCTGGCAAGACCTTGATGAAATTTTTCCGCATCTTGCCGGACAGGTGCGCGAGGATTTCGTGTCCCTCGCCAACCTGGACTTTGAACGTAGCATTGGGCAAAGAGTCTTTCACCGTGCCCTCGACAGCAATCATATCATCTTTCGGAATAACTATACCTCCTGGTGATTTTGGTGTTGTGGTTGATAGCCAACGACAAGTGTAAGAATACCTGAACTCGGCTGTAGCGTCTATCCGCCACAACTTTTTTCTCAGCACAAAGAAAGCCGCGCCTTGTCGCCTTCAAAAAAAGGCCGTGCGAAAAAACTCATGCGGATGAATTCGCTAGAGCGGTTTGCATAGGTGTGTACGGAACCCCCTATTGTTGAGCAGCGGTCTTCGACCGCGCGAAGGTCTTCGACCGCCGCTTAACGGCTTTGAGGTTTCCGTAATCTCAAACAAAAACCGCTCTAAGCTATAGAATTTCGCCCTTTCAGGGCGGCGAGCTGGAGCCTGCTTTTTGCTGGCGTCTCACTTTTACTTGCACCCCTTCGGGCTTTTCGGAGCGTCGCGTTTGACACCCTCAGAAACATTTTCACGGATATGGACTTCGTACCTACTTCTCGGAGAGAATGACAAAGCAATGGCGGTGAAATTCAAAGACTATTATGAAGTGCTGGGCGTGGCGCGCAACGCTTCGGAAGAAGAGATTCGCGCTGCTTATCGCAAACTGGCGCGCCAACATCACCCAGATGTCAATCAAGGCAATGCCGCCGCCGAAGAGAAGTTCAAAGAATTGAACGAAGCCAATGAAGTGTTGTCCGACCCCGAAAAACGCCGCAAGTATGACCAGTTGGGCGCGAACTGGAAAAACGGCGCGGACTTCACACCGCCGCCCGGCTGGCAACACACCAACATACGCTACCCCACAGATTTCCGCGAGGCCTTTCACAGCGACACGACCAAAAGCGACGAAGGCTTTGGCTTCGGCGGCTTCAGCGATTTCTTTGAAGCGATTTTCGGCGGACGGACAAACACGCAAAGCGGTCAGCGCTCACAGAGCCAATCACGCAGCCAAACCACGCAGAGCCACCGCCCACGTTCGGCTCACGATTCCGAAATCGAAATCGCTATCTCGCTCGAAGAAGCGCATCGCGGCGGTCGCCAGAAAATCGCTCTCAGCCAAAAAGCTCGCACCTGCCCGGCCTGTCGCGGCGAAAAAAGATTGGGCAGCAACCTCTGCCCCGCCTGCAAAGGCGCAGGCCAAGTCGTCACCCAAAAGACCGTGGATGTAAATATCCCCGTGGGCGCACGCGATGGCGCGGTCATCAAAGCCGCCGGTCAAGGTCATCGCATTAACAATACCAATCAACGCGGCGACCTCTACATCAAAATCAAAATCAAACCGCATACGGTCTTTACGGTCAGCGGCGATGATCTCAACGCAGAGCTTCCCATCACTCCTTGGGAAGCCGTGTTCGGTGCCAACATAGAAGTGCCAACCATCGAAGGCAAAGCCGAAATGAAGATTCAAGCGGGAGCGCAGGGCGGCCAACGTCTGCGCTTGCGCGGCTATGGTTTGAACAAACGCGGCGGCGGTCGCGGCGATTATTACATCAAACTCAAAATCGTCGTGCCACCCAACCCTACGGAAAAAGAACAACAACTTTTCCGCGAACTCGCTGACCTCAGCACTTTTAAGCCCAGATAAAAAACGACTTATAAATCTGAGCGAGTCACTATCAAATTTTTTGTTGCACTAACACTCATACCATTTATATAATCGGTTCTGGCATTCAAATTGAATATTACGAACGGAAATAGAGGTACTGAATGGATATCAATCGGTTTACGGAAAAAGCGCAGGAAGCAGTACGGGCGGCGCAAACCTTAGCCACTCGTTACAGCAATCAACAGATTGAAGTCGAACATTTATTGATGGCCTTACTCGAACAGGAAGGCGGTTTGGTGACTTCGGTGATTGTCAAAGCCGGAGTCAATCTCGATTCCTTACGACCAGCCCTGGAAGCCGAAATCGCCAAATTCCCGAAAGTCTCTAGCCCTTCGGGGCCGGTGGATCAGGTCTATATCACTGCACGTTTGAACAAAGTCTTTGTCGCCGCCGAAGACGAAGCCAAAAAGCTTAAAGACGATTACATCAGCGTAGAGCATCTGTTGCTGGCTATCCTTGATGAAGGCGGCGCGGCCTCGCGTCTGCTCAACACTCTGGGAGCCAATCGCAAACGCCTCGAAGAGGTTTTGAAACAGGTGCGCGGCAATCAACGTGTGACAACGCAAAATCCCGAAGCGACTTATGAATCGCTGGAAAAATATGGCCGCGATCTGACCAAAGCCGCATCGCAAGGCAAGCTCGACCCGGTCATAGGGCGCGATGATGAAATCCGTCGCGTCATACAGGTGCTCTCGCGGCGCACCAAAAATAATCCTGTTTTGATAGGCGAACCCGGCGTCGGCAAAACCGCTATCGTCGAAGGCTTGGCGCAACGCATCATTCGCGGCGATGTGCCAGAGAGTTTGAAAAATAAGCGCATCGTCACTTTGGACATGGGCGCACTGGTTGCAGGCGCGAAGTATCGCGGCGAATTTGAAGAGCGTTTGAAAGCCGTCCTCAAAGAAGTGCAGGAATCGAACGGCGAAATTATTTTATTCATAGACGAGATGCACACCATAGTCGGGGCGGGCGCAGCCGAAGGCTCTATGGATGCGTCGAATCTGTTAAAGCCTATGCTGGCGCGTGGCGAGTTGCATTGCATAGGCGCGACGACTTTGGATGAATATCGCAAGCGCATCGAAAAAGACGCGGCTCTGGAAAGGCGTTTTCAACCGGTCACGGTTGACCAACCGACCGTCGAGGACACCATTTCGATTCTGCGCGGTTTGAACGAACGCTATGAAGTGCATCACGGTGTACGCATCAAGGATGCGGCGCTGGTATCGGCGGCGGTGTTGTCGCATCGTTATATCTCGGATCGTTTCTTGCCCGATAAAGCCATAGACTTGGTGGATGAAGCGGCGGCGAAATTGCGAACCGAAATTGACTCGATGCCTGCGGAGTTGGATGAAACTTTGCGGCGCGTGATGCAGTTGGAAATCGAACGCGAGGCGTTGAAGAAAGAGACCGACACGGCATCGAAAGGGCGTTTGGAAAAATTGGAAAGAGAGGTTGCCAATTTGAAAGCCAACGCCGACGCCCTCAAGGCGCAATGGACAGCGGAAAAGGAGTCCGTGCAAAAGGTTCGCGCCATCCGCGAAGAGATCGAGCAAACCAAAGTTGCCATCGAACAGGCCGAACGCGAATACGATTTGAACAAAGCCGCTGAACTTCGTTATGGCAAGCTCAATCAACTAGACAAACAGTTGCAGGAATATGAAGACGGTTTGGACAAACCCAAAAGCGGCACACGATTGCTGAAAGAAGAGGTTGACGAAGAGGACATCGCCGAAGTGGTCAGTCGTTGGACGGGCATACCGGTATCGAAACTGCTGGAAGGCGAGTTGCAGAAACTCTTGGCGCTGGAAGAGCATCTGCACAAGCGCGTCATCGGTCAGGATGAAGCCGTCAACAAAGTTTCCGATGCGGTGTTGCGCGCTCGTTCGGGACTCAAAGACCCCAATCGCCCGATTGGTTCGTTCATCTTTTTAGGTCCCACAGGCGTCGGCAAAACTGAACTGGCACGGGCGCTGGCCGGATTTTTATTCGATGACGAACACGCCATGATTCGCATAGATATGTCCGAGTATCAAGAGAAGCACACGGTGGCGCGATTGGTGGGCGCGCCTCCCGGTTACGTGGGTTACGAAGAAGGCGGACAGTTGACCGAAGCGGTGCGCCGCAGACCTTACTCGGTAGTTTTGTTTGATGAAGTAGAGAAAGCCCACAGCGATGTGTTCAATGTGTTGCTGCAAATCCTGGATGACGGGCGGCTCACCGATGGGCAAGGTCGGGTGGTGAATTTCAAGAACACGATTATCATCATGACCTCGAACATAGGCAGTCATTTGATTCTCGAATACAACGGCAAAGCTGAAGGCGAACAGTACGCCAGCATGAAAAACAGCGTGTTGAATGAAATGCGCCGTCACTTCCGACCGGAGTTCTTAAATCGCGTTGATGAAATTATCGTCTTCCACGCGTTGACCATTGAAGACTTGAAGCACATTGTTGATATACAGCTTGAGCGTTTGAGAAAGCGTTTGGATGAGCGCAGAATCAATCTGGAGTTGAGTGATGCAGCGCGTTCGCATTTGGCGCAAGTGGGCTTTGATCCGGTTTACGGAGCGCGTCCTTTGAAACGGACGATTCAACGCGAGATTGAAACGCCGCTTTCCCGGCTGATTTTGAAAGGCGAAGTGAAAGACAACTCGACCGTGCAAGTCGGCGTAAGCGCAGGGCAAATCACTTTCAACTCGCAACCGCAAGCGGCAGCCGAAGCCGGACGATAATAAAATAAGGATGAATCAATTGCAAAAACCTCGGAACTTCAAATTCATGATTCTGGTTGTAGCGTGTCTGGTGGGTTTGGCTACGCCATCAATTGGCGCATTACAGCAGCCTCAAAATGTGCAGAGCAAACGCACTGTCCATCTCAACGTCTTGGTAACTGATTTGCAGAATCGTCCGTTGACAGAGGTGAAGCAGGAGGAGTTCAGCGTCTTTGAAGATGACGTGCCGCAAACCATTACTTATTTTTCAAAGAGCGAGCGCCCTCTCGTTTATTGCCTTTTGATGGACACCTCTGGTTCGCTCAAACCGGTAATCAACCCTTTGATAGACAGCGCAAAAATTATCGTCAACAGCAGCAAGCCTGCTGATGCTGCCGCGTTGATTGCCTTTAACGAGATGGCTGACTTGCTGGCGGAATTCTCCTCCGAAACGGGCGCTCTGCTGCGTTCTCTCGATGACTTACGGACGCAAGCCAGAGGTTCTACCGCTGTGCTGGATGCACTGTTTCTGGCAACAGAGTATGTAACAAAATATCAGCCTGCGGATACTCTCAGCCGTCGGGCAATTATTTTACTGACCGATGGGCAGGATCGTGAAAATTATTACAAGACAGATGAAATAAAAAAAATTCTGCGAAAAGAGAATGTGCAAATTTTTGCTGTGGGCATTCGCTTTAAAGAGGATTCAAGCAACCAAAAGCAACGCGCCAGTAAGCTCTTGCAAGAGCTTACACAAGAAACCGGGGGGCAAGTATTTTTCGCCACCTCAAGCAAGGAGTTGCAAAGCGTTGCAGGCGATTTACTCAATAGGCTGCGCTCTCAATACATCATAGGCTATAAGCCTGTCGCCGATTCTCCAAAAAATTCTTATCACAAAGTAAAAGTGGCAATAGCGGATGCAGCAAGTCATGATAAGCGTATCGTCATCACCCGCACAGGATATACGCTTACAGGCAAATAGCCTCAGAACCAATGGAGAGAATATTATGTCCAGAAGCAAAAAAGTATATATTGCGCGGCTCACATCTGATATGCCGTTTCAACGCACCAGCGGCCCGTTGTGGCAACCGGCGGCGGATATTTATCGTTGTCCACACGGCTATAAAATCAAGTTCGATCTGGCTGGCGTCAAACCCGAAGACATCGAAGTATTGGTGGCGGAAAATCGCATCATCATCCGAGGCGTGCGCCGCGATTCGGTCATCACGCAAGGTTGGAGTTATCAACAACTCGAAATCACCTACAGCCGTTTCGAGCGCGTCTTGCAAATTCCCTGCGACTTATCGCAAGCCGACATTCGCGTGGAATCCGTAGATGGCTGGCTGCTGGTGCATATAGATCATGCCGAGCAACCGTCCGGTGAAGGAAAATAGAGGCTTCAACATGGATTTAGAATCGTGCGTAGATTCATCACCACAAAAACCGTTGACGCAACTTATCGGTTGCGGAATCTGACCGCCGATTGTTCAGGAGAATATGATGGAAGACATGAACCAAGAACTGAATCAAGACCAACAACCACAAGGGAAAATTCTCGAACTACCGATCTTACCGTTACGCAACACGGTGATTTTCCCGTCCGGCATTTCGCCGCTTACCGTGGGACGCGCCATGTCGCTGGCGGCAGCCGAAGCCGCGCTTTCTACGGAAGAAAAATTATTAGGCGTCATCGCTCAACGCGAAGACAACGACACTGAACCAACCAGAGACAACCTTTACGCCACTGGTACGGTCGTCGTCATCAATCGCATGATGCGCGCCCCCGGCAATGAAGAGGTGCTGCATTTGATCGTACAAGGGCAAGAGCGTTTTCGCGTCCTCGGTTTTACCGAACAGGAGCCGATGTTAAAGGCTCGCGTAGAAATTTTGCCGGAACCGCTGCGTGAAAAATCCCTGGAAGTCGAAGCCTTGCGAAGAAATATCACGGCGCTGGTGCAAAAGGCGCTGAACCTGTTGCCGAATATTCCCGCCGAGATTCGCAGCATCGTCACCTCCAATGATGACTATGTGCGGCTCGCTTATTTTTTAGGTTCGGTGCTGGAACTGGAGGTTGAAAAAGAGCAGGCATTGCTGGAAGCCGGTACGGAAGGCGAGTTGCTCGGTTTGATGCACACCTATCTTTCGCACGAAGTGGATGTGCTGGAAATTCGCAACAAAATTTCCAATCAAGCACAGGAAGAGTTGGGCAAGGCGCAGCGCGATTATATTTTGCGCGAGCAGATGAAGCAGATTCAAAAAGAGCTGGGCGAAAGCGAACCCGAACAGGCCGAAGCCTTGATGCTGCGCGAGCGCGTCGAAAAAGCCGACCTGCCGGAAGAGATACGCAAAGAGGCCGAGCGCGAATTGCGCCGCCTCGAACGCTTGCCTTCCGCCGCGCCCGATTACAATGTCATACGCACTTACCTGGAATGGATTTTGGATTTGCCGTGGAATAAAAGCACCGAGGACGCGCTCGATTTGAACAATGCGCGCACCGTACTTGATGAAGACCATTATGATCTGGTGGACATCAAAGATCGCATACTTGAACACCTGGCGGTCATCAAACTCAACCCGACCAGCAAAGCGCCTATACTTTGTTTCGTCGGTCCTCCGGGTGTCGGCAAAACCAGTTTGGGGCAATCCATCGCCCGCGCTATGGGGCGCAAGTTCGAGCGTATGTCTCTGGGCGGGGTGCGCGATGAAGCCGAATTGCGCGGCCATCGGCGCACCTACATAGGTTCTATGCCGGGGCGCATTATTCAAGCCTTGCGCCGCGCAGGGGTCAACAACCCTGTGATGATGCTCGATGAGGTGGATAAACTGGGCATGGATTTTCGCGGCGATCCGGCGTCGGCCTTGCTGGAAATTCTCGACCCGGCGCAGAACTTTTCGTTCCGCGATCATTATCTGGATTTGCCTTTCGATCTATCGAAAGTCTTTTTCATAGCGACGGCCAACTCGCTCGCGCCGATTCCGCCGGCCTTGCGCGACCGCATGGAAATTATTCAACTGGCAGGCTACAGCGAAGAAGAAAAGTTGCACATCGCCAGACAGTATCTGGTGAAACGTCAAATCAAGGAAGCCGGTTTGCGAGAAGATCAACTGCAAATCCCGGACGAAACGATTCAAGCAGTTATCTCGCGCTACACACGCGAAGCGGGAGTGCGCCAACTGGAACGCACGATAGGCAAACTCGGTCGCAAGGTGGCGTTGAAAGTAGCGCAAGGCAATGGCGAAGCGTTCATCATCAAGCCCGAAGAACTGGAAGACTATCTGGGACATGAAAGATTTTTTCAGGAGTCGGCAAGAGACATTTTACCGACCGGCGTCGCCACCGGCCTGGCGGTCACCGATATGGGCGGCGAAGTGCTGTTTATCGAAGCGATGAAATTGCCTGGCTCGAAAGGCTTGACGCTCACCGGTCAGTTGGGAGAAGTGATGCAGGAGTCGGCGAAAGCGGCGCACAGTTATCTGTGGGGGCATTCGGTTGATCTGGGCATCAATTGTCTGGACTTCGAGAAGAACGGCATACACGTACACGTACCGGCGGGCGCGATTCCCAAAGATGGCCCTTCGGCAGGCGTAGCGATTGTGTCGGCCTTCGCGTCTCTGTGTTCGGGCAGACCAGTGCGTAGCGATACGGCGATGACCGGCGAAATCACTTTGAGCGGTCTGGTCTTCCCTGTCGGCGGTATCAAGGGCAAAGTGCTGGCAGCGCGCCGCGCAGGCATCAAGCGCGTCGTTTTGCCAAAGCGCAACGAGCCGGATGTGAAAGACATTCCCGAAGAATCGTTGCAGGGTTTGGAGATTGTCTTTGTGCAAACGATTGATGAAGCGTTGCGCCAGACGCTGACGCCTGAAGTCTCTGGACAGATTAAAGACACCGACGAGTTGGGTGCGCCGCTGCCGCTCAAAGAGCCGGTACGTGACAGCAATGAAGCGCGTGCTTCGTTCGGCGGTCAACGGCAAAGCGAGTAGTCGGCGTTGAAGGACGAAGAGCAACATTGTTATTGATCCCAGCGGGCGATCATTTGAAGTGAGGTTCAAATGGTCGCCCGTTTCACGTCAACCGGCCTTGCCGCCGTCTGGTTTGCGACGCGCTCAGAGTCATTCCGTTCTCGTTGACGAGAGAGGAAATGGAACTACAGATAAACCCCTAGAGCGGTTTTGGTTTGAGATTACTGAAATATCAAACCCGTTGAGCGGCGGTCGAAGACCTTCGCGCGGTCGAAGACCGCGGCTCAACGATAGGGGGTTCCGTACACCCATATGCAAACCGCTCTATGAACCCCGCTACCCGAACAAGAGATCAGCTTCCAACTTTTCCTATAGGTGTTTATCTGTGTGCCTCTGTGGTTTCTTCTCAGTCATCGAGAATGGAATAACCCTGGCGGCGCGCTGGCGCGATTTCACCAGCCCCAAATTAATCCTTGACTCTGGACTTGGCTTCAGGGTGTACACTCTCTTTTATGCCAGACAAGCCGCTGCAAATTGGTGAAGTTGCCGCGCTCGCTGGCGTCAGTGTTGATGCCGTTCGGTATTACGAGAGGCGGCGACTCTTGAATCGTGCGCCGCGTTCGACCGGCAACTTTCGCCTGTTCACGACCGCAGCCGTCGAGCGCATAAACTTCATCAAGCAAGCTCAGGAGATGGGGCTGTCGCTTGATGAAATAGAGGAATTGCTCGCTAGCGATGGCAGCGTTTCTCAATGTCAAAAGGTGCGCGACCTGTTGACAGAAAAGATTACGGAAGTGGAGCGGCGCATGAAGAAGTTGGGCGAGTTCAAGCGCACGCTGTCGCGCCATCTTGCCGCTTGCGAAAAAGAGTTGCAACAACACGAGGCACCGGCCTCCTGTCCGGTGATAGTGCAGATGAAACACTCGCGAAAGGGGAAGAGGTGAAGCTATGAAAACTCTGTTGTGTAGTCTCCTCATCGTCAGTTGCCTGGCCTGGGGCAGTGCTGCCGCGCCGCAGAAGAGGCTGGCAGGCAAAGGAAAAGTAAACGTGAAAATTGAATTTTTATATTTCGATAGTTGTCCATCTTACCAGCAGGCGCTGGCCAATCTGAAAGCGGCTTTGAAAGAAAAACATCTGACGGCGGACTTGGTCTTGATCAAAGTTGAGTCGGAAGACCAAGCTCAAAAGGTGGGCTTTCAAGGCTCGCCTTCCATCCGAATTAACGGCAAAGATTTAGAAGGCCGGGACGAAGGCTTCAGTTTCAGTTGCAGGCTTTACGAAGTGAACGGAAAGCCGTCAACCACGCCTAGCCAAGAGGCCATCCTCGCCAAGCTGGAGCACCTGGCGCAGTGACCGCGAGGCAATGCGGGTACTGCTTCAATGAAGTGAAAAAGGAAAGGGTCGCGTAGTGTCGCACTAGGAGCGCGAACATCCTTGTCCGCGCTCCCACTCTGAATTTCCAAACGCGCTGGCCTTCTCCACTCAATCGCTATCCGGGTCTTGACCTAATTCGCGCAATCGCGCCGCCAGTTTGTCGGCTCGTTGCACAGCGACTTCTTTTTCCGTGCGTTCTGTCTCGGCGCGCTCTTTACCGGTGGGAATCAAGTTGCCTTGCTCGTCCGCCCAGCGCAGCCAAGTGGCATGAAAATTTTCATACTCGCCTTCCCACAATCTCAATCCCAATTTGACTTCAGGAAAATAAGTCAAATCTTCGCGGCTATAGGAGAAGCGCTCCCAACGATACACGCGCAACAACTCGTCGCTGATCTGTAGTTCAGGATCGAAGATGACATAATACCCAATGCACATACGCGCATACTTCTTCAACTTCTCGCTGTCTTCTTGACCAACCTGGTTCGACACGACTTCAATCACCACATCAGGTGGTTTGCCGTACTCCCACAAAAAATAGGAGCGATGCTCTTTGCCCCACAACTCGTCGGGCAACTCGACATCCAGACTCAACAGCGCGTCCGGCACGATGGCAGGATTTTTCGCCATGTAGAAAACCCCGACGTTGGCCATCGCCACAAAGGTTCGGCCATCACCTGGACCCGCCCATGAGGTGTAGAGCGGTTCGGTCAGCAGGCGTTGCTGCTTTTCGGAAAAGATATTATCCACAGGCTCATCGTCCTCCGTGATTAACGGCTCAAGGTCCGGCGTGATTGATGATTGGGACATAGTTGCGATTCTCCCTTCGTTGATGCCTTTAGCCAAGCGACTGACCTCGCCTTCGGCCTGCTCAGGGGCTGACGGGCGATTCTTTTGACACGCTTGCTTTGGTCGTAGGCTTGGGCTATGATGAAACTCATCGTATTAAAGAAAGGAATCGCAATTACGATTAAGCCGAAACACATCGTGGGCAATTTCTCACGAATCATCGCCGCCAACGCTACGGCTGGGTGATTCCTCTCAAGGCATCTCCTGCCGTCAAATGGCGCGCTAAGGAGATGTGCTATGACCAACCGACAACTACTCCAACACAAAGCAGAAACTCTTACGGAATCGGAAGTCTCCGATTTACTCGACTATCTGAACACCTTGGAATCTGCGCGTGAGCATTCCCTGAAGCCCAGTTTATTTGATGATGAAATCGTCAGCTTACTTTCCGACAGTATCGAAAACCGTCGCGCCCGCGTCGTCGTTGAATGGGACAAAATTCGACGCAAAGCCGATTATCGCGCTGCCAATTTTTCAGCGGCGCACAAATAGCATCACGCCCAGCTTGAGGCTCAAGGGGAACCCTGACCGGGCAATTTTTTCAAGCCGCCGTTCGGCTATTGCGCTACCTGTCAGGTTGCTCCACGCCTATCTTTAATTCCAGCGAAGAGGTATCACGATGTCAAATCAGCCCTTGTCTTTTGCAACCTTGAAACACGCCGATAACCGCAAACGCCAGTTGATCGAATTCGCCACCGTAGGCCCCCTCAAAGAAGATTTTGAACACCAGCGCCAACTGTTTTACGAGTTGGCCGAACCCGGCGGCGAACACGAAGAGCAGAGTTTGCTGGAATGGTTTCTCTACGATTGGGTTGATGATTACGGCGAGGGCGTCATAGATCACTTCGTAGATTCGCACGACGATTTAAGCGAAGCCGACGAGACCATGTTGCTGGAATGGATGGCTTCGGTAAACAGCGTCTTTGAAATCAAAGCGGTCAAGAAGGGGCAGATTTCGTTACACGACTTGGACAGCGAAGAAGTTTTTTCCGTCGCCCTGCTTTCCGAGATTACAGATTTGCCGTTCAAAAAAGGGCAATTTATCGCGGCGCGGTTGTTGCCGCTCGGCGACACCTTCATCTTCGCCGGTGCCCAATACCTGATGCCCGACCGCAAAGCGGCGCTGGAAGTTTTAGCCATGCGGCAATCACTCGAAGATTGGGAGTCGTCCGAAGAACTGCTACAGGTGCAGCAGGAACAGCGCCAAGCCTTCATCGAATTGTTCGGCAGCGATGAAGTGTCTATGGATGCCAAACAGATTCCTTCAATGATTGGCCGCTTCCAACGCTACATACTGCTGGAACGCAAGGATGCCGAAACCGGTAAGACCGCTGCTGAATTGTACCAGGAAGAGTGCGGAGACGAGATGAGTTTGCCGGAAATTCCGCCGCTTCCCCAAGAGCTTGCCGAAGCCGGTGAAGTGACGATTCTGTGCGATGAATTCGATGGCATCGTTATTCTTCCCGACTATCAAAAATTCAAACAGGTCTTTGCAAGCCTAGATGTAGATGCGGAGATTCCCGATTGGCAGGATTTGTTGTGGGATTATATCGAAGACCCCAGCATTCCTATCGTCGCCTTCGAGCGCGTCGCCGAAACTCACCCTGAACAGGTCGAAAAAATGATGCGCCTGTTGCTTGAAGACGAGACCTTTTCCATAGAGCATCTGTACGCCGCTCTGCTGCATTACAAACAACCGGTTGACGGCATCGAGGACATGGAAGACGAAGAATTGTTATGGGATTTATTTGATAGCGGCGAGGCCACCAAAGCCGACACCATCGAACCCAACACCAATGGCAAGCCGCTCTCGAATGTCATAGATTTTTCCAGCAAATCTAGCTCCGCCAAGAAACCATGAAACTCCTTGAGGCGACAGCAGCATTCCTTGAGCAGGAGCGGTCACGACACAGCAACGCGGTGCTCATGCACGAGCAAAACCCTGTCGCGGTTGCTTCAAGTCCGGCGGCTTCATCGGTCAACCAAAGCGATAGCCGCGCCCTGGCGGATTCCTTAGCCTTGTTGGCCATGCCGCTTGCAGAGTTCTCTATTGACGAAATCACTCCCGCAAAATGGCGCGACTTTCTCTCGCGCTGGTATCTGGAAGAAGTCATCACGCGCTCGACGGTTGAGCAACCGGCAAAGGCTTTGCCCGAGGCGCGAACTTTGATTGCCGCGCTTAGAAAATTTTTTCGCTGGCTCGACACATCCTCGGCGGCATCGCCTGGGCTGGAAAACGCGGCGCTGGCAAAACAACGAATCGTTGTTTTACAAAGCCTGGAACAAACGCTGCCCGGCGCTATTGCAATCACTCAGATGCTGGGTCAGGCCCTAGCCAGTCAGCGCGGCGCTTTTACGTTTGCCGAATTTCTTACCTCCTTTGAAGAAGGCGGTCACAGCGCCTACGACATTGGCAATCAAGCTGGCGCGGTCAATGCGCTCGAAGGCTATTTCAAAGTGCTGCGCGTTGATGGCGCACAAGTCGAGGCCGAAGAACTGATCAGCGAAGAGCGCGTGTGGCCGATCATCTTTCCTGAAGCCGTCGCGCCATTGCTCGATGCCCCGTACATCATCAACCTCGAATTGCTCCGCCAACAAGACCGTTGGCACATCATCAACTGCGGCTTTGCGTATCCGCCCGATACGGAAATGTAGTAGCGTGATTCACCGTTTATGCGGGATGAAAAAAAGTTGCGCCCAGTCTGCAACCCCAATGGCGCTGCCTACGATTTGAATGGCGACCAAATTTCGTGAGCGCGAAAAACGCTTCGCGGCCTGCATTCCGCAACGCTGTGAGGTCTGGCAAACCACTGTACTAAATTTTCACGTAGAGGGAACCATGCTAAAAAACTTTTATCTCTACCTGCTGACCATACCGATCTTTCTGGCCTGTGACGTTCTCTGGTTGGGTTTCGTAGCCAGAGATTTTTATCGCCAGCAACTTGGCTATCTGATGCGCCCGGAGGCCAACTGGACAGCGGCATTGATCTTCTATCTGGTCTTCATTGCCGGACTGTTGACCTTTGGCATTCTTCCGGCGCTGGAAAAAGATTCATTCGCTTATGCGGTGATTTACGGCGGCTTGTTCGGCTTTTTCTGTTATGCGACGTTTGATTTGACCGGCCTTGCGGTCCTTCGGGATTTCCCTTTGAAGATGGCGCTGGCGGATATGCTCTGGGGCATAGTGCTTTCCGGTGTGGTCTCGGCGGCGAGTTTTTTCATCGGCAGGAAATTGATTTTCTAAAACGAAGACGTTGTTTACGCAGCCCGCTTCACCACTTCACTACGCCTTAATCTTCACGTCGAAAATATCGGGGCGCGAATAATGCCCGGTCACATCAAGTGCCAGGCGCTCTTCGGCTAGGCGCGACAAATCTAAATCGGCAGTCAATATGGTTTCTTCGTTGAACACGGGACCAGCAAGCACAGTCCCGTCGGGCGCGATAATCGCGCTGCCGCCATTCAAAATCAACGTCTCAGGATTTTCTTTGAGTGCGGCAATCGGCTCCAAGCTTTCCGGCAATTCTTTGGCTTTCATAATCGCGCCGCTGGCGATGACATAACAACGCCCTTCAAAAGCATAGTGACGACTCGCCACTAAATTCATCTCTTTGACCTGCGGCCAAGCGGCGATGTGTATGTCTTCGCCCGAAGTGTGCAGGGCGTGGCGAGCAAGTGGCATCCAATGTTCCCAACAAATCAAACCGCCTATGCGCCCGGCTGTGGTGTCCACAGCTTTCAAACTTGCGCCATCACCTGTGCCCCAAACCATGCGCTCCGTGTAAGTCGGCATGATTTTTCGATGCGCCTTCACCAACGTGCCATCGGCAACAAACGTCAGCATGGTGTTGTAGAGCGTGCCGCGCCCAGCGCCTTCTGTGACGCGCTCGTTGATGCTCATGTTCAAAACGACTTGATGCTCTCTGGCCATCTCGCTCAACGCCTCAACCGTGGGACTCGGAATCGCTACGCTGTTTTCCATCAAGCGCGCATAGACTTTTTTAACCGGCGCATAATCCCACAGCGCTACGTCTCGACAACAATCGAGCCACGCCGGATAACCCGGCAACCAGGTTTCGGGAAAGACTATGAGATGCGCGCCCAGCGTTGCCGCTTCGTGGATCAGCTTGCGGGCTTTTTCGAGCGATGCCGGTAAATTCAGATAGACCGGCGCGGCTTGTACGGCGGCAACTTTTACGATCATCGAAGAAAATCCTCGCAATGAA
This sequence comes from Acidobacteriota bacterium, assembly GCA_016201275.1. Taxonomy (GTDB): domain Bacteria; phylum Acidobacteriota; class Blastocatellia; order UBA7656; family UBA7656; genus JACQDB01. Next base: position 48,282 of record JACQDB010000086.1, read on the forward strand.
ATTTCTGGCTCTCCGGTATTGTGCGTGAAGATTCGCTAACGTCAACAACGATTTCACCTCACCACGAAGACCACGAAACACCGAAGTCTTATAGCGAATTTCCTTTTCCTACGACCATCTCTTAATCAATCGCACGCAGCTACAACCCGCTATAAAACCTCTACCGCACCTTCGTAAACTTCCGGTGCTTCGTGGTTGAGAAACTGATTTTGTTTTTAAACCTTAGATATTGTATGTCAAGGCGGTGTACACCTCAATATGTTGAGTGTCTTCACGGAAGTTGCCAGCGAACTGAATTTCTGCAAATCCCCAAATCGTAGCCGCATCGAAGCCATGTAGAAGCGTCGTCAAATAGTCTGCACCATTGGCTATGGGCATCTGCAAGAATCCTACCGCTTGCAATTTTCGTTAGTGGGGCAAGGCGGAACGCCAAACTCCTTCTCTCCTGATTGCTCCACTACTCTATTTCTAAGCGGGCGGCGTTCTTACTTTTGCTTTTTGTCTTTTGCCTTTCTGGTGAGCGCCGGTTATTCAAAAACAACCTCTTTCAAATCGTCAAAGGCGGAGACCGCTTCACTGCTTGAAGGTTTTTGCACATATTGCATGGCGCTGAAGATACCGGCATTCTCGACGATGGTTTCGCCGATGCGAAAACCGGCGAGGGTGGATTCGGCGATCATCCAGGTCTGGCCATCGCGGGTGAACGACAGGCCATTGAGATTTTCGAAACGGCCTTGTCGCACCGCTACAGTGATATGCTCGTTGTAATAAACCAACCGATAATCTTCGCCTATCTGTTCCAGCAGCGAGGCCAGCAAAATGGATTTGCTGCTGCAATCGCCGCGCCGGGTCAGCAGGGTTTCATCCGGTCTTTTCAAAATTTCGCCTTTGAATTTGGCCTCCGCTTCATCGTAAGCGATCTCCTGCGAAACGAAATCCACCAACTTCTGAATGCGGCTTTCGCGCAGTCCACCCATATCAGTGGCGCTGGCGCTGGCGGTGAGCGCGGCAGCCAGACGAGTCAAAGATGGTTCGTTGGCACGCGCCACAAAGGCTCCGTGATTGCCAAAGACATTCAGTTGATTGTGAGTCTTATCCTTCGAGAAGATTCGCATATGTCCGCCATACACGCTCTGATCGGTCATGAAGTTCGAGAGTTCCTGTATGGAGAGGCGATAGGTAGCTCTGGCATACTTCATTTCTATATAGCTATATGGGTTGATGCGTATATTTTCAGCGGGAATCATCAGCGGCGATTTGTTCGCCCAATTGACGGTTGTCAAGCGGTAATAAGCCGACTCTCTTTTTCTGGCGGCCTCGCCATAAGTTGTACGCGTCGGGTCATAAGCATAATCGGAAACTGCTCGTTGCAGATTATTCGCACCGGCATCGGCAGTATTCGCTAATAAAAACAGCACTTCGCCTTTGTCCTGGTCGTAAGCGATTTCATCAACCCCGACAAAAAGTTGTTTCCGCATCTCGTCATAGCCGAATCTGGGGTCGCGGTCTTTGCCCAGATACACCAAGAGATTTTCGCGCATCCCGGCGACAGAATTGGGGTCTCGATTCGGCACCTTCAGATACTTGACCTTGAGCGCTTGTTCGCCGATGGTCTCCAATCGCTGTTTGTTGAGCAGCCCACGAATGGCAAAGAGAAAAATGCCAGCGCCAATCACCAAGACCGCCAGCACAATTTTCAGCTTGGCACCGAGCGACGATGACGCGGTAGAAAATTTTGGCGGCGGCACAAAGGGCGCATAAGGCATACCGACGCGCCCCTGCGGAGCGTAAGGGTAGTGGCCTGGATAAGCCGTTGGATATGACCCCGGATAAACCGGCGGCGCATACGGATTGAACGCTTGCCCGTTGGCATAGGCTCCCGGCGCAGGAGGTTGGCCTTGATACGCTTGAGGACCGCTGAAGCCCTGTGGATTCGCATACCGCCGTGGTTGTGAGTCGGCTTGCGGATTCGCATACGGCGCGGCATTTGGCGGCGGCGGTTGCTGACGGTACGGCAAATGATAATGCGCCGCTTGCGGATTTGCATACGGCACGCCAGTCGGCGGCGCTTGATGATAAGGCGAACCATTCATCGGCACGGATGGATTCGTATTTGCCGAACCATTCATCGGCGCAGGTTGATTAGCGTTCGGGTAGCCATTCATTGGCGCGGATGGATTTTGATATGGCGGTTGTGATGATTGAGCATTCGGCGCTAACGGATAAACGCGAGGGTCTGGCGGTGGCGCAGGCCAATGATTTTGCGGCGCGGCTGGCTGCGAATACGGCGCGTGATTGGGCGATGCCAATGGCTGCGAATACGACGCGTGATTTTGCGGCGGCGCAACTGCAAGCGGTGATGAATGATTCATCTGCGCTTGTGGCGGCAAACTCGGCGACAAGCGCTCCGGCAAACTTGGTGAATTGACAGGCGGTCGAGGCGCTTGCAGGGGCGTCTTGACCGGCGCGCTACATCTCCGGCACACACAAGCGGTGTCCCAATTTACTAACCCGCAAGAGCCACACTTAATGCTCATCGAAATCTCCGCATAAACGAATTTTCACTACTTGATTTTGATAGCGCAGAAAGACTTTTTCATTGTAAGTCGCCGAGGCCGTATGTAAACAGTAATCTTTGGTTGCCGCGCTCGATCCATGCCCGATAAAAATGCCGCCAACGCAACGCCCCGCAAGGGAACAAACGACGAGAGAATTCGGGCATCATGGATCGCGGAAAAAATTATCCAGAGGAAACGGTTGCGCCGCCGCCTGGCCCACTTTTGGATTTCCAGCTTTGGTTGTACACTAACGGCAAAACCAATTTTCAAGCAACGCTACAAGGAGGCCGCATCACCATGCACGAATGGCTAGAAGAACGAAGTCGCGCCTTGCGGGAATTTTTCCAAGTCGCTGAAGACACCCAATGGCTGTCGCCGGAGGCCGTGATTCCTGAAATCACCGACAAAATTGCCGAGCATTTGCAGCACCACAATATTGAATGGCACATCATTCCTACAGACCAAGCGGTGCCTTTCGATGCTCGATATATTGCCCGAATGTATCCCATGTGCGGACGTGATTTTGCCCGCGCAGTCGGTCATAAAAACAGTTGTCAACAAGCCTTGAACATTGGTCATCATCGCCATCAAGGCTTGATTGTCGGCGTCGAAACCACGCCCAAGCCGCATTACCTGCCACAGAATCGGCAATACTACGGCTCGCCTTACGGCCTAGATTCGACGCTTGATCCGTTCGTTGATTATTTCGGACGCGCTGGTTTTACCAACAGTACGCGCTTTGCTCACGACTACAAATCGTTGCGCGACTTGTTGGCCTTAATCAACGAAGACTGGCGCAACCGTTCGATGATGCCGCAGGGTTTTCGTTTGACGATTTGTCCGCCCGCCATCTTCAACCTGATTGGCAACGTCTTTCATCGAGAGTGGAGCGCAACCGAAAGTCAGGAATTGGGCGCTTATCGTGACGAGCAGGGCAACGCCAAATGTTACGCCATCGGTTGCAACGCGCTCAACGATTTTTCCTATGTGCGCCACATCGAAACCAATTCCGACTGGACGTACCTGGGCTTTCGCATAGTGCTGGTGCCGGACTTTGTGTAACGAATGCGGCTGATGAATTGCGGATGGCAGAATGCGGATGGCGGATTGTTGGCAACGCGAATCCATCATCGGCTTTCCGCAATTCATCATTCGCAATTCGCCATCTGCAATTCATTAGCCGCAATTCGCCATCTGCAACTCGCATTTTGCCATCCATAATCCGCCATCTGCAATCCGCAATCCGCAATCCGCAATCACAGCACCGCTGTCTCTTGCAATAATTTTCCTTCGGCAAAGCGCGTGAGGCTCAAAGGCGAAGCATCAAGAAAGCGCTCTTTGCCCAGCACAAACTCGGCAGCCAAACGTCCCGCAGCGGGCGAGTGCATGACGCCGTGACCGCTGAAGCCATTGACCAGAACCAAGCCTTCGACTCCGGGAACCACGCCGATGATGGCGTGATGATCCGGCGACACTTCATAAAGCCCCGCCCAACACCGTCGCGGATTGACCTCTGCATCTACCAAACACGGCACGCGCTTGACCGCTCTGATGAGAATTTCCTCAATAAAATCGGGGTCAAAACGGGTGGTGAATTGGGGTTGGTCATCCGGGTCAGGCCACGCCATCAGTATGCCCGAACCGTCGCGGCGAAAATGAAATCCGTTCGACATATCAATCACCATCGGCAGCGGGTTGGGTAATACATCGAACGGTTGGGTGTTGACGATTTGCCGCCGCCAAGGCGTGACCGGAATCTCTACGCCGACCATGCGGCCTATGGCCTGCGCCCACGCTCCGGCGGCGTTCACCACTTGGCGCGTCGCAATCGTGCCGCGTGAAGTCTGCACCGTTTTGATGCGACCGCTTTCGACCTCTATGCCGGTGACTTGGGTATTGAGCCAGGTCTTGACGCCGAGTTCACGCGCTCGCGCCGCAAAGCCGCTCATCACGCTGTTCGGATCAACGAAGCCATCCGTGGGGCAGAAGTTGCCGCCCAAAATATCTTCGCCATAAAGTTGCGGCACCATTTCCAAAATCGTTTCGCGGCTGATGGCTTCGACATTGTTCACGCCGTATTGATTTTGTATGCGGCGATTGGCGCGCAGGGAATCCAGATGGCGCGGCGTGGTGGCGATGAATAGATAACCGTGCGCACGATAATCCGCCGTGTGGCCGCCCGTGAGTTCGGCAAACTGCGCGAAGACCTTGAGCGAATAGAGCGACATTTGAATATTGATGGGCGTAGCGAATTGCGCGCGCACGCCGCCAGCGCTCTTGCCGGTTGACCCCATGCCCTGCTGCTCTTCGCGTTCGACAATCAGCACATCGGTGCAGCCCGCTTCCGCCAGATGATAAGCGACACTGGAACCCACAATGCCGCCGCCGATGATGACCACTTCTGCTGTATCAGTCATTAGTCATTCGTCCTTAGTCCTTAGTTTTGCCGTTCACGCTTCGTGAATGATTGAGCGTGCCAACGAAGATAAACGAGCAGCGGTGGATTAAGCAATTGGCAAACGCCCAAACGATGTGAGTTTTGTTTATGCAAAGATAAATGCCGATTGCTGGAATCCGCGCTACGAAGAGGAAAAGATAAACGCCGATTGCCGGAATTCGCGCTGCGAAGAGGCATTTTGCGCCGGAGGCGTATAGGAGGGTAGCCGGGGGTGCAGCCCCGGAACGCGAGGGAGTTGTTGCCGCGCCCTGAAGGGGCGCAGGACACTCTTTCTCCTGCGCCCCTTCAGGGCGCGGCAACTCGTAGATGGATGGATTCCGGGGGCTGCACCCCCGGCTAATATCCTGCGCCCCTTCGGGGCAGAGGCGTCAGGCTTTTTCAATCTATGTGCCGTAAAAAAATCTGCACGTCCGGCGTAGCTAGAGCGTGTCGCAAAAATGGATTTTCTATCCAGATATTGTGGGTGATGGAATAACCATCACAAGATATGGGCGATTTCTGGAATTCTGCGACACCCTCTAGCTATGAGATTTCCCAATACGCTTCAAGGCTTTTTCAATTGCTCAATGATGGATTCGGCAGCCCCTGCGAATTCGCCTTCAGGGTCGAGTTGCAGGTACTTGCTATAGGCTTCGATGGCTTCTTTATTGCGCTCGGCGCGTTCGAGAATTTCGCCCAGTTGATAATACAACACCGGCTCGCTCTCCATGTCTTGCAGGATGCCGAGGCGATATTCTTTCACTGCTTCGTCGGTTTTGCCGCTTTCGTTCAAGGCGATGGCCAGCCCGATGTGCGCTTCAAAAGCGTTGCCTGCGGCGATACGTAGCGCTTTGCGATATTCGCCAATGGCTTCATCAAGCAAGCCTTGTTGACGACGCAGATTGCCGTACACGGTGTGCGCTTCGGCAAGCGGACGACCATAATTTTTTTCGGCCAGTTCCAATTGGCGTTCGCTCTCTTGAAAATCCTGCGTCGAAATCGCACTGCGCGCCAGCGCCAAACGCGCTTCGGTAAACGTCGGGCGCAAAGTCAAAGCCGCTTTGAACTCTTTTATGGCATCGGCGTGTTTCGCTTTGTCGCGCAGCGCTTCGCCTTGTTGAAAATGCAACAAGGCATCGTCGGTCGTCGGCGTTGGCGCGATTTTCAAAACCGCTGTCGCCTGCGGCTTGATGACCACTTTGCCATGCCAATCGGCAAAACCGACAGCACGCACACGCGCCGCAAACGCTCCAGCCCAGACGCGCTTGATTGCCACTGTGCCTTGTTCGTTGGTGACGCCGTGGCGAATATTGTTGATGAAAACGACTGAACCGGCTTGCCCTGTGGTCACAATCAACGCGCCGTAAGCGCGCCCCGGCGTCAAGCCGCGTTTGCCGCCGGTTGGGTTTTTACGTTGCGCCGTCGCGTCCTTGGTCGCGCAAAACATCAAGCAAACGACTAGCAGAAGAGCTACGTGAAAAATTTTTCTTCCGGCAACCGATGACTGGCGGCGCATCATACTTCCCTGCCCTCCCTGCACGATTCACGCTTCACTACTCTTTGTAAAATCTTCGATAATTGGCGGCGAAACGCAAAACGCCCTGCACGTAACCGCGCGTCTCGGCAAACGGTATGGTCTCAATCCAGTCTTCCATATCGAGTGCGCCACGCGCCGCGACCCAAGCTTTGGCGCGTCCGGGGCCGGCGTTGTAACCGGCGGCGGCATATTCAGGGCGACCAAGTTGACCAATCATCTGCGCCAGATATTGCATACCGAGTTTGATGTTCAATTGCGGGTTGAATAAATCATTCGCCGTAATGCTGCCACTGCCTTGCTGTTTGGCAATCAACTGTCCGGTCGCAGGCATCAATTGCATCAAGCCACGCGCTCCGACACGCGACACCGCCGTGGAATTAAAGACGCTTTCTTGACGAATCAAGGCCGCCGCAAAATACGGGTCTATGCCGTAACGTCGCGCTTCCTGTTTGATGGTGTCCCAATGATACAGCGGGAAAAAAATCTCCCACGCTTGACGCGGCACGTCGCTGTCTTTATAGGAATAAATATCCGGGTAGCCGCGCCGCAAAATCAACGACGCCTGAAAATATTCGCCCTTTTGAGCATAGACCTGCGCCAAACGCAAATTGAGGCGCGGCGAGGTCGGCGCTTTCACCAATGCCTGATTCAGTTCCTTGATCGCCAAATCATCAATGAACAGTAGCGTGAATTCATCGGCCTTCGCCACGCGCACAGCGTCCGCGTCATCCGAAGTTTCTTTGACAACTTCTACAAAGGTCAAATTGCGGCGCATACGTTCAAGCTCGGAACCGGGCTTGGCGGCTTCAGCTTGCAAGCCTCTGTCGGCGTTGCGTAACGCCGCTGCGCGCCGCGATGCCATGAGGCCGTGATAGCCATATGGGTAACGCTCGATGACCGCTGCATACAACGCCAGAGCGCGTGCGCGATTGCCAAGTTTCTCTTCGCACTTTGCGGCGATAAATCCGGCTTCGCCTAAAAACTTCGATTCGGGGTAGCGATAATTCGCCAGATGTTGTTCGAGCGTGCGCGCCGCCTCGGCATAATTTTTCAATTGATAAGCATACGCGCCCAATTCATAAGAGGCTTCGGCGGCAAATTCGCTTTTGGGAAACAGCGCGATCAATTGGCGTTTGCGCGCCGCCGCTTCGCCCTGCCGACTGGCTTTGTCCAGATAGTTGGTAAAATCATTCAAGGCTTCGGCGGTGCGGCGATGCTTGGGAAATTGACTGAGCAAACGATCAATCAAAACCGCTGCTTCGCTGGCGCGATTGGACGAGCGCAAGGCCTGCGCTTGATAAAACCAAGCTTCGGCCTGCATATCGGTGTTGCGGCTGCCGACTCTGGATAACGGCAAGACGGCCTGCGCCGGTTGTTTGGCATTCACCAAACTGACGCCGCGCCGAAAATTGATGTCATCAAGGCGTTCGGCCTCCGGATACAGTTTCACGAGATTGTCATAAGCCTGCGCCGCTGCCCAAAACTGTTGCGCCTCAAAGAGGCGGTCGGCGCGCTGGCGTTCTTCATCAAAGGATGCCGGATGCTCTTTCACCGAGGCACCAAGCACGGTAAGGCGTTCTTCGGCCTTCACGCTTGCGGTCGTCGCTGGCGTTTCATAATAAATCCGGCGATACAGATTCATCGCTTTATCGCTTTGCCCCAGCGCTTCATAGGCCTGCGCGGTAATGAAAATCGCGTCGGCGTCTTGCGTGTCAACGAGGCTCGCCAACTCGTTGATTGCGCCATCGGCATCGTTTAACCCAAGCCTCATTTCGGCGGCGCGCAAGCGCGCATCACGGGCTTTCAAAGCGTCGGGATATTTTGAAAAGACATTGTTGAAGTCGCGCAGCGCTTCGCGTCTGGAACCGAGCGCGGCTTCGCTTTCGGCGCGATAGAAGGCGGCGTAATCGCCCAAGGCAGTCGTTGCGCCTATCGCTTTGGCATCGAAAGCATCAACGGCGGTGGCATAGTCCTGGGCGGTGAAGGCCAGATAGCCGCGCAGAAATCTGGCCAGCGCGGCGGCGCGGGTTTTCGGAAAGCGCGACTCGATTTTTGCCAACTCGGTTGCCGGAGGTTTGCCTGCCGCATTCTCAACCACGTCGCGCAATTCCTGCACCCCGCGTTGCGGATCAACGCTGCGTTGACAGGAGACCGTCAACGGCGTGATGGCCAACATCAGAGCGAGCAGCAAAGGCAAGGTCGTCGAAAGCGAACGCGCTGTTGCTAGACGATTGGTGGAGAGGCGTGGAGTGATGGTTTGATGAAACATAAAAAATCCCTCAGCCGAAAAAATGGCGCAGACGCTTCAAGGGGCTGATGCGAATTATCAGCGAATTGGTTTGCTACCGACAAGCAAAATTATCGCAAACGAAAATAGCCCAATAAAATCGGGCTATTTTCAACTGTTGCGAAGGTCGAAAAGCGGTGAGGGATTACACAGCGACCGAGGGTCCCGGATAGTCAGAGCCGAGTTTCGAGGCATCGCCTTCGGCCAGCGTGTTGACCATCTCATCGTAGAAATAATCGAACTTCGCCGCCACCGAAGGCGCGACTCGTTTCTCGTACATCTGACGACTGCGGTCTATGTCATCTTTCAAGCGGTCATAAAGGTCTTTGTGATTGCGGCCTTCGTTGACCTTCTGTTCGTTGTAGAGTTTGATTTCACTGACCAGCAAGCGTGCAAAGCGGCGCGCATCGTTGTGCAATTTCTCTTCATCTTCAGAGACCGTTGGGCGAGGCGGCATCGGCGTCACCACGGCAGCCGGTGGCGGCGTATTCACCACTGGCTCGAAAAATTGCGGCGTCTGTAGGGGCGGCGCTGGCGGTGGCGTGGTCACCACAAATTGCGGTTCATAAGATGGCGCGGCGTGGGCTTCAGGGGCGGACGGCGTTTCGACCACCACAGGAAAACTCGGCGCGGTTTGAAAAGCGGACGGCGCTTCTGGTGCAGGCGGCGTCAACTGAATCTCTACAGGAGGAACATGATTTTCAGCGGAGGCCGGTGGTGACGACCAGTAGCGCGAATCGGGTTGCGGTGGCGCAGGCTCGTGGTGCTGAAAAGCGGTGGGCGCAGGCGCTTCGGTCGGTTGCACGAAGAAGTTTGGTGGCGGCGGCGCTTGCACAGCGGGCGCGGGAGGCGGCGCAATGGGCGCAGGTGGTGGCGTGCTGACCGGGCTTGGCGCGTTAAACGGAGCGGTTGGCGTGGGCAGAGGTGCGCTGACCGCAGGTGCGCTCGGTGGCGGCGCAGGTTTAGCGGCAGGCTGCGCGACTTCGCCCATGCGTGCGCGCAGCGACACCAGTTCCACCACCAGACCGGCAGTGTGTACCAGCAATTCAATGGCTTCGACGCTGATGGAATCTTCGCCGCGATCTGCGGAGTCCGCATAAAAAACTGCCGCCGCTTTGCCTCTGACTTTCAGCGGCACAACCAGCACACGCTGCGGTTGGGCGTTGCCAATACGCCCGAAAATCAAGGTGTTTTCAGCTTGTTGATCGGCAGCACCATAACAGGTTTGCGAGGCGCTGATGGCAGCGCGCAAGGCGGTATCGGGTTGCAGCGAGACCGACAGGCCGCGTATGGAATTGTTGCCCACGCCATCATCAAAACCTCTGGCAGCCCAGGCCAGAGCGTTACCGCCTTTGACGACGAACAGCACAACACGCGGGGCAAAGTTTGCCGCACGCGATACCAGGGCGTTAAGGACTTCGGCTTGATTGCGTTGCTCATCGAGTTCGGCAACCGAATCCCGGAGCAGAGCGATATCCGCGCCCAGCCGCACACTTGAAGTAGTGGCTTGATCAATTTCAGCAGTCACCTGCGCGACGATTTGCGCCGCCAGCGGATCGGCCTCCGGCAACAGCGACGCCGCGTCGGTGCGCTCCAACAGCCGAGTAAAAGATTCGTTGACCTCTCGTTGCAGATGACTGATGTCTTGTTCCAACACACTAACGCGAGAGCGCACAAGCTCCTCGATTTGTTGGCGCAGTTTCGTCTCACGCTCGTTTTCCACTTGAATGCCTCCTAAAGATTTTAATTGCGGGAACCTAGAGGGCTAGCCTGTCGCTGTGCCGATTATCCCGCAAGGCTCTTTGGTTGTCAATAATTAGCCCGTACTGGTTATAAAAGAGGATGATTTGATAAACGCACCTGCCAGGGCTTGACGGTTATCGGTTCCTTGTCTGTGTCATAATCCTTGATGAAACATGAGCCTGGTAGGACTTGAACCTACAACCTACGCTTTAGGAGAGCGTCGCTCTATCCCTTGAGCTACAGGCCCTCTGCCCCTGCGATTATCGCAAAGCCTACCGCATCCGGCAAGCAGCCGCTCGACGACGAGAGAGAGAGAGAGACAGGGAGAAGAAGCGATGGAGAATTTTTCGACTGATAAAAAATCTCCCTTACGCCCCTACTCCCTTTCTCCCCGCCTCCCTGTCTCCCTACGGGTTATTCATCGTACCGGAGCAGCGACGAAACTTTATAGTCCTTGAGCTTTTCGCGTCCGTTCAAGAAATCGAGTTCGACAACGAAGGCCAATCCGGCGACCGTGCCGCCTAGGCGTTCGACCAGATCAACTACGGCTCTGGCCGTGCCGCCGGTGGCCAGCAAATCATCGGCGATGATGACGCGATGACCGTCGCCTATGGCATCTTTGTGAATCTCCAACGTATCCGTGCCGTATTCGAGATCGTAGGAGATGGTTTCGGTTGCGGCAGGCAGTTTGCGCGGTTTACGAACTGGCACAAAGCCTGCCTTGAGGCGATAGGCCAACGCCGGGGCAAAAATAAAACCGCGCGCTTCGACGCCAATAACCGTGTCAACATTGGGATCATCTATACATTCAACCAAGCGGTCTATGGTGGTGCGAAGGCCGTAAGGATTTTTCAGCAGGGTGGTAATATCATAAAACTGAATGCCCGGCTTGGGGAAATCCGGCACTGTGCGAATCATCTCTTTTAGAACGTCCATGAAAAAAGTCTCCTTGCAATTTAGGATTGCGGATTAAATAAAGTGCAACCTTGTACGGGCGACCCTGCGGTGGTTGCCTCTCCTTGGAACGGATAAGCATTTCGCGTAGGAGCGACCCTGCGATGGTCGCCCCTACAGGGCCTGGGAACATCACTCACGTTTTGCAGGTTACTTCATTCGCCACCCGTAGTCCGTAATCCGTAGTTTGTGATGCGTGAACTTTCGCTGCTCTACGCTTCGATTTTCAAGATCAAACCGGAGCGAGCCGACGACTTGAGCGCAACTATAGACTAATAGCTAATCTCAAAATCGGTATAGCGATGGGTCGCCTGCATCTCCTGTTCTTCAACCGTCGTCACCCGCGAGAAGGCTGGCCCTTGGGCTAGTTCAAGGCGCAAGGCGGCAAGCTTATCAAGCGCGCCTTCGGCAATCACTTCCACCGCGCCAGTAGGCAGATTTCGCACCGTGCCAACCACGCCACAACGCCATGCTGCCTGCACCACAAAGTAGCGAAAGCCGACGCCCTGCACCCGGCCTTTGACTAAAAATCGTCTGGCTGCCATAACCGAGATAGAAAAGCAAAAGGCAAAAATCAAAAGGCAAAAGTAGAAGATAAGATTACCTGCTTTTGCCTTTTAACTTTTGCCTTGCGTCTTTTTGAAAGAATAATCGGGGCGATAGGATTTGAACCTACGACCTTTCGGTCCCGAACCGAACGCGCTACCAGGCTGCGCTACGCCCCGTCAAAACGAAGTGCAATGATAGCCGCTTCGCTTGGCGCTTGTCAAAGTAATTCGTCTGCCGCCACAGAGGCGGCGCTTCCGCGTCGGTTGCCCAACCCTCCGGCGGCACGTTTGTCAGTTCACCAAGCCGTGCGGAACAAGCCACCGAAGCCATCGCGCCTAGGCTGACGAATGATACGACGAATGACACAGGGATGACGATACCGCTTGTCACTTGCGGAAACTCCAAACTATAATTTCCTTTGCCCTGTACATCGCAAGCAAATTTCCCGGCATCAGATTCACGTTCGGAGGTTCCTCTTACCCAATGATGAAACGTCTATTCGCAATCCTATCGCTGGCTGTCGCCTTGACGACATTGACCACAACCGCAGCCTTTTCGCAGAAGCCACAAAATAAAAAGCCCACGACGCAGGATGACCAGGTGGGCAAAATTGGCACCACCATCGTGCGTTTGCCGATTACCGTAAAAAATAAAAATCAAATCCTCGGCGGTCTGCTGAAATCGGATTTTGAAGTTTATGAAGATGGCAAGAAACAACATATAGACGACTTCAAATCGCCAAGCCAGTTGCCTTTGAACGTCGGTTTGTTGATGGACACCAGCAACAGCGTCAAATTGAAACTGCCCTTTGAAAAAGATTCTGCCGAAGATTTTGTCGCCACGGTTACCACTTATCGGCGCAAAGATCAGGTGCTGTTTGCAACCTTCGATTCCGACGTGGAATTGCATCAGGACTTTACCGATTCGCTGGAAACACTTTCCAAATCCATTCGCAAAGTAAAGGCCGGTGGCTACACCAAAATGTATGACGCAGTTTATCGCGTCATAGAAGAGAAGATGGCGACGACGCCGAATTCCGAGGCGCGACGCATCATTGTGATTTTGTCGGACGGCGAAGACACGGCCAGCGAACATACCTTGAAAGATACTATCGAAATCGCCCAACGCTACGATGTCACGATCTTTGGCATCAGCACCAAGAATTTCACCGGAACCGGCGCGGGAACCGTCGAAAATTCCGATGATAAAGATTTGCGAAACCTTTGCGAAGAGACCGGCGGACAAGTTTTTCTGCCATCGCAGAAAGTTGAATTATTCCGCGCCTTTTCGCAAGTCGCGCAGGACTTGCGACAGGAGTACGTGATTTATTACACCCCCATTAATCAGGAGAAGACCGGCAAACACCGCGACATTAAAGTGAAATTGATAAACAAAGAAGGCAAGCTCTATCACAAGCAGGGATACACGTATTAGTCTCCAGTCCGTCGTCCTTCGTCCTTAGTTTTTTGACACGCTACTTGCACCAGTCAAAACTAAGGACTAGGGACGACGGGCTACGGACTAAATCAAAAGAGGTTTTCAGGATGAAGAAGCTCATCGCAATCGTGACGCTGGCGGCGCTACTGGCGCTGGCGGCGTTGGCTCAGGGCAGCAAAACCCCGCCGAAATCACCGTCGAAACCCACTCCAACCGAGACGCAGAAAACCAAACCCGCGCCGCAAAAACCGCAGACCAAGCCTACCAATCCTGATGACGAAGTGCCGGTCAGCGATGAAACCGTAAGGCTGGGAACGGATCTGGTCAATCTCTTTTTCAGCGCCGTTGATCGCAACAATCGCATCATCAGCAACCTCCAACAAAAAGACATCACGGTACTTGAAAACGGTCAGCCGCAACAACTCTTCACCTTCAAACGCGAATCCACCTTGCCCATCAATATCGCCATACTCATGGATTTGTCGGGCAGTCAGGAATACACCTTTCCCAAAGAGAAGGCTGCGGCAGGCGAATTTCTGCGCTCGGTCATTCGTCCCAATAAAGACTCGGCGGCGATTCTGACTTTTCAAGACGATGTGGATTTGGTGCAGGGTCTCACCTCGCGGTTGCCGACTCTGCAACGCGCCTTTGAGGATATTCAATACTCGCGGCGCTTCACGCAAGGCTCTTCGCGTCGGCAGGCAACCGCGCTTTACGATGCCATCTATATCACTGCCGATGAAGTGTTGGCGCACGATGAAATTCGCAGCCGCAGCGCCGATGATAACATCACGCGCCGCGCTATGATTTTGTTGACCGATGGCGTGGACAATGCCAGCAGCCGCAAAATCGAAGACGCCATTGACCGCGCCTGGCGCGCTGGCGTGGTCATCTATGCCATCGGCATCGGCGACCGTTTCCGCTTTGAAGGCATACGCGAAGATGTGTTGCGAAGATTGTCCGAAGAGACCGGCGGACGGGCTTACTTTCCGCAGGGCGAGGATGATTTACTGGAAGATTTTCGCCAGATCGAAAACGAATTACGCAGTCAATACCTGGTGGCTTATTCGCCATCCAATGCCAACCGCGACGGCTCGTTCCGCCGCATAGAGGTGCGTATCGCAGGGCGTGACGATGTGCGTGTGGTGCATCGTCGCGGCTATTACGCGCCACTGGAAGAAGTGAAAAAATGAAGTATCGAAATCTATATGTACTCATCATCACCGTGCTGGTCGCTTTCGCGTTTTCGTCGCTGCCGAGCAGCCGCGCCTATCAGGCGCAGAAGCCGACCGACCCGAAAGCCAAAGACGATAAGAGCAAAAACAACAGCAATGCAGAGCCGCCACAAGATGATCAGGTGATTAAACTCGGCGCGCAACTGGTCACCGTGCCTTTCAATGTCACCGATAAACAGAATCGCTTCATCAATGATTTGAGCAAAGAGGACATTGAACTTTTCGAGGACAACAAACCGCAAGAGATTTTTTCCTTCGAGCGCCAAACCGACATGGCCTTGACCATCGCCATGCTCATAGACATCTCCGGCAGTCAGGAATACACCTTGCCCGAAGAGGTAATGGCAGGCAAACGCTTCTTTGAAAAAGTGCTTCGCAAAAAAGATTTGGGCGCGGTCATCACCTTTGAACACGACTCGGTGCTGGTGCAGGATTTGACCTCGAATATCGAACGCTTGAAACACGCCCTCGATGAAGTGCGCGTGCCGATCATGACCGCCGTTATTCCCGGTCGCACCGGAACCCCGCCGATCAACGGTGGCTCCAACGTCGGCTCTACGGCGATGTTCGATTCAATTTATTCGGCGTCCGCCGATTTGTTGAGCAAGGAAGCCGGTCGTCGAGTGATTATACTGGTCACGGATGGAGACGATAATTCCAGCCATATAAAAATGCGTGAAGCCATCGAACGCACCTGGCGCAATGAAATTATCATTTACTCCATTGGCATAGGCGGCCCCTATGGAATCAATCAAGGTGACTTGAAAAAGCTCGCCGCCGAAACCGGCGGACGCGCTTTCTTCCCACACGGCAGCCAAGACCTCGAAAAAGCTTACAATCAAATTGAAGAGGATTTGCGCTCGCAAAACATACTGGCTTATCAATCCACCAACGAAGTTCACGACGGCTCGTTTCGCACCATACAGGTTCGCATTAAAAATCGCAAAGACCTGACGGTGCGCCATCGTCGCGGGTACTTCGCGCCTAAAGAAGGCGTGTAGAAATAACGAATGGCCAACGCAAAAACAGTTTGTTGAGAGGCGATCTCGGATGACGAATTCCGGCGGTCAGAGACCGCCTCTCAACTCATCTGAGTGGAATGAGAGCAGATGAGAAAAATCAATTCAGATAAGTTGAATCTGCAATTCGGTATAACGTAGCGAGTGCAACAACAAATACGCCTTCACATAAAAAAGCCCAAGGCCGAGCAAAAAATTTTGCTCGGCCTTGGGCTTTTTTATGCGCTGCACTTTGTATGTGATGCACTTTAATGGATAAAGCTTACCGGCGATGTCTGCGGCTCAAGGCGTAAAAAGCACCACCGCCGCCGCCTAACAAAGCACCAATCCCCGCACCTTTCTTGCCGCCAAACAGTGCGCCTATGCCTGCACCAACCGCTGCTGGCGCGGCAATCGTCAGCGCCGTTCTCAATTTCGACCCGCCGCGATGACCCGATGAACGATAGACCGGACGACTGCTGCTGCGATAAACGACGCGCTCACGGGTGGCCGCTGTCGGCGCGGCGCTGGTCGTGGCCGTTTCATTTTGCTGACCTTGATAAGCGTCCGTGTAACCTTCCTTATAACCTTCGTTATAGCCTTGACGACTGGTGTCAACCGTCGCTACTCCGGTTTGCTTGTTTAAGCCCGCCTGATAGCCATCGTTATAGCCGGTTTTGAAATCGCTCAAATAAAATTGATCGTTGTTGGCCGTATCGGCTACCGCTTGCGATTGCGGTTGCGGATTGGCCACGGCGGCCAGCGCTGGCGCTTCCGCTGCATTGGTGTTTGAGGTATGGGTAAAACGCCCAATCGCAAAACCTGTCAATAAGAGTAGGCCGATTAATGATGCTGCTATGATTCTATGCGACCTGGTCATAATCGTTATCCTCCTGTTTGAAATGAGCTATTGTAAAAAACGTCATGTAAAATCTGTGGCAAATGCCATGCCGAAGCCGCAGCGACCAGTCATAGCAGAACAACTTAAACCATTTGCCAAGTTAAAGAATAACGGGAAATTCAACAAGCCAATTACGCTGGCAAAAAAGAACCGATATGGAATGCCCTGTATGTTAAAAGTACACGGTACGGTCGAGCTTAAACTTCACGCGGGAGTTGCTCGCGTCGAGTTTTGCCGATGACCGACAACAAGCGCCCGACCTTCAGCGGCTCGCCACCGGCTTCTTTGCGGTACGAGAAAAACATTTCGTTTTGATGCATGGTGCAATAGGGAGCAACGAATATTTGCTCTTCATCAAAACCACAAAACGCCAGTTGCTGCACATTGGCAGCGCGTATATCGAGGTGCGCTTTGCCGCCTGCTTGGAAATTCACCAACAGTTTTTTCCAGTAACCAAACTCTTTTTTGTAGCGCGTAATCACCTCGTCGCCGACTTCGTAACAGGCGGCACAGGCCGTCGGCCCCAACGCCGCTAAACAGCTACGCGGGTTGACGCCCTGGCGCATCAAATCGGCGACCGTGCGTTCGGTGATGCGTCCGGCAGTGCCGCGCCAGCCCGCGTGAATCGCCGCCATCGCGCCGGTCTGCGGGTCGGCTATCAACACCGGCAGACAATCGGCGGTTTGAATAGCCAAGAGAATATTTTTCGTTCGCGTCGTCATCGCATCACAATCGGGCGTGGATAAGGCTGCCTGTTGCGCCGATTCGATAACGCAGCGTTCGCTGGAATGCGTCTGTCGCGCTGTGATTAACGGCAGGGCTTCTGCGCCTATGACTTTCAGAAACCGACGGCGATTTTCAGCAACATTATCCGGCCTGTCGCCCTTGAAGTTGGTCAAATTCAGCGCCTCACTCGGCAACCGACTGACGCCGCCAAAGCGCGTGCTGAAGGCATTGAGGAAGCCTGCTTCTTCAAGTGGTTCGCAAACCAGATAAGAAATTTTCACCGCACCGCCTTCAGCCTCCACTTCGCTTTCGCGCAAGGAGAAGGCTTCGGCATCGCTTAAAGAAAAGTCGTCATCGTGCAAAGGTTGGTCGTGCAGTTCGTTGTTCATCGTTTTCATGCTAACGAGTTTTTGGAAGCCAGCGCAACGTCACGCGAACCTTGTTGACAGTCTGGAAGGCGGCGGCTTACTTTATGGTTTTATCTTCTCCTAGTGAAAGGCTACTGATGCTAGATATACATTTCGTTCGCAGCAACTTTGAACTCGTCAAACAGAAACTCGAATCGCGCAACTTTCCGGTTGACGCGCTCAATCGCTTTGCCGAACTCGATACGCGACGGCGTTCGCTGATCAGTTCACGCGACGAGTTGAAAGCCAAACGCAACAGCGAAAGTCAGGAAATCGGCAAGCTCATGAAGTCCGGGCAGAAAGACCAGGCCGAAGCGCGGCGCGCCGCCGTGCGTCAGTTGGGCGAACAGATCGCGGCGTATGAAAACGAACTCGCAGGCATAGAAGAAGAGTTGCACGCACTGCTGGTCAATATTCCCAATCTGCCGAATGATGCGGTTCCCGTAGGCCGAGACGAATCGGCAAACCGCGAAGTCAAAGTATGGGGCGAGCCGCGCCAATTTGATTTCGCGCCGCTCGATCATACCGATTTGGGAACCCGCCTAGGCATACTGGATTTCGAGCGCGCCGCGAAAATTTCCGGCGCACGCTTCGCTGTCTTAATCGGACTGGGCGCACGACTGGAACGCGCTTTAATCAATTTCTGTTTGGATATGCAAACCAAACAACACGGCTATACGGAAGTCGTGCCGCCTTACATCGTCAACGCCAACACCTTGTTTGGCACAGGGAATTTGCCCAAGTTTGAAGGCGATTTGTTCAAGCTCACCGACGAACGCAATTTTTATCTGATCCCGACTGCCGAAGTGCCGCTCACCAATCTGTATGCTGGCGAAATGCTGGACGGCGCGCACTTGCCCATCAAGTTGACGGCTTATACGCCGTGCTTTCGTTCGGAGGCGGGCAGCTATGGCAAAGACACGCGGGGCTTGATTCGCCAGCATCAATTCGACAAAGTGGAGTTGGTGAAAATCACCAAGCCCGAAGACTCCGACGCCGAGTTGGAAGCTTTAACGCACAATGCCGAAGCGGTGCTTGAGGCGCTGGGCTTGCCTTATCGCACGATCATGTTAGCCACTGGCGACATGGGATTTTCGGCAGCCAAGACTTATGACATAGAGGTGTGGTTGCCTAGTCAAAATACCTACAGAGAAATTTCTTCCTGCTCGAACTGCGAAGCTTTTCAAGCGCGGCGCGCCCAAATCCGTTTTCGCCGCGACCCAAATGCCAAGCCCGAATTCGCTCACACCTTGAACGGTTCCGGCTTGGCCATTGGTCGCACTTGGCTGGCGATACTGGAAAATTATCAACAGGCGGACGGCTCGATTGCCGTGCCTGAAGCCTTGCGTCCGTATCTGGACGGACTGGAAGTAATGCGCTGAACGCCGGACGAAGGCGGATTGCGGAGGGAAAATTTGCCGCACAGGTTTTCACAGTGAGCGCCAGGCAAGATGACGGAATTGTAACTAGCAGGGGTCGCAGAATTCCAGCAACAACCCATATGTTGCAGATGGTCAGACCATCACATACAATATCTGGACAGAACATTCATTTCTGCGGCACGCTCTAACTACCCAGCCCTCTTTGCCTCGCAGGGGTGTAGGAGGGTAGCTAGTGCTGCAGGCATTGGAACCAAAGACACTGGAACCAAGTTGAGCAAATTCTTCGCGCCCTGAAAGGGTGCAGGAGATGAATTGCCGCCAGCCTCCGGCGCTCTGTCAGAGCGCGACCGTCAAGCTGCCTGCGCCTTCCCGTGGCTTCACCACGGGCTAATCTCCGCTGCACCTCTGGCGCAAAAATGGCAATGCAGCGGCGCGCATCCTCTCAGCGGTAATCTCCTGTGCGCCGATGGCGCAACAACTAAGCTCGACTTTGTACATTTTTCAGCGGCGAACCGAGCTTGCCAATCCCCCCGATGGCAATCGGGGGATAGTTAAAGCCCAACCTACGAAACGCTGCCAACGAGAAACCAATCCCCCCCGATTGCCATCGGGGGATGGTTAAAGTCCAACCTTGTCCGAGGCTCAAGGC
>JACQDB010000076.1 GCA_016201275.1 Acidobacteriota bacterium
CGCTTTGAGGTGCGGAGAGTCTATGCCTCTCCGCTAGGCTGGTGTTACTTTTTCGCGGCTCTGCCTTAGAAAAACTTGGCGGCAGAAGCCCAAGGGCGGCGTAGCCGCGAGAGTGGGGAGCATAGCTTACGGAAAGGTACAGCCTGTCCGCACCTCAAAGCGGCACCGCCGCAAGCACGGGCTGAGTCGTTACAACTCGATGATTTTGCGCGACCTGTTGCCGATGAAAAAACCCTTTGATGGTCAACGGAAAAAATGCCTGCGGTATCCCAGGGAGTGTAGCCGTTCTCTGTCTGTTGCCCATATATGGTATTCGGCTCAGGACTTTTCCGGCCATACGCACAGCGCCAAAAAAATCTTGTGAACGCAGCCGCGTGATCTTTTCCAGCTGGCGCGGCAGTGCCGCCGCCCGTCAATTATTACCGCAGACTTGTTGCAGCGGGTCATAGTGATGCTGGAGATACCAGCGCCCGATGAATTTCAGCACGGCGGTGACGTGCTTGCATTCATAATCGGGGTCGTCCTTGCCGCGATAGATAAAATCGGCGCAGGTGCAGACCAGGCGCTTGGTGTAGGGCGAGGCGTAGAGGATGTATAGCTCGCGGCTCGACTGCGATTCAGCGATCCAGCCATAAGGTTCGGCCTCGGATACCTTCACGCGTTCGGCCTTGGCAGCGCGTTGTTCGGCAGGGGTAAAAATTTGTCTTTCGAGAACTGGTTTTTTAGAACGCATACAGATTCAACATTCATTTCAGAGGAAATTCATGAGGTGGGTTTGGCCTTGCGGCATTCGTAAGTTTACGATACCGCTTGACGCTGTACAAGGCTCACGAGCAAGGCTTCATTACGGCTTGAAAATCACCTCACTTGTGCATTGTTCCTGTGAATTGGGTCGGCGATAAAGAGTCTTCGGTAGGTTCAATTCAGGCGGCGGCTCGCGCCTTATTCCACTTGCTTTGCGCCGGACGATTTGATGAAATGAGTCCGCGAATCAACCTCGTTGCCGATTTCATAGGCGTTGATTCGCCTTTATTTCTAGGCAGGAGTAAGCGAAGATGGCTCACAAAAAGACCGGCACGCCGCGCAAGAAAGTCGTAGCAAAAAAACGTCACCCCAAACCCGCTCTACGCATGGAGCGCGAGGCACCATCACCATCGCCAATCCTTGATCGTCGGGCTGCCGAAAAATCGCTCTTCGACTTGGGCAAGCTGATGGATAAGCAAAACTTTACTTCCATTGAAGAGGTCAATGCCTTTCTGCAACAGTTCATGAATGTTAGCGACATCACCGTACCGTCGGAGGAATTGACGCCGGTTGAACAGGCGCAGGAGAAGATGTACGAGGCTTGGAACGCCAAGGGCCAGCGACGTGTGGCCTTGGCGCACGAGGCGCTGGAGATTTCTGCGGACTGCGCCGATGCCTATGTGTTGTTGGCCGAAGAGACGGCACGCACTCCCGCCGCCGCGCTGAAATTGTACGAGCAGGGAATGCAGGCCGGAGAGCGCGCTTTAGGCGAAGAGTTCTTGCATCAGAATGCCGGTCATTTCTGGGGCTTGATGGAGACGCGCCCCTATATGCGCGCGCGCGCCGGAGTAGCGGAATGCCTGTTGGTGCTTGGCGAAGTCGAGTCGGCGATCCAGCATTATCAGGAAATGCTGCGCCTCAATCCGAGCGACAATCAAGGCCATCGCTATCGCCTGACTCATCTCCTTTTGAAGGAAGGCCGCGACGAAGAGTTGGCGGCCTTGCTCAAGCAATACGATGATGAATGGACGGCGGAATGGCTGTACACGCGGGCGCTGGCGAGCTATCGCCAACAAGGAGCCGAACCGGAGGCCAGCCGCTGGTTGAAACAGGCATTCGAGGCGAATCGTTACGTCCCGGCATTGCTTTTAGGCTTTGAAAAGATGCCGCGTCGGCCACCCGATTACATCGGCGTGGGCGATAAAAATGAAGCGGTGCAGTACATCGCCTATCATCAAAAAGCCTGGATGGATACGCCGGGCGCGCTGCAATGGTTCGTCAGCGTCTTCAAAGAAGTTCTCATGGAATATGAGAAAAGCAATTCAGAGCCTTGAGCCATCAAGATACTCTTGCGTTGACAAGGCCAAGCCGCCGCTTGCGTTGACAAGGCCAAGCCGCTGTGGGCAGCGATTGGTTGTGCGCCGACTTGCGCCGCCGACTTCACCTCTTCCACCATCAAAAGACCGCGCTACTTCTCCCCACTACGATTCGCCTCGGTATGGTGGGTGAAATCAAGCGCAACCTTGTACGGGCGACCATCGCAGGGTCGCCCGTACAGGTTGTACTTTATTTAATCCACAATCCTTATAGCGGCTTGCAGATGTGTGCTATTTGTTGAGAGGCGGTCTGCGACCACCTCTCAACCAAGTGTCGTGGTCGCGGACAAATGAAATTTGCTATAAAGACAGCCTGTTTAGCTTTGCCTGTAGAACTTTGAATCACTTTTCGGGCGAGACTGAAAACGGCTTCGCGCTTGAGCGCAGCCTTCCGTAAAGAGGCGCGGACGCGCCGCGCTCGCACCGCAGAAATTTTCGTCTTGCTTTCTCAGGGCTTCGCATTGCTGGTACAATTCCGCGTTTACAACGTCTCGGCTTTCATTAAGGATGTACGGTACAAGTCATGGAAAACAGCGGCTCTCTGTTTGCAGCATTTTTAAATTCGCACGATGATGAAAAGTGGCAAGCGGTGATTGACACGCTCCTGCCGGTCATTCATGAAGTGGACCGACGCGCCACGCAAATCTGGTTGTCGTTTTATCCGCTGGCCTTGCTGCGCGCTCTGCAAGAGGCCGATGACGTACTGGCGTTAATCCAAAAACTGCGGCTCAAGGGCAGCTATCTGCTCGTCGAACAGATAGACGCTTCGCATCATTTTCTCTACGGGCATCGCTACTGGGCGGCGGTGAAAGAAGCCGTCACCGCTTTCGCGCTTTCGGCTGCCGCACCGAAAAGCCTTGAATTAGCAGCGCAAATTCAGGATGTCGCTGATGCTGTGGCAAAGAAAATTCAGGTAGATGCGACGCTCCTCACTGGCATCACCGCCGTTGCGTTTATGACCTTGCAACAAGTCGGCATCGAAGAATTTCAAGCCGCATCCGGCGAAATTCACATCAGCAAAAAAGTCGCCAGCAAAACGCCTGAGCAAGTCTTGCGCCAACGCGCCCACGACCCTGGGCAAGGCTTTTTCGGGTTTCTACACGCCAACTTGAAGCACTACAAAATCACCTTCAATGAAAATGTCGAGGACGCCTGTTTCCCCCTCATCTCGACGCAACATCTGACCACGGGCGCGGCCACCGACAAACGCGACTATCACACGCAAGACCCGCGTTGCATTGTCGGCGAAGGGCCGATTCCGGTTGAGTGCCGCTCGGCGGCTTGCGGCACCTGCTGGGTAGGCATTCTCGGCGGCAATGCAAATGTCTCGCGTGTCGCGGACTTGGAATATCACCGCATCAAAGAGTTCGGCTACCTCGATAGCGAAGAGCGCAAGCCCGTCATACGTCTTGCCTGCATGACGCAGGCCGAGGGGCCGGTCTCGATAGTCATTCCGCCGTGGAACGGGGTCTTCGGAAAATACCTGCGCTTGCACAAAGAGCAGCAGGCGCGCAGCGCTTACGGCAAGGATTGAAAGGACGAAGGGCGATGAAATTTATTCTCAACGAAGTGGAAATTCGCGTGCTGGGCGCGATGATCGAAAAACAGATTACCCTGCCGGATTATTATCCGCTGTCGCTCAACGCCTTGAGCAATGCCTGCAATCAGAAGTCGAGCCGCAATCCGGTGGTTGCTTACGACGAGCAGACCGTGATGCGCGCCCTCGACAGTTTGCGCGATAAAGGGTTGGCGTGGGTCTTCAAAGGCGCGGACAGTCGCGTGTTGAAATATGGTCACGTCTTTGCCAAGTCTTATGAGTTGAATGAACTCGAAGTCGCCGTGATGTGCGTGTTGATGCTCAGAGGGGCACAGACGCCCGGCGAAATTCGTTCGCGCTGCAATCCACTATGGAATTTTGACAACCTCGAAGAAGTCGAAGCGACGATTCAAGGCTTGATGGAAAAAGACACCGGCGCATTGATCGTCAAATTGCCGAAACAGGCAGGCACCAAAGAGTCGCGCTTTATGCACCTGCTCGGCGGCGATGTGCCGGTGGATTATCAAGAGGCCGCGCCCCGCGAAACGGCTACGCATAAGCCGCGAATCGAGGAAGAACGACTCGCCAAACTCGAAGACGAAGTGGCCGCGTTGCGTCACGCGCTCGCCCAATTGCAGGAGCAATTTTCAGACTTCAAAAAACAGTTTGAGTAAGAAGCGCACACCATGCCACAACGACTGGAGCCTAAGCTGTTCACGATTCTGTGTGAAGGCTACACCCGCAAACAATTCTATGCCGATCTCGCCGCCGGTTTAACCGTCGGCATCGTCGCGCTGCCGCTGGCCATCGCCTTTGCCATCGCTTCGGGCGTCAAGCCTGAACAAGGGTTGTACACCGCCATCATTGCCGGTTTCGTCATCGCCGTGTTGGGCGGCAGCCGCGCCCAAATCAGCGGCCCTACCGGCGCGTTCATCGTCATCATCTACGGCATCGTGCAGCAATACGGCTACAGCGGTTTGGCTACGGCGACGCTGATTGCCGGGGTGTTGTTAATCCTGATGGGCGTTGCGCGCATGGGCGCGTTGTTGAAATTCATTCCCTATCCGGTCACCGTAGGCTTCACCGGCGGCATCGCCTTGATTATTTTTTCTTCGCAAATCCGCGATTTTTTTGGCCTGACGATGGACTCCGTGCCGCCTGAATTTATCGGCAAATGGCTGGCCTACAGCAAACACTTGAATACCCTAAACCCGTATGCGTTGGGGGTCGGTGTAGCGTCCTTGCTGATCATTATGTGCTGGCCGCGCCTGACGCATCGCATACCTGGGCCGCTGGTCGCGATCTTAGTTTTAACCGCTGTGGTGAAAATTTTTCACCTGCCCGTCGAAACCATAGGCTCGCGTTTCGGCAGCGTGCCGAATCATTTTCCGATGCCGCAACTTCCTGCCATCAGTTGGCAACTGGCGCAGCAGATGTTTTCACCGGCGGTGACCATTGCTCTACTTGCGGCGCTGGAATCTTTGCTGGCGGCAGTGGTTGCTGACGGTATGCTGGGTACGCGCCATCGCTCGAACATGGAATTGATCGCGCAAGGCTTCGGTAATATCGCCTCCACCATGTTCGGCGGCATTCCGGCAACCGGCGCGATTGCGCGCACCGCTACCAATATTAAAAGCGGCGGACGCACGCCCATCGCAGCGATTATTCATGCGCTCACCTTGACCTTGATACTGGTCTTTTTCGGCCAGTGGGCGGCATTGATTCCGATGACGACGTTGGCGGCGATCCTGATGATAGTGGCTTATAACATGAGCGAGTGGCACGCCTTCGTGCGGTTGCTGCGCTCACCGAAAAGCGATGTAGCGGTGTTATTGACCACGTTTTTGTTGACCGTGGTGATTGATTTGACGGTGGCCATTCAAGTCGGCGTCATGCTTGGCGCGTTCCTGTTCATTCAGCGGATGTCGAATGAAACCCAGATCACGCTGATTACCGAAAACTTAAAAGAGCGCGACGAAAGCGAAGCGCGCGACCTGTCAACCCTGGTGGTGCCGGACGAGGTGCAGGTTTTCGAAATTTACGGCTCGTTGTTTTTCGGCGCGATTGAGCGCTTCAAAGACGCCATGCAGCGCGTGGAAAAAACGCCGAAAGTTTTAATTCTGCGAATGCGAAACGTCGTGGCGATAGATGCGTCGGGGCTTCGGGTGATGGAAGAATTAGTGGAAAGCACACAGCGCAGAGGCATCGTGTTGTTGCTGTCGGCGGTCTCTTCGCAACCGCTTTCGGCGATGCAGCAATCCGGTCTTCTCAAAACTTTAGGCGAAGAGAATATCGCCAAAGATATTTATGCAGCGTTGGCGCGAGCGCAATTGCTCATCGAGACCGCAACGGCTGAACGTCTAGACACGCCTGCAAAGATTCCGAATGCGTGACCGACGAGGCTGACGTTTTGCTCGTTGCGTCACCGGGCTGACTAAAATTTCAAACCCGCCCCGACGCGCACCATCGTCTGATTCGAGAAGTTCACATAGGGGTCATAGTAGGCTTTCCAAAACCATTTCGGCCTGTCGTAATAGACACCGATGCCGACCGCGTGAATGCGTTTGCCATCATCGGTGTCGCCCGATTTATACAGGCCGTCGAAGGTGATGCCGTTCTTTTGATTCAAGCGATGACGCCATAAAATGTGCGTGTCTTGTTGGTGCGTGTGCAAGCGCACATCGAAAATCGTGTAGCCATAGAGGCGATCATAATGGTTGATTTTGCGGCCAAGGCCAAGCTGCACCGATTCGCTGGGGTCGAAAAAGAGATCGTTAAAAGGCTTCTGATTGGTTTGCGAATAACCGGCAATCGCGTAGTTTTGGTTGCCGATCTCAGCATACAGCGAAGCGCCCAGCGCGCCGGTCGAACCGATTTGAATGGTCGGCACCAACAATAACCACTTGTGTTGAAAATCGTACTCCGCGCCGATGCGCGCCGAGCTATCGCCATGCGGGTCGTAGAAGCCGCCCACCCAAGCGACGAGGTGACCGAATTGATGGCGCAAATTAATGTCATAGTTTCTATCGTTGGAGGTGAGATAAGTGGCAACGGTGACTTTCGATTTCAAGTCATCGGCGCGTTCAACGGCGGCAGGCGGCGGCGGCGTTTGTTGATTGCTCTCCTGCGTTTGAGCAAGCGTTGCCATCGTCATCAAATTGGCGGCGGCAAGCAACAGAATCAAGCGCAAAGCGCCGGTGAAGGGAACCCGGAAACTGCGCGTGAGCGGCAACCCCCAAGCGCTGCGATTGGCGCGTGAACTTGGTATGGCGCGGTGTCGGTGCATATCAATTTCCTTCTTTGGCGGTCTGTTGCGACCACTCGGTTTTGAGGACTCCCGCCAGGCGGGCGAATTGCTGGTGCAAGTCCATCATCTCTTGAGCGCGAAATTCGGCGAGACAAAAATCGGCTTCAATCAAAATCGTTGCTGACTCTTCTTGCATCTCCTGATAGGTTTCGATGAGGATGCCTTTTCGTTCCGAAAAATGGCTCCAGACTTCGCGCACGGCAGCGGCGGCGCTGGGTTGAAACCGCACACCAATATGATAGGTGATGAGCGACATCACCGCGCCGGAATGTTTATCCACAAAGTTGGAGATACTCTTGAGGACAAATTGAATCAAGAGAATCACCACAAACAGCAACAGCGCCAGTTGATGATAACCTTGCCCTATGGCCAACCCCATGCTCGCTGTCGCCCACAAGGTGGCGGCGGAATTAATTCCCTGCACGCTTTTGCCTTGTCGCATAATGACGCCGCCGCCGATGAAGCCTATGCCGGTGACTACGCCAGCGGCTATTTGCGCCGGATTGCTGTTGACGCCGAAGCCGTGCGCCGAGATTAACGCGAAAGCCGCCGCCCCGACCGCCACCAGCGTGTTGGTTTTAATGCCCGCATTTTTGTGGTGCCATTGTCGTTCGATACCAACGATGATGCCGAAGGCAAGCGCCATAAAAAGTCGGCCAGCGATTTCTGCATAGGTCATAGCTGTGCACCCAGGTGAATTTTTTTTGGCTGCGGCGCTTCGCTCTTCTGCGAAGAAGAGGAAGCCATCCGTTGAAGCGGCCAGGGGGAGTTTATCGCAGATGCAGGAGATACGAAATCAAAATTTTTATCGGCGCTGCAAAGAAATTTGTTCAGGCGCTTGACCAACGCGTCGCCGCAGCAGGGTTCTTCGGCAAAACGATATTTATCAACCAAGTGACACGAAACCGGCTACAGTAGCCGGTTTCGTGGCGCTGTGGTTTTCCCTGCGGAGAGTTTTCCGAGGGGGAAAATTAAGCGGGCTTGAAGTACAACGCCATTGCCGCGCCTGCACCGACCAGCAAGAAGCCGACATAGAGCAACGGATTCGGAGCTTTTTCAGGCGGATGCAGAAGCATCGAAAAGATGACGTTGACAACCGGCGCGCCGCCAAAAACCAGCGGCATCACATAGGTTGGCAGACCGCCGTTTTTGAAAGCCAGAATGATAAAGATCGCGCCTAGCGCGCCCAGCCCGCCGCCCACGGTTGCCCAGATTACGCCGTTCGTGGGGAAGCCTTTGAATTGTCCTTGCGACGCCAGCGTAATGACCGGATACAAAACGCCGATTAAAAAATAAGCTACGCCGACGCACAGGAGCGACTTCATAGGGCTGCCCAGAATCGTTTGGCCTTTATGTAACGACGGGCCATACAAGCCCCACGAAAGCGCCGCGCCGAGTGCGAATAATATCCAGATCATAGATTTTTTCATCTCCTGAGTTTTCCTCAACGGTGAACAAATTGATGCATAACAGAGGTTAGCTTTCAGTGGTCAGATACTCATGGCGATGCCTTGAAACTGGCTACCAGAGCCAGTTTCAAGGCAACCGGTATGCAAGCCAGCAGCTGGCATCAGACCTCTGACCGCCAGAGTTTTCCGCAATCATACAAAGCGTTTGGCGTGCGTATGTAGAGCTTGCCATCGGCAAGCGCCGGAGTCGAAAACACTTCATCGTCTAGCTGCTTGAACTTCAGGCTTGCTCCTGCGCCAGGCGCTTTCACAGCCAGCAACTCTGCCGCCCTCACTTGCTTGGCGCTCCAAGCGGAAAGAGGCGATTTATTCTACTCAACTTTTGCTCTTTATTGAATCCACGATCCGCAGTTCCGGGGAAATCCAGAACTACCAAAATGCTTGCTGTGTCGCCGCGTCTTTGCTGCATCAGTGGCTGATTTCCGTTGTGCCTTGAGCGCACGAACCGCTTGATTTTGCTGTTCACCACGCCGCTGCGTGAGGATTTTCCAGCGTTGTTTATAAGGGTTCCTCTGTGATTTCAACGCTGCTGTTGCCAGCGGAACGACGCGAAAAAAAATCGTTCGTCAGGAAAAACCGTTTGCGCGCCGAAAAACCTGTGTTAAAAATAGTTGCTCTTGGGTCATTCGCACAATCTCTATTTTCTCAACCGGAAAGCAAGGCGCTGGTACACTGTATGATGACAGAAGGCCGATAAACAGGGCTTTTTACTCTGCGCCGTGTACCCACTTGCAGGATTCCGGTTTAATCAAAATATCATGAAGGTTCAGACGGTTCGCAGTATGATGATTTTCACCTTTGCAAAATTTCGCCAGCGCCTCTGCCCAAAATCACTGCGCGTCCGCGCCATTTCTACAGGCGTGCTGCTGCTCATCGTTGCGCTCGGATTGCTGTCGCCGCCAGACCTTTTCGCGAAGCAGAAATTCACCATTGCGCCGCCGCCTGCGTGGGTGCAACAGACCAATTTGCCGCCGCCCGATTCGCCGCCTAATGACGCGCCCGCTGGCAGCGTCAATTACTTGCTCGTGGACAATCAACTTCGCGTCAGCGCTGCCAACATCGAGCGGTTTTATCGCCGCGTTGAAAAAGTGATTACGGCGTCGGGACTCGATGAAGTGTCGGAACTGACCTTTCACTTTGAGCCATCCTATCAAGAACTTTTCATTCATCACATACACATAGTGCGCGGCAATGAAACCATAGACGCGCTCAAGCCAAATGAAATTAAAGTCATCCAGCAGGAAAAAAACCTCGATCAACGGCTGTATAACGGCACGCTTTCGGCCATCGTGTTTCTCAGCGATGTGCGCCAGGGTGATGTGATTGATTACGCCTACTCGATCAACGGCGAAAATCCCGTGCTGCGCGGACGCTTTGCCGATAGCTTCATGGTCGGTTTGAGCGAACCAGTTGAAAAACTCAAATGGCGCTTGCTCTATCCAACTGCGCGCCCACTGTATATCAAAAATCACCGCACCGATATTCATCCGGCAACGCGCCCCTTGGGTAATGAAAGCGAATATTTGTGGGAGAGCGACCAGGTCGCGGCGATTGAAATCGAAGGCTCGACGCCTGCCTGGTTCGAGACCTACCCGCAGGTTCAGTTGAGCGAGTTCGCCAGTTGGGAAGAGGTCGCCGGATGGGCCGCGCCGCTCTATCCAATCAACCAGCCGCTGTCGGCCAAACTCACGCAACAGATCAACCAGTGGCGCGCCGAATTGCCGCACCGCGACAAACGAATGCTGGCGGCCTTGCGCTTTGTGCAGGACGAAGTGCGGTATCTGGGCGTGGAACTGGGTGCCTATTCGCATCAACCCAGCCCGCCGTCTGTGGTCTTTGAAAGACGTTTCGGCGATTGCAAAGACAAATCATTATTGCTCGCCGCGATGCTGAATGCACTCGGTATCGAAGCGCATCCGGCGCTTGTTAATACCGTGGCGCAACACGCGCTAGACCAGTGGCAGCCGACGCCTTATGCTTTTGATCATTGCATCGTGCAGGCCAAACTGGACGATAAAACCTACTGGTTTGACCCGACGATTTCGTATCAGCGCGGCGATTTAAGTTTGCATCACAATCCGAATTATGAACGCGCTCTGGTGGTGCGCGAGGGCAGCAAGGCGCTGGAGGTGATGCCGATGGCGACGCTTGAGCAACCGGCCATAGAAGTCAAACAAATTTATACGCTCAAGGATTTTCATTCTCCGGTGACGTTGTTGATTGCGACGACTTATCGCGGTAATGAAGCCGACAACACGCGCTTTCATCTGGCCGGTCAATCGTTGTCCGAGGTCAGCCGATTTTATCTGCGCTATTATGCCGAACAAGACCATTCGATCAAGGCCGAAGGCCAGCCGGTGATTACCGACGACCAGGAAACCAACACTCTGGTGGTCACGGAAAACTATTCGATTCCAGAGTTCTGGACCAACAACGAGCGGACTTTTTATGCCGACCAGATTTATGATCGCTTGAGCAAAGAAACCCTGTCCAATCGCCATGCGCCGTTGGCGATTTCGCATCCCCTTTACCTCAAACAAAGTATCGAGGCGCATATGCCGGAACCGTTTTCGATTGACCAAGACACCGGCACCATCGCCGATGATTTCGTGCGTTTCGCTTATCGTTTTACGACGCAGGGCAACATCATTAAACTCGATTTTACGTTGCAGAGCCTGCGCGATACTGTGCCTGCCGAACAGACCGCCAAGCATCTTGCCACCATTGACCGGATTAAAAAATATGTGGGCTATGAAATCACTCGCGATTCCTTCGGGTCGGCCAAGGGCGGCGAGGTGACGGCGAGTGATGGCGAAGGCGCTTTCAAAACCTTCGTGTGGTTTTTATTTTTAGGGCCGTTCGTAATTTTCGGCACCTGGATGGGGGTTCGACGAATGCGCGAAAAGCGCCGCGTCAATCAATTCAAAGAGCGCCTTCAAGCCACGCCGGGAGCCGCACCCGCCACTGCCATACGCCTGCAAAGCGAGCAGGAGATCTACGGACATCTGGCGAATTTTCGTTCGGCCTGCGGCGCGCCGTTGTATCAACAAGGCATCGCCTTGCATCAAGAGAGCATGAGTTTCGACGGCCAACGTCTGACCGCCATCGCTTTGCAATGCCAGGTCTGCGGCGAAACCCGCGATGTCTATTTCGCGCACGGCAAGTAGCACCTATGAGATTAGCCCAAACGAGGGCGAAGAATTTCTCACCGCAATTTTTCTACGACTTGATAGACGTGGGTGCCGGTTGCAGCAGGCCAACGCTCGCTTTGATGGGCGTACAAATGTGGTAGTGGATTAATTCCTGATGAGCCACAGACTGGGCGGATGAAGCGGCTTGGGCGGATCAGATTAAGAAGTAACTCCGCATCAATCCGCCGCCGCCGCACCGTCCGTGGTCTATACAAAATTGCCATACCACCTCCCTCTTCTTCATCGTTGAAAACTTCCTGTTCTTACCCTTTCTTTCTGCCGCAGCGCTTGGTTTGCGGCAAGGCCGATGTTGTGTCGCAAGGCGTAGGCGGCTACAATTCGGGATTACCGGCTACCGGCAGTTGTCGGGCTTGGAGAAGAGGGGAGGAAGGATTATGGCTAGAGAGAGAAGTCCGCTTGCCGAAGTGACCGAGCGCAGCGCCGAAGTCATGCCGGTGAAAAAGTCGGCAGAACTGGCCGCCCTGCTGGAAACCCATAAAGGCGAGCGGCACGCCATCGTTATGCAGGATTATCCAGACCCCGATGCGCTGTCGTCGGCGTGGGCGCACAAAATGATTGCGGCCAAATACGGCATCGAATGCGATATCCTTTATGAAGGCCGCATCTCGCATCAAGAAAATCTCGCCCTCGTGCAACTCACAGACATTGATCTGGTGCGCTACAGCGATGGCGATGACCTCAAGCAATATCAACACACCGTCTTTGTGGATAATCAAGGCACGACTTCGCGGCTCACCGACCGCTTTGCCGATCTCGAAGTGAAACCGCTGGTCATCGTTGACCATCACGAAATCCAGGATCGCATTCAATCCATCTATACGGACATTCGCAAGATTGGTGCGACCGCCACCATTTACACCCAATACATACGCGCAGGCTTGTTGACGCTGAAAAAAGCCGACCCCAAACACGAGATGCTGGCGACCTCCTTGATGCACGGCATACGCAGCGAAACTTCCGGCTTGATTCGCAGCGGTATCGAAGAGATGGAGGCTGCGACCTTTTTAACGCCGTTCATCAATCACTCGATGCTCGAAGATATTTTGTCGGTCAAACGCTCGAAACAGGTGATGGACGTGATTCATCTGGCGCTGGAAAACCGCGAAATCCGCGACAACTATTCGATTTCCGGAGTCGGTTATCTGCGCGTCGAAGACCGCGATTCGATCCCTCAAGCCGCAGATTTTTTGTTGACCGAAGAGAACGCCCACACCGCTATCGTATATGGCATCATCATCAAAGGCGACCGCGAAATGGTGGTCGGCTCGATGCGTACCAACAAGGTGACGCTGAACCCGGACGAGTTTTTGAAAGAGGCTTTGGGGGCTACGGAAACCGGGCGTTATTACGGCGGCGGACGGCGTGGCGCGGGCGGTTTTGAAATCCCCATAGGCTTTCTGGCGGGCATCACCGACGACGAGTTGAACCGCATGAAGTGGCATCTGTATGACGAGTTGGTAAAGAAAAAATTTTTCGCTAAGATAGGCGTGCATTCGCCCTCGCAGGCTTCGCGCAACGACACCGGAAGTTTACGTTTAGAAGAGTAGGAACAGCAGCTATGTCAAACTCCCTTAATCGTCGGCAGTTCATACGCGAGTTCACGCTTGGCGCGGCCTCGCTGGCCTTGCTGCCAAATCTCGCACGAGCGAAACAGCGCGGCGGTCTGGTGTTACAAGGTACGCCGAAAAATGTAGTCATATTGGGTGGCGGCCTTGCTGGCCTTGCCGCCGCTTATGAATTGAAGAAAGCTGGTCATAAAGTAACCATACTGGAAGCGCGCAAAACGCCGGGCGGCAGAGTGCGAACCTTGCGCGAATTCGATGATGGCCTGTACGCCGAAGCCGGAGCCATCGCCTTTCCGCAGAGCCACGAATTCACTGCCGGTTATGTTCAGGAATTTGGCTTGCCCACGCGCCTGTACGCCAAGTTCGGTTTGGACTCGTTGGCGTCCATACGCGGGCAGGTCTTTCGTGTGAACGCCAACACCACGGTGCCGCTTGACTTGAAACCCAGCGAACGGCAGGCCGGCGTCTTCGGCCTGCCGACCTTTTATCTCGATTCTTTCATACGCGACGTAGGCAATCCGCGCCGCGCCAGTTGGCCTCCCAATAGTTTGCGCGCCCTCGATAGCATTTCGCTGCAACAACTGCTGCAACAACAAGGCGCGTCCCAAGCGGCTATAGAGGTCATCGCCGCCTCGCAACTCGGCCTGCTCGGTTACGGCATAGATGCGATTTCAGCAATGGATGCAGTGGTCACCGAAGCCATCGCCCGCGACTCGGCGTTTTATGAAATCGTCAACGGCAACGATGAACTGGCGTATGCCTTGAAGCGCCGGGTGAAGAAGCAATTTCGCAAACAAGCCGTCGTCTTGCGCCTCGAACAAACGGCCAACGGAGTGACCGTGACTTATACGCAGGGCGACGAAGTGCAGACCCTCAACGCCGACCGCGTGGTTTGTACCTTGCCCTTTCCGGTGCTGAAAGATATAGCGGTTTTTCCGGCCTTTTCTGCGGAAAAACAGCGCGCCATCAACGAATTGAAACTGACACCGATCACCCGAACCTATCTGCAATTTCGCAGTCGCCCGTGGGAAGACGCCAGTTTGAACGGTTATGGCATCACCGATCTGGATATTCAAAACACCTATTCGCCAACCTTGACGCAGGCCGGGACACGCGGGGTGCTGGCGTCGTATGCCGGTGGACAAAGAGCTTTGGCGTTGAGCGCCATGAGTGAAACCGCACGACAGAATTTGGTGCTGCAAAGCTTGGGCGATCTCTTCAGCGGTTTGAACCGGCAATACGAAAAAGGCGTCAGCCAAATCTGGCACCTGGACCCGTTGGCCAAAGGCGGGTTCACCTATTTCGAGCCTGGACAGATGGCGACGTTGTTGCCGTTAGCGCAACGCCCGGAAGGCCGCATACACTTTGCCGGAGAGCATACCTCGGCGTGGCACGGTTGGATGAACGGGGCGTTGGAATCGGGCAATCGCGCCGCCGAGGAAGTGAATTTGGCGTAAGGAGACAGGAAGGAAATCGCTTGAACAGGCAAGCGAGCCAGGCCGGAAGCAAGCATTTATGAAGCACGATGTGAATCAAGCCGGAGACCGTGAAATTCGCAATCAGGCGCGTTCCCTCATTCATCTGGTCAGACAACCGCAAGTCAGCCAGAGCAGGCCGCCGCTGTTGTTGTTGCTGCACGGTTATGGCAGCAATGAGCAAGACCTCTTCAGCTTAACTTCTTACTTGGACGAGCGTTTATTAATCGTCAGCGCTCGCGCTCCGATACCGCTTTTTCCGGGCGGCTATGGCTGGTTTCAAATTGACTTCACGCCACAAGGCACGCGTATGCACGCCGACGAAGCCGAGCAAAGCAGGCTGATTTTATTGGCTTTTTTGGATTATCTGCTCGAAGTTTATAACGCCGACCCGCAGCGCGTTTATCTGGCGGGTTTCAGTCAAGGGGCGATGATGAGTTTGCATCTCGCTGTAACCCATCCTGAAAAAGTGGCCGGTGTACTGGCGATGAGTGGGCGCGTGTTGCCGGAAGTGTTGCCGAAGATGGCCGCGCCGGAAGCCGTAGCGGCGTTGCCGATTTTCGTCTCGCACGGCATTTATGATGATGTCCTGCCGATTGAAAATGGCCGCGCCACCAGAGCGATACTGGAAAACTTGCCGGTCGCGCTTACCTATAAAGAGTATCCGATGGCGCACGAAATCTCGCTCGAAAGCCTGCGAGACGCAACCGCGTGGTTGAAACAGGAGTTGGACAAATAGTGGTGTTTTGGTAAATGAATCTCCTCTCAGTTGAGCGGCGACCTCTAACGGATTGAGCGTCAACTTTGGCAGGCCACAGAAATTGCGAAGCAGGCGTTCAGACGTAGCGAATCGGTCGCTCGCCTGTCATAGAGCGAATTTCATTGGCCCACGACCATGACACCTGGTTGAGAGGCGGCCTGTGACCGCCTCTCAACCAATCGCACACACCTCTGCAAGCCTCTATATGTAAAGTGCGCCAACCGCACATCACTCCGGCAAATCTTCCTGCGTCGGCTCCGGTAAATAAAAACTCGCTATCAAGCCTATCGCATAAACCAGAAACGCTACGCAACCGGCAGCGTAAGCCAGATGCACAGCGGCGGTCGCGCCGGGCATGAGTTTCGCTAATTGTGTGGTCAGCAACGCGGCGGCAGTGCCAATCATGCGTCCGCCAATGTTGGCAGCAAAACTTTCACCGGTGCCGCGCAAATAGGTTGGATAGACGCGCGGCAAGTAATTGCCCCAGAAACTGAACTGCGCCACGGTGAAAAATCCAGTTAAAAAAATCCCCCATTTCAACAAGCCTATGTTGTTGGTGGCGGGAAAGAAAAATACCAGCGGTATCAACAGCAGTCCGGGGATTTGAAAAATTCGCAACAGCTTTCGGCGACTCCATATCACCACGGCAAGAATCGCCAAAGCGATGCGACCCACCAAGCCGCCGGTCTCCTGAAAAGATTGCACGCCACTGGCAAGCTGCTCCAGACGTTGCTGCTTTTGTTGCGGATTGCTAATCGTCGAAACTTCGCTGACCACCTCCGGCAGGCCGCGCACCATTTGCGGCGTCTGTTGAATCGCGCCATAAGCCGCGCCGTAAGCACAGGCCACCAACAAGGTCGTCACCAGAGTGGTTTTGCGAAAAGCCGGTTGAAAAATTTCTGCAAGGCTGGGACGACGCAACGTGCCTGCGGCTTTCTGCTCTTTCCAGATTGGCGATTCCGGCAGAAAGGGACGAATTAAAATGAGCGGAATCGCTGGAATCACCCCTGAAATCAAGGTGTAGCGCCACGCTGCATGGCCGTTGAAGATAGCTGGTAAATGCTCGCCATAGGTGGCGGCCAACCAGTTTGCGCCGGTCACCATCACCCCGCCCAGCGAGGAGAAGGCTTGCGTATAGCCGAGAATTTTCTCGCGCTGTTTGCCGTGCGGAAATAATTCGGCAAGCCAGGCGACCGCCGCAACGAACTCGACGCATACGCCTATGAAGGTGGTGCAACGCAGGACAAGCAGCATCGGCAAAGAGTTGGCGTAACCGGCGGCGCAAGCGGAAAAAGCATACAACAGAATAGACCACACCAGAACTTTGCGGCGACCGAAGAGGTCGGTCAAGTAGCCACCCAGCAAACCGAAGAGGCCTCCCGCCAACGCCGGAACATAAAACATCAAGTCGCGCCAGTTGGCGAAGGCCGCCGCTGTCGCCGGATTGTTGGGGTCGAGGCCGCCTAATTCCAGCAGTGCGCGTGGCAAGATCAACGGCAACATCAAGAGTTCATAACTGTCAAAAGCGAAACCTATACAGGCGATGATGCAGATCAGCCATTGAACACGAGTGAGCGACGGCAGGTGATCAGGCGATTGTCTGGAATCCATAGCGAACCTGGTAACACACAAGCTTTGATTTTACGGCAACCTCTAAGGCTTTCCTGGGGCTGCCGGTCACTGGCACGGCAGTGCCGCCGAGGGCTGGGCGAGAGCCTACTATCGCACGCCTTGCCAACCACACGCAACACGCGCCGGTCGCCGACGCCTTGCCAAATTTCCCGCCCCCTTGCCAATTGTATTTTGTCGGGAAAAGGCCAATAATTTCGACACGCACGAAGACTGAGCGAGGTAAGGATTGTGGATGAAATAACCTGCAAAACGTCAGTGATTTTCCCATGCCCTGTACGGGCGAGCCTGCGGTGGTCGCCCGTACAAGGTTGCACCTTATTTCATCCACAATCCTAAGACTGACTGAATTGACTGACTGCATTTCGGCGCTCTGATGGCGATCAGAAAAATGCATGAGGCATACTATAGCGGCTTGCAGATGTGTGCGATTTGTTGAGAGGCGGTCTGCGACCGCCTCTCAACAAAGTGTCGTGGTCGCGGGCAAATGAAATTCGCTATAAGGAGTGTAGCCGCTCTCTTCCTGTTGCCCATATATAGTGTTCGGCTCAAGGCTTTGTTTAACAACGCTGAAAGCGCCTGAATTTGTGGTGGATTTTACCTATAACTTTTGTAATCGGATAAAGCTTATGAAGGTGAAAAAAGTTGAGCGCGTCAGCCCTCGCCAGGGCTACGATTTATGGTCGGAAACCTACGACCAGACGCCCAATCCTGTGGTTGCTATGGATGCGCGCCACACGGTGAAAATGCTTGCGCCGCAAGTGGGCGAACAGATATTGGATGCCGGTTGCGGCACGGGGCGCAATCTCCAAGCGCTGCTGGCCGCCGGTAGTCAACCCATCGGTATTGATTTATCAATGGGAATGCTCAAAGTTGCGAAACGGCGTTGGCCGACTGCGCCGCTTGCGGTTGCCGATTTGCAGAAGCCCTATCCGTTTCGCGCTTCGCAATTCGACGCGGCGCTATGCGCCTTGATCGGCGAACACCTTGACGATCTGCCGACGACCTTTCGCCAGTTGCAGCGAGTGTTGAAGCCCAGCGGTAGATTGATCTTTTCGGTCTATCACCCAGAGATGGCCGCCGCTGGCAAAGAGGCGCATTTTCAAAAAGCCAATGTTGAATATCGCTTGGGCGCGGTGCGTCACACGGTTAGCGATTATTTGAACTGGCTCGATGACGCAGGCTTTGTGAACGTATCCTGCGAAGAGTTTGTCGGCGATGGCGAGTTGGCGGCAATGCTTCCCGAATGGTCAAGGTATATGAATTTTCCTGTGCTGCTGGCGATTGTCGCAAGCAAGAGGAGTTGAAGCGACCAAAGCGCAAACTCTAGCGCCAATGGTAAATTCAACCTTCGCCATTTTCCTGTTGGCGATGAACGGGGCGCAGAGTTTGGCCGAAGACGGCGCGCCGCTTCGCAGCC
Organism: Acidobacteriota bacterium; assembly: GCA_016201275.1. Classification (GTDB taxonomy): domain Bacteria; phylum Acidobacteriota; class Blastocatellia; order UBA7656; family UBA7656; genus JACQDB01. Next base: position 18,495 of record JACQDB010000076.1, read on the forward strand.
CCAACGGCACAGGCATATCCACTACTTCCTTTCTCCCCATCTCCCTGTCTCCCTGTCTCCCCATCTCCCTGTCTCCCCCATTCCCCATCTCCCCGATTTAGTCCCAGCGGTATCGCTAGGCGTTTATCGAGGTGCTAGAATGCAGGGGTAAGATTATTGAGAGAGCAAGGCTATGGAAATCAAAGTTGGGATTGTCAGCGACAGAGGCTTGAATCCCAGGCGACCGATCAATCAGGACAGTTTTCTAGCGGTTCCGCAACACGGATTGTTTGCGGTCTTTGATGGCGTCGGCGGCCAGAAAGCCGGTGAAGTCGCCAGTCGTATGGCGGCGGAAACCATTGAAGAAGCGCTGGAAAATATTAGCGCCGAGTCGTCTTACGAATTAATCAATCGCGCCATTAAATTCGCCAATCGCGACATCTATGAAACGGCGGAAAGCGAACCCGAATATCGCACTATGGCGACTACGGTGGCGCTCCTACACCTCGACCAGCAACGCGCCACCATCGCTCACGTTGGCGACAGTCGCGTGTACCGTTTCGATGACGGCTATTTTTATCGCGAAACCATTGACCACACCGACAGCAACGACGACCTGCGGCAAGGGCTGTTGCCGGAAGGGCGCGGCGAAAAAAAAGGCAACGTCATCAACCGAGCGCTGGGCGTAGAAGCCGAAGTCGAGGTCGAATTGAAAACCCTCACAGTGCGCGAGGGCAGCCGCTTTCTGCTCTGTAGCGACGGCATCTATCGGCATATGCCGGATGAAGAAATCGCTCGCGTGCTGGCGCAAAGCAAAGACCCGCAGCAGGCCGCCGACGAATTGAAACGCACGGTTTTAGCGCGTGGCGCAGATGATAATTTGACCGCCATCATCGTTCAGCTAGGCCGCGCTCGCGTCAGCTCGGTGATTGCTATTGATGATGGCTTGTCCGCCTATCGCGAGCAACAACCGTTGCGCGCCGCCACTACGCCACGCGCCAGCGCCGCGCCGCAACCGGGCAACGCGCCAGCCAATCTGGTCAAGGCGACAACCGCCGCGTCACCCAAAAATCGCATAGAGGTGGACTTTGCGCCGCCCACTGCGCCGAGCGCATGGCCGGAACCTCACGAGGCGAAAAATTCTTTCGATGAACCGACCGCCAAACCGCGTATGTGGTTGTGGGCGGTGCTTTTTCTTGTGGGTTTCGTTGGCGCGTTTTATCTGGGCTTGCGCGTCGCCGAATGGCGCACGCGAACCAACACCGATACGGCCACGATGAGCGAAACGGCGAAGCAACTCAAAGCCGCGAAAGACGCCTTTGATAAAGGCGATTATGCGATGACTGCAAGTACGCTTGGCGGCGTGCTGGGGCGCGAACCGCAAAACGCTGAAGCGCGTTATTGGTTGGGACGCGCACAAATGGAACAGGGCGACTACGCCAAGGCGCGGGAAAATTTTGATGAAGCGATTAAAGCGCAACCCAAGATTGCCGATTTTTATCTCTACGCGGCGGCGGCACAAAAAGCGCTGGGCAATAAGAGCAAGGCCGATGAAATGCTCGAACATTATGTTGAATTGCGAAAGGTGCAGCAGTTGACGCAACCGCCAACCATGCAGGTGGCACCAACTCGCAATCGGTAGTTACAGGTTGGCGACGTGCGCCTCAACTGTAGTGGGAATAAAACCAAGTGGCAGAATTACGCTTAGAAAACAGCATCATTGATGACCGCTACTACATTGCGCGCTGCTTGGGCAGTGGCAGCTATGCGGAGATTTTTCTCGCCTATGACCAACATCACGATGATCTGCCGGTCATCATCAAAGCGCTGAACACTTCTTTGCAAGGCACGCCGGATGTAGAACTGGAACACACGCTGATCGAAAATTTTCAGAACGAAGCGCTGGCGTTGGACCGCGTTCGTCACCCGCACATCATACGCCGTCTGGGTCACGGCTCGGCTGCCGATTTGATTGGCAAACTCTTTCATTATCTGGTTCTCGAATACATGGCCGGAGGCGATTTGCAATCGGTGTGCAGTCGCCGTCCATGCAATTTAAGCGAGACCTTGTTTCATTTCGAGCAGGTCGCCGAAGCCCTCGCCTATGCACACAGCCAGCAAGTGATTCACCGCGACATCAAGCCGAAAAATCTGTTGCTGTCGGCCAACTATCAGATCGTCAAGATTGCCGATTTCGGGGTTGCCAAGATGACGCATCAGGAAGACGATGTGGAAATCACTCGCGTCGGTACTAATGTTTATGCGCCGCCCGAACATCATCCCGACAGCGATTCTGAAACTACCCGCGAACGCTTGACGCCTTCGGCAGATATTTATTCGCTGGCAAAAACCATTTACACGGCCATGACCGGGCGCGCCCCCAGACAGTTTGCACGCAAGCCGATCACGCAACTGCCGCCGGAACTGGCGACTCAGGTTTGGGGCGCGGCGCTGTTGCAGGTGTTGCGAAAAGCCACCGCCAGCCGCGTCGCCGAACGCTATGCGACGATTCATGAATTCTGGGAAGACTTCGTGAAGTTGAACAATCTGGTGGTGGAAGATGAAGCCGAAAAGACGCTGGTGCGAAAGCGTTTGTCCGGCACTAGCGATGTCGCGCAGCCCATGACGCAGCCGAATTTCCAAGCCATCGTCGCCACCACCGTTAATCGGCGCATCCCGCAACAAGCGCGCATCGTCGTTGAGTTGCCCACCCGCGAGCGAACGCCTGTGAGCGAACGCCGCGAGGAAGAAAATTCTTCGGCGCAACCGATTAGCTACGCGCCCGCAACCAACGGACAAGCTATACAGCCACCGGCTAATCAGGTTTTGCAAAATCGTTTAGTGTCGCCCAATGCCGTCGCAGAAACTGGTGCGCCGCGTTTGCCACGAACATTGGTTCACCACGCTGACGATAAAAATATCTTCGATCATCTGCGAAGCATCATTCGTTCGGATTGGTTGCGCCGCGCTTTTATTGTATTTTTTATCGCCGCCATGATTGGCATCGTGGCATCGGTCTATTTTCATTTTGCCGGTCAACGCAATGGCAATCAGAATGTCAATTCGCCGGTTGATAAAGAAGGCGTGATTGGCAGCGCCGGGTTTGTCAATTTACGCGCCGAACCGAATTCCGGTTCGACGGCCTTGCGCTGGTTGCCGAAAGGCACACGGGTTCGCGCTCTGGAACAACGCGAAGGCTGGATTCGCGTGCGCGTCATTTTCGTGCCGACAGTCGAGTTGCCGCCCAACGCGCCGCGTGACCGCCTCGACGCAGATACCGGATGGATCAGCACGAACCTGATTCAATTTTGATCCTCCGCAGCAAGCCGTTAGGTGCGAGCGCGAAACCTTGAAACCGGCTACAGTAGCCGGTTTCAAGGTTTCATTGGTGAATCTCGAAATCCCCAATCATTGAAGGAGAGAGCATGAGCGCAAAAGGTTTCTTCGAGAAATTGCGACAATGGATAGATGGCGAAGAAGATTTGGACGAGCAGGGCGAAGTGAAAGCGCGCTCGAAGTGGGACGATTTTCTGGTGGCGATTGCCCGCGAAGTCGAAGCCGTCATGCAACGCGAGATGTTCACGCCGCCGGGTGGCCCAACCTATATTCCCCGCGAGTATCTGGTTTTTCTCAATCCCGAAGATGATGCCGAATGGCAAGGCGAAAAACGCGAGGGGTTGCAGCGCGGTTTGCATTTCGTACTTTCGGAACGCGCCAAGTCCTTGGCCGGGGATGGCGATTTTCAAACCCGGACGCTGGCCGTTGAACTGCGTGTGGATGCAGGCTTGGAACGCAATCGCTTTCGCGTGCAACCGGTCTGGGATGCCGAAACCGAGAAGACTTTTGTGGAGCCGCGCAAAAACAAAAAACCTGCTGAAGACCGCCAAGCCGATACCGATATAGTTGCGCCAGACCGCACAGCAAAGCTTGATCGTTCACCGGGCGACAACCTTGCCGACGACGAAGCGACGGTGGTGAAGCCGCGCCAAGCGGCAGCCGAAAGCGATGAAGAGGCAACTGTGGTGAAGCCACGCAAATCCGCCGCGCCGAATTTTTCGCTGCTGGTGCGTCGCCACAACGACGATGCCAATCTGGCTACTTCGATGGAACGCCCGTTTTACAAAGACGAAATCACCATCGGGCGCGGCTCCTCGAAAGCCAATCTTGCGGTGGATTTGAAACTCGAAGGCGATATGGAAATCAGCCGCACTCATGCGCGTTTGAAAAAAATTGGCGATGGCGAATTTGCGGTTACCTGTAGCGGTGCAAATCCCATCGCCTTGGATGGTGGACGCGAAATCATCAACGGCGAAAGCGCGACGCTGAAATCCGGCGACCACTTGGTGATTTGCAGTTACGAGATTGTCATTCAATAAATCGGCTGTGCTAAACTGTAGGGCAATGGAACGACAACAACTACACGAGAGACTGCAACAACTGCACAAGGAGTTGCAACAGGTGGATTCGGTTGACGCCGAAAGCCGCGCCCTGCTGCATAAAATCGAAGACGACATACAGGCTCTGCTAATCGCCAAAGACGACGACCACCCGCATCCGTACAAAGGTTTCGGCGAAGGCTTGCGCGAAGGCATCGAACGCCTAGAAGCCTCCCATCCCGACCTTGCCTTAACGATGGGACAACTCGCCGATATGCTGGCGAAGATGGGCATCTAGCCCTCGGCTTATTTAGAGCGTGTCGCAGGATTCCAGAAACCGCCCATATTTTGTGGATAGCTACACCCTTACCCACAATATCTGGACAGAAAATTCATTTATGCGGCACCCTCTATTTACAGCGAATTGCATTTGCCCACGCCCACAACACCTAGTTGAGAGGCGGTCTCTGACCGCCATGTGGTGGTCGGAGACCTAAACAAATCGCACACTGCTGCAACTCGCTGTAATCACCTTTTTATCAATCGAAATCATCGGCAACAAAATGCGCGAAGGAGAACGCGGGTGGTGAGAAACCGTGTTGAAGAAGCCATCGGCAGGGCGATATTTCTGCGCGGGGAAGGCAGAGGAGTGGGCGCGCACGATCACTTCGAGTACAGCCACTGCACCCTATCGCTCTTCTCAAGTTCTTTTGCTCTACTGCGCCGCCGCAAGCACCTGTAGCGACAATTGATTTGAGCGACTGCCATCGGCTCTGACAACTTCAATCAGCAGAGTTCCCGCCTGTGCAAGCGTGGCGCGCCGCAAACGCGCCACGAATATCGGCGCGCCGGTTTCGTTGGTGATATATTCGGTGTTCATCGGTACACCGTTGACGTACAGGTTTGCGCCGTTGGACTGCGCCAACGGTGCGGCAGCCGATTCCCTGACCACCAGTTCAAATTTTTTGCCGTTCGGTTTGACCGTCACCGGCTGAATGATCTCGCCGCTCGAACGCCGCCGCAACACCGCGCTCAAGATCGTAAAGACCGGATTGGGCGGCGGCGGTGTCGCCTCGGGATTTTTGATGCGCTGCACAGTGCCGCCCAATCCGACGACATAAATTTCTCCGGCTTCGTCTTCGCCAAACGACGAGATGTTTAATCGGGTGTCCAGCAAAAGCTGCGGCGCGGTGCCGATGAGCAAAAAGATTTCGCCGCTACAGTAATCGCCATAAACATACGCACCCGCTGGCAGGCTTGATTTCGTGCCGCGATAAACATAGCCGCCGGTTATCGAGCAGCGTTCGTCCGCGTGGCTGTACTCAAACAGCGGCGCGATAAATCCCGGCTTTGAACACAACGTCGGGCTGTTATTGGTGCAGCGCGTGCCTTCCCAGACCCGCCAGCCATAATTGCCGCCACGGGTGATGAGGTCTATCTCTTCGACCGCGCCTTGGCCTACGTCGGCGGCGTACAACTCGCCGGTCAATCTATCGAAAGAGAAGCGCCAGGGATTACGAAGCCCGTAGGCGAAAATCTCATCGCGTCCCGCCGTTGCGCCGAAAAACGGATTGTCCGAGGGCGCAGAATAGCGCGACTGTCCATTGGGATGATCTACATCTATGCGGAGAATTTTGCCGAGCAGGTCTTCAATATTTTGAGCGCGATTGTCGGGGTCGTTGGCCGAACCGCCATCGCCCATGCCGATGTAGAGAAATTTGTCCGCCCCGAATTCCACCATGCCGCCGTTGTGATTGGCAAAGGGTTGGGCAATGGTCAGCAAAATAATTTCGTTGGTCTCCGCGACATTGGGATTGGCCAGCGACGCCTGATATTCGGCGATGACCGTGGCACCATCGCCTTGCCGCGTGTAGTTGATAAAGAAGCGGCGATTGTTAATGAAATCAGGATGAAAGGTCAAACCCAGAAGCCCGCGTTCACCACCGCTGACGATTTTGCTGGCGACATCGAGAAAGACCGTAGGCGTCGAAGCGTTGGGTTGCAGAACTTTGATGCGGCCTGTCTGTTCGACGATAAACAGGCGGTTGCTGCCATCGTGGGCATTGGTCAGCAGAACCGGCGAACTGAGTCCCGCAGTGATGACCGGCTCTAGTTCAATGCGAACGGCGGCGGGGGCGATTTCCGGCGTAGAAAAATTTGCAGAGGTTGCGGCGAAACGATTTGGCACAGACCAGATTGCGCTCACCCAAAAAAGTATGAAAATTGCTGCGGTTGATTTTTTCATGCGCCCTCTCCTTTAGACGACAAAGAGTTAATTCCCATTGCACAACGCAGGTGAGGAGCCTTGCATTAAAGATGAATTACACAACCCGGAGCTAAATAGGTTGGCGTATATCTTTTGAAAAACTCATTAAAAAGCCTGAAAAATAAGGGTTTTTGTGACTGTTTTTCAAATAACTTTTGCCTACCTACTTAGAAAATCGCCTTCATCGCAATGGGTTTTTTTTCTGAGGCAAATTTTACCAACGAGCAATTCCAAACCGCAATTCGATTGTTGTTCAACAGCATATCGGCATTGCTTTCGCTAATCGGCGCAGGCGCGTGCAGCACAAAGCGCAGATTAATCAGCGCCAGAAACAGCGGCTTCAATTGTTCTTCAAAATCCTTCGCTCCGTCCGGCGTTTCGGCAGGGTTTGCCGACCCGACTGTGGGCGGCGGCTCTGGCGTCTGCTTTACACCGCCACGCCTACGGCCTGAAGCCCCGCCACTTTTGGGCGGCAAAGTTTTCTGCGGAGTTTTCTTCACCGCCGTTTGCGTTGTCGGCTTCGCTTCTGTTTGCGTTGTCGCTTTCGCCGCCGCGTTCGCAGCGTCGGCCTTGTCTGTGTCCATCAAAATGGTTTCGGTATAGACGCTTTTGCCGTCCTGTTTTTCCAGTTTCACCTCCCATTGCGAAGCACTGCTGGCAGCGATTTCGTTCAAGTCGCTTTGCCCCAGATTCGCAAAAATCGCGTCGGTATCTTTCAAGTCTTTGAATTCCAGCACTGCGTAAAAACTGATGAGGCCGTTTTGCTTGATCTGTTTGGCCGCTTTCAATTTCAGGGTCGGCGGCAGTTTGGTCAACACCTCTTTTTGAAGTTTGCCTATCTCTTCGGCAGGATTTTTCTGCGGCACGCCCGGCGCGGTCTTGGCTTTTTCAGGAAGGTCTGGCATTGACAGGCGAAACACCAGTTCGCCGCTGCCATCGGCATTTAGAAAAATCTCTTTTTCAATAGTGAAGCAGGCCGACGTAAGAACCGTCAGCAACAGCACCAGGCACAAACCGAAAACTCTCTTGAGGTTCATAACTCTCCTTTGCCACGTAACGGCGGGCGGACAACCGGTTGAAGGTTTTTGGTTCTCTGATAGCGTGCCGTGAAGACGCCCAACATATTGAGGCTTCCATAGCAACTGCATACAATATCTTGGGCGTCTTCACGCCAAATGCCAGAGAGTCATTTTTTTATTGCCGTGGGCGCACCAGATGAGCGTTGGTTCTATCGTAACGGCTCGCTCACTTTTCGCAGTACGAACAGATTGAAGGCGAGAACAACGACGAACGCGGCATTTGGCGCAAGCTTCAAGCGCCGATCAACACGCGCTAGGCTTCCCCTTCCACTTCCGGCAGCGGGTGGCGGAGGATTAAATTTTCTTCGACCACTCTACCGTTTATCAAATGCTCCTGAATGATTTTTTCCAGCGCCTCGACAGTGCAGGAGTGATACCACGCGCCTTCGGGATAGACTACGGCTATCGGCCCCTTTTCGCAGACTTGCAGGCAATTGGCTTTGGTGCGAAAGACGCCGCCTTCCCGCGTCAAGTCTAAGTCTTTGAGGCGCTGCTTTAAATATTCCCACGACTCCAGCCCGTCTTTTCTATCACAACACTTGGGTTTGGTTTGATCGCAGCACAAAAAGATATGCCGTTGAATTTTGTCAACGGCCAGTTTTTCAACGATTTTATTCAGCTTTTTGCTCATAATTTATTAAACGCTTGATTAATGAATGCCGATTTTCAGAACGCTCTTGGCTGCACAAGGCGCATTAGAAATAGCGATAATGCCCGATGATTTTCCAGTTGAACAGCACGTTTTCAAGTCTCGCCCCCGCGCCGATATTATGAACCACTTGAAAAGTTTTGTCGTCATCGCTCAAGCGATTGGTCATCAAGCCGATATGGGTGATGCCACCACCCAAATCCCAAGCGACAATATCACCAGGCCAATAATCTTTGGCATTGGCGGTGATGCTTACGGCTTTGCCTTGGCGTTTGAGCCACATCATGAGGTTCGGCACACGACGATGGTCTATGTTGGTATCGGGGCGCTTCAGTCCCCATTTATTCGGATAAGCGGCGAAGTTTTTCGCCATGTCTTCGTGAACCGTCTGCTGCAAATCAATGCCGACTTGGCGAAAGGCGCGAATGACGACATCGGAACAGACCCCGGTTTCCATAGGCACATCGCCCATTGGATAGTCCAGTTTCACATACGCCGGGTCATAGCTTCGCGTGATGCGCGTCTGTCCGATTGCTGCCTCAATGATTTTTTTCACCGATGGCGATTCAACGGCGATGGCTCGCCCGTTTGCTTCTGCACTCGTTGCGCCGTCCACTCGCGCCGCACTTTGCCGACACGCCAAACCGAGAAAAAGTGAGCAAATAAATATCCCCAAGGCTTTATTTTTTGTGAATGTATAATCTTTATATTGCAATGATTTCTCCTCAGCTAACAAACATACTCTAGCTTAAAATATTGCGGATTGTAATATTGGGAAAAACTTATGGCGGCTTGCAAAGGGGGGACCTACCGTGCTGTTTATCGCTATGTAATCGTTCTCTAGCTAGAGCGTGTCGCAGAAATGGATGTTCTGTCCAGATATTGTGTGTGATGGTTAAACCCTCCACAAAATATGGGCGGTTGCTGGAATTTTGCGACACCCTCTAGATAGCAAACCGGCAGGCTCATCTTCAGTGATGGCTGTGGTCAAGGGCAAGCCGATCACCGAAACAGACCTTCGCGCCAGCGCCGCCGAACAGGCCACGGCTCTGGAGCGAGAGTACAAACGTAGCCGCCAACAGTTGCTCGAAGACACGCTGGAAACCCTGCTGCAAGACCGGCTCATCAAAGCGGAGGCGGCAGCGCGTGGAATCACTAAAGAGGCGGTGCTGGCCTCGCTATGCGCCGCCGAACAAGGCAAGTTCTGGGAGATGTACGATGCAATATTTGCCAATCAGAAGGCTCTAGCGGTTAAGCAACTCAAGGCAAGAGTGGCACAACTCGGCTTGAACGCCGCGCAGTTCAGCGCTTGCCTCGATGTGGGCAAATATGCAGAGGCCGTCCAGTTCGACATAAAAGATGGTACGGGGGTTGGCGTCAACGGCACTCCGGCGCTGTTTATTAACGGTCGCTTCATCAGCGGCGCAGTGCCATTGGAACCGATTAGCGAAGTGGTTGACGACGAACTACGCCGCAAGGGCAGCCATTGAAGAGGCCGCCTACCTATAGCGGCGTGCAGAGGTATGCGATGGGTTGGGCGGCGGTCACAGACCGCCGCTCAACAATAGTCATGGTCGTGGGCAAATGAAATTCTCTATAGACCCTCGCTGTACTGCCAGGAAAGCTGACAACGCTTTTACTCAATGAATTCGCCGTTTTTTTGATTTTGGTTTTGCCTCAGCGCCATTCACCTCTGTTCCCGATTCCGCGACACCTGTGATAGCATTGCACTTTTCATCAACCGATAGAGACTTTGTTATGCTACCAACTCAGGATTTAAATATTGTCGAGTTCGTGCGCTTGAGTCCGCCGCGCTCCTTAAAAGCCGCCTTGCCGATGAACGAAGAATGCAATCGCACCGTCGTCGAAGGGCGCACGACTATACAGAATATTTTGCTGCAACAGGACTCGCGCTTGCTGGTCGTCGTCGGGCCGTGTTCGATTCATGAGGTGCGCGGCGCTTTGGCGTATGCGGAAAAATTGGCGCACTTGCGGCGCACACTCAACGACCGTCTATACATCGTCATGCGCGTGTACTTTGAAAAGCCGCGCACCACCATAGGCTGGAAAGGCTTGATTAACGACCCGCACTTGGACGGCAGTTATGACATCGAAACCGGCTTGCAGAAAGCTCGTCGCCTGTTGTTGGAAATTACCCGCATGGGTTTGCCAACGGCGACCGAATTTCTCGACCCGATTGTGCCGCAATACATCAGCGATCTGGTGAGTTGGGCGGCAATTGGAGCGCGCACTACGGAATCGCAGACGCACCGTGAAATGGCCAGCGGTCTGTCTATGCCTGTGGGTTTCAAGAACGCTACTGATGGCGGTTTGCAGATTGCCTTGGACGCTTTGCAGGCAGCGCGTGCGCCGCACAGCTTTTTAGGCATTGATCAAGACGGCTTCACCACCATCGTTCGCACCAAAGGCAATCGCTTCGGTCACGTAGTGCTGCGCGGCGGACGGGGGCGCACCAACTATGACGCCGACAGCATCAACGATGCGATAGTCGCTTTGCAAAAGGCCGGACAGAACCCTTCCTTGATGGTGGATTGCAGTCACGCCAATGCCAACAAACAACACGCTCAACAGGAGAGAGTAGCGCGCAGTTTGATCGCCCAGCGCGCCGCCGGTAATCGCGCTTTAATTGGCTTGATGCTGGAAAGTTTTTTGGAAGAAGGCAACCAGAGCGTGCCCGCCAACCTTGCCGACTTGCAGTATGGTGTCAGCATCACCGACGCCTGTTTGAGTTGGCCTAGCACCGAACGCATATTGCGTTACGCTTATGAACAGTTGGCGGCAGTCAGCAGTAAGCCGTAAGCCGTTGGCATGAAGAATCAAAGACCAAATCACTTCACCAACCGGCTTAGGTTTTGCCTGCAATTCGGCAGCCTCGTTGGCTTCGCAACCAACGCTGCGACACGCCGAGTGAGCAATGAAGCGAGGCGTTTCGTCGCCGGGCATTCTATTTTTGCAAACACACAAGCAACCACAGATGCACACCGATACACACACATATATAAAGTAACGACCCAGCCAGTTTGAAAATTGCCGGTCGCTTCGTTGTTGCGCCGTCGGCGCACCGGAGAATAGCCCGTGGGAAAGCCACGGGAAGGCGCAGGTGGCATGACGGTCGCGCTCTGGAAGATCACAGGAGGTTTGCAGCGTCGCCTCTCCTGCACCCTTTCAGGGCGCGAAGAATTTGCCCGACTTGATTTCAGTGGTTCCAGTGCCTACCGCACTGGCTAATTTCCTACACCCCCTTGCGGGGCAAAGAAGGCTGGGTAGTTAGAGCGTGTCGTAGAATTCCAGCAATCGCCCATATGTTGTAGTTGGTTAAGCCATCGCACACAATATATGGACAGAACATCTATTTCTGGGGCACGCTCTAGTTACTCTAAAAAAGGAATTTCCATTCTCTCAGCTATCGGTGTTCATCTGTGTGCATCTGTGGCTGCATTTCTCCTCTCTTGAACGACACCTTGTTTTTGCCTGCTTTCCATTCTCATTAATGCACGCGCTTTTCCAAGCCTTGCCAGTAAGCTTCGCGCAATTCCTTTTTCAAAATTTTGCCAGTGCCGCCTTTGGGCAGAGCGTCGCGGAATTCTATGGACTTCGGAACCTTGAAACCCGGCAACTGGGTGCGGCAATAATCCATTAATTCCTGTTCGTTCAACTGCTGCCCCGCTTTCAACACCACGATGGCTTTTGGCACCTCGCCCCAACGCTCGTCCGGCACGGCAATCACCGCGCATTCCAACACCGCAGGGTTTGCGAAGATAGCTTTTTCGACTTCAATCGAAGAGATGTTTTCGCCGCCCGAAATGATGATGTCTTTCTTGCGGTCAACGATCAGGTAATAACCTTCTTCATCCACGACCGCCATATCACCAGTGTGAAACCAGCCATCACGAATCAACCGCGCCGTCTCTTCGGGCAATTTCCAATAACCCGCCATCACGTTGTCGGCGCGCACGACGATTTCGCCTGCCGTTAGGCCATCGTGCGGCAAGTGATGATCGTCGGCGTCCATGATGCTCATCTCGATGCCGGGAAACGGATAGCCGGTCATGGCCTGACGCTCCCAACGCGCTTCATCGGGCAGATTTTTCAAATGCTCTTTGAGAAACGAAATGGTCAGCACCGGCGTCGTTTCCGTTAACCCATAACCCGAATAAGCGCGGCAACCGAGGCGCTGTTCAATCTCGCGTATCAGCGAAGGCCCAGACGCCGCGCCGCCGATGTTGATGAATTCAAGGCTAGACAAATCGAACTCTTTCAGCTTCGGATGATTCAACAGTGCATAAGCCATGGTCGGCACGACGGCGACATGAGTGACGCGCTCGCGTTGAATTAATTCGAGGACTTCGGGCGGATCGAATTTCGGCACGATGATGTGACGCGCTCCCATGCAGGTGAGAGTGTGCGGTGTGCCCCAGCCGTTGACGTGAAAAAGCGGTATGGTGTGCAGTTGCGTATGGGAATCCTTGATGCCGATGCCGCCGATGGCCTGCATTGCGTGAAGGTAGAGATTGCGATGCGTCATCATCACGCCTTTGGGGTTGGCAGTCGTGCCGGAGGTGTAAAAGAGTTCCGCCAGATCGTCATCCTGCAAATCATCGGGAGGCGTGAAACTGGCTCCTGTAGCCTGTATCAGGTCTTCGTACTGATCTTCGATGGAAAGGAAATGGCGTATGGTGGTGGTTTCATTTTTGAACGACTCGACCAGCGGCGCAAAGTCTTGGTTGTAAAACAGTGCCACGGTTTCCGAATTGTTGAGGATGTAGGAAAGCTCCTGCGGCGTCAAACGAATGTTCAAAGGCAGCAGCACCGCACCCATCTGCACGACGCCGTAATAGGCTTCGAGCAGTTGATGGCTGTTATAACCAAGCCAAGCGACGCGCTCGACGCGCCCTACGCCAAGCGCGATGAGCGCATTGGACAGGCGGTCACAGCGTTCGCCATACTCGGCATAAGTGAAGCGCTTGTCGCCATCCACTAGGCCAACCTTGCCGCCGTATTCACGCACCGCGCGTTGTTTAAATCGAATCGGTGTCAGCGTCAGATTCATGTGTTGTACTCTCCATTTTATATCAAGCGGTTTTCAGAATTTACGGCAAACAAATTACCCTATGTTTTGTCCGCCTCGCAAAGCCCGATTGTAAAAGCAATTTTCAAGGGTTGTACTTTTATTATACAATCTGGCAGGAGGCTTTATGAATAAGACGTATCATGTGGTGCCTTACAAAGGCCGTCAGTGGGCAATCAAAACTGCTGGTAATGGAAAATATCTTTCGATACACAGTTCCAAAGCCGAAGCGATTGACACCGCCCGCGAAAAACCCGGTACGACTATCGTTCACAGTCCTACCGGCGTGGCGCTACAGCCGGTTATCGTGGAAGGCGTTGATATTGATGCGATCCGCGAAGCGGTGCGTAAGGTGGGTGACCATAAAGCTGACCGATTGATTTTCCGACGCACTCATAAACCAAAAGCCGCAAAAAAATAGGAGTAAATCGCGGGCTTGCTGAAACCAAATGCCGGCTACCTCACACGATTTCAATACAAGTGTTTTCGTGAATTGCCCCTTTGATCGGCAATATCAGTCCTTGTTTGAAGCGATGATTTTTACGGTTCAATTGTCCGGCTTCAAGCCGCGATGTGCGCGTGAAGAGAGTGACTCCGGTGACATTCGACTCCGCAAACTGGCGCGCATCATTTCCGAATGCCGATATGGCATTCACGATATTTCCAGAGTGCAGCCGCAAATTCCGCGATTCAATATGCCTTTGGAATTAGGGATGGATTTGGGTTGCCGGTATTATGGCTCTCCCAGACAACGGCGCAAGCAATTGTTGATTCTTGATAGTGACCCGCACCGTTACCTACGAACCATCTCCGATTTACGCGGCCAGGATATCGAATCTCATCACGATGACCAGCAAGCCGTTATTCAAGTCGTCAGAAATTTTCTTTACACCTCCGCCGATAATCATGGCATCCCCGGCGGCAGATATATCTACAGAAAATTTCTCGAATTCCAGAGCGAACTTCCCTCCATCTGTCGTTCCAGTCACCTGAGAAGAAATGAAGTGGTGTTCAAGCAATTGGTGGTCATCACTCAGGAGTGGCTGGGCAGATATTTGATCTGACTGGCAAGCAACTTCTTTTCGAGCTTTTTTGTTAAGGGCAGCGCTTGTCGCCATCCACAAGGCCGACCTTGTTGCTGTACTCGCGCACAGCGCGCTGTTTAAATCGAATCGGTGTCAGCGTCAGATTCATTCAATCAATCTCCATTAAAATTCTTCACTCTACAGCGGTTTGCAGACGAATGAGTAGAGCGATTCGACAACCGATTGTCCAGGTGCAGACATTTGCTGTGCGCGTCTCTTCATTCGATTGCAAACCGCTGCAAATATTCAATTAACTAGAGCGTGTCGCAGAAATGGATGTTTTATCCATATATTGTGTGTGATAGTTTAACCATCTACAACATATGGGCGGTTGCTGGAATTTTGCGACACCCTCTAACTAGCTCGTAAGTAAGGCTCGTCTTGCAAGGCAGTCATAACACTATGTTTTACTTCATCCATCATTCTAGAAGTAACATCTCGTAGGTCTTCATATGTACCTACCTCGACGGTTGTGTTTTGAATTATCCAAGCGGCTATAATCCTGGTTAAGACAAGGTGACAGATTACCAGAAGAGGTTGGAGGTTTTCTATGCAAGTACCCCTTGTTGCATCTCGCCCGTAGTGGAAAAGCATGCCGCAGCTTTTCGGGATTTATGTGAGAACCGTTGTCAGTTCGAGCCTTTTCAAAATTATCTGACCGCCTTGATGGTCTTAGACAACAAGAGCTTGAGCAACATCTCGTGCGGTGTCTTAGTACAGGGCGCGACAACTTCACCGCTCGTTAGAAGATACTGGTTTGCTGCAAAAAACCTATGTTTATTGGCTCATTTGAAAAATCATGGCGTTGCGAACTAACGGCATATTTACTGTGCCTTGTACTAAGTGATTGATGGAAGTTTGCGACAGCGTTGGTTGGAGTCGCGCCGCATAAAGAACGGATAGAGGGGCGTGAGTTGCCATTTGCCGTTGATGATTGACCCCGCTGGCAAATTAATCGCGGTAGTCAATGATGCGTACATCATCAGAAAAAAAATAATTTCTCAGTCCTCGCCGACAGCGGAGACCGAATCAATATGGATGCGAAAGATCACAACTTTACTTTGCTCTCCTTCCGCCGCGATAGACTCGACCGGGGTCAGGTGCGGGAAGCGCACCAGTATGCGGCGCATAAACCAGTAGCGCTCGTCGGGGTTGGTGATCTCTTCATAACAGCCATAGGCGATGACGCTGCTCCATTGATATTCGCTCACCAGTTTGTCCACTTGAAAACAGACCGTCGGATGCTTTCTAAGGGCAGCAATTTTAGCGCCCTGCAACGAATGAATGTAAATGCTGCCCTCGAAAAAAATATAATTTAACGGCACTACATAAGGCCCTTTGTCGGTCAGGCAACCCAGATGTCCAAAGCTGCCTTCCTGCAACAACGTCAACGCCTCTTCTTCACTGAATCGTTTCAACATCCTGCACACTCCTACGGCTTCATCGTCCACTTGCGCGGACCGGCAAAGACCAAACCGCAACGCTGATTCCGTCGTCTTATGGCGAATTTTATTTGCCCACGATCACCACATTTTTGCCCACGATTACCACACCTAGCTGAGAGGCGGTCTCCGACCACCACGCGGCGGTCGGAGACCGCCTCTCAACTAGGCATGGCGGTCGGAGACTGTCGCTGAACTAAGCGCATACCTCTGCAACCCGCTATATAGCAAATTTCATTTGCCTGCGACCCCCGACACCTAAGTAGGTTTGCGTATATCTTTTGAAAAAGATTTATTAAAAAGCCTGAAAAACAAGGTTTTTTTGTGATTGTTTTTCAGAAAACTTTTACCTACCTACTTAGTACAGTGGAAACAAGATTTTTTGATAAACCTTTTGTTGCAAATCGAGGTTTATGCCAATTTACTCCATATTCAATTATCAATTTTCTTAATTTCCAGTGTACTTAGTTGAGAGGCGGTCTGTGACCGCCGTGCGGCGGTCACAGACCGCCTCTCAACAAATCGCACACCTCTGCAAGCCGCTATAACGCACTGCCGCAAAGTCGAGACTCACTTATGCGGCTTCGGGCAGGCGCACGATTTCCACCGAGCAATGCGCGTGTGACGCGACCGCCTGCGACACTGAGCCTAACAAGAGACGCTTGAAGCCGGTGTAGCCGTGCGACCCCAACACGATTAAATCCGCGCCCCATTTTTCCGCTTCGTCGAGGATGGCGTTTTTAGGATTGCCTTGAACGATTTCTGTGGAAAGCTGTAGAGACTTGCTGGTGGTTGCCGTCAATTTTTCAACCGCGTCTTGGAGCGCCTGGTTGGCTTGTTCTTGGGCAGCCTTTTCCAACTCTTCCCAGAATTCATTCGAGGTCGCCCAGATTTCCGTCATATATGGCATGAAGGGTTCGATGACCGAAAGAATTTTAATTTCGCTGTGGGCTGGCCACGGTCGTTTGGCAATCGCCGCGACCGCCGCATCGCTGTAGGACGACCCATCTACGGCTAATAAAATTTTCATGATGCTAACCTCCGTCTCAGGAAATTTCTCTGAAGCTTCTGTCAGGAGATAAAAAGCAATGAGTGTGCCGTTGAAGAAATAGCAGGATTTAGCGACTCCTGGAAAGAGAGTGCGAAATTCTCAACAGCCGAAAGCGCAGAATTCCACACTGCTTCGCCGCAGAAAAAGTGTTACTGTAAATCATTCGTGCGTGCAGCGGAATGTGAAGGGAGATTCGCTGTAACCAATGCGAGGCTCAATGAGCCGTTTTTTGACCACGACATTCCTTTGCGTTTTTGTCTTTGCGCTACCCTCACATCGTTTTGCTTTTCCATTCGTCCGCTGCCGATCACTTTGTTGGCAA
>JACQDB010000022.1 GCA_016201275.1 Acidobacteriota bacterium
GGTTGTCCTTAAAAGTAAAAGCGAAGGAGTTGGGCAAAACGCTCTATCAAGTTCGCACAGATTTGTTTCGAGACTATCTGCGCGCAGAACTCAGAAATCCGCGAATCCCGGTCTTTCAAGGTGTTTGAGCGAAAGTCCTGAAAATAAAAATTTTCTAACTCATCAGAAATTTTTGCGCCAAAACCTGCACTCATGAATTGAAAGACGCCGCAGGGTATTTTTCAAATCTCATCAGAAAAGGAGCGCGCTAATGTTGAATCAGTCGCAGGTAACAGATCAGGGATCATTTCACCAGGGCTTTCATCTCGTCGGCGGAAATGAAGACACCAGATCCACAGATATAAAAAATCCAGGACCAACATCGGAAAATGTCGACCGGGTTGGTGGGTGCGAAGATTCCAGAAACAGCAACTTGGAAAAAGTGGCAGAACCACCAGCGGATAATCCCAGAGGCTGATTCTTCGCTGGCACATCATCTTTGTCGTCGGAGGACAATAGCGATTCGGATGGACAGTTGCTATTGAATGATTTGCCTTCGACGACAAAGCATCACGTCAACCAGCTGACCTGTTGGCACATCTACAATTCGATTGGACAGATTTGGAGAGACACGATGGATGACAAAATAAAGATACTGTTCCTTGCCTCAAACCCTACGGCAAGCGGTCGGCTTCGACTGGACGAAGAATATGCCCAGGTCAAAGAAGCGCTTCATCACGGCGAAAATAGGGATTCATTCGAGTTAATCGCTGAATTTGCAACCACTTCCAGGCGACTATTCGACGCTTTGCTCAGGCACAAACCGCATATCGTCCATTTCAGCGGGCACGGAGATCAGAAAGGCGGCGGAATCGTTTTAGATGATGGCTTTGGCAACGTCAAACTGATCGATAAAAAAGATCTGACGGAACTTCTGGATGTACTCAAAGACAACATTTTCGCGGTATTTCTGAATTCCTGCTATTCGGCAGATCAGGCTGATGCCCTGGCTGATCTGGTTGATTACAGTATTGTCATAAATAACCCGATTGGCGACAATGCGGCAATCAATTTTGCCGCAACATTCTATCAGGCGCTTTCATTTGATCGAACCATAGTAGAAGCCTTCAAATTAGCCGCAATCAGCCTGAATATGAATGGTCTGACCGGCTCGACGGTGCCTGAGTTGCGCCTCCGGCAAGGCATTGAGAAACCCGCCTCGGTTTGTGCCTATCTGAAGCACGAAGTGAAGAGGCCAGAACCCGCACCGTCAGATCGTGCCGGAGAGCCGTCCATAAATAAAGGAACGATCATCACCGCTGGTACTGTGACGACTCTTAACATAACCAATAATCAATAGGATGCTCGCTCAAACCGCTGATTGAGCCGGACGGCAAGAGCATCGTTATCGATAAATGACCTTGGAAACGTTTCGTCGTTTGAAAAGAATAATAACAGGGAAAAGATAGAAAAACTTAACTCATATGTGGACGCAAAGAACAACTCGATAAACGTCTACGATTATCTCCATTTTCTGTCGAAAGAAATAAACGACGATTTGCGTAGAAATTGGGCGCAGGCATGCAGACATTATGTCTTATCAGTGCTCAAGCCGCAGTGAGACAAACATTCAGTCACCGTTGTCAGAAGCATCATTAATTTGCGACCGGATCGAGACCAGACAAGCTAATTCGCCTCTTGGCTCGTACCCGGCATCACCTGTGGAGAACATAGATTATGGCTTGCGAGAATTGTGGCGCTGACTTGATCGAAGATGAAAATCATGAGTGCGACCCATCGAAGAAGAAAAAGAAGCAACCGCTCCAATTGGGTGGTGGCAGTAAGCAGACACCTGAAACCCACGATGACGACACGCAAACAGGATGTAATGGAAATATTATCGTAGAGGCGATTCTTCGACAGGGCACTAAGAACGAATCAAATGAGAAGGAATCCAACGACTCGTCATCTACATCCAAGTCGCAGACTACGAATGTCAATATAAATATTAATAACCAATCAAAGGACGAGGAAGAAAAACCCCAAAATAATGGCTCTGGCAATACGCTGTTTGACCTGAGCGAACCTCTGGGTAAGACGAAGTACCAATTGCCTGATGACATCAAGACGCAGGCAGGACACTTTCTGTCAGTTGTTGATAAGGAATACCTGCTTATTGTAAGCAGCCCGGATCCTGGCACTACATATTTTGCCGGACGCGGATTAGTGGATATGTTGCAGATTCCGGATGACGAGCGAAGAAGGACATTGGATCTCACACATCCTCGCGACGAAATCGCCACGATTGATATCTATTCCCTGTTCGGGAAATCAGACACCCACATTGATGGAAACATGGTGGTTATCATCAGATGCGCCGGTACACCATCAGCGCGGTTTCTGGATTCACTATTCGACATGCAGACGCCCGATTTTTGCGGTGTACAAGACAAGTTGATAGGGCGTGGAACCTATTTGATCTGTTTAATCCCTTCGCAGGAATTAAACAGGCGGAAAATCTCACTCAAGCGTTTGCAGTGCAAGGTTTGGCATATCGACAGGCTCGGCTCCTTGCTGAAGGATTACTTTCCTGACACCTATGAGAGCGTGCAGGATCGTCTGCTCGATCAGCGAAAATATGGATTGTGGTCTGAGGACGAACAGGAATTCTATAATGAGGTGAAGACAGCGCTAGAAAATGGGAACTTGCCACAGAAGCTTGAGGCGAACCAGCCTGAGATTGAGAAAAAATCAACAGAGTATGTTATTCCTGAAGACAAACCTTTGCATCAGATGGTCTATTATGTTGCCACTTTTTTCCCCGATCTTAGCCCCAACGACTTCAACAAAGTCGTCCAAGTGCTGCTTGGCGACAGCACAACCACGATCAGCAAGACAATCACCCAGCAGTCCGAGGATGGAACAATCAGGCAGGTCACTGTTGAAGTGGAGAAACCGCTCCACGAGTTATGGCGGACATCCTCTGACAGTCTTCGCAGGGATTGTAATCTAAAATCCCAACGTAAGGAATCCACTGTCATTGCGTTTTCAAAGGAATGGATGCAGGGTCATTTTAAGAAGCTCTTTGAAGAAAATCATAGCTTTTACCTCGAAAATCAATTTGAAATGATTCAATCCACAGGGCTGCTTTTCTCTCCATCCGTGAAGGTTGCCGAAAATGTCATTACTCTGATTGTCGACCGCATTCTGACCTTTCCGGATGTATATGACAAATTCTGGTTGTTCAATCTACTAAGAGTGGTGAACGCTACTCTTGAGGAAATCAGCGCTCTGTCCTGGATGCCGGACATTGTCCGCTTTCTACACGCCGAAAATGCCAAAAAACTGTATAACCGTCTCTCTGAACTGATCCGAAAAATGCTTGAGAATGCCTCACTGACCAAAATGGTCAACGGTTTACTCGAAGAATTGATGCGTATCGGTGCACACGAATCAGTGTTTGAGATAGTAAAAAATCTGAGGTATGCATCCAATTTCAACGAATTCCATTGGTTAAGGCAATTACTTGAGCAAGGCACTGCCGAGATCGCTCAATCAGTTCTGCACTATTTATTTAGCGAAATGAAACGCCTGAACTTTCGCGTGTACGAAGTGCTTCATGCCCTGGACGGTTGGCTACCCGACCCGAACGACACGGAAAAAGGGTACTCAATCAGCGGATGCTCTCCTCTGAAGCTACTGGTGAAATACTATGAGTATTCTATGCGCGAGGTCACTTTTGAAAATCATGGTCAATGGCCCACGACTTACCCTTTGCTATTTGCTAAAGATTCAAAAACAGTAGGCGATAATTTTGGATTGCTGATTCGCTGTTTTTTCCATCCCTGGATGAAAGCTATATTGGCTGAAAAATCCGCCGAGGAGGAGCCTGAAATCTATTACTACACCGGCAGCTTCGTAGTTAGCTTATCATTGATACTGCTGAACTCGCCGGATCGGGATTGGGACAATTTGCCGCCGGAGCAGGTTCAATCTACTAATATTGAAACCGTAGGCACACCTACCGCCGAGGTTGTTCGCAATGAAGCAAAAGAAAGGCAACTGCGTCCTGATGACCTATTTGAAATCCTGGTTCAAGAACTGGTGAAGGCAGCGGCGGAACTACAGCAGCGAACCGTATATTCGGAACTTGCCGAATGTTGGAAGGATTATAAAACCTTATTTGTTCATCTCATCAACCAGATCGGCTATAAACAACCGGATATTCGGAGTCGTCTGATTGGTGCCTACAAAACAGTTCTCTATGTAGAATCCGAATTTAATCGCCTACGTGTTGAGGCGGTCGGTGTAGCGCAGCAAGTCAGTGTCAGCTAATTCTAGAATAAATCGAGAGGTAAATCATGGCTCAAGTGTATGGATTGGATGTTGTAATTGTACAAACTCCTAACGGACGAGACGACGCGCCAAGCGGC
Source organism: Acidobacteriota bacterium (assembly GCA_016201275.1). Taxonomy (GTDB): domain Bacteria; phylum Acidobacteriota; class Blastocatellia; order UBA7656; family UBA7656; genus JACQDB01. The sequence continues at coordinate 4,413 of JACQDB010000022.1, forward strand.
AAGCAACTGATCACCATAGATAAAAATACAGGCAAGAGCGTCCGGAAACAGAGCATCCTGGGTAGAATCGGCAAAGATTTGAAATATTATCTCGTGTCGAACAACAATAATGCCATCAATGTCGCCGAATGTGAGTTGATCGACATTGTGCTGCCCTATTTTGATTATAAGATCAAGCTGGATATACGCTACCACGCCAGTTGCAATCCCGGAGATGAGACCAGGCTTGCCGAAGGGTTGTTTGATCGTATTGATCCGCCTGCCGTCGTGCTCAATAACAAAATAAAGCAGTGGGTAAATCAATTGAGCCGCAATGATGCCGAATCTTTCATCAATGCCTATTTCGAGAATAAAAATCGCCTGCGAGCCGATTTAAGTCGGCGGGCTTTTGAGGAGACAGGCGTTAATCTTGTAATCGATATGACGCTTGTCGGTGAAAAGACTCTCAATCCGATAACCATAAAGCTTGATGCGGTCAATTTTCGGGCATGCGATTATGATCAGGAAGAAACTTTCAAAGTCAGAGCCGAACTGACTGTGGACAGCCAGAATAAAGTTAAAGCGCTGTTGAATGCCAGTAAAGAGCCGGAACTTCGCGAGATGGTTCCCAGAGAGTTGGGAAACTACATTCGCGAAAGGGTAACCCTGCAACAGCTTTATCTTGAGTTTGATGGTGATGAAGTCAAGAGTCCCCTGAAAGCGCATTTTAATGATATTTTGCGTCCTTTTGGACGAAAGCTTGAAATCATCAAGGTTGAAGGGAAGTCTGACGCTTCGCTTAAGCCATACTTTCCTGCGCAGAAGGACGTTAAATACTGGATTCAGGAGTATCCGGAACTGGTAACCATCAAAAACACTGTGCAGATGGTTTTGTTTGATCTGGCCAGTTATCGTAGATCCGGTTCCGAGGATCTTGACAACTGGCTTGAGAAAAAATTGGACAGGATTATCGATGAACAGCTTTTTGAAGCCAAATATATCGACTTACTGCTGCATTTCAAAGTGCTGGAACAGACGATAAAGGCAGCCTTAACCAAAGAGGCGCACGCCATTGGTTACGAAATCAAGCATCTGGTAACCGTCCCTGATCTGGAACCCATTACATGGAAAACCGGAATGTCGATTACAGCAGAGGGCGAATATGAAACCCGCGTCGCCGGTCTGTATGTCAAGCTGAAAACTGAAATCGAAGCCCGTATCCCTAATCTTGAGACCATACGTGACTATCTGAACCGCAATCGCCAACAGAATGTCAAAGAGCTAATGAAGGAAGCGGCCAAAAGGGTTACAAGGCAATTCATTCATAAAGTGCTGCCCGAGCGGTTTTATATGCGCTTCAACTTCACCGATACTGCGGAAGAACCGCCGGTGGAACAAGAACTCAAGCGGCTCATAGGAGAGGTGCTTGAGCAAGATTTCGGCGCTGAGATTATTGATATAACGCCGAAGCCTGTGGAAACGGAACTGGTTGAACGTTACAAAGCTCTCAAGGAGCAGATCGGTAAGTTTGAGGTAAAACTGGAACTACTCAACGATGTCGAGTCGGTTGTCTTCAGCGGTATGTTCCAGATCGAATCAGTTGACCTTAATGGGTGGGATAAATTCCAGTTGAAGAAATACAGTCTCGACGAAATCCGCAGCTTTATGGAAGAAAGCATCAAGGCAAACCTGGCCACATTCGGCAGCAATATACTTGCCTACAGAACCGTTCAGGAACGCAAGCAAATTGAGCAGTATGTTAAAGATATTGCACAGGAATACGTCAGAGAAGGTTTTGGTCTGATTGCTAAAATCCATACCGTTCATCGTCATGTAACAGCCTCTGAACAGGATGAAGTCCGTTTGACTCTACAGGAAATGAAGACAGCAAATGAAACTCATATACGGCGTCTGATAGCAAAGGGAACCACAGAGCTTGAGATAGATCAGGAAAAGCTTAACACAATTAAACAACTGGAGCACGACCGCCTCAGTCTTTTCAGTGTGCCGGGAAGCGAGAAACAGATTGAGAAGATTGAAGACCAGATACGGCGGCTTAAGGAGGAGGTAGATAATCAACGTCCTCCGAGCATAGATAAGGTAAAGTTGAAATATCTGACGGCGTTCCCAAGTAACGGACAAAATAACCTGCCAATGTTAGGGGCGGCGACGGCATCACCGGACGATACAGATTACCCTGAAAAGACCGACAATAATCCTTTCGACATGCCGGAAAGCGAGGAACAGGTAGAGAAGATAGATGGTCAGATACGGCAGATTAAAAAGGAGGTAGAGGATCAACGTCCTCCAAGCAAAGATCAGGTAAAGACGAAATACCGGAAGGTATCTTCCGACGGATGGAACGAACTGTCATCACAGGGCGTGACAGAAGCGCCGGATGGTACGGATTATTCTGAAGAGGTTAACAATGAATATTGATGCGATGTTACGACCTGCTCGGCGACAAAGATACGCGATATCCTCGGTAAAGGAGCTGCTGTGGAGCCCAGGCTTCTGGTTGGCGCAGCCATACTTTTTGTCTCTGCTTGTGGCTAGCCTCATCGCGCTTCTGGTTCTCGCTCCTTATACATACGAATTTGCGGGCGGCTGGGTCTTCCTGACCCTGGTGATTCATCTGTTGACCGGATGGGGGGCTTTTTACGCCGCCAATTCGCTGGCAAAAATTGAAGTCGAACGCGCCATTTTGGCAGAAGTGGAATCAAAAGGCGCAGACTATTTGCGAGCTGTTAAAGCTGGTCGCCTTTCACGCATAGACCTGGATCACCTGGAAGAGACGATTCTGCCGCACAATCAGTCAACCCCTCCTCCTGCGATGATTCGACTCTTTCAAAATATCTGCAAAGAGGCCAGAGATCGTCGATTTGAATCCAGCGTCAGTGTCATTCAGCCATATCGGGACGAAGTTATCGAAGACATTTTTCGTCTTCAGAATCTCCAGAAAATAACCCTGTGGCTTGGCATTCTGGGTACTTTTGTCGGCATGATTCTGGCACTACAAGCGGTTGATTGGGACAGTATAAAAACTGATGACGGTTTTCTAAGCGTTCTGAAAGGAATGTTTGACGCATTGTTCGTGTCGTTCAGCGCCAGTCTGGCGGGACTGGAAGCGGCCGTAATACTTGGCTTTTTACTTCTTGCTCTGCGAAGCAAACAGCAGGATTACTTCAAGGCGATGGAAAACGTTGTGCTCACTATGTTGTCGCTAGCCAGGAATGCGATCAACAAAGACGATTTTCTCTCGGAGTTCAGTCAGATCAATGTTACGGTCAGCGATCTCAGCGATCGTGTCAACGAACAAACGAAGGAGTTATCCGACAGAATGATTCGGGTTCAGAGTCAAATCAAAGTTCAAACGGATCAGATCGACCAGGGCATTACAAAACTCACCGCCACCGGTATACAGTTCGATAGGTTTCTACATCAGGTCAGTAACATTCAGCAAGAATTTATCAACGATGTCAAAGGCGTTTATGATTCAATAGCATTGAATAAACTTGGTACTGTGCTTCAGCAGACTATAGCCGAATCAGGAACGCACCTTTCCATCGCTCTTACTACGAACCTGAATCAAGTGACAGACCAGTTAGCCAGATTTAACGATATCGTTAAGGTAGCAAATGACACCAGAGAAAATCAGATGCGCCTGGTTGCAGAACATATAGACGAACTGGAGAAGCAGATGAGTGCCCAATCAATGGGAAATACCAAAGTGATGGAACAGGTAGCCCACTACCTGAAATCCATGAACAGTGAAACCAGTATTACAACGTATCTGCGGGCCGAAATTGGCCAATTGTCAAAACAGGTGCGTGACTTAGTCCAGATCATCGAAAGATCGAAACTTGTTCAGCGTCGCCGTACCGTCAGAGAATTTCTCACCGACACCTTTGCAAGACTTAGCTAGTCGAAACAAAACAGCTTGGATAACCGATTTATGAGAAGCCTTAACGATTTATTATCAGAAGATACCAATCAATTTGGGCCTGGCACGGACTTGGTCATTGCATTGCTTGCGGTATTGCTGGTCATCGTCCTGATCAGCGCCCGTCTTTACTCCAAAGAAAAGATAAGGAACACTCAGTTTGCCGCCGACGGTAAACTGAAACAAGAGGCTCTTGACCAGGCAAATGAGAAGCTGGCAAAGAATTCTCAGGGGAAATTCAAGCTTGCCACAAGCAGTTTTTCAGCAGGGGATTTCCTGATAAATCCTGCCACTGAGTTCCGCAATCGATCCGAAGCAAACGCCAAAGTTGCAACGATTATAGCTGAATATGAGAAGATACAGTCAGATTATCCTTATATCTTCATTATCGGTCACGCCAATCAGATTGACGTCAAGGGTACCAGTGATAACGGTCCATTGGCACGTCAAAAAAGGAACTGGGACTTTGCTGGACGGCGGGCCGTCGAGGTAGGAGGTATGCTTGGGGCGCATCTTTCTCTGTTACAGCAGGATAAACTTGTGATCGTGTCTGCTGGCGAATTTGATCTGAAGCTGCCCGCCAGTCCAGATTCGCAGGAAAATGCCTGGGTCGAGGTAGTTTTCGGCAAAGAATGGAAGCTACCAGCTCGCGAAAGTCAGTCCGACCAACGCAAATAGAGCCAACAAGAGGAGAGCTATGCGCCAAAATTGTGCCAACAACGGTTTTATAGGAACCCAACCTATTAGATAAAAGCTTTGTACAGAGGGTATAGCAAATTTTGATATCACTACTCCAAACCTGATTGGCCCGTTCCATTTTTACCCCTCGGAGCAGATACGCGTGAGTCTGCTGTCCCTCTGCTAGTTGCGACAGCTTCGATTTCGGGCAAATCGTTTCTAACTTCATTTGCAGCAGCAAGTGCTACAGGCGCTCATGATTAACAGTGTATCTCTACTGGTTGAGCCAAGCGGGTCATCCGCCGAATGTCGTAAAATGACGTCCGCGTAAACTGCTCATCTAAGAGGCGCATCAACTCTAAGCCCTCCTTGCTCTCCGGCTGAGGCTTATAATAGAAGCTACTGCGGGTGCCGCCGAGTAACTGGCATTGGCGGTGCAGGCTGATTTGTTGCTGGTCGACTTCAATCCAAGGTCGATTGTCATTAATCAAGCAATCCAACTTTTTTGAGCCAGTCAAGTTCGACTTTCAATTGCTCGATCTGCTGATTGAGCTTCGCCTTAAAGTCATCCTCGTCGCGAACCACGTGGCTGCGCTGATCTGGGAAGAGCTCTGGAAGTTGCACCAAGGCGAGTTTCGTCCAACTGCTGACCAAATTCAGATTCATACTATAGAGAGATAGGATTTCGTTGACAGTGTATCGTTCTTGGATAGCTCCTAGCTTTTGTGATAAATTTGTGACAAGGTGAGGCAGATACCAGCGTAAATCGGCCATAATCCTCTCTCTGGTCGGTGGCTAAACCCTGTGGAAAATTCAACCAGTTGCAGCCAATTGCAGTCCGACGCACGGTTGAATCGTTGTCCTCATAGTCCAAAGCTACGGGCGAAAACCTTGTGGCATATTTGTGGCAGAACTGTATAGAAAACCATCGAAAAAGGTAGAATTGTATAATTGACCGACTGACTGCAAATCGTTGTAAATAGAAGGTTATTGGATTAGATAGAACGGGAAGGATGCAAAAAAAGCAGGGTTACGAAACCGATGCTCTACCAACTGAGCTACGCTGGCAAATCGTGTTACAGGTTTTAGAAAACAGCTTTTTACGGCCTCCAGAAATCGCCTTGCGGCTGATTTGTGGCCGGGGCTGATTGTACCTTACTTCGCGCCGCCGCTTCAACCGTGCGACGCTTGCCTTCATCCGGCGCACCAACTATCGCATAGCGACGCGACTCATTTTCGCTAACCACTGGCTTCGCAATCTGTCAAACGCTTCGTCTGCCGCGCATCACCCAGGCCAATATGAAGCCGAGCAACAAGCCGCCGAGACCTGCGCCCACGCCGACTTTGGTAACATAACTTTTCGCCGCCGCTGTCACCGGATTATCGAGGATATTGGCACCGAGGTGCAGGTTCAAAATTTTCCACTTGCCGCGCTCTTTGATCACCGTCGCCGTCCAGCGACTGGTCATGGTGCGGGTATCGCCATCGGAAAAATTATAGGTGTCGGTTGAGGTGCCGTGACTGAGACCTATATTGTCGCCGACGAATTCCGTCAAAGCGTCGGCTTCGGGATTGAAGACGATGCTCTTCAAAGGCGCATTCGCACCGGTCAACAACGTGGCGAAGTGAGCTTTGAAGTCATCGAAATTGGTGAACACTTTCTGGTCAACCGTGGTGATGGAAAACGGCTCGTGAAAGAGCGGCTTGAGGGCGTCAAAGTTTTTGGCGTTGACCGCTTCTTTGGCGGTTCGCAACAAAGCGCGCAATTCTTCATGATCTTGTTCACGATTGCCCGATGCAACGGACGCCGGTTGAACGGTCGGTTGAACGGCAGGCGCAGCCGCTTGATTCGTATTCGCGGTTGATGCCGGGGCCGACGGTGTGGCGGTGCTTGAATCTCTGGGGATGGCTTGAGCAAAGGCGTTGATGCCGACGACCATTAGAGCCATACAGAGTAACAACAGCTTGCTGACGAGCTTGGTTTTCATAGTTCCTCCGCGATTCGCTTGTCAAACTTTGAGGGGTTGCGCTGACAAAAAATCCCTGAGCAGATTAGCAGTTTTCAGGCGGTTGTCAAACACCTGCGCGAGCCGATCAAGGCAGCCATAAAGTTCAAGCCGTGGGGTGACGAAAGTTCAAAGTTTGCCAACCCAACCGGCCTTCTCAGCAGATCAAACGGCTGTAGCGGATGAGCGCGGATTATCCGTCTTCAGTCGCTCACTCCGCCGCAGCCGCTGGGAATTCACACGACGCAGGCATCACGATGAGCTGTCGCAATGCAATTTTGCCAACGCCCTGCCGCGTAGGTTTTGCTTGCGTCCCTCATTCGCGGCTTCCTATAATGCTGGCCATCGGGCATTCGCGTGAGGGAGATTTCCGAATGAATCAATCGCTTTCGCAACGGCAAAACCAATCTTTGCTCGATGACCACAAGACCTGTCGCAAGCTGGAACTGAATTATCGCCGGAATCAACAGCAGGACAACACCCGCAACCTGGATGCGCTGGCGGCAAAGTTTCGCTATGAAGATTGTCAAAACGTGCGCTGGAACCCGGAAAATTTTTCCCTGCTTTACGGCACGAAACTCTGGCACGAAGCGACCGCCACGCAGCGCACCAAACTCAATCAGTTGTACTGGGTGGCGTACTACTCGCAAATTATTTCGGCGGAAATCGCGACGATTTTTTTCAATCAAACCAGCGCCGCAGGACTCTATGCGCTCGAAGATTTTCGCCTTGTCTGCGACACCCTTGATTTGGAATCGGCGCAGGAGCGAGCGCACATCAACGTCTTCAAAAAAATCTCCGAAGATTTCGAGCAGGCGGTGTTTGGCGAACGCCTGTTCACCTACGCCATGCGCGGTCCGTTTGTCGAGACCATGATTCATCACCACAGCAATCGCGTGAAAAAGTTCTGGCGCTGGCTGCAACTGCACGCTTTCACGCTGTTGTCATCGGGCAATGCCTTCATCGGCTGTCAATATTTCACCGTGCGCGGCGTGCGGACGTTGAACGGCAAATTGATTCAACATCAACTCAGCCGGTTTTATGCAAAGAGCGAAGACCAAGCTAACGCCGCGATTCCTTCGCAGGTCAGCTATTGTCATTTCCTAGACGAGTCGTTTCACTTCAACAGCTCGACGGTGATTTCGCACGATGTGTTGCAGTCGGTAAAAGCGCCTACGCAGTTCGAGCGCTTTGTGGCGAATCGCGCCCTGCGCGGCACGCAACAAGACCACTATCATTTTTCCACAGCAATCAATGGGCTGTTCTGGTACGACCCGGCGCTCTTTGCGAAGGTTTATAAAATTCTGCGCTCGCCAATTTTTCAGATGAGTGACCAGGAAGCGCGGCAGATGATGACCGAATGTTTTACCAAAGACAGCGATGGCTTGCAGCTTTCGGCACAGAGCCGCCAAATCGCTTTGGAGTCGTATTGCGAATATCTGTCGGCGCTCGACTATGTGAGCCGCGACAATAAAGCGATGGCGATTATGCGGCGCAATTCCATCGCTCGACACCTGGCAACCAATCGCCGCGAGTTGAGGAAATTTTTTCTTGCGTTGGATGCCGGTCAATGAATCCCCATCGTGACGAATTCATTATCCGCTTTTCGCCGCCGACGCACGCCCCGCTATGGCTCCAACGCGGCGCGGTGTTGTCCGAGCATTTAACCATAGACAATTCACCGCTGTTGTTCGGTTGTCGCACGGGCATTTGCGCCACCTGTTTGATAGCGGTGCTGGCACAGGAAAATGGCGAACTGTTGCCGCCTGCGGATGACGAAAAAGAATTGTTGGAGATTGTCGCGCCTGCTGACGCAAAGGCGCGCTTGGCTTGTCAGATTGAATTGTGCGCCGACCTCACGATTCACTATTATGGCAAATGAGGCGACAAGATGTTGTCGGCAACATCGTTTGAAAAACTCTCAAGCGATGCGGCGAAATCTGCTGCGGCAGTTGAATCGGTGACACAAGGAATTTATGGTGACGCGAAACTGGGAAAAGATTGAGGCCGATTTTTTTCGTCAACTGAATCAATGGGTGGAGCCGCTGGTGCGCGCTGGCCTCGGCTCGCCTTTGCCCTGGAGCAGCGGCGCTATCGTGCTGGAGACGACCGGGCGCAAGAGCGGACAATTAATCAAAGTTCCTTTGCTGGCGACACGGATTGGCGATTTGGTATTGATTGGCACGGTGCGCCCAGGCTCGCAATGGCTGAAGAATCTGGCGGCCAATCCCCAAGTCAAGTATTGGATTTATGGACAGCCGCGCTCAGTGACGGCGTTTGTGTTTGCCCGCAATGTAGCTCAACCGCAAGCGGCGACGCTGCCGCAACGTGCGGCGGGTCTGGCGAATCTGATCCTGCCGCAATGCCAGTTGTTCGGCGTCAGTTTTGCGATTCTGGTTCCGTAAAAATTCCTGAAGGTTTCCCTGCGATGATTGGATAAAGGAGATATTTCAATGGCAACAAATAAACAGATCACCCTTGCAGCACGACCCACAGGCTTGCCCAAAGAGGCCGATTTTCAGCTTGTTGAAACGCCGGTGCCGCTGCCCGGCGACCATGAATTCATGGTGCGCGTCATCTATCTGTCGGTTGACCCGTATATGCGCGGGCGCATGAACGATGTGAAATCTTACGCCGAACCTGTCAAGCTTGGCGAGGTGATGGTGGGCGGCGCGGTCGGCAAAGTCGTGCAATCGAACCATGCGGATTTCAAAGAGGGCGACATCGTTGAAGGGCCATTCGGCTGGCAGCAATATGCGCGCTCGGATGGCAAGGGCGTCAGAAAAATAGACCCGACGTTAGCCCCGATTTCAACCGCTGTCGGGGTCTTGGGAATGCCGGGACTGACAGCGTATTTTGGCCTGCTCGACCTCTGCCATCCGCAACCCGGCGAAACCCTGGTGGTTTCGGGCGCAGCAGGCGCAGTCGGTTCGTTCGTCGGTCAGATTGGCAAACTCAAAGGTTGCCGCGTCGTCGGCATTGCCGGAACCGATGACAAAATTGATTTCCTGGTCAACCAACTGGGTTTTGACGCGGCCTTCAATTACAAGACCACGGACAATTATGTTGCCAAATTGAAAGAGCTTTGTCCGAACGGCATTGATTGTTATTTCGATAACGTCGGCGGAGCGATTACCGATGCGGTGTTCATATTGATGAATCAGCGCGCACGCATTTCCATCTGCGGACAAATTTCGCAATACAATTTAGAAACGCCCGCCATGGGACCGCGCATCTTGCTTTCCCTGCTGTTGGTCAAACAGGCCAAAGCCGAAGGCTTTCTGGTTTTTCAATTCGCCGACCGTTACGAAGAAGGCTTGCGCCAAATGGCCGCGTGGATTCACCAAGGCAAGTTGAAATACACCGAGACCATCGAAGCAGGCATCGAAAACGCCCCCCGCGCTTTCATCTCCATGTTGCAAGGCAAGAACACCGGCAAGCAGTTGGTGAAGATTGCCGACGAATAATTTTGACGCACTGGTATTGGCGTGTAGGCTCTCTAAATGTTGTATGTCATTGCGATGCACAACACCATATGTTGATGCCCTGCACCGAAGAAACGGGAGAGCCATAAATTTTTTTCACGAAGGAGACCACGACCCCGCCGCCTCAACGTGCGTGGATAGCGTGGAGTTCGCGGTTGCCTTCATGAGCTTGCGGCAAAGCAAGGCGCGTCTTGTCTGCATGACAAATTCACCCCATATGAAAACGGCGCGTCTCGAAATTCAAAGCCCCTTTACACCTTGCGCGTTTTCCATTGGCCACGCCGGAACATCACGATACTGACCACCGCGACCAACGACTCGGCGATGGCGATAGCGATGAAAACGCCTCTTGGCCCCAAGCCTGCCAACACAGCTAAGGAATAGGCCAGAGGAATCTGCACCAGCCAGTGACACAGCAGATTGATAAAGGTCGGCGTTGTCGTATCGCCCGCGCCGTTGAACGATTGCACTACGATCATGCCATACGCATAAAAGGCATAACCGAAACTGATGTAGCGCAAACAGTCCCTGCCGTAAGTCACCACCGAAGGATCAGTGATAAACAGTTTGATCAGCGATTCGGCAAACACGATGTAGATAATCGAGATGCTCAACATAAAAACAAAATTGAAATGCCCGGCCATCCACACCGATTTTTCGGCGCGGTCGGGTCGTTGCGCGCCGAGATTCTGCCCGACCAAAGTTGCCGCCGCGCTCGCCATGCCAAACGATGGCAGGATCGAAAAGATGATGATGCGTATGGCTATCGTGTAACCGGCGCTGGCCTGCGCGCCGAATTCGTTGACGATGCGAACCAGAAAAATCCAACTCGAAGTGGCAATCAGAATTTGAAACATTCCGCCCAGCGACAAGCGCAACAATTTCACCATCACATCGAGTTGGAAACGCAATTGCCGCAGCTTGATGTGAACCCGCGCCTTGCCGCTGGTCAAATAATAAAGCTGTATCAAGACGCCTGTGCCGCGCCCTATACTGGTCGCCACCGATGAACCCATGACGCCGAGTTTGGGAAACGGCCCTATGCCGAAAACCAGGAATGGCACCAGAATGATGTTGATGATGTTGGCAATCCACAACACCCGCATAGCGATGGCCGCATCGCCCGAACCACGAAACACGGCGTTGAGCAAAAACAGCAGCATGATGATGACATTGGCTCCCAGTATCACCTGCCCGTAGCCTGCGCCAATGGCGATGACGGCGGCATCGGCGTGCATCACGCGCAGCAGATTGGGCATGAAAAAGATGCCTACAAAACTGATCGGTAGTGAAACCAATATGGCGATGAAGATGGATTGCATTGCCGCCGATGACGCGCCCGCCGGGTCTTTTTCGCCGATGCGACGAGCAACCGTAGCAATCACAGCGGTACTCAAACCCATCGCTACGGTGAAGACCAACGACAGCATGGATTCAGTGATGCCGACAGCGGCGACCGCTTCTTTGCCGAGTTGGGCAACCCAGAAGGCATCCACGATGCCAAACAACGATTCCATCATCATCTCTAAAATCATCGGCACGGAAAGCAAAATGATGGCGCGGCGAATATCGCCTTGCGTAAAGTCCTGACGCGAGCCGCGCAGCGCTTCGCGCAAGGTTGCCAGCCAGCCGGTTTGGGGTTGAGTTTGGGGTTCGATTATTTCCGGTGCGGCAGCCGTCGGTTCGACTTCTTTGATATAACTCATGGAGACCTCGATTACTGAAAAAACGCCAGTGAAAGTGCAGGAAAATCCGCACAGGCGCAAAGCACAACACGCCGCCTGGAGGAGTAGAAAGAACCTCCTGGCGTCAACGCTTCAAGCCCCTAACGGAAACGTGATGGATACAGGTGAGCTATGCGATTGGAAACTAGCTGATCTTCATAGGCATACTCTTTTTCGTCGTACCGCGATTTTATACCTTGTCTATGCGAATGCCGTCAATTGCCAAACGCCTGATTCATTTTTGCGGTTGCAGAAAAATTTCCCGCGTCGGATTTTTTCTGATGAGCGCCAAACTTTTTCTCTTGCGTCCGCGCTTCGATTTCATCAGCGAGTTTGTTACAGTCTTATTCCGCCAGGGGCGCAATCACTCGGAAGCATTGCTCGATTTCAGGAAGGAAACCCTTATGTTAATCACTACAGCATTCACCGACATCACAGTTGATGGTAATTCGATGCGGGCGTTTATCGCCGCGCCGCAAGCCGCAGGCAAATATCCCGGCATTCTCTTTTATTCGGACATCTTTCAATTGACCGACACCATGTTGCGTTCGTGCGCGAGGCTGGCAGGCTATGGCTTTGTGGTCGCCGCGCCGGAAATTTATCACCGTCTTGAACCGAGCGGCACGGCCCTGCCGTTTGACGATGCCGGTCGCATACGTGGACTTGATGACGCCGCCAAAACGCCTGTCGCTCATTTCGATGCCGATTGCCGTGCGGCGCTTGATTATCTGGCGCGTCATCCGTTGGTTGCCGACGGGCAAATCGGCGCTGCCGGATTTTGCATCGGCGGGCATCTTTCGTTTCGTGCCGCTTTGCAAAAAGAGGTGCAAGCGACCGTCTGTTTTTACGGCACAGGGATTCACAACGGCAAACTGGGACAAGACGAAGACGCCGGTTCGCTGCAACGCGCCGCCGAGATTTGCGGTGCGTTGCTGATGATTTGGGGGACGGGCGACCCGCACATTCCCGCCGCTGGCCGCGCCCAAATCGCAGCGGCTTTAGAGCAGGCCGGAGCAAAGTTTTCCCAGAAATTTTATGAAGCCGAACACGCCTTCATGCGCGATGTTGGGCCGCGTTACGACCCCGAAGCTACGGACCTAGCCTTTGCCGATATGGTCGCGTTGTTTCGCCAGGTGTTGCGATAAGAACGAAAAATAAGAGTGCAACAACCGCCGCTTGGCGATAAGCAAACAGCGATTGACATTCGTTTTTGAGATGACCGGTACGGTGAGCAAGACCGACAACGAGGAGAAGCCGATTATGTCAATGAATATTTCCCTGTCGCCGGAGTTGGAATAAAAGATTTATGCGCGAGTGCAGAGCGGCGAGTATGCGTCGGCAAACGAAGTCATCGGCGAGGCCTTGCGTTTGTTAGAGGAACAGGAAGAACTTCGTAGAATCGAGCAGGAAGCCTTGAACGCGAAGTCGGCCTCGGTATCGCGCAGATCGAAAGAAGTGAGGGGCTGGTTTATCACTCGGCAACGGAACTGGCAGAGGAAATTAAAAACGAAGCCCGCCGACCACAACCAACCACAGGTAATTCATGAACCGGCTGGTTATTTCTCCACAAGCGAAAACGGATTTACTGAACCTTTGGGCTTTTGCTTTTTATGATGATGGTCAGGCCGCCGACCGTTTAATCGAAGAGTTTACGGCGAAGTTCGATACCTTGCTCGCCTTTTCTGAAATCGGCAGAAGCCGTGAAGATTTAGGGGCGGGACTTCGCAGTTTTCCGTTGCAACGCTTGGTAATTTTTTATCGCCTGATTGCCGATGGCATAGAAATTTTTCGCGTTCTACAGGGCAGACAAAACTTTGAAGCGCTTTTTTCCGAGTAAGATTGGCCGTATGAATAGCGGCGGCCAATGACGCAATCGTGACGAGCTTACGCAAAGCGTGTCTATGCGTCCGGGCAGTGCCGTCGGGACTGCGCCACTCGCCGCCGGAGTGAAACATTTTGCGCTCTTGCGCTTTGGGGATTGGTTTACAGGTTTTCCGCCGCAAACATCTTTTTGTAGTGGCGATACCAATCGCTCTGGAAAACTTCCTGCGGGTCATACTGCAACTTCATCTGCAAAAAATTTTTGAACTGCGGATAACACGCCTCGACCTGTTCGCGTCGCGCATAGCGATGATAGGTCAAGTAATAACTGCCGCCATGTTTTAGCCCTAAATCAATCAGACTGCGAAAGCTATTGGCGGCGCGTTCGAGGCCTTCGGCGTTGTGCGTGACGTGCAGATTGAAAATCACACAAGCCCAACTCTGACGCGCCCACGCCAGAAAACTCTCGGTGTCTTGTTCAATCAAACGCACCGTGCCGTAAATCACATTGGCCTGTTGCTGGCGCAAGATGCGTTTGGCGTCTTCCATAAACTCTACGAGTTTTTCACGCGGCACATAGATTTCCGTTATCATCTCGGTCGCGTTCACTGGTGCGCCGAGCTTGCGGTCTAACGCCTCGTGATAGTTGTCCACATAAGCCGCTGAAAGTTGCCAATCCGACCAATAAATCTGCCCAGAGGTGGCAAGATAACGCTTCGTATAAACGTCAAAGGCGCGCTTCTTGTACTTATGCGTGTAGTAAGTAAGCCGCGCCCAATCTTCGGGGTGAAAGCGCGTCGGGTTTTCGGTTATTGGCGTTGCGGGGGCAACCGGACGATAGCAGGAGAAGACGCCGCGCCCTAAAAAACTTTCGCGCTGGCTGTCGGTAGCGAATTGAAAATCGCCGTACAGATAACCATCTTTGATGCGCTGCGCGAACCGCTGCGGAATCTCTGCGGTGTTGCAAATCTCGACGATGCGTTGCACTTTTTGGCGTTCCCACAAACGCAACTGCACCGAGGTCACGATGCCGAACAAACCGTAGCCGCCTATCGCCAGACGAAAAAGCTCGGCGTTTTCCTGGCGCGAACAGTTCACAAGTTCGCCATCGTAATTCATCAAAGTGAAGGCTTCCACCTGATCAATGATGGGTTTGAATTTCAGTCCGCGCCCGTGAACATTGGAGGCGAGCGCACCGCCTATCGAAAGTCTATCTGCGCCGGTTTGCTTTTGCACAATGCCCCATTTGCCATCACCCTCTTGATTTTTTTTCAGATAATCGAGCAAGGCAGGCCATTCGATACCGGCTTCGACTTCAACGATGCCGCGCTCTTTGTCGAAGTGCAAAACGCGATTCATCGAAGTCATATCCACAAGCATATTATCCGTACCGAATTGTTGCCCGCCCATCGAATGTCGCCTGCCGCAAATGCTCAACGGTGCGCCGCTGGTCTTGGCGCTGTGAATGATGGCGCGCACACCCTGCACAGAGTTCGGCGTATAAACCGCCGCGACGCGAGTGCGATTGAGTTGCGAATGAATGTCGTTGACAAAATTTTCAGCGCTCGCCTGGCTCTTTAATGTTGCCTTGAGGGGCGCGCTATATTTGGCTGCGCCTCTGGCCAACAGCGGCGCAGGCCAAGCGGCAACGGCGCAGGAAATTTTTAAGAATCCCAGAAACTCTCTACGTGAAATGGGCATCGGGAAACCTCCGACAGTGGTGCAATCCTTGTGAAATATTGATCAAGGTCTGGTCAGCGGTGCGCCCACAGCGGCGCGTGCGGCTTTTGCCTGTGTGACAAAACTATCGGCAGTGTCGCCCGGCACATCGTTCAACAAACGTAGCGAATACACGGTTCCGGTGGCGACGATGATTTGGGTTTTCACATGAGTGACAGTGAACGGATAGCGCAAGGTCAAAGCCGCGTGATCAACCTCCAGTTTCAAATCGGCCTCCGCTAATTCTTTGACCAAAATGTAGCCCATTTCGAGAAAGCCTTTCTTCTTCATCAAAGCGTCTTCGATGGATTTGCGTTTGACCCAAATTGAGTTTGATTTCACATAAACGCGGCGCGCCGCAGCCAGCAGTGCCAAGGGCTGCGCTTGGTGCAGCGATTCCTGAGCGCTGGGCGCGGGACTGAGATGCGGCGATGCAGGCGGCGTTTGATGGTTCGCCAGCGAATTCTTTGAAGTTTTCCAAACTGGTTGTATCGAAGGCGCAGGGGTTTGCGCCTGTGCAGAAAACAATGCAGCACAGAACATCAACAGGCACCCCTTGAAAGCGCGACGATTTTTGTGGCGCTGGTATGCTTGAGACATAGCCCGGTTCTCCTTTTGCTGAGTTATCATTCGCCGTGAATTGTAGGCAGAAGCTCACAGGCTTTGCGGATGAGTTATGACACTATTTGAAGTGTCACAATGAGGCCAGCGGTTTGCTGAGAAAATCTTTGAAGTTGCGAAGCTCATCAAGCGAGGCATCGGCGATAATGCGAAAGACGCGAAAGTTACACCCTGGCGGCATACGCTCGGCGGTCAGGGCATCGGTAATCACCAGCCAGTTGGTGTGCAAACCTTTCTGCCAATCCGCTTCATCGGGGTGACGAAAGCAGATGGTTTCGGGATCAATGCCAGCGGCCACCAAAACCGTGCGCGACCATTTGAACAACTCTCGCCAGCGCGACACCACAGTAATTAAATCCTCTCGCGTAGGCCGCTCTTTGCCCTGCAATTCATCCGACACCGAACGCATATGCAGAAGCATAAACGAGGTGTCCGGCGGCAGAGCGGCGCGCACCTGTTCAGCGCGACTATACAACGTGATGGGAGCCGCGCCGACTAATTTGCTGGCACACGCTTCGATACTTGCGGTGGCAACACTAAAGCCGGTGGCCTGAAGAATCTCCGCCGCTAAAATATTGCGAAGCTCTTCGTCGGGTTCGATCAACAAAAAATGTTGCGGCGGCTGTGCGTCTAGCCAGCGTTTGACGCGTGCGGCAATCTCGCTCATCGCGTAACCTTTTGAGCGCGCCTCTTGAAACAACTTCGCTATCAGCCGGTCGAGTTCAAGCGCCGCATCCATCGCGGCATCGGCATTCAACTCGCGCACATAAACGCCGCTGCCTTTGCGAAACTCCACCCAGCCGCGACTGGCCAGACCCCGATAAGCAGCGCTGACCGTGTTGGCATGAACTTCGAGACGATGCGACAGTTCGCGGGTGCTGGGCAGTTTTTGCGCGGGGGGCAAATCACCGCTGATGATGCCAAGCGTTATCTGCGTAATGATTTGCTCGCGCAGCGGTACTTCACTATTTTTCGACAACCAGATTTTCATTTGCTTTTGCACCCCGAAGCGCACCCAGCACATCAAGAAGTTAAAAAAGATTCTTCGTGTTCCTGGTGTCCTTGGTGGTTCCCAATTATTTGCGCCTGGTAATGCGATAAAGTTTCGAAGCGGTGCGAATGATTAAACTGCCGCGTGCGATGGCCGGAGTTGCCATGCACATTTCATCGAGAGAATTTTTGCCGATGACTTTGAACTCTTTGCCAGCCTGAATCACAAAGGTATCGCCGTCTTCGCTCAAGGCGAAAATCTTGCCGTTGTAGGCCCAAGGCGAAGCGGTGAAGGCAGTGGTCGCCGGGTCTATGCGATGTTTGCCGTAAATCTCTTGGCCGCTTCGGGCCTCGTGCGCCGTGAAAAATCCTCTGTCGTAAAGGGTGTAATAAATGTCGCCGTAAATAATCGGCGAAGGGTTGTAGGGGCCAGCTTGCGGCTGATACCAACTGATAAAGCGGTTGCTCTGTTCGCCCGGCTTGAGCGAGATGTCACCGCTTGCGCCTGAGCGAATCGCATAGACCGGACGATGCTGGTCGCCTACATAGCCCGAAGCGATGTAGAGCAAACCGAATTTTGCAAACGGCGTCGGAATGGCTATCGAAGACATACCGGAAAATTCCCACAACAACTTGCCGTCCAGAGCGTAAGAGCGCACGCGGTCAGTGCCGGAGGTGATGATTTCGGCGCGCTTGTCATTTTCCCATATGTAAGGCGTCGCCCAGTTAGTGCCTTCTTTGCGGTCGCTGCGCCAGATTTGCTCGCCGGTCTTTTTATTCAAAGCGAGGATGAACGATTGTTCCTCGTTATCGTTGACGAGGTAGAGGCGGTCTTGATACAGCACCGGCGAGGCGGCGGTGCCCCAGCCGTAGCGCGTTTTGTAAGCCGTGAATTTTTTCGCCCACAGGAGTTTGCCTTTCATATCGAAGCAGAACAAACCGAGGTTGCCGAAATAGGCATAAAGTCGCTCGCCATCGGTGACAGGGGTTTCCGATGCGTAAGAATTTTTCAAGTGACGCGATTGCGTAGGCGATGGCACGGCTTTGTGAACTTCCTGCTGCCATCTGATTTTTCCGCTGTTGAAATCCACGCAATAAACGACCCAGCGATGTTCGCCTTGTGCCGCCGGTCGTTCGCCACCAAGATACAAACCCTTCCTGGGTTTTTCGCCAGCGACGGAACTGATGACGGCGGTGACGAAAATGTGATCGCCCCAGATAACCGGCGAACTCCAGCCGCCCCCCGGAATGTCTGTAGCCCAGGCGACGTTTTCCGTCTGGCTCCAGCTTTCCGGTAACTTCGCATCATCGGCAACTACGCCCGTAGCGCCTGCGCCGCGAAATTGCGACCAGTTGGTTTGCGCTGATGAGGCCGTGTAAAACCATAATGACAGCAACAAAGCCAAGCACGATTTTGTACGCATAGTGCCTCCTGTGGCGAAAGGTCTTGAACCAATAACGTGGTTCTCGACCACGAAAACCATTCAACGAACGAGAAACCCGCCGTAGCAAATACTGCGTTATTTTGCGTTCGGCTTGATGAAGGCTTCAACCGTTGAGCATTCTATGGCTTTGCTCAAAGGGATGCAAAGGGTCGCGGGGAATCGCCATCAAGCGGCGCGTGCGAGTCGCTTGATAGCCCTGATGCGGCGCTTGGTTTGTCGTGGTCGCAGAACTTTCGCAGTGGGTTTTCGATGCGCCTTGTGGTAAAAGTTTTGGTGGTGGACAAGGGGGCGAGAGGTTTCGTAGTCCGCGTGGGAAAATCGTTGTGATGCAGAGAGTCTTTATGAATTCATGGAAAACCGTTTGCCGCGCCGCTGTGATGGTGCTGTTTATCAGTTGTCTTTTATCGCTGGCTCTGCGCGTCGCGGCGCACGAGCCGATCACCACGAAAGTGCGCTTCAATAAAGAGGTGGTGCGAATCCTTGCGCGCAGTTGTTTGAGTTGTCATCGCCCCGGCGGCATCGCCCCATTTTCGCTGGCGACCTATGACGAAGCGCGCCCTTGGGCGAAGGCTATCAAAGAAGAGATGCTCGAAAGGCGTATGCCGGTGTGGCACGTTGTCAAAGGCTATGGCGAATTCCGTAACGCGCCGCGCTTGACGCAACGCGAAATCGAATTGCTGGTCAATTGGGTAGAAGGCGGCGCGCCACGCGGCGAAGAAAAAGATTATCCAAGCACGCCGGTTTATACGGATGATTGGGCGCTGGGCAAACCCGATGCGGTGTTGGCGCTTTCGCAAGAACAGAAAGTTGCTGCGGACACGGATGAGGTTCGCACCTTTTCCCTGCCGACGAATTTCAAAGAAGAGCGCTGGCTGCGCGCTCTGGATGTGCGCCCGACCAACGGCGCGGTGGTGTTGTCGGCGACGCTCTATATGGAAAGAACATCTTCAAGTAGTGCCGCCGCTACAGCAGCCGTGACGAACGCCGCGCCCTCGGACAGCGGCTTGGCGTTCGCCACCTGGATGCCCGGTCAGCAAGTGATAGCGTTGCCCGATGGCGTTGCCAGATTAATTCCAGCCTATTCGCGTTTGGTGGTGAAGATTCATTATCGCGGCAATGGCGAAGCGGCTACAGATCGCAGCGCTGTCGGTTTGTACTTTGCCAAAACTCCGCCGCGAAAAGTCGTGCGCGATGTCGCCATTACCGATGCTGCGGCAGTGATACCGGCGGGGCCAACGGCGCATCCCCTCAAGGCCTCGTTTACCATAACCGAAGATAGCGAGGCGATAGCGATTCGCCCGTTTGAAAATTCCTTGATGATCTCTTTTCAAGCCTCGGCGTTTTTGCCTGATGGTTCAGAGCGCGTGTTGATTTGGTCACGCGGCAATAAATACGACTGGCAGCCGACTTATTATTTCAAATCCGGCGTGCGGTTGCCGAAAGGCACACACATAGAAGTCACGGCGTACTTCGATAATTCGGACGACAACCAGAATAATCCCCACGACCCGGCAAAAGCCTTGCGCTGGTCGGAGATTACCCATGAGCCGTTATGTGATTTGATGATTGCCACGAGTCGCAGAGCCTCTACTGAATCGGTATCCTTAAAATGAACCGACCACTGATTGGCCTGTGGCAGTCCGCAATCTTTACGGACGACAACCATTGTTCTCGATGTGGTCATCTTTGATTTTGAATTTTCTCGGCTCGCTCAAAGTTTGTTTGATGGTCACTCTACCGGTTTTGACACAGTTGTCTAATTCTCCATTTATCTTTCCCGCTTCGCCTCTGCCGCTGAAGTTCAGCTTGCACGTCGCTGGCGTGACGAGGCTGGTTCCCTCGAAACGATAGGCAGTGCCATTGCTGAAATAGTTGACAAGAAAAACTCCGGTGACTGAATTCAGCTTGAGATAATTTTCACTTCCGGCATCTTTCAAGCACCGATCAAAAATTAATTCATCTTGATAGCGGGCGATAGCGAAGACTGGGCCGCTCGGGCTGTCCGCCGTTCCCGCCGCCACCACCTTGCCATCCGCCTGTATCACAATGGCGGCAGCCTCATCAAGTGAAGCGAATCTATCGGGGAAAAAACTTACTACGGTCTTGGCTTCCGTACTGGTCTCGGTATCTAATCTGCCATCGTTGCGATAACGCGCCATCACAAAATAGCCACCAAAGTTAGACGGTTTGATCGCTTGCCCCACTACGATGATTTGCCCTTTGGGAGACAAGCTTATAGCTGTAGCATAATCGGCTCGACCAAAAAAGTCGGTCTTTACCAAGCCATTATTGCCGAAACTCAAATCCAACGTGCCATTGCTTTCATAGCGGGCAAGCGCAAAATCAAAGCCCATACCGCCAATGGTAAAACCGGCAACCACAATCTTGCCATCCGGCTGAATGGTCAAGGCGCGCGCTTGATCATTGCCCAGCGCAAAGCTGGTAATCACTTTTCCGTTATTGCCAAATTGGGTATCGAAACTGCCATCAGGATTGAATCGCAACAACGCGAAATCCTGGTCATAAAGCGTGCTGGTGGCGTATCCTGCCACTACGATTTTGCCGTCCGCTTGTAGCTTTGCAGCCCACGCCTGATCGTCGTTAAGCGTTAGATCAACCACCACCGTCCCGCCTGTGCCAAAGCTCTGGTCAAGGCTGCCATCGCTGTTGTACCGGGCAATGGCAAAATCAAATGAGGGCCGTTTGAAAGCGTACCCAACCGCCAATATTTTATTGTCGGGTTGAATCAAAAGGGCTCTGATGTTGTCTGAATTTTGGAAGAAGTCGGTAGAAACTTTTCCTCCATTGCCGAAGGTCGGGTCTAAATTGCCTTGCCTATCGTATCTTGCGAGGGCGAAATCATTGCCTGTAGCAGAAGAGATGAAGGCTCCTCCCGCGACCAGAATTTTTCCGTCTGCTTGAATCTGCACCGCCGAGGCGATGTCCACATTGCCGGCAAAGTCTGTAGAAATTTTTCCGCCTTTGCCGAAGCCCGAATCCAGACTGCCATCCAGTTCATATCGGGCTATGGCAAAATCGGTATTTGAGGTAGCCGTAAACGCCTCTCCCACAGCCACCAATTTCCCATCCGGCTGAAGAACTACTGAATGTAGATTCGCCCGCGAGCCAAAACTGGTGGTGACCATTCCGTTGTTGCCAAAGCCGGGATCCAAATCGCCTGTTTTGGCCTTACCCGAAGGTGAAAAGAGAAAAGAAAGACCGGCAAGAGCAACGGCAACAAATGCCGCTATCCGATAGTGCTTTTTGTTCATATTCCCTCGCAATAAAATACTCGGTTATGTCAGATGGTTTTTGGATTCGATTTGCACCAGCTTACCGTTCGCGGGTTGGTTCAACTCGTCGCGCCACAAACAATCGGCGACGCCAAACGGGCCGTCCATCGTGCCGTCGTAATCTCTGCACATCTGTGGGCGCGTTTCATAAACGCCGCAAACGTAATGCGTCTGGCCGTTGGGCGCGGAGATTTCCTGCAAGGCGTTGCAGCGTTGCGGTATGGTGAAAAAATATTCCAGCCTGCCGCGCTTCTTCACATAATCAATGGTAAAGCCGTGCAACTCCATCCAGTAAATTTCATCACGCACTTCATCATCCACTTCGCCGCCGTAAAAACTCATGGCCATACAACACTTGCCGCATTGCAGACACAATTCCGATTTGCGCTTCGCCGATAATCTGGTCTTTTTCATGTTGCTCTCTCAAGATTCATGCATTGTGGGTGTCTTAGTTCGTTTGCCCATCGCCATCGCCGCTTCGCCTCATGGCGATGGGCATTGTACACAGTTTTGTCGGCGAAAAAAATGCCGCCTGCACAAGCGGAACTTTTCGCCCATCTTTCAAAGCCGGCGTCACGAAGTCGCAAGCCTTGATTGGTCACCGGACGCGCTATGTTTTGCGCCCACAGAAATTTCTTCGGCGCTTTGCAATCTTCCGACTGCCGCTCATTCGTACACTTGATGGCAGCGATATTTCAATTCATCGGGCGGCGCGTGGCATAGCCATTGCAGAGATAGCCGCGTATGCAAAAGCAGCACATCAGGTGATGTATGGGTTTATGAATCAAGGGAGGTTTCTATGACATTAGGTCTAACTCTGAGCGTGGTCGGATTAACCGCGATTGCCCTCTTCATGTGGAAAAAAAATCAGGAGATTACCGGCCAATTACTCGACACTCGGGTGTATTTAAAAACTCTTGGCGTACAAATTATTTGCGGCAATTGCTCAGGAGAAGGTGAAACCCCTATTCGCACCTACCTGGATGCTCATGGCAACTGCTCGCAATGCGGCGGGGCCAGCTATGTGCTGGCGTCAACGCTGGGGGTGTATGCTTTGCTGGCGAGAGAGGCACAATTGTATGGAAACCAAGCGCGCTTGTATGAAATAGAGACAGGCGTGCAGGCCAATATGGGGCGCGTCATTTCGCTGGAAGAACACTTGGCCAATCGCGGCGAGCGCGTGGAAAAACTGGCTTCGTAATTTTTTGCTTCACCGGGACAGCCCCCACTCTACTCAGTTTCTTCGCCGCAGTCTGGCAAAGAAGAAACTGAGTAGTCTGTAGCCAAAGGCTGGATAAACGGTATTCAACACTTCGTAACCAGTCGCGTTTCCGCCTCGCCCTCACCGCTTCGTCGCGTCACTTGCGCGGCTGCAAATAGGCTTGAAACTCCTGCGGATAATCGAAGTCAATTAAAATTCTATCGTCGGGGAGGTTGACGAAAAGAGTCTCGGCTTGATGCGCCGCGACGACCTGACGCAAGCCTTGTTGTGGGTCTAGCGCCAGAATTTCCGCTTTAAGTTTGGCGTCCATCACAATCGGGTGGCCGCGCCGATTGTCGTAAACAGGAACCGCTATGGCCGGACGCGCTTGTGCAAAAGCGGCGATCACGCTTTGAATAATCTCCGCATCAAGTTGCGGTTGATCGGCCAGCGCAATAACGATGGCGGTAGTTTTTTCAGCAAGCGCCGCAACGCCGCATTGCAGCGAAGAACTCATGCCGGCTTTGTAATTGGCGTTGAACACAAAATGGACGGGGTAAGCGGCGAGCGCCTGGCGCACCTCGGCGTCGCGGTGACCGGTGACGACAAAAACTTCTTGCAGCCCTGCGACCAGCAAATTTTCCACACAGCATTCAACAAAAGTTTTGCCGTTGAGGTGCAACAGTTGTTTGAAATCGCCCATGCGTTTCGATTCACCTGCCGCCAGCAGTATAGCGGAAATCATCCCTTGATTTTCACCTCCACTGCGGAAAGACTCAAGCGGGAAATCCGCCGATGCAAAAAAATCACGGCTACCGACAGGGGCATATGAGTCTCTACGCGGAAGTGAAATAGCAGCGAAGCAAAAGTCTTGATAGAACATGGCGCAGGCGATTTCTTTTTGCCGAAGCAAGCGCGCTTGTTTTATAGTTGCGTGCAGAAAGCGCTGGCAGCTCAAGCGGACGGCGGCGCAAAGCCAAGACGCTTCACTGGAGTTTTGACACATGACTGCGACAACTTATTGCTCGAAGTGCGGCGAAAAAATCACAACCGCAGCAAGTTTATTATCAGGGTTGGTCGTCGTCTGTCCGCGTTGCCAAAAAACTTCGCTGACAAAATTTGCCGCGTTGATTGCACTGTTGACGCTTGGTCTGCTCGCCGGTTTTTTCATAGGCCGCTTGACGAGGCCGCGCCCGTCCTTCCAATTCATAGGCTCGACGGTTGATTTGCAAAGCGCCCGCCAGTCGGCAAGCAACGAGCCCCACGAAGCCACCGCGAATCACGAAACGCCAAATCGTCCACCGCAATCCGACAGCCTTGCGCCGCCGACCATTGCCGCAGAAGCCGCCTTGACCGTTTGCGGCGCGCCCACCAAATCGGGTCGCCCCTGTCGTCGAAAAGTGCGCGGCGGCGGCTACTGCTATCAACACAAAGACAAGGTGAACGCCACTACATCAAGCGCGCCACCGCCACCAAGCGAGGCCGTGCGCGCTTCGCCATAATTCAACAACATGGAAAAACGATTAATCAAAATCAGTAAATTTCTGAGCCTGGTATTACGTCATCAGCCGGAAGAGATCGGCCTGCAACTCGATCCGGCGGGTTGGGTTTCGGTCAACGAATTATTGCGCGCCTGCCGCGCCAAAGGTTTCGCCATCACCACGGAAGAGTTGCAGGAGGTTGTACGCGACAACGACAAACAGCGCTTCACCTTCAACGATGACCATTCGCTGATTCGCGCCAATCAAGGCCATTCCATCGAAGTCGAATTGGAGTACGCGCCACAAACGCCGCCCGCCATTTTGTATCACGGCACGGCCACACGATTTGTGAATTCGATCCAGGCGCAAGGGCTGTTGAAAGGCAAACGCCTGCACGTACATCTTTCGCCTGATGAAGCCACCGCTATCAAAGTCGGCTCGCGGCACGGCCAACCTGTGGTCTTGAAAATTGCCGCGCTGCGAATGCACGAAGACGGCCTGAAATTTTATTTATCGAAAAACGGCGTGTGGCTGACCGCAACAGTGCCTGCGGACTACATCATTTTTTAAGTCCGTTTGGGCGGGCAAAAACTCTGGTCATCGGCATTTCAAAAGCCCAATTGAAAATTCGCCTTCCGCCTTCCGCCTTCCGCCTTCCGCAAGGGAAGGGTTTGTCGCTTCAATTCCGCATCCTGTATGATTAGCGATTCAATCGGCGCGTGGTTTGCCGACGATGACGGGCACTCAATATGGACAATCTGGTTTTATCAAATCTTCTCTATCGCAAGACGCGCACGTTTACGAGCGCTGCCGGGGTGGCGCTCGGCGTAGTGCTGGTGGTGATGACGCTGGGCGTGGTCAACGGATTTTTGAATGAACAGGGGCGACGCAATTCGGCAGTCACCGCCGAAATCATGTTTTACCCGGAAGGCAGTTCGCTGCTGAGTCTGTCGCCGACGCTTTCCATAAGAGCGGAATTGCTGGACAAAATTCGCGCCATCGAAGGGGTCAGCGAAGTCGTTCCCGTCGGCGAATTGCTTCGCAGCGGCAGAGTCATTGACGGCATTGACTTCGAGTCGTATCGCAAAGTTTCAGACGTGCGCGTGGTTGAAGGCCGCGCCGTGCAAAGCGGCGACGAAGCAATGATAGATCGCGTATCGCAACGCGATAGAAAATTGAAGGTCGGCGACCAGATCGAACTCTTTGAACGCTCGTTTCGCCTCGTCGGCATTTATGAGCCGGAATCTTTGGGGCGCATTAAAATCCCGCTCAAGACGTTGCAGGATTATCTCAACCGCCCCAACCTATGTTCGCTAGTGTTGGTGAAGGTGAAAAACCCGGCGATGCAGGAAGTGATTGCTCGAACCATCAAAGAAAATTTTCCTGATAATGAAGTGCGCCTGTCCCGCGATCTGCCGATTCTCTATGCCAGAGGCACACCGGCCATGCACACCTTTTTGAAGGTCGTCGTCGGTCTGGCGATGGTCATCAGTTCGCTGGTTATCTTGTTGGCCATGTACACCACCGTAACCGAACGCACGCGCCAGATTGGCGTGTTGAAAAGCCTGGGCGCATCGAAAAGTTGGATTGCCGGAGAGATTGAAAAAGAGGCTTTCTTGATTAGCTTACTCGGCGTTCTGGCAGGTTTTCTGTTGTCCATTGCGGCCAAATTTCTGGTGCAGCGATTGTCCAACGTCAACATAGACCTGGAGCCGAAATGGTTTGTTTACGCATTGATTTTCGGTTTGCTGTCGGGTTTGCTCGGCGCGTTGTATCCGGCCTTGCGCGCCGCCAATCAAGACCCCGTGAAAGCCTTGAGCTACGAGTAGCCAGCGGTGCGCCGCAAGGGTTGACGAAAACAGGGTGACGATTTTTCGTGACCGGTGGTTGACGGCAGAGCCTTTCAACTTTCGCTTGATGGGCAGCGTACACAAATTGGAGGTGAACTATGTATTGTCCAAAGTGTGGCTCGCACAATCAGGACGAGTTGAAATTCTGTACGCGCTGCGGCATCAACCTCGGCGTGGTCGCTGATGCTTTGACGGGCAACGCCGCAGACGAGATGGAAACTGATGAACGCTTGGTCGCGCTGTTGACCGATTATTATCGCGGACGGCGCAATATGCTGCTGGGCTTTCTGCTGACTGCCATCGGCGGCTTGAAACTATCGCTGCTCAGTTTGTTCAAGGTTCCCGATACGCTCGGCTTTGTCATCCTCATCGCGGCGTTTGCCGCCATACTGATTTTCGGCCTCGCGTGGTTTTTGCTGGGGGCGACAAAGTGGAACAATTCGAGCAGCGAATTGAAAGCGCTGGGTTATGACAATCCGCGCAAGGCTTCGCCTAAACGCAAAAAGCCCATCGCCGCTTTAGCGGAAGGCTCGACGGTGATGAACGTGAAAAAATATACGACGGATTCTTTGCCGCACGAGGCCTTACTTGCGCCGCCCAGCGTCACCGAAAGCACGACTCGATTTTTTGCGGAAGACCATCAAGCCGCGCCGTCAGAAGTAGCAAAGTAAGTAGAGCGTGTCGCAGGATTCCAGCAGCCGCCCATATGTTGTGGATAAATAAGTCATCACACACAATATATGGACAGAGCCTCCATTGAGGCAACACGCTCTAAGTAGCCAAGTAAGCAAAAGACGCGAACCCAATATTTCATGCCAAAACGTACAGACATCAAAAAGATTTTAATCGTCGGCTCAGGGCCTATCGTCATCGGCCAAGCCTGCGAATTCGATTACTCCGGCACCCAAGCCTGCAAGGCGCTCAAGAGCGAAGGCTTTGAAGTCATCTTAATCAACTCGAATCCGGCGACGATCATGACCGACCCGGAACTTGCCGACCGCACCTACATTGAACCGTTGACGCCGGAAGCGGTGCGCGCCTGCATTGAACGCGAACGCCCAGACGCCTTGCTGCCCACCGTGGGCGGCCAGACCGCTTTGAATATCGCTGTCACACTGGCCGAAAACGGCACGCTCGAAGAATTCGGCGTTGAACTGATCGGCGCGAAACTCGACGCCATCAAAGTCGCCGAAGACCGTTTGTTGTTCAAACGCGCAATGGAAGAGATCGGCATCGCCATGCCGCGTTCCGGCTATGTCAAATCGTTGCAGGAAGCTCACGACTTAATCAGCTTCGTAGGCTTTCCGGCCATCATTCGTCCATCGTTTACCTTGGGCGGCACGGGCGGCGGCATCGCTTACAATTCTGAAGAGTATGATGAAATCGTCACCCGCGCTTTGCAGGCTTCGCCACTGCATGAAACTTTGATCGAACAATCCATCATCGGTTGGAAAGAGTACGAACTGGAAGTGATGCGCGACCTAGCCGATAACGTCGTCATCATCTGTTCGATAGAAAACTTCGACCCGATGGGCGTACACACAGGCGATTCGATCACCGTCGCTCCGGCGCAGACCTTAACCGACCGCGAATATCAGGTGATGCGCGATGCGGCTTTGCAAATCATCCGTCGCGTAGGCGTCGAAACCGGCGGCTCGAATATTCAATTCGCGCTCAACCCTGCAAACGGCGCTATGATTGTCATCGAAATGAATCCCCGTGTGTCGCGTTCGTCGGCGCTGGCCTCGAAAGCCACAGGGTTTCCGATTGCCAAAATCGCTGCCAAACTTGCCGTCGGCTACACGCTGGATGAAATCCCCAACGACATCACGCGCAAGACGCCCGCGAGTTTCGAGCCGACCATTGATTACTGCGTAGTGAAGATTCCCAAGTGGGCGTTTGAAAAATTCCCCTCTTCCGACCCGACGCTTGGCGTGCAGATGAAATCGGTAGGCGAAGCGATGGCGATTGGCCGCACCTTCAAAGAAGCGTTTCAAAAAGGGCTGCGCTCATTGGAAGTGCGCGGCGGCTATCGTGTCCCCGACAATCTTGATGATAGCGAATTGCGAAGAAGACTGGTCGTGCCTTCGGCGGAACGAATTTACTTTACGCTTCATGCCTTGACGGTTGGTTATTCCATCGCAGAGGTTCACGAACTGACCAAAATAGATTTGTGGTTTCTAGACAACCTCAAAGAGATCATCGAACGCGAACACGAATTGCGAGGCCGAGCGCTTGAAACGATTTCGCATGATGAATTGTACGCCGCCAAACAGATGGGCTTTTCGGATTTGCGCCTGGCAGCCTTGTTGACCAATTCGCAAGGCGCAGCGCTTGCCGAAACCGAGGTGCGAAAGCGGCGCATTGAACTCGGCGTGCGGCCTGTGTTCAAGCGCGTGGACACCTGCGGCGCGGAGTTTGAATCGTTCACGCCGTATCTCTATTCGACCTATGAAGACGAAGACGAAGCGGCTGTCACCGACCGCAAAAAAATTATCATTTTAGGTTCCGGCCCGAATCGCATAGGCCAGGGTATAGAGTTCGATTATTGCTGTTGCCACGCCGCTTTTGCGCTCGATGAAGAAGGCTACGAGAGCATCATGGTCAACTGCAATCCCGAAACCGTTTCGACCGATTACGATACCTCAGACCGTTTGTATTTCGAGCCGGTAACTTTTGAAGACGTGATGGAGATTGTCGAAAAAGAAAAGCCCACGGGAGTGATTGTGCAGTTCGGCGGACAGACGCCTTTGAATCTGGCGATG
Organism: Acidobacteriota bacterium; assembly: GCA_016201275.1. GTDB lineage: Bacteria > Acidobacteriota > Blastocatellia > UBA7656 > UBA7656 > JACQDB01. The sequence goes on from JACQDB010000022.1 coordinate 33,414, forward strand.
AAACTTTTAGGCGCGGGCGTTCCCATCATCGGCACTTCGCCCACCTCCATAGACCTCGCCGAAGACCGCAAATTATTTGGCGCATTGCTCAACCAGTTGCAGATTCCGCAACCGCCCAACGGCACGGCTACGTCGAACGAAGAAGCGCGCAACGTCGCCGCAGAGATTGGCTATCCGGTGCTGGTGCGACCTAGTTACGTGCTAGGTGGGCGAGCTATGCAAATCGTTTATGACGACACGAGTCTTGATAATTACATGACGCACGCGGTCGCCGCGTCGCCCGAACATCCGGTGTTGATTGATTCTTTTTTAGAGAACGCCAGCGAAATAGACGTGGACGCTTTGTGCGATGGTGAGCGCGTAGTCATCGCGGGCATTCAACAACACATAGAAGAAGCGGGCATACATTCGGGCGATTCGTCGTGCGTGCTGCCGCCTTATGGAATTAAAGACGAGCATCTTGATGCGATGCGGCGCTACACGCGAGAGATGGCGATGGCATTGAAGGTCGTAGGACTGGTGAACATTCAATTCGCTATTTTCAACGACAAAGTTTACGTGCTGGAAGTGAACCCGCGAGCTTCGCGCACCGTGCCTTTTGTGTCGAAGGCGACGGGCGTACCGCTCGCCAAAATAGCTGCCAAGCTGATGATCGGGCGCAAGCTTTCGGAGTTCAATTTGCCGGAGGAATTGCAGGTAGAGCGCTTTTACATCAAGACGCCGGTCTTTCCGTTCGTCAAGTTTCAAGGCGTTGATCCGATTTTAGGGCCGGAGATGCGTTCGACGGGCGAAGTGATGGGCGTAGCGGAAAATTTCGGCGGCGCATATTTGAAAGCGCAACAGGGTGCAGGAACCCGCTTGCCGCGTGAAGGCGGCGTCTTCATCAGCGTCAACGATCAAGACAAACCGTTTGCCGTAGAGTTGGCGCGAGAGTTGATCGAAATGGGTTTTCGACTGGTTGCAACTAGAGGCACGCAGCGCATTATTGAGAGCGCCGGACTCGAATGTGGTTTCGTTTACAAAGTCAACGAAGGTCGTCCGAACGTATCCGATATGATTAAGAGCAAGCAGATAAATTTAATCATCAACACGCCGCTCGGTCGCGTGTCGTTTTACGATGAGCGAGCGATTCGCCGAGCGGCTATGCAATACAGTGTGCCGTGCGTGACGACGATGACAGGGGCGACGGCGACGGTTGCGGCGATACGGGCGTTGCGCGAGGAAACGCTCACGGTGCGAAGTCTTCAGGAGTATCACGCGCAGGCGGCAGCGAAATAAACATTCAGGAGCGTGGCAATTCTTTCGAGGATTTCATGAATTTCAAAACCGAAGCCCAGAAAAAAGTCTATGAGAAGATGCGCGAGTATCTCTTCACGCTGTTTGGCGAAGTGAACGTCACGACCATGGCAGAGGCGCTGGCGTTTCGTCCTTCGCATCAATCTCAACAAGGTGTGCGCTATTTTTTGCGTCGCCTGAAAACGGATGGACTGACAAAGTCAGAGGCCGAAGAATTGCAATGCTTCGGCGAATGGGAACACTTGATGCAATTGGTCAAAGCTCACGCTCATCTATATGCGAAGGGGCGATAGTGAATCCAAAGCGCCTTCCTTCCACTTTGCGTCAGTAACGTGGTTGCTCTCACCACAAGCGTTTAATCGGGTATGAATCAAAGGCTGTGTCTGCGCTTACGAGGGGAAGGTTTTCAACAATGGCTTGCGCGATAATCATCCTATCGAACGGGTCACGATGGTGAAGCGGCAGGGTAGAAACCATCGTCAAATGACTCAAACGAATTGGAAGCTTATCAATGCTATTGACTTTAAGTTGTTGCGCGATAAATTTGTTGTAAGACTGCGGCAGCATAAGTTTGCCGATGCTAACCTTGATCGCAATCTCCCAGAGGCTTGCGATGCTGATCAGCAAATCCGCATCGCTTTCCAGCAAATCTAAAGCATCATCGCTCAGGTTCGCGCTATCAAGGATGAACCAGAGGAAGGTGTGCGTATCAATCAAAAGCTTCATTCCATGTACTCTTTGAAATCCTCTAAGGGTTCATCGAAATCATCGGAGATCGTAATTAGTCCTTTGGCGCTTCCGGCACGGCGACGTGGGCGGGGTTCATCAGAATCATCCGAAATCGTCATCAAGCCTTCGGCGCTGCCAGATTTGGGGCGCAGCCTGGCTTGCGGAATCGGCACAAGCTTAACGACCGGCTGCTCGTCTTTGGCGATTACAATCTCTACGCCGTTTAAGGCCGCTTCGATCAAATCCGGCAAATGCGCTCTAGCTTCGTCAATGTTTACTTGCTGCATGATTGCCCCTCCTGGTTTTGCGTTACGTGGTTGACTGTGCGATTATAGCAGACAATTTTACTATGGTGTTCAAAACCGAAGCCCAGAAAAAAGTCTATGAGAAGATGCGCGAGTATCTCTTCACGCTGTTTGGTGAAGTAAACGTCACGACCATGGCAGAGGCGCTGGTGTTGCAGGAAGGCTCGACGTTTGTGTATGTGCGTGCGGCGGCGATTGGCGAACGCCAGACGAGCGTGGAAATTTTTTCTTATGTCATCGTCGAAGTCGAAATCACCGATGCCTTGATGCGTTACCTGCTCACTTACAATTTGAAACTCGTGCTGGGCGGCTTCGGCTTATCCATAGACGACAACGGCAAAGGCACGGTGGTCTTGACGCATACGATACTCGGCGATGCGCTGGATAAAGAGCAACTCTATACCTGCGTGACGGCGATTGCGCGGGTCGCCGACGACCTCGATGATAAAATCGTGCAGATGTTCGGCGGCAAAACCGCGCTCGGCAAATTGAGCGCGCCGCCGCTTGTTGAAGTGTGGGAGTAAATCAATCGCAGGTTTTTGCTAACAGAAAAACATCAACCACGAAGAACACAAAGAACACGAAGCGTTGAAGAGAAAAAAATAAAAAGCCTCTTTAGGGCTTCGTGTTCTTTGTGTTCTTCGTGGTTCAATCAATTAACAATATGCTCAAAGTTGGATTAACCGGTAGCATCGCCGTAGGCAAAAGTTTTGTCGTCGCCGTCCTCAAAGAGTTGGGCTGCGCGGTTTTCGATGCCGATAAAATTGCTCATTCGGTGATGACGCCCGGTAAAACTGCCTACGAAGATATCGTGAAAGAATTCGGCGCAGAGGTGCTTGCCCAAGACCTGACGATTGACCGCGCCAAACTCGGCGCAATTGTGTTTGCCGACGCTACTCGCCGCCAACGCCTGAACGAAATCGTTCACCCGCGAGTCATCGCCGAACAGAACCGTCTGCTTGCCGAAGTCGAAGCTGCCGAACCCAACGGCATAGCCGTGATTGATGCGGCGCTGATGATTGAATCGGGCGGCTACAAGCGATTCGATAAATTAATCGTGGTTTATTGCGAACGCGAAACGCAGATCGAACGCTTGATGCAACGCAATCAAATCAGCCGCGCAGATGCCGAGCGCCGAGTCGGGGCGCAGCTGTCATCGGATGAAAAACGCCGCTACGCCGATTATGAAATCAACACCGAAGGCAGCTTTGCAGAGGTGCGAGAGCGCGTCCAGCGGGTTTATGAAAGCTTGCGGCAATTGCAAATTTTACCCGCCTGATTAAATCGTTTCGATCAAGCGCGTCAACAACGTGGCGCGGCGCCCAATATCACTGATAAGTATATGTTCGTGTTCAGCGTGCGCGCCCTCGCCGTCAACGCCCAGGCCGTCAAGCACCGGCACGCCCAGCGCCGCGATGAAATTGCCGTCGGAGCCACCGCCTACCGAGGCTTCCTGTAAATCATAATCCATCTCGGCGGCTAAATTTTTCGCGTGAGCAAACAGATCGGCAATCGCCTGCGTGCGAACCAGTGGCGGACGATTGATGCCGCCTTTGATTTCCAGTTGCGCGCCGTCAAGCATCGGCATCAGATTGGCCATTGCTTCTTCTATGCGTTGGCCTTCTTCGACTCTTTCAAAACGCATATCAATCGCAGCGTGAGCTTCTGCGGCGACGACATTCGATAGCGTGCCGCCGCGCACCACGCCTACGTTGATGGTTGTGCCGCGTTCGTAATCGGCGAATTGATTAATGGTCAAAATCTGCTGCGCCAGTTCATTGATGGCGTTGATGCCGCGCCGTATGTCATTGCCCGCGTGCGCCGAGCGTCCGCGCACAATCAATTCAAATTCGCCTACGCCTTTGCGCCCGGTCTTAATTGTGCCGCCGGGTACAGGAGGCTCCAACACCAAAGCGGCTTGCGAATGTTGCGCTTCTGCTTCAATCAAGGGGCGCGAAAAATGGCTACCGGTCTCTTCATCGCAGGTCATCAAAAAGGTCACAGGGCGCTGGCTCTGGCGTCCCAATTCCTTGAGCGCCAGCAGCGCAAATGTCGCCAGCGTAACGCCCGCTTTCATATCAAAAATCCCCGGCGCATATGCCTTGTCGCCGTCAATCGTGAAAGGGCGCAAGGCCAGCGTGCCAAGCGGCCATACGGTATCGAGATGACCGACGACGAGCAATTGTTTCGCATCCGGGTTGGCGTTGTGCGGAAAACGGGCGCGCAGGGTTGCGCCGAATTTGGCGTCGCGGAACAGATCAACCGCCGCGCCGAATTGCGTCAAGCGTTCACCGAAATTTTCAGCTATGCGAGTGGTGGCGTCGGCTTCGCCCGACCTGGATTCCTGCTCGACCAGCCAACGAATGAAAGCGAGGATTTCGGTTTGTTTTTCGGCAAAGTGCGCCAGCAGTGCGGCGCTGGAATTTTCTGCTTGTGTCATGAGGAAAGTTGTAACAGAGCCGCAAGCCGCCTTACAACTCCTGCCAATCAAAAAGGCTGACCCAGTGTCAGCCTTTCAATGAAGATGTATGCAGAGTTGGTGTTGTTGATATACAAAGCCAAAGTGCAAGATCTTAACCAAGCAAACGATCAACGATTTGCGCGAAATCGTTATTACCCGACCTAAGCGCTATTTAATCAGCACTTAAAGAAAGCGTGGTTACAAATAGGTTACAAACCGCTTCAAAAAAACCTGATTTTTATGTAACTCCGTTGCGGAAAGTATCACTCGCGCTTTGTCATTTGAGGCAAATGCTCTTCCAGCCAATGCTGTAGGCGCGTTTGTACCCCAGGTGAGAGCTTGAGTACCAGGTAAACGAAACTCAAGGTCTCAAAGATTTCAAA
>JACQDB010000078.1 GCA_016201275.1 Acidobacteriota bacterium
CGGGGGATGGTTAAAGTCCAACCTTGCCCGATGCTCTGTAGGTTGGACTTTAACCATCCCCCAACTGCCGTTGGGGGGATTACAAAAAAACTTTGCTTGCTGGGTGTGTAGGTAGGACTTTAAGCATCCCCCAACTGCCGTTGGGGGGCTTCAGATGAATGGCCTCACTGCCTCGGCTCTCCGTTGAGGGATTCAGATGAATGGCCTAACCGCCTCGGCTCTCCGTTGCTAGATTTTCCAGAGGCGCAGCAGCTTGATTTCATCGGCTTGTTCAACCCTTGGAGCGGTTTTTGTGTGAGATTACGGAAACCTCAAATCCGTTGAGCGGCGGTCGAAGACCTTCGTGCGGTCGAAGACCTTCGCGCCGTCGAAGACCGCTGCTCAACGATAGGGGAGTCCGTACCCCCATATGCAAACCGCTCTAGCTTTTTATATCGAAAAGCAAAATAGAATGAGAGAAGTTGAGAGGCGGTCTTTGACCGCGTATTCCGGCGGCCAAAGACCACCTCTCAACAGACACGAAGCCCATTTTTTTCGGGCTTTTCTTTGTGTTTCCCCCTGGCGAAAGAGTAACCTGTTAGCAGAGACCGTAACGATTTTTCAACTGCAAAGAGAGGAAGATTTTATGAAAGCAATGTGGAACGGCGCAATCATCGCCGCAAGCGACGACACCATCGTGGTCGAAGGCAATCACTATTTTCCGGCGGATGCCGTCAAGCAGGAATATCTACAGCCCAGCGATACCCATACCACTTGTCCGTGGAAAGGTCAGGCCAGTTATTACGACTTGGTGGTAGATGGCAAAGTCAACAAAGACGCCGCGTGGTATTATCCGCAAACCCAAGAGGCCGCCGCTAATATTCAAAATCGCGTCGCCTTCTGGAAAGGCGTCAAAGTCGAATAGCCGATTGCCGACGGGCTACCGATTCGTCTTATCCGTCATCAGACCCAGGAGGAGAGCAATCATGAAAAAAATCATCATCACGGGGATCGCGCTTATGGCGTTGGTCAGCGTCACCGCTGTAGCGTTTACGACAATGGCGCAGGGGCGCGACTTGCGCGGCACGGCTACAGGTCGCGGCACCTTGAAATATGCAGGCGAACGCGATGCCAATTTGAGCGACGCCACGGTGTTCTTAAAACGCAACGGCGATATAGAGATTCGTTTGAACGGCACGCGCTTCAACGATTCGTACACCTTCACAGGCCATTGGTATGAAGGCCGCAACAACGACTACGAATTTGACTTGACCGATGGCTTTGGCACGGCGGGGGCGGTTGGCAAAGGCCGCGTTTCCCTACGAACGAACGGGCAATTGCTGCGGCTGCAATTTTCCGGGTACTCGCAACGCCAAGCCTTCTCGGTGAACTTTGACGGCAACGCCGCAACCGACAACCATCCGTCATTCAACAACGCGCCGGGCAATACCGACTATGCGGGAACCTACAGAAGTTCCGAAAGCACGCAGCGAACGAACCAAGATTTCACCATCATTCGTGTCTTGCGAATCAAAGCCGACGGCACTGCCGAACTGGTGTCGCGTTTCAAAGGCGGCGAACCGCTGGTGAATCGGGAAAACCTCAGCAAATACGGCAATCTGTTAAGCGATATACGCGACCGCAAAACCGTCTTGCACGTTGGCAACTGGCGCAACAGCGGACGCGGCATAGAGGTGACGTTGCGAACCCTTGACCCCGAAGAGCGCAACGACAAAGTAACGGCGACGCTGCGCTTGGAATTTCGCGGCAATGACCGCGACCAACTGCAAACCGTCAATTGGGATCGGCAACTCTACGGCAACACCGCTTTTCAATTTGTCCGCGTCACCGAAGAAGACCGCGACGACTCTTATCAAAGACCGGCGGACAATTCTTCCAGACCTGCAACCGAGCGCCTCAATTTGGCGGACGATGGCGATGGCACGTTATCCATAGGGCGCGACGCGCAGCGCTTCATCAAAAAAGCGAGCGTCAGCAGCGCCTACAATGACACGGTAGAAATTCGTTTCACCTTGTCGGATGGCAACGTCATGCGCTTTGCCGGTAATCTGGTGAAGGCGGACAATCGCCGTCTCGATGTGCGTTTGACGAGTTCAGGCGACGCCGACGCTTCGGGCAATCTCATCGTTGAAGAAGCGAGCAACGGCAGAATCCGCCGGATCAGCGGCAACGGGCGGCTTGATAGCCGCACCTTCACGGTAGATTTTCAAGGCGGCAATGTTGCGCCAGCGAACAAGCTGCCCAATGACCGCGATGGCATTAATATTTCCCAGAACGGCAACGGCTTGTGGACGCGCGAAGGCTGGCCGAATCTCAATATCGAAAGCGTCTCGGTCATCACGCGAAGCAATCAGGACGCTGATGTGTCGCTGCGTTTTTCCAGCGGTCAACGACTGGTCTTTAGCGGCAAAGTCGAAACCCGCAACGCCTACGGTCTGGTGCTTCGCATTACCAACTCCGGCAATCTGAATGCCTCCGGCACTCTCGAAGTAGATTATGGCAGGAACAATTCGATTACCACTTTGTCCGGCAACGGCAGATTGGATGGCAACCGCTTCACTATACAATTTTCGGGGCGGTAAAACAGGCGTGCTTATCGGCAGGCGTCAATCCAAGCGTTGCAGCGCGATGGCGATTTTATGCCGACGGTGCTGCCAACCGGTTATGAAGGAAGCCACAAACTTTCGCCACCGCAAAGCGGCAGCACCGCAGAAACACCGCCTCGCAAAATAACGGGCGATGTCATAAGCGTCTGGTTATAGGAACGCCAAGCGGTGGGAGTTTGATTGAAACAGAAAAGGGTCTGCGGTGACGGTGATGGTGAAATATTTTTTCATCACCGCCATCACCGCAGACTCTGGGGATGGTTCACAAAACCTCTTTTTCGTAGCCGCGCAACAGGTTCAAGACCCCAAGAAAGCCAACCTCATACCACTCGTCCGGCAAGTTGCCGGTTGCGGCCTTCCTGCATCAGGCAAATTTCCTAGCAGGGCAATTCCTGTAGCATACCCGTAGTGCCGGTTCGGCCTGCCATTTCATTGCGCTTGAGCGAAATGATGAAGGAGCGAATCTCGCGTTCGCCGATAATCTGCATCGAGTAGTCTTGGCCATCGGCGCGGGAACGAATGTCCATCAACTCCGCTTCGGGAATTCGCAAGAAGGCATCCACCGCATCAGGATCGAAATGCGCCCCCGAATTGATGACGATCTCCTGACGCGCTTGACGATAGCTGCGTGCGGCGCGATATGGGCGGTCGCTGGTGATGGCATCGAAGGCATCGGCGACGGCAAAGATGCGTGCATGAATGTGAATGGCGTCGCCACTCAAGCCCAGCGGATAGCCGCTGCCATCATATTTTTCGTGATGCTGACCGACCACGGGTTTGGCTCCCGAAAGAAAATCTATGCCTTGAATAATCTGCATACCATGATTGATATGTTCGCGCATCTCGACCCATTCGGCGGGGCTGAGTGGCCCTTTCTTGAGCAATATGGAATCGCGCACGCCGATCTTGCCGATGTCGTGCAGCAGCGCTCCCTGCTCCAAACCGATCATCTCTCTTTGCGTCAAGCCCATCTCTTTGCCTATGCGTAAACAATAGGCGACGACGCGATCCGAATGGCCACGGGTCTCGACATCTCTGGCTTCCAGCGCCTGTGCCAATGAGCGCAGGGTCGAGCGATAATTGGAATAGAGAACTTCCAGCATTTGATTGAGGCTGTCATTGAGCAAGCGCAGTTCGTTCGTGCGGGTGCGAACCGTCTCTTCGAGAGATTCTTCGTAGTGCCGTCGGAAGGCCAGCAGCGATTGATGCTGCAAGGCGCGCTCGACGACCATCGCAATCTGCACCAAGTCAAAGGGTTTGACCACATAATCGAAAGCACCGCGCTGCATGGCGTTGATCGCATATTCAATATCGGTCAACCCCGAAACCATGATGACCACGGTATCCGGCGATTTTTCATGGACAATCTTGCACAACTCCAAACCCGAAGCACCAGGCATGGCAATGTCGCTGATTACCAGATTGAACGACATACCGGAAAGCAGCGACAGCGCTTCGGCAGCGCTTGAGGCGGTCGCACAGGCGTAGGTGTTTCGCAAAGTCGAAAACAGAATATCGCGAATCGCTTCGTCATCATCAACGATTAAAACAGATATGGTTTTGTTATTCATACATCCTCATTCAATACGGTGTTGTATGGCCTCACCCTCTAGATGCGACTGCTCAGGCATCGGCGTGAGGGGGATGAAAGCTGTAGAAAGGCACGGCTCGCAACGCTTGTGTCAAGCGTTCAATCGAAGGCGACGGCCTGTAGTTTTGCTATCAAGGAGAAGGAAATTCAACTTCGGAGTGTGGTCATTATCAATAGAGCCACAACTATGCCTGTCGGTAAAAGAACGTGGGCAGTGCTTGGGCGTTTTCGCCTTCATGAATTCCGACTTCTCAATCGAGAGTGTATTCGACTGGTCAGGCATGGTGTAGGGAATAGCAGCCGTTCAGAATATATCGCCGGGTGTCCTGTATCACAATAGTTTTTTTGCTGAATAAAATTTTTGCGACGCAAAGGCGTTGTTATGGCTGTCCTGCTGGTCTAGTTCATAGGGCAAACGGTAAACTGGACGACGGAGAGCAGAACCGAATGCAACGAAATTACCGCGACCCGCTGCACAACATGATTTCCCTCAACGAAGAGGTGAAGGAAGACCGTTTGATTATCGAGTTGATTGATGCGGCGGAGTTTCAACGCCTGCGCCGTATCAAACAACTGGGGCTGGCGATGTTCACTTATCAAGGAGCAGAACACAGCCGCTTTACGCATTCGCTCGGCGTGATGCACCTGATGACGCGCACCTTGAATTTACTGGGCGTGCATCATCCGATCAGCGACGAAGCGCGCATCGTCGGGCGCGTCGGCGCGTTACTTCACGATTTGGGCCACGGGCCGTTTTCGCACGTCATCGAAAAAGTCTTCCACTTTCATCACGAAGACTGGTCGCGCCGCATCGTGTTGGACGACGCCACCGAAGTCAATCAGATTCTGCGGCGCTTCGATGCGCGGCTGCCGGAAAAGCTGGCGGCGCTTTATCAACACCTCTACCAACCCGCTTTCGTGTCGCAACTGGTCTCTTCGCAACTCGATTGCGACCGCATGGATTATCTGCTGCGCGATAGTTTGATGACCGGCGCGAAGTATGGCATTTATGATCTGGAATGGGTGCTGCACGCCCTCAAAATAGACGAAGCGTCGGATCGCATTTATGTCGAAGCCAAAGGGCTTTACGCTGTCGAAGAGTATTTGCAGGCGCGCTACTATATGTTTCGTCAGGTCTATTTTCATCGCACCTTGCGCTCTGCTGAAGCGGTGCTGGTTTCGACTTTGAAACGCGCTCGCCTGCTTTTGGAGAATCAGCAACTGGGGTTTCGCCTGCGCGATTCGATCTTTGAAAAGCTGCTCAGAGGCGAACCCATCACCACCGCGCAGTATCTGCAAATGGATGATACCGAGGTGACTTTTCATGTGAAGCAGTGGGCGCATGACAACGATGCGATTCTTGCCGACTTGGCGACTCGCTTCATCAATCGCCGCCTCTTCAAAGCGGTTGATCTGGAATTGACGGGCGACGCCGAAGCCGGGTTCTGGATCAAAGCGCGTGACTTGGTGGCGCAAGCGGGTTATGACCCCGAATATTATTTGATTGCCGACCACGCTTCGGATATTCCGTATTACGGCATCTATTCGCCCGCCGGGGTCGCGCCCGAAAAATTAATTTACATGGAAAGCGGCTCCACGCCATCCACCATTAAAGAGATTAGCGAAGTCTCGGAGGTGGTGCGCGGAATGCGAAGCTATCAAATCAACCGCGTCTGTTTTCCCCTTGAATTGAGCCACGAAATCGCACGCCTCATCAACGACAGCACCGCTAGAGAAGCATAGAAGGCAAAAGTAAAAAGTAAAAAGTAAAAAGGCAAAAGTAGAAAGCAAAAGCCAGAACGCGCCAAACGCTCTTCTTCACTTGGTAGTGCGAAAAAGTAAGGCTCGACCGGCAACCAACTGCGCCGGTTTAACTCCGTAGGAGCGACTTACGGTTTCGCTCCGTAGCCGCGACCTGTCTATAGAATCTAGCGCAGAACCAATTCCCTAGCTCCGTAGGAGCGACCCCTGATTGCTACACCAGCCGAGGTCGCTCCTACGGAGCTGGAGAAATTCTCCTACTCAATCTCTATAGACAGGTCGCTCCTATGGAGCTACTCATCGGTTCAATTGTTCCCACTTCAACCTTACTTTTTAGCACTACTAAAATCTATCGCGTCAGGCGGCGTTCTCTTCCGCTTCGTCTGCAAACGCCCGGTCTTCAAACTGCTCTTCTTCGGTCGAACCTTTCAACGCGGTGGTGGAAACTTCGCCGCCCGCTATGGTTTGCGCTAAGGCGTCGAAATAGCCTGTGCCGACAAACGCTTGATGTTTGACGGCGCGATAGCCATTTCTTTCATGCGCGAATTCGCTCTCCTGCAACTGTGAATAAGCCGCCATGCCGGTTTCCTTGTAGCCCCGCGCCAGTTCAAACATTCCCAGATTAATCGAATGAAATCCGGCCAAGGTCACGAACTGAAATTTGTAGCCCATCTTGCCAAGCTCGTTTTGAAAATTGGCGATGGTGTCGTTGTCGAGTTTCTTTTTCCAATTAAAAGACGGCGAGCAGTTATAAGCTAAAAGTTTGCCGGGAAATTCCGCGTGAATGGCTTCGGCAAATTGGCGTGCTTCTTCCAAGTTCGGCTCCGAAGTTTCGCACCAGATCATATCCGCATACGGCGCATAAGCCAGTCCGCGAGCGATGGCCTGATCTATGCCGCCGCGCACTCCGAAGTAGCCTTCAATGGTGCGTTCGCCGGTTAAAAATTGTTGATCATAAGGGTCTATGTCGCTGGTCAACAAGTGCGCGCCGTTGGCATCGGTGCGGGCAATCAAAATGGTCGGTACGCCGCACACATCCGCCGCCAGTCGTGCGGCTACGAGTTTCTGCACGAACTCCGAAGTCGGCACTAGAACTTTGCCGCCCATGTGTCCGCACTTTTTAGCTGCCGCCAGTTGATCTTCAAAATGCACGGCGGCAGCGCCTGCTTCAATCATGCCTTTCATTAACTCGAAGGCGTTGAGGTTGCCGCCGAATCCGGCTTCGGCATCGGCAACAATAGGCGCGAACCAGTACGTCCCTTCGCGGCCTTCCGAATGTTGAATCTGATCGGCGCGTTGAAAAGCGTTATTGATGCGGCGCACTAAATTCGGCACGCTGTCCACAGGGTACAAGCTCTGGTCTGGATAGGTAGCGCCTGCGCCGTTGGCATCGGCGGCGACCTGCCAGCCGCTGACGTAAACGGCGTGCAATCCGGCCTGCACCTGCTGCACCGCCTGCGAACCGTTCATCGCGCCAAGCGCCGCTATGTAGTCTTCGCTGTGCAGCAATTTCCATAAACGCTGTGCGCCCAATTCGGCGAGCGAATATTTGATACGTATGGAACCGCGCAAACGCGCCACATCACGCGCTCGGTAGGGGCGACGGATTTTTCGCCAGCGTTTATTCACTGCCCATTCTTCTGCTATGGCTTTCGCGTCGTACTCATAAGTGTTCAATTGTGGATTCTCCTTTTTGTTGAAATGAGTTTGAAGTTCTGTTTTCGCGTCCGTTTTATTGCGGATCAAATTCCTGTCGCGCCATCATCTGTTCGCTGATGCGCCTTGCCTGAACAAATTTTTCCAGCGTCGTTTCATCGGTGGTTTTCGGGAGTTCTCGAATGAGGCGATGCAACTCTTCATCGAACCATTCGCTGACCTGTTCCGGCGTGTGCTTGACCGCTTTGCCCTCGGCATCAAAGACCGGCACGGCGTCTGTGTGCAAGATGCGTTGAGCAATCATCAGGCGATAGATGCGGTCGGTCGCCAAATCTTCCATATAGCCGTCGAGTAAACTTGCGCCTTTGCCGTTCAATACGCCGTGGCGATAACGAATCACCGTGCGTATGGCGGCGCGTGTGCCTGCGACGGTGCGTTTGCCAATGCCTACGGGCGCGGGGCGCAAATCGGTATAGCGCGGCGTGTCGGGATGGCGTTGGTTGATTTGATTGGGAAAAGGGAATTGGGCGATGGCGATTTCGTTTTGATCGGGGTGGCCGGTCCACGCGCCGTCCATGCCGCAATCGGCTTCGTTCTTTTTATCTATCGCCAAAACTTGCAAAGCGCGTTCGTTCAACTCTGCATCGGTGCGGCTCGGATACAAAGCCGTCATGCCGCCAATCGCTAGCAGCCCGTGACGATGACAAATTTCCACCAGCAATTCGCGCAGGCGTTGAAAGAACGCTACGTCGTGCGGGATAGTGTTGCGATCCGGCAAAACCCATTTCGCATCGTGCAGGTTGAAATGAATCAGGCTCGCCATATAATCCCAGCGCCCCAGATTCAAACCCAGTATGTGGTCTTTCAAATTGAAGACAAACTCTTCCATCTCGTAAGCCAAGGGGTGCGCCTCGACTAAAGCCATGCACTTGATGAAATCGTGTGGCAAATTTTTGGCTTTGGCCACTGCCTGAAACAGGTCGCGCCACCACAATGCTTCTTCGGCGGATTCGGATTTCGGTATATAAAACGCCAGCGGATGCTTCAACGCCGCAGGCTGAATTTCATAAGCAATTCTTGCGACATCGAACAACGACGCCGACAGCCACTCTTGGTGATTTTCCAATACGCCTGCTTGATTCAAGTGCAGACCGCGAGCGCGAACCCAAAGCACTGTCGGACTCGGTTTGATCGAGATGGTTTGTTGGCGTTTGGTGTCGTCATAAGCCAACTCGCCGCGTAGGGCTTGCAAGGTGTTAGCAATGCCGCGCTGTAGATTCTCCCAGGTGTTGGCCAGCGAATCTTCGAGGTCAAGCATCATGCCGGGCGCGCCGGAGTTGAGCATCTTCACGCAAAGTTCGGCATCGTCGGCAGGGCCGGTCATCTGATTGCGTTGATCGCAACACCATGCAGGCAATTGAATTTGCCAGTCGCTTGTGGCAGTTGAAACGGGCAGGTGATTGGGCCGTATGCCATGATGCGCGGCGGCGAGTCTCGTGGCGCGCTTGCGAACGAGTTGTTGTTGACGCGGCGTGAACTCCTCGTGCAAGGGCAAGAGAAATTCCCGAAACCCGGCGGGCAAATCCCGCTTCGCGTCAAACCCTTGCGGCGCGCAATTGATGCGTAAATCCATCATAAATCCTCGGTTTTAGCGGCGCTTTCCACCTCTTCATCAACACCATTTATGGGGCTATCAATTCCACTCGCCCAGATTACCCGCATTGATAAGTTCATAAGCGCCTGTTCAACATACCGAACAGATGTTCGATATGCCGCACTATAAGGGATTGCTTTTTGCGTGTCTAGCACTTTTTAATAGTTGTTCGATATATCGAACAGAAAATTCAAATGCTGCACAGCGGGTTGGAGCGTGGCCAGCCATCGGGTAAAATCAACGGCGAGAGGAACGAGTGCAGACATGAAAAACAAAGACGAGAGTTCATCGGCGGCGGTCGAGCGCACGCTGGCGATACTGGAAGCGGTGGCGCAACGCGACAGCGGTTTAACCAATTCGGAAATCAGTCGCAAGCTGGAGATTCCCAAAAGCACGGCGAGTTATTTATTACGCACCCTGGAGCAATGCGGCTATTTGCGCCGCGAGGCGGACAGTGGACAATACCGCCTCGGCCTGAAAGTTTTATCCTTGAGTCGCGGCGTGCAGATCGGGCGCGATATCAAAGAGGCATCGCTACAGGTTATCAAACGATTAGCCGAGCGCAGCGGTTTGACCGTGCATATCGCCATACTTGATCACGGCGAAATGGTCTATATCGAAAAAGCCGAATCGCCCGGTTTCATACAGACCAGCACCTGGGTGGGCAAACGTATGCAGGTGAATTCGACCGGCGTAGGCAAAGCTATGGCGGCGCATTTATCAACCGGCGAACTGGAAGCCATCGTAAAAGAGCATGGCTTGAAGAAGCGCACCGTGAAGACCATCACGACGCAGGCCAAATTTTTCAGCGAACTGGAAAAGGTGCGCGAACGCGGCTATGCGGTGGACGATGAAGAGAATAGTATGGGAGCGCGTTGCGTGGCCGCGCCGATCTTTGACAGCTTTGGCAAGCCGATAGCAGGCATAGGCTTGAGCGGCACGACCAGTCAAATCAATCGCGCCTTTCTGGCCAAAGCCGCAGAGATGGTGCAAGAAGCGGCCAAGAAAATTTCGCAAAACCTCAATCAGCAAACGACGCCGGGAAAAGATAGAGGTTAAGAAAAAGAAGTTTGGAGTTCCGCGCAACCGGGCAGCAGGCTTGAATGACGAAACTTGCCGCCCGGTTGCGCGGAACTCCAAACTTCGCATCCCTTGCTCAAGGAAAATTTTTTCTTGAAAGTTATCGTAACAAGTGATTGTGCAAGGCTGAGGGCTTTGGTTATTTGCCTTCCTGCGCGGCTTCGCCCCATACCCATTTGCTGAACCAGTCGAAGTTTTCTTCCATCACGGCGCGTTGTTGCTTCGGTTTGTCTATGCCGTGACCGAAGCCTTTATAGACGACCATCTTCACCGGCACGTTGCGGTCTTCAAGCGCCTGCTGCAACTCGTAGGCGTTCGGTATCGGCACGCGCTTATCCAACTCGCCGTGTTGAATCAAGGTCGGCGTCTTCGCATTATTCACATAAGAGATCGGCGAAGTCTTTTTGTAAATCTCCGGGTCCTGCCAAGGCGTCGCCTGCAAATACTGGCGCGTGAACGGGTGTATATCGGTGTTCACATAATAAGTCATCCAGTCAGAGATGCCCGCGCCTACCGATACGGCTTTGAAGCGGTCGCTCGTTGTGGTGATGAACGCGGAAATATAGCCGCCCTGACTCCAGCCCATCGCGCCGACGCGCTCTTTATCCACCAGCCCTTTAGCGATTAAAAAATCCACGCCGGAAATTACATCCCAATAATCGCCTACGCCGAGATTGCGAACATTGAGCGCACGGAATTTTTCGCCGTAGCCCGCCGAGCCGCGATAATTCGGGCGCAGAATCAACGCGCCTTTGGCGGCGAATCGTTCAATAGGATAGTAACGGTCGGCGTTTAGAAAAGGCATATCTATGCCGGTAGGGCCGCCGTGAATCACCATCAGCAGCGGATATTTTTTTGCGGCGTCGTAATCGGTGGGCTTGATTAACACGCCTTCGATGGTCGCGCCGTCGGTGGATTTCCATTCGATGACTTCACGTGAAGCGAGCTTATAATCTTTCAACTGTTCGCTCATCGCCGTGAGTTTTTTCGGCGCAAAGGGCTTGAGCGTTGATACGAAGACTTCCGAATAATTATTGGTGTTTGCGCCTATGAAGGCGGCTTGTTTGAAATCATTGGTGAAGGAATACGCGCCGGAGGTGAAGTTGTCGGCGCTGCTGATTTTTTCAAGCGCTGTGGTCGCAGGGTTCAAGCGAAACAGCTGCGAAGCGGTTTTCTGCAAGGCGTTGAAATAGATGCCATCAAGCGACCAAGCAAGCAGGCGTGGCAATTCATCGAAACTCTGAGTCAGAATTTGCGGTGTGCCGCCATCGGCTGAGACTACGGCGATGAAGGAATTTTGATAGTAGAAAAACTCTTGACCGTTGGCAGTTTCAAAAGCGATCTGTTGATCGTCGGGCGACCATACGGGATTGTTATCCGGGCCTCTGGTGTTGACGATCTTCTTTATAGATTTATCGCTGACTTTTAACACATAAATATCAGCGGTGTCGGCGGAGCCAAGGTCAGGATCTTTGGCGGCGCTGAAGGCCAGGCGTTCGCCATCCTTCGACCAGTTGAAACCGTTGACGGTGAAACTTGTGCCTTCGGTGAGGCGAACAGGGTCGGCCTTTTTGTCTTTGATTTCCGCAGGCACTTCGATCATCCACAGGTGCGTCATGGTGTAGTCGCCTTTGACGATTTCGTAATCGCCGTATTTTTCCTTGCGCTCTTTGTGGGCTTTCGACTCCGGCTCTGCGGCGGTAAAGGCGATGCGCCGACCATCGGGCGACCAGTTGAAGTTGTTCACTCCGGTTTCGATATTGGTCAACTGCATGGCTTCGCCGCCTGTGGGTGCGATGAGATAAAGCTGGCGTTTGCCGTCGCGGTCAGAGATGAAAGCCAAGCGTTTTGCATCGGGCGACCATTGCGGCGTTGAACTGGATTTTTTGGCGTTGGTTAATTGATAGCGCTCGCCGGTGGCGACGACGGCAATCCAGATTTCGGTTTCAAAAGCGTTCTCTTCCCAGTTGGTCTCCTGCACTTGATAGGCGACCAGGCGACCGTCTGGCGAGATGCGCGGATTGCCTGCGCTTTTCAAATTGAGCGATTGATCAATCGTCGGCGTCTTGTCGAACGCGCCAAAGGTGAACGAAGCAAACGCGATGATGAAGCAAAGAGCAACGACCAGTTTTTTCATAGCGGCGACCTCTCAGATAATTTATGGTTTGGTGGTGGCGCAGTATAACACACTGCCGTTTTCCAGGAGTGCGTGACAGAACCGCCGAAAGGGCTTCAAGCGGATTCCCATCATTCGGTTTTTAATGATGAAGAAAATGTAGCGCAAGTCTGCAAAGGACACGGATATTCCGAATGTTCACGGATCAAGTTTTCTATCTGATCCGTCTAATCCGCTCAAGCCGTGTTCCATCAAGGTTGCAATGGCAAGCGCCTTCTTTTTATTGGCGACTACTGAATTATGCTGATAAAAAGCAGACGAAAAATGTGAATGGCGAGTCTCGCAATTTGCTAAAGCATTTCGATAGCTTCCTGAATTTCGCTGCGCGTCTTCTGGTCACCGGCTTTGCTTGCCGCTTCGATGCCGCGTTGATATACGCCTAGCGCCTCTGCGTCTTTGCCCGCTTTCGCTAACATTCTTCCCAGATGATAATAGGCCGCGACATAACTTTCATCACGCGCCAAGACTTCCTGAAGTTGGGCGATGGCTTCGTCGGCGCGCTCGGCTTTTTCCAGTTCTAGCGCCAGCGCATAACGCGAAAACGAATCGTTGGGGTCGGCAGCGACAAACTCTTCGAGCATCTCTCTGCGTGATTTCATAGGGACTCCGTAAGCTGCGTCTGGCAAAACGCCCGCTGATTCTCTACACACAGCTAGAGCTAGAGGAGATGAAAAACGTCTCCTCTAGCTCATCTGCGAAACTATTGCATTGCCGGGATAAGGCGGACGAAAAAGCGTTATTCCGGCGAATTGGCGATTGGTTCGGGGGCGACAGCAGCAAGCGGCTTTTCGGTTTTGGCTGCGCCCTTGGGCTTGAAGCCTCGAGTATCTTTTTCACGAATACGCGCCGCTTTGCCGCGCAGGTCACGCAGGTAATACAATTTGGCGCGCCGCACGCGACCGCGACGGATGACTTCGATTTTATCAATGACGGTGGCGTGCAGCGGGAAGATGCGTTCGACGCCGACGCTGAAACTGATTTTGCGAACCGTGATGGTTTCGCGCACGCCCGAATGTTTGCGGGCGATAACCAATCCTTCAAAAATCTGTATGCGCTCTTTATCGCCTTCTTTAATTTTGACGTGAACGCGCACCGAGTCGCCCGCTTGAAACTTGGGCAAATCACTGCGTAATTGTTTTCCTTCTACACCTTGTATAACTGAGTTCATCATTTCCGTTACCTCTTCAAATCTTTTTTATCTTTTAAAATCTCTTCGGCCTTTTGGTTGTGCTGCGCTTCTACTAAATCAGGCCGACAGCGCAGCGTTTTTTCCATAGCTTTTTGCTGTCGCCACTTTTCAATAGCGGCGTGATGGCCGCTCAACAAAATTTCCGGCACCGGCAAACCGCGATACTCGGCGGGGCGCGTGTAGTGCGGATAATCGAGCAGGCCGCTGGAAAACGAATCCTGCGCGGCGGAGTCTTCGCACCCCAAAGCGCCCGGCAGCAATCGCGTTACCGCATCCACGACGACCATAGCGGGAATTTCGCCGCCCGATAATACATAATCACCAATCGAAAGTTCGTCGCTGACTAAATTTTCAACTACGCGCTCGTCTATGCCTTCATAGCGCCCGCAAATTAACAACACCCGCTCATCTTGCGCCAGTTCTGCGGCCAACGGCTGGTTAAACAATCGGCCCTGCGGCGACAGCAGTACCACGCGAGTTTGCGGCGCATCATGCGTGATGGCTTCAATGGCGCGAAACAGCGGCTCCGGTTTCATCACCATTCCCGCGCCACCGCCGAACGGGCGGTCATCCACCATGTGATGGCGGTCGGCAGTGTAGTCGCGCAAATCATGAATATGGATTGCCAGCAACTGTGCTTCTACAGCGCGACGAATAATGCCAAATTCAAAGACCCCACGAAAAATCTCAGGAAAAATCGTTATGACATCAAATCGCATTCAAGCGTCCGCATTTGGCCATCTATAAATCAAGCAAACCTTCGGGCGGATTAATGGTCAGGCGCTGGCCTGGCACATCCACCTTTGGGCAAATCTCGTCCACGAAAGGAATCAGGATTTCGCGTTGCTCATCATTTTCAATTTTCAACAAATCGTTGCCGCTGGTGCGTAGCAACCCGGTGACGCGACCAACCGCTGTGCCGTCAAGCGTGACGACCTGCAAGCCCATCAAATCGTACTCGTAAAACTCATCGTCTTCGAGTTGCCAAGCATCCGCCTGAGCAATCACCAACAGACCGCCGACCAGTTGCTCGGCATCGGTCATGGTGTCAGTCTCTGCGAATTTCAAAATCACCCGGTCTTGATGAAACCAGTGGCGCTCAAGCCGCAAGTTTAAGCGCACCCCTTTGGGCATCACGACCGTCACGGCGTCAAGCGTCTGGAAGCGTTCGGGAAAATCGGTTTCCATATCGCAAGCAACTTCACCGCGTATGCCGCGAGCTTTGACGATGCGAGCAATCACCACTTCATCGGCCTTCAATTGATACGGGCTCACCGGTTTCACTATTCCAAAATTTCCAGCACAAAGCGCTTCTTCAATTTCATCCCTGCGCCGCGCAAGATGGTTCGCATGGCGCGGGCGGTGCGGCCCTGCTTGCCGATAATTTTGCCGAGGTCAGGATGCGCGACCCGCAGTTCCAAAACCACCGTCGCTTCGCCATCAATCTCTTTTACCGTTACCTCTTCAGGACTATCCACTAGAGCTTTCGCTATAGTCTCGATGACGCTTCTCAATGAATCGTCTGCCATAACTTCGCCTCCTTCCGCTATTGGGTACGGGTGGAAAGACGCCAAGCACGCCCGAAGAAATTGTCAAACATACTGAAAGCAAATATTAACTAGGCGCTGGCTTCAGGGCTGGCGGCTCCGACATTGCTTTTGAGTATGTTTCGCACTGTATCAGTCGGTTGCGCTCCGCGTTCGATCCAATAATTCACACGTTCGCTATTCAGCTTGATATTGGCAGGCTTGCTGCAAGGGTCATAGTAGCCCACCGCTTCAAGGAAACGACCATCGCGTTTAGACCGTTTTTCGGTGACGATGATTCTATAAAAGGGCTTCTTTTTCGCCCCCATTCTGGTCAATCGAATTGCTAACAAAATACACCTCCGTGTCGAACTGCTAAATAAAATAAATGGTTGAACGTATAAGTGAAGTCGGTGACTTCTCAACGACTCCCAGATTATACCTTAAAAAGTGGCCTCAGCGCTTCTTTTTCTTTTTCTTGCGTTTGGTGGCTTTGCGGCGAAAACCGCCGCCGCCCAAGCCCCCGGCAAGTCCTCCGGCCAGACTGCCCATATTGCCCAAGCCGCCCATCATACTGCCCAAGCCGCCCGAAGTCATCATCCGCATCATCTTCCGCATCTCGGTATATTCGTTGATCATTTGATTGACCTGTTGTACCGAGGTGCCGCTGCCTTTGGCGATACGTTTGCGGCGCGAGGCGTTGAGAATATCGTGATTGCTGCGCTCAACCGAGGTCATCGAATTGATAATGGCGTCGGTCATCTTGAACTTGCGCTCCATCTCCTGATTCTGTTCGGCGGTCATCTTAAAGCCGCCGAATAAACCCGAAGGCAACATATCCATGAGCTTGTCCAGCGAACCCAGTTTTCTGACTTGTCGCAGTTGGTCGCGGAAATCTTCCAGCGTAAATTGATTCTTCATCAACTTGCGCTGCATCTCCAGAGCCTGCTCTTCGTCAACTTCGGCCTGCACCTTTTCGATCAGCGACAAGACATCGCCCATGCCTAAAATGCGCTGCGCGATGCGGTCTGGATAAAACGGTTCAAGGGCATCGTACTTTTCGCCGACGCCGATAAATTTAATCGGCTGGCCGGTGACCTCTTTGATCGAAAGCGCCGCGCCGCCGCGAGTGTCGCCGTCCATCTTGGTGAGGATAACGCCGGTCAGCCCGATGCGCTGGTGAAATTGTTGCGCCGAATTCACCGCGTCCTGGCCGGTCATCGAATCGGCGATGAAGATGATTTCGTTGGGCTGCGTCTCGTCCTTAATCTGCTGCAACTCGTTCATCAACTCGTCGTCAATGTGCAAACGCCCAGCCGTGTCTATAAGCAAAGTGTCATAGCCTACGAGTTGGCATTCGCGCAACGCCTGTTTGACCAGCGCAACCGGGTCGTTAAGTTCCGGCAGTTTGAGAACCGATTGATGAATCGCTGCGCCGATAATTTCCAGTTGCTGGCGCGCCGCCGGACGATACACGTCAACGGAGACCATCAAGGGGCGGCGTTTGTGCGTTTCGGCAAGGTGCTTGGCGAGTTTGCCTGTGGTGGTGGTTTTGCCAGAGCCTTGCAAACCGACCATCATAATCACGTTGGGAACGCGCTTGGTGAAAATGATTTGCGTAGAGGTGCCGCCGAGCATTTCGACCAGTTCATCGTGAACCACTTTGACCACCTGCTGGTCAGGCGACAGCGACCCCAAGACCTCTTGGCCTAAAGCTTTCTCTTTGACGCGGTCAACGAAGGACTTGACAACTTTGAAATTGACATCGGCTTCAAGCAAAGCGATGCGAATCTCGCGCATCGCCGCTTCGATGTGCGCTTCGGTTAAGCGCCCTTGTCCGCGCAAGTCCTTTAAGACTTTTCTTAACTTGTCCGAAAGTGCTTCAAACATGATGCTACCTGCCTATAAAGACAAACAGTTAAACTATATGCCCAATGCCCATCTGTCAAGGGGCGCGCCAAGTGCCAAAGCCCTAGCAGTCGCAGCGCTTGGCCGCGTCAATGGCGGGGAAATTCGATGGTGTCTTGGTCGCTCTTCTAGCGCTTAATCGCCGCTATCGGGCGCTTCTTTCAACTTGCGTTTGGCCAGTTGTTGCCGCACTCCCTGGGTGTAGAGTTTGACGAATTCAAAAGCCGACAAGCGCTGCGGTTTGCCTTCATAATAAAAGGTGCAGGCGTTGCCGATTTCGCGTTGCAGCAATTTCAAATCCAGCGGATCGAGCGGAAATTTCAAACACGCATTCGGTGCGTGCGGCGAAGTGTAAATCGAACAGTGGGTGTTGAACGGCCCTTCATCCACAAAGAAAGGGCACTGAAATTGAATCTTGCAGCACAGCCCGCAACGATTGCACTCGCCTCTTTGATACGCCTTGTAGCGCGTCGCCAGATTATCAGGCAGAAAATTCGCCAGCATCGTGCGGCGCAACGCCGCAAAGGTGTGCAGCGAAAACGGCGACCGCGACACTTTCTTGGCGACCGCACGAAACATTTGCCAGTACATCCAGGTGCGTGAAGGGACTTCTTCAGGCAGGGTAGACTCTTTGACAGGTTGAGAGATTACATTGGTAAAGACATGAAGGACTTTTGCGCCTTCTTGTTTTTCCTGACTCATTATTTGTCCTCTTATGAAAGCTGAATTCGAGATGAATCAAAATAACGGGCTTGATCTTCGACATTCCTCTAAGCCATCAAGCTGTGCGTACTAAAGGAACTACGTAAAAACAGTATCATTATCGGCTTGAACACGGCAACTGACAATCATCTGCCAGACTGAAGAATCGCGTCGTTGATTCCGGCACAAAGCGCGATTTGCCGCTTCTTGCGCCCACCTGCTACAGTCTATTTGGTGAACTTCCTGATGGTGATGACGTTTAAGCCCGTGTGCGAAAAATAAATCTCTTACATCGAACGAAAAAACCCGGCAGAGAATCGAAGTAGGGCGGTGAACATACTATGAATAAGATGAAAACTTTGCAGTCGCTTACCCAATCCATATCGTTGCGCGTTGTGGTGCTGGCGCTTTTATCTATCCAGGCTGCGGCGCAAAACCATGTTTCGTTTACCACGCCCGATGGTGGCAGCGTGGCGCTTGCGGCGATGCGCGGCAATGTGGTGGTGCTATTGTTTGGCGGCGTGACCGACCCGCAATGCCGCAGCGAAATCAAGATGCTCGAAGCCTTGTCCGAACGCTACGCCGGCAAAAAAGTTGAAGTTTACTGGGTCAGTATAGACAACGCGGCCAATGCCACGGACGCCCAGTTAAAGAGCCCTTGCGGCGTTTCGACATCCGTAAAAATTTTACGCGATGCCAGTCGCTCGGCCTTCAAACAATTCGGCGGCAGACAACTGCCGACTATTGTAGTGCTGGATCAACAAGGCCAGATTTCCGGCCAAGCGCGTGGCGGCTTCAATCCGAATGCCGATTTTGTTAATGATATCGCGCAAATCGTTGACCGCCTGTTATAAGCAAACATCTGCAATCATCAGCAAAAGAAACCCCTGTAAACAAAGAGAATTTTCGCCTGCCTGTAACAGATGGCTTTATATTCTTGCTCATAGTTGCTAAATTTTTGTAACCAGTTTGTAACCAAACCAAAAAGGAGAAAGCAACTATGGGCGTGGCGATTAGAGAGCGTATCGTTAAAGATAAATCGAAAAGCAAGGCGCGAAATTCAAAAGACACCAGCGCAACGCAGAGAAAGAAGAATAACTATATCCGGCTCTACCTCGATCTTTACCATAACCGAAAGCGTTGGTCAGAGTTTCTTGATCTATATTTCTATGAGAAAGACGCGAAGCAAAGAAAGGAGTCGTACAGAGTTGCTGAAGAGATCAAAAAGATTCGTGAACAGGAGCTAATCAGTAGAGACTACGGTATTGAGTCGCCGAGCAAAACTAAAGCTGATTTCGTGGCGTACTTTGAAACCATTGCCAAGACCAAACCAGCGAGGTATTCTGCGTGGCATAATTGCAGAAAGCATCTACGCGATTTCACCAGCGGCTACCTGCAATTCAAGAACATCTCTGAAACATGGCTTGAGTCTTACCAAGCGTATCTACTCGGCAAAGTAGCGGCTAACACGGCGCACACTTATTTCGCGCATATTAAGATCGTACTGAGAAAGGCGTTCAAAGAAGGTTATCTACGAAGAGACTTTTCATCGCTCGTTCCGAATGTGAAAAAGCTAGACACAAGCAGGGAATTTCTGACGACGGAAGAACTACAGCGGCTATTAGATACTCCATGCCAGCACAGCGAGATTAAGAGAGCCTTTCTCTTTGCCTGTCGCACCGGCTTGCGATTGGGCGATATAGAGGCACTGACGCCGAGCCACATTCAAAACAATCAAGTTAAAGTCCGGCAGCAAAAAACGGATGGATTTGTAACCGTGCATCTTGATAGCACAGCACGATTCCTGCTCTACGGCACAGACAACATAAGCCTCATGCCGCACACAAAAATCTTTGACCTGCCTAGCAGACCCTATATCCTTCGCACTCTCAGGAAATGGGCTACGGATGCGAAGATTGATAAGAAGATTTCCTTCCATGTCAGTCGTCATACATTCGCAACCGCTCTGTTAAGCGAAGGCAGTGATCTCTACACCGTGTCGAAGTTGTTGGGACATCGCAATATGCGGACAACGGAGATTTATGCGAAGGTTGTTGACGCGAAGAAAAAAGAGGCGATAGAGCGCCTTCCCGCCTTAAAATTCGGAGCCAGTTAGGGACACAACATAGAGTAAACCAAACAATTCACCACCACAAAATATAGTTGCTTTTGTTTGCTTTTTTTCATTGACACGGCATCCATTTTCGATTACCCACTTAAATGCTGCGGGAAATAGAAAAGCGAAAACACAAGTTTTCCAGTAGCAAAATCAAGGGGTTCAAATACGCATTAACACCTGCGTTTGTGAGTCAGTCATTCAGGTTCCAGCTATCAGCCGTCATGCCTAAATTGCCGCTATCTAAGCAGGGATAGCGCGAAGCCAACTTCAACTTACTTGGCTGGCAAAGCGACCACCCTCAGCGGTGAGTTCGCTTGCAGTGGAAAGACTATGATGAGGAGCATCCTTTCAAAAGGAACGCATGGCAAACAATGAAATAGAAAAAGAATTATTAGAAATCAAGCAATGGCTAATCGCACAGCCTCTTGATCAGCGACAATTAGAATTCCCGTTGACGACAATTAGAATTCCCGTTTTTAAAGATGAATGCGACTCTCCAAGTATCTCTTTTTCAGGAGGCTTGGATGGTCACAGACAAACAATTCAGGAGGCTTATGACATTTATTCACGACGGGGATGCGCTCTCGGTTGCCGCTGCCAAAACTGGCATGGATGACAAAACCGCCAGAAAGTATCGCAAACTTGGCAAACTCCCCTCACAACTCAAATCGACTCGTCACTGGCGCACTCGCACAGACGTTTTCAAAGCGGTCTGGGGCGAAATCGAACAACTGTTGCTCAACGAACCGGCTTTAGAAGCCATCACCATCTTTGATTATCTTTGTCGCCAATACGAAGGACAATTTCAAGCTGGGCATCTGCACACGCTGCAACGTCGCATCAAGGCCTGGCGCACCCAGCACGGACCACCAAAAGAGGTTTTCTTTCCCCAACAACATACCCCAGGCTTGATGGGGCAATCGGACTTCACCCACATGAGCAAACTGCAAATCACCATTGCCGGGGAGTTCTTCGCCCATCTGTTTTATCACTTCACCTTGACCTATTCGAACTGGGAGACCGGCTCCATCTGTTATTCGGAATCCTTCGAGAGCCTATCGGGCGGTTTGCAAAACGCCTTATGGGAGTTGGGCGCAGTGCCTTTCGAGCATCGCACCGATTCGCTGTCGGCAGCCGTCAACAATCTCTCCGATTTAGAAGAGTTCACCCAAAACTATCAAGGCTTGTTGGCGTACTATCATCTGCGAGCCAGCCATAATAATCCCGGTCGCGGTCACGAAAACGGCGATGTCGAACAATCGCATCATCGCTTCAAGCAAGCTGTAGATCAGGAGTTGTTACTGCGTGGCAGTCGCGACTTTACCAGTCTAAAGGACTACGAGGCTTTCCTCACCAAGATGCTCAAGCGCCGCAACCAAAGTCGGCAAGAGCGCCTTCAGGAAGAACGAGCGCATCTGCAAGCGCTGCCGCCGATGCGCCTGCAAGATTACAGCCGCTTGCCTGTGCGGGTGTCGCGCAACGCCACCATCCGCGTCAAAGGCAATCTCTATTCGGTGAGTTCGCAGTTGATCGGCGAACTCGTTGAGGTACGTTTGTTCAGCGCCAAGTTGGAGATTTACTACGCTGATCAACGCCTTGAAGAGATCCGGCGACTGCGAGGCACTGGAAAACATGCGATCAACTATCGTCATATCATCCATTCCCTGGTGCGTAAGCCCGGCGCCTTTGCCCATTATCGTTATCAAAGTGATCTGTTGCCGCGCTTGCTCTTTCGCGTCGCCTACGACTGCTTGCGAGAAAACTACCCGGCGACGGCTGAGCGGCAGTATCTGAAGATTCTGGAACTGGCGGCCACCGTCAGTGAACAGCGGGTCGAGGAAGGCTTGCGCCAGATGATTAAACAGGGTCAGCGCATCAGCGAAGAAAGGGTGCGGCAGTATCTGCAAAGCGCCACGCCGCAAGCCCTGCCATACTGCGTCGAAATCGCACCCGTGCAACTCCAGCACTACGACCTGCTGTTGGAGAGTCAGGAGGTGCGCTGATGTCGGAAACTCTCAAACCGCAGATTACGGATTGCCTCAAACAACTGCGCCTGCCAGCCTTCGTCGCCAACTTTTCGCCGCAGGCGGCGCTGGCTGCTAATGAAGGCTGGCCCTATGACCGCTATCTCTTGAACCTGTGCAAACTGGAATTGGAAGAGCGCGAGCAGAGAAAGATCAAGAAGTTGCAACACTCATCAAGACTGCCAAGAGAGAAAACCCTGAGCGCCTTTGATCGCAGCCGCCTCAAGAAAGCCGTGGATCGCCAGGTGTCGGCCTTACTGGAAGCCGACTTTCTCGATCGCCGGGAGAACGTCCTGGTGTTTGGTAATCCGGGAAGTGGCAAGACCCAACCAAACAACTACCCCTATCGGGCAAGAGGTTAGCCCGGAACTGATCATTATCGTCATTGACCCACGCCAGGCTCTCTATGAGCAATCCTTCCCGGTCATCGGCACCATCAATCGCCAGGATTACGGCCCGTGCTTTGTCGTCTGGACCGCCACTGGTCTCCAACAGCACATCCCAATCGCCGCCACCGATCAGGCTTCCGATCCGCCCGTGCCGCTTTCCACGCCGCTCAGTGTACCCTCTATCAGCAAGCTCTTATCAGTTTATGCTCACTTCTCTGAGCCACGGAAGGAGCATACTGATTATGGCAACTCGACAACCACATCTACCCACAGCCCCGCTTCAGCAAGAGCAACTCTATCTGCCTCTCACCAAGACGCAGACCGCACAGTCCATCTCGACTCAAGAGGTCTGGCTCACCCTCAATGCCCAGCAACAAGCGCAACTCTTTCGCCAGATGGTGCAAATCTGCTGCAGCCTGCTGACGACGAGTCATCCCAAGGAGGTGGACGATGAAACGAGATGAGCTTCCGGTCTCTTCTTCCAAGATCACCCTCCGGCATCTTCAGCGACTGGCTTATGTGTACGTCCGCCAATCGTCCCCCAAACAGGTCGAGCGCAATCGCGAGAGCCAGTTCTATCAGTACCAACTCTCGCAGCGCGCCCAACAACTTGGTTGGGGTGCCGAGCGCATCCGCATCATTGATGCCGATCTCGGTTTGTCGGCGCAAGGAAGTCAGTATCGCGATGGCTTTCAGGAACTGGTCGCCGAAGTTTCGCTCGGTCACGTCGGCATCCTCTTTGGCTATGAAGTCTCGCGACTGGCGCGCAATAACGCGGATTGGTATCACCTGCTCGATCTGGCTGCCGTCTTTGCTACACTGATCGCCGATGCCGATGGCACCTATGATCCGCGTCTCTACAATGACCGTTTGCTGTTGGGACTCAAAGGCACGATGAGCGAGGCCGAGTTGCATCTGCTGAAGATGCGTCTGGAAGCCGGGCGTCTCCATCAAGTACAGCGCGGTGCTTATCGGCAAGCGCTGCCGACCGGATTGGTTCGTCTGGCGGATGGCGCGGTCGTCAAAGACCCCGACCTTCAGGTGCAGCACGTCCTGGTGATGATCTTCAGCAAGTTCGTGGAACTGGGGAGTTGCCGTCAGGTGCTGCGCTACCTGAAGCAGGAGTAGGTTCTCTTAGCTCGACTTTATCCATTTGCTCTTTGAAAAAATAACGGCAGGCTGTGTAAGCTACAAGACTTTCCACCAAGAAAGGAATTTGTATGCTGACACTGCCTACCGAACTGTTGCTGGTCATTGTAAACTTTGCCCCGCTGTTCTCGAAAGCGGTTTTCGAACCCGCCAAAGTTTTGCTGGTCGGTGCCCTTCTGGCTCCCGGCAAACGCACCGTGACGGCTTGCCTGCGCGTCTGCGGCAAAAGCCAGGAGCAGAACTTTCAGACTTATCATCGCGTCCTCAATCGCGCTCGGTGGTCGACTTTGGCTGCCAGTCACATTCTCCTCAAGCTCTTGCTGGCGACCTTTTCGCCAAGCGGAACTTTGGTTTTCGGACTCGATGACACCCTTGAGCGACGGCGCGGCAGTAAGATTGCCGCCAAGGGGATTTATCGCGACCCGGTGCGTTCGTCGCACTCGCATTTTGTCAAAGCCAGTGGCTTGCGTTGGCTCTGTTGTATGTTGTTGACCGAGATTGGCTGGGCGGGGCGGGTTTGGGGGTTGCCGTTTTTGAGTGTGCGGTGTCCCTCGGAGCGCTTCTACCAGGAGCGCAAGCGGCGTCATCAAACGCTGGTCGAACGGGCTTGGCAAATTATTCAACTGCTGGCGCGCTGGTTGCCGACGCGCCCTTTGATCTTTGTTGCTGACAGTAGTTTTGCGGTCTTGGACTTGCTCAACAAAGTCCGGGGTTTGCCCAATGCCAGTCTGATTACGCGCTTGCGCTTGGACGCGGCGTTGTACGAGGTCGCGCCGCCACGAAAGCTTGGTCAGAAAGGGCGATCACGATTGAAAGGCAAACGCCTGCCGACGCTGGCGGCTCGGCTCCTTGATGAGAGTACCCAGTGGACGAGGGTGAAGGTGGAGAATTGGTATGGTAAAGGCGAACGCGAAATCGACATTTGTAGCGACACTGCCCTGTGGGATCACGCGGGAAAGCCGCCCGTCGAGATTTGCTGGGTGTTGATTCGCGATGTCAAAGGCGAGTTTCAAACGCAAGCCTTGCTCTCGACCAAGGTGGAGCATCAACCGGAAGAAATCCTTGCGTGGTTTAGGAGACGATGGCAGATGGAAGTGACCTTTGAAGAAGGGCGGGCGCATCTGGGAATCGAGACGCAACGGCAAGGGAATGATTTGGCAATCGGTCGCAGCACGCCGTGTTTGTTGGGGCTGTTTTCGGTGGTGACATTGCCATTTTTCAATGTCCGGTTCAGAGGGTGAAGTCATAAAAATCCCACGAGCGTTATTTGAGCGCTTAACAGATACGCTCTGCTACGCTGCGTGATGGATAAAGTCGAGCTTAGAAAGTAAGGCAATACATCCTGATTGTCCGACTAAATTTCAGTTGAGGAGAACTACATGAAAAACCGAGTCGCAACTTTTCTGCTAACCATAAGTTTTGTTTTTTTTGTTACTTGCATCTTGGTCGGTGAAAAGTCAAGATAACGCTGTTGCGTCAGATAAATTTCGCAAAGTGGCCAAGCCGATTCTGAATCAATATATCGTTGTCTTCAATGATGACCAACCAAGAGAGGAAATCCATTCATTAGCGTCCAATCTAACGAATGCTCAACGTGGCAAATTGCAAGCTATCTACAGTCATGCGTTGAAAGGGTTTTCGATTCACGGCATATCGGAAGCCGCAGCGATAGCTTTGAGCAATGACCCGCGAGTGGAGTTTGTTGAAGAGAATTGCGAAGGCAGGACGGGGAGTGTACAGACTGT
Source organism: Acidobacteriota bacterium (assembly GCA_016201275.1). GTDB lineage: Bacteria > Acidobacteriota > Blastocatellia > UBA7656 > UBA7656 > JACQDB01. The sequence continues at coordinate 25,276 of JACQDB010000078.1, forward strand.
AGATTACTCACAGCCTCATGCTTCCTGGCATCTTGACCGCATAGACCAAAGAGGCGGGGTTACAGGAATGGGTACGGGGAGCTACACCTATAATCAAACCGGTACAGGCGTTCACGCTTATGTATTGGATTCAGGAATCCGTTCAACCCACACAGAATTTGGAGGGCGGGTTGTGTTCGATGCCGACTATGGTACCACCGATCCGACTTATCATCCAACCTTAGATGGGAACGATTGTGAAGTTGTTGATGGATCAAATCAAGGACACGGCACACAAGTCGCGGGGGCGGTTGGCGCATCTACTTATGGTGTTGCCAAGAACGTGACGCTTCACAATATTCGGGTCTGCAATTGCAATGGGCAGTGTCCTTCTGCACAAGTGATACAAGGAGTAGATTATGTCACAGCAAACCACACAAAACCTGCCGTAGTTAATATGAGCATCTGGATGTCACCTTCTACGGCGCTCGAAAAAGCCATAAGAAAATCACAAGCTGCTGGTGTTACTTATGTGGTTATTGCTGGGAATGGTAATGGAGCGGATGCATCTGGTTATACTCCAGCGCGGATGTCGGAAGTCATCACGGTTGCTTCAAGCACCATCGGAGATGCCAGAGAAACCACTTCTAATACGGGCGCTGTCGTTGATTTATACTCGCCTGGGTACAACACTCCTTCTCCACAAAGATTCAGTGACATTTACATCAATGACTATTTTCAAGGCACATCTTCTGCTGCTCCGAAAGTCGCTGGCGCAGCCGCTATGTATTTGGAAAGTGATACGAAAGCTTGCCCTTGTACGATCAGCAAAGTTCTCACGGATAATGCCTCTGTCGGCTATTTAACAGACTATGATCCGTTTACTTTGGGTACACCCAACAAGTTATTGTACATCCCGCCATCGTGGCCCTCGCCAACTTACTATTCGCTCTCGCTCAATGGCACAAGTGCCTATGCCAATGTTCCGACAACCACAAATCCGAGCGGCGTAACATTGAACATCACTGGTTCCATCACCGTAGGGCCTGGATACAGCTAAACTCAACAGGCGCTCGCCGTAGCATCGTCGAAAGGTACAAAGATATTTCCGGCGCATCGGAAGGCGGGTTTGCATTGAGAGTGAATTCAAGCGGCAAGTTGGTGTTTTATACCTTAATCAACGGGTTCAATTTTGACTCTGTAACCGGCAGCACGATTCTTTCTTCAGGAGTTTGGTATCACGTTGCCGGAGTTTGGAATGGAACAACCTTGAAAGTTTTTGTCAACGGCGTACAAGTCGGCTCGAAGTCATCCACCTTTGCGCCGGGAACCGGAACCAGTGATGTGTTTATTGGTCGCGGCGGCGATGGCAGTGGGTACTTCAACGGTTTGATAGATAAAGTCCGAATCACTGCTGATGCAATCTACACTTCAAACTTCACGCCGCAGAACCGGTTGACCGGCGTGAATGGCACAAAGGGCTTGTGGCGCTTTGACGGTCAAGACGTGAAAGATTGCGCCAACATCAATCATGGCATAAACAACGGGGCGACGTTCTCAACATCCGTTCCATAAATGAAGCAGTGGGAATAGAGACCTCTTGAACACTGGTTGTCGTTTCAGGCTTCCAATTTTGCAAGGAGTCTCTATTCCTTAGCATAAGGTCTCTGCCAAAGTAAGGAATCAGAATTATGAAACACCTATTCAGTGTGCTGTTTTGCCTGCTCTTTTTTGCAACTGCCATAGCTCATCCCCGAGCCTTGCAGCAATTTCAAGAGGTAAGTGAATCCTATTCGTTTGAAAATGATTTTGAGGGCTGGACACCCCGCAGAATGAGCGATAACAGAGAACTACCGCCAACCATAGATCGCAGCCAAGCCTTATCAAAAGACGGTTTTACCTCGCTACGAATTGATGTAAACCGTCAGTTTACCTTCGAGGATGACTGGATTGAGAAGGCTTTTTTTCTTGAACCCAACCAATTTTATGAACTTGAATGTGAGTTTGCTTTTGCTTCACAGGATTTCACCAGTTCCAATCCTTTTATCATCTTAACGGGCGCTACCCAAAAACCGGTGAGTACATTTGAGGATTTCCGTAATCTACAACAGGAATTTGCTTTCTATAGAGGGGACGCTTCTGACGGATACAAATGGTTGGATAAACGCTACACTCTGGCGACGAGAACAAATGAAGACGGTAAACTCTATGTTGCGTTAGGGGTTCGCGGCACGGATTTATTTCACCGTGTTTATTACCTTGATCGGGTACACATCAGCATCAGAAAGAAAGCTTCGCCAACAGAGTTTTTCCCGTTTAAGAATGACTTGGAAGGCTGGATGCCAAAGGGACTGGATTTGGATGCGACCACTTCGATAAACGACGCAGTAAAGTTATGGCGGTCTAGCACTGTTGATGGCGTGTCAGCTTTGCGATTTGAACTCAGCCAAAGCAACAGCAAAAGCACCATCTGGGTTGAAAAACCTTTCCCTGTCGAACGCGGAAAAAAGTATAAAATTACTATTGATTATGCGATTGTGCCTATAAGTCGCGCCTATCCGCAGCGCTCTCGGTTGGTGACGGGGATATCCAGAAAGCCGACCGCATCACTGGAAGATTTGAGTTGGTTTGAGGATGAAATTCCCGATGTCGGAGATTTTGCATTTTATCTGCATAAAAAGTATGACTTCGTAGTAAAGGCAAAAAAAACGGATGTCTTGTATGTTGTCATTGGAATCAACGGCAAGGAAGATGTACGGCAAATCTATCACGTTGATGACGTTTTTATTACGTTGGAGAAAAAGTAATGGAAAGATAATTGCGCCGTCGTGCGTCTAAATCCACGAAGAGCGAGGTGCAGCAAAAGTTCCGTTCTTCGTGGATGATTTTTTAGCAGAGGTTCAAAGACGCGGATGCTTGATAAAAACACTCAATAAAATCGGGCATTTTTTGATCCTTCACGACTTTTGCAACCCCGTCAGTTTTTACAGCGCTAGGAGTTTTCTTATGCAATCAACGAATGCCGCACCGGTGCAAACCTCTATCTCTTCAAGAATCGTTTTGCTATCTTCGCTTCTCTTCCCGCCTCTGGGATTAATGCTTTTATGGTTGAAGCGCGACAGCCAAGCCGACAGAAAATTATTGGCTTCGGTAGGCATCGTCCTGTTCGGCGTTGTGTATTTCGGTTTGCTGGCCAGAGCCGGTGCGTTTTCCATTTTCATGTCGCGTCCGCCCGACGCGGAAAGCGAGGCGCGCTACAGCAATCTCGAACGCCATCGTCAGAAACAACGCGAAGAAATGAACGCAACCACCGCGAGCAATCCCAATCAACCGGTGGATGCCGCAACCGCCGCGACAACTACTAGCGCAAGCGCTTCGCCCACTGCCGCAACCAACGGTTCCGGCGCAGACAATGTGACGACCAACGTGTGGACGAATTATCGCGGCAGCAATCGCGACGGGCGTTATGAGGAACAGAAAATTTTAACCGACTGGCCAGCCGGTGGCTTGAAGCCATTATGGAAACAACCCATAGGCGGCGGCTACGCTTCGTTCGTCATTGCCAACAACGTCGCCTACACCATTGAACAACGGCGCAAACAGGAAGTTGTAGCGGCTTACGATATGCAAAAGGGGCGCGAGTTGTGGACGTATGGCTGGGACGCGGAGTTCACGGAATCAATGGGCGGCGACGGGCCACGCGCCACGCCGACTTTTGATGAAGGCAAAATTTACGCGCTCGGCGCAACCGGCGAATTGCATTGCGTGGAGGCAAAGAGCGGCAAAAAAATCTGGTCGAAAGATATTTTAACCGATAATGGCGCGACCAATCTGCAATGGGGAATGTCGGCTGCGCCGCTCATCGTTGATGATAAAGTGATCGTGCAACCCGGCGGCAGGTCGGGCAAATCCATCGTCGCTTATAACAAAAACACCGGCGCGGCAGTGTGGCGCACGCTCAACGACGCGCAGGCTTATGTTTCGCCTATGCTGATGACTTTGGCGAATCGGCGGCAGATTGTTGCAGTGACAGCGACTCGCGTGGTTGGGTTGAACACGGATAACGGCGCGTTGTTGTGGGATTATCCGTGGGCTACCTCTATGGGCATCAACTGTTCGCAAGCGTTAGCGGTTGATGCCAGTCATTTTTTTATTTCATCGGGTTATGGCAAAGGCGCGGCATTGGTTGAAGTGAACGACAACGGCGGCAAATTTGCGGCCAGCAAAGTCTGGGAAAACACCAGCATGAAAAATAAGTTCAACAGTTCGGTACTTCATAACGGCTATGCGTATGGATTGGATGAAGGGATACTGGCTTGCGTTGAGGTAGCGACAGGCGAGCGCAAATGGAAAGGCGGACGCTATGGCTACGGGCAGGTGATACTGGCGAGCGACCATTTGCTTATCACCTCGGACACCGGCGAACTGGCGTTAGTGAAAGCGACGCCCGACAGTTTTCAGGAAGTCGCAAAGTTTGCGGCGCTCGAAGGCAAAACGTGGAATTATCCGGCCATCGCCAAAGGCAGATTACTGATTCGCAACGCTACGGAAATGGCTTGCTTCGACCTTGCGGCGAAGTGATTGTTGTCGGGGTGTTTCCGAACGCGTCGGACAAGGTTGGACGTTAAGAATTATGGATGAAATAGTCTGCAAGTCTTGAGTGATTTTTCCATGCCCTGTACGGGCGACCCTGCGGTGGTCGCCCGTACAAAGTTGCACTTTATTTTATCCACAATCCTAGAGCGGTTTGGGTTTGAGATTACGGAAACCTCAAACCCGTTGAGCGGCGGTCGAAGACCTTCGTGCGGTCGAAGACCGCTGCTCAACGATAGCGCGTTCCGTACCCCCATATGAAAGCCGCTCTAGAAACAGCCGCTCAAACTTTTGGGTTCCGGCTATTACGAGGCTGCGGCGTTATGAAAAGCGGTTTAGAACAACAGTTTCAAGCCGAATTGAAGGTGACGCGGACTTTGCGCCGAACGGATTTGTCCGAAGGTCGGCGAGCCCAAAAAATTATCCGGCAAATCAAAATTCGGATGATTGAAGAGATTGAAAAACTCTGCGCGAAACTGTAGGTTGACGCTCTCCTTAATCTTGGTGTCTTTCACCAGCGACGCATTGACGTTTTGATAATCCGGCCCCGTCAAAATATTTCTTCCGGCGTTGCCGAAACTGCCAAACGGCGGAAACGCAAAGGCCGAAGTATTGAACCACCGATCTGGCGACGGATTAGAAACCTCCGCGTTGCTGACTATATTGGGGCGGTCGTTGGCTCCGAAACCTAAATTGGAGCGCCCGGTGTTGCTGTTATCAATATCCGGCAACAACGCCACGGTGAACGGTCTGCCGCTTTGCAGAGTGATGATGCCAAAGGTCTGCCACCCCGTAAACAAAGGCGTCAACCAACCCTGATCGCCCAATAATTTATGCCCCTTGCCGATGGGCAAATCGTAACCGTAGCTCATGGAAAAGCGCTGGCGCACATCGAAGTTCGAGCGTCCGCGTTCGGCTCGGACGTTGTGGCTGTCCTGCGGAAAGTTCGCGTCCCCGGCACTGGTGAAAAATCCCGAAGCGTCATCTATGGATTTCGACCAGGTGTAGGACGACAGGAAAGACAGCCCGAAATGGGTGTGTTGTTGCAGGCGAATTTGCAGCGCGTTGTAATTCGAGTTCGAGCGCGATTCTAAAATATTGATGTCATCAAAACGCGGGTCGGGTCGGAGGTTCGGAAACGCGGTGCGGGGAAATGGTTGATTGATGTCGCGTGCCGAAAACAGCTTGGTTCCTTTCGCGCCGACGTAAGCGATTTCAAAGATGCGGCTCGCGCCGAGTTGTTGTTGCAGGTTGACGTTGTATTGCTGCGTGTAAGGCGTTCGCAAATCGCGTTGAAAGGTGAACGCCGAAGACGGTAGCGTAAACGGCAAGTTGGTCGGAAACGGATTCGCCAAAGAGAGCGGAAACTGTCGGCTGGTGACGTAGAGATTAAAATCAAAATACGGCTTGTTGAAGTACAAGCCTTCGCCCGGCGCAAGCGATGATTGATCGTAATAAATGCCATACCCGGCGCGCAAAACCGTGGTGTCGCGCAGCGTCCAGGCGAGGCCTAAGCGCGGCGCGAAATTATTTTTATCGGCACGGTAACCGGCTCGCGGTATGCCGTTCACACCAACTGGCAGCAGCGAATGCGAAGCCAAATCATAAATCCTGGCGCGGTCGTTGGTGTCAACCGCAGGCGTGTTGTATTCATAACGCAAGCCTGCCGTCAGCGTCACTTTTGGGGTAAGGCGATAGCTGTCGTTGATGAAGAAATTGTAACTCCTGGTTCGCAAGTGTTGCGGATTGTCGAGCCGCGCCACGCCGGTAACGACGGGCGCGCCGAGCAACATATCGGCAAGCGCGTTGCCGGTAATCTGCGCCTGCGCGATGAAGCTAATCAGGCCGCGAGCCTGCACATCGCGGAAAGCGTTTTGTTGCGTAGCGCGAAAATCGAAGCCGAACTTTGCGTAATGTTGCCCAATCACAGAACCCACCGTGTCGGAAAATTGATAGGTATTGGTGACGCTTTGTTGCGGGTTGTTATATTCGTGACCAATGGCCGAAAAGCCGGTCAAGGTGATGAAGCTCAAACCGAAATCGCGTTCGCGTGTAGAGACTTCGGGCAAACCTACCTGGCGATTGAGGCTGATGCCTGCGCCTTCCTGTGTGACGTTTGCAGCAACGCGATTGAAAGCGAAGCGCGCTTCGTTGATGACTCTTGGATTGAAGAGATGCGTTTCGCCGATCATGGCGTTTTGCGCGCGGCGCGGCACGTTGTTGCCAAAGCCGGGAATGGCGGCAAAGCTTGGCCCACCAAACGGCTCGAATAAATTGCGGTCGGCGAAACTGTAGCGTGCGGCGAGATGCGAAGCGTCATTCAATTGATGGTCAAAGCGCACATCGAATTGATGATTGCGGTCGCGTTGAAGGGGCGACGAAACGAAATTTTGCAACGGCACATTGCGATTGGGCAAAGGGTAGAGATTGGCTATGGCTTTGCCTATCGGGTTGAGAAAGAACGATGGAATCTGATCGCCCGGAAAGCGTTGTTGGGTGAACGGATTGATGGGCTTCGCCAGAACGCTCTGCGAAAAATCGCCGTTGCGTTCGGCAAGCGTCGGCACGTTGGTCACCCGCGTAAGGCCTTCGCGTATGCGTGTGCCTTCGTAATCGGCGAAGAAGAAGGTTTTATTTTTGATAATTGCGCCGCCCAGCGAAGCGCCGAATTGATGGCGGTTGTATTCGGGCGCGGCTTCATTTTTCGGCGCGAAGAAGTTGCGCGCATCGAGCGCGCCGTTACGGAAGAATTCATAAGCCGAGCCGTGAAAATTGTTGCTGCCGGTTTTCACCACGATGTTGATTTGGGCTCCGGCGTTGCGTCCGAACGAAGCGTCATAGCTGCTCGAAAGCACCTCAAATTCAGAGACCGCATCAACCGGCGGCTTGATGGCAAAGGTGTTGAGTTTCGGGTCAACATTATACGCGCCATCGAGCAGAAAGTTGTTAGAGTCTTCGCGTCCGCCGTTGATGCTGAAAGCGAAATCGCCGCGCACCGAACCGGCGGAACCGGGCGCAGCATTGACCGCGCCGGGCGTAAGCAAAGCAAGTTCTAAGAAGTTGCGTCCATCAAGCGGCAAGCCCGTGACCTGACGATTTTCAATCACCGCGCCAAGCGAAGGCGAATCTTTTTTCAGTTGAGATAAAGGTGGAGTAATATCCAGATCACCCTGCAAACCCGCTTCAAGCGAAAAATCCAAACGCAATATCTGATTCACTTGAAGTTCTGTTTCACTTTTATATTTTCTAAACCCGGCGGCTTCTGCTTCAAAACGATACGAACCCGGCGGCAATAAAGAAATCGCAAATGCTCCTTCATCATCAGAGCTAACCGTTCTAATTTCATTGGTGTTTTTATTGGTTACTTTGATAGCAACTTTTGCAATGCGCGCCCCCGTTGCATCAGTGATGATGCCGCGAATCGAGGCTTTTTCGGACTGCGCCTGAGCCGACAGATTGATAAACGAAAGGCACAACAAGAGTGCCAGCAGATGTTTTAGTTTCACGATTATCCTTAGCTCCTTAGCTGGGTTGACCGGGTGAATTAACTTCTCATCAATAACGAATAGATGTCAACGCGATCAACGATTTTGTTGAGCAAAGGTTCGGAAGGGTGTTGACGAAAGGATGGGCTTGCAATCCCTCCCGTTCTCATCGCCTTATGATTGTGGCTGAAAGAACCTGCAAAACTTGCGTGCTTTTCCAATGCCTTGTACGGGCGATCCTGCGGTGGTTGCCCCTCCTTGAAAGCTATTAGCTTTCAAGGAGGGGCAA
>JACQDB010000077.1 GCA_016201275.1 Acidobacteriota bacterium
GGTTGTCCTTAAAAGTAAAAGCGAAGGAGTTGGGCAAAACGCTCTATCAAGTTCGCACAGATTTGTTTCGAGACTATCTGCGCGCAGAACTCAGAAATCCGCGAATCCCGGTCTTTCAAGGTGTTTGAGCGAAAGTCCTGCTTATTAAGCCCTGTCGCATTGGTCAAGAAAGCCCGCCCTCGCTAGACTCGCCGAAAGCGCGGGAGTACACTGAACGCGAGCGTCAAAGAGGTTAAGGTTGTGGATGAAATAACCTGCAAAACTTGAGATTTTCCAATGCCTTGTACGGGCGACTCTGCGGTGGTCGCCCCTTCTCGAAATGCTGATCCTTTCCCCGGAGGGGCGACCCTGCGGTGGTCGCCCGTACAGGGTTGCACATTATTTAATCCACAATCCTTAGTTAGAGCGTGTCGCAGCAATGGATTTTCTGTCCAGATATTGTGTGCGATGCTTTGGCTATCCACAACATATGGGCTGTTGCTGGAATTCTGCGACACCCTCTAGTTAGAAGGTTTCACTGCATGAAGAATTTTTTCGCCACGCCTTTATATTTAGGACGACTCTTCGGCATTCCCATACGCGCCCATTACAGTTGGTTGCCGGTCTTTCCGTTTTACGCCTGGGCTATCGCTTCGAGCCTGTTGCCGCGCCAGGCTCCGGGGTTGACGGCCTCGGAATACTGGTTATTGGGTTTCATCACGACGTTCTTATTATTCCTCTCCGTCCTCTTTCATGAGTTGGCGCATTCGCTGATGGCGCGTGCCGAAGGTTTAGGCACAGGCAGCATCACGCTCTATATTTTTGGTGGCTTGGCATCCCTGGAAGGGCAACCGGCAAATCCCTCGGCGGAATTCAAAATCGCCCTCGTCGGCCCCGCCGCAAATTTTGTCATGGGAACCATCTTTTTTCTCACCGCGCAATCGTTGTCGAAAGGCGCGGCAGAGCAGGTCTTTCGGCACCTGGGCTTAGTCAACTGGTTTCTGGCGGTGTTCAATATTCTGCCGGGAATGCCGCTCGATGGAGGCCGCGTCCTGCGCGCCATTGTCTGGCGTTTCAATAAAAACTTTCGCGCCGCTACGCAGATTGCCAACCGCGCCGGTCTGGTCATAGCCGTGACCCTGGTGGTCTATGGTCTCTACTTTTTCGCCGTCGCCGATAAAGTCATAGGCTTGTCGAGCGTGTCTCTGGGGGTGATGATTGGCTTGATGCTGGGAACGGCAGAGGGGCGCAATTACGGTTTGTGGCGCGTCAAGCGCGGCACCGTTGAAGACGTGATGAACCGCGATGTGGTGTTGATTTCGCCGCAAATGAAAGTTGCCGATTTCATAGACAAAGTTTTGCAGAACAACCGCGACACCAGTTTCCCTGTGGCGGAAGATCAACGCCTGCACGGGATGTTGTTGTTGGAAGATTTAAAAGCGTTGCCGCGTGAAGAGTGGGCGAAGACGCAAGCCAAAGATTGTATGCGCCCAGTGGATAATTCTATGTTCATCAGTGCAAGGCTAACCGTACCGCAAGCGCAAACGATGCTTGCCAACCATCCAGCCCACCGCGCTGTCGTTATTGATGCCAACGGCTTGATTATCGGTCATGTGAGTTTGAATGATCTTCGCAAGGCACAAAACGGCAATGCTTCAACGAAAAATTAAGTAGGAAAGACGACGACCTTGGCACGATGCCAGCCACCAATGAGGAAGCGCGCCAGGTCTTCGATCTGCCGCCCTTGCGGTTGCAAATCACCGAACACCGCACTGAAAGCAAAAGCTGTTCGGGCTGTGCGATGACAACCACCGCGCCTTTTTCTCTACCTATGTAGCCAAAAGTTTTTTGAAAAACAATCACAAAACCCCTTATTTTTCGGGCTTTTTAATGAATTTTTAAAAGATATACGCAAGCCTACTTAGCTGTCAGCACAAGGGAGCAGTATGGCGAAATCTTCAAAGCGCTGAAGGTCTATTTGATGACTGCTCAGTTGCGGTCGCTGACCGCCTCTAAACAAATCACACGCATCTGCAACCCGCTATAAGTACCTCAACAAAAATTTTCAGGGATAAAGAATTGCTGTAACCCGTCAATCAATGAGGCGAAAGCATATTGTAATACTACAGAACTTTTGTTCAGATACTTACCGTATGTTTTGTGGCGTCGGATATATCGCCGACGCACCGATTAACCACACTTGAAAGGATTACAATATGATGAAGCGAGTTTTCACTTTTTTTCTATTTGCACTGCTGACGTTCGTTCCGGCCTTCGCCCAGGACAAGGCCACGCCTGCTGCACCGGCGGCGGCGTTGCCAACCGCCGAGCAGATTGTTGATAAATTTATTCAGGCTACCGGCGGCAAGGCGGCACGCGAAAAACTGACCTCCAGAGTCAGCAAGGGACAGTTCGAGGTTCCGGCGATGGGCGCTACCGGACCAATAGAAATATATGCCAAGGCTCCTAACAAAACGATCTCTATCGTCACCATCGAAAGCTTTGGCGTGTTTCAACAAGGGTACGATGGTGCCAACGGTTGGGCAGCAGACCCGCAGAACGGATTGCGTGATATGCAGGGCGCTGAATTGGCCGCCAACAAACGCGAGGCCGATTTTTACAACGACATCAAGATGAAAGAATACTATCCCAAGATGACGGTGACGGGAAAAGATCAGGTCGGCGACAAAGCGGTCTATGTCATCGAAGCGCTGCCTGCGGGAGAGGGCGCACCCGAAAAATTCTACTTCGATACGCAAAGCGGTTTGCTGTTGCGTCTTGATTCAGAGCGCGAGACGCCGCAAGGCAAAATGAAAATTCAGGCGTACCTTGACGATTATAAAGAAGTGGATGGCGTCAAGCTGCCGTTCACGATTCGTCAGGACTCGGACATCATCAGTTTCACCATTAAAATCTCGGAGATCAAACACAACGTCGCTATTGAAGATGCGAAATTCAAAAAGCCCTCTCAATAACGATGCCGAGGGGGTTGCCGAAACGACCAGAAAAACGCTGATGCGAATCCCCGCATCGGCGTTTTCTGTTGGCGGCAAATTTTCTATCAGGCGCAGCGTGAACTGGCGCGACTCTGGAGGCGCTTTTGATAATGCCGCTTCGCCGCTTGCAAGCGGGGATGAACAAATCTTCAGAGGAATTGTTTTTGAAAATAGTTTTGTTGGTGGCGTTGTATCGGATTGCCATCGTCGCCGCGAATTTGCGCGTCGCCGCCTTTGGCACCTCTGTCGTCATCGTCAAGGCGTTTCTCTTCATCGGGCTAGACCGCACTACCCGCGACCGTCTGCACCAATTCTGGCGAGGCAAAAATTTAGGCGTGAAGATTGCCGCCTTGATTGCCGCTGGCTCCCCCCTGTCGTGTTGGCAAAGGTCGCAGATGGCGCGGTGTGGTTTTTCATTCAGCGCTTTTTTCAACGCCAGACGCAGACCGTTTAAGACAACACCGACAAAATATCTTTGGCCGTCAAACTGGTTTTGCAGACGATGACCTTCGCCGGAAGATTGACAGGGTTTTCGCGGCTGCCGCGCCAGTCTTCCGAAACCACGAGAATAAAATCCTCGAAGCGAGCGCGAGCGAATTCCTGCAAACGCTCGGCTAAATATTTCGGCGTCCAAAAGCCCAACACTTCCAGAAAAACCTGTCTGCCATCGGCGCGCCGCAAAACGAAATCGGGCGCAAAGGCGCTCTCGCCCAAATCTATCACTTCGCGGCTCTCTGCTAAACTCCAGTCGCTGGCGGTCTTTGCCCAACTCGCCTGCAATTTTTCCGCCAGCAGATTGTCACTCCTTGGCATGGCAAAGCGATTCGATTGCAGGCGCGTGGCGGTGGCGGTGATTTCATAAAAGACGCTGCCGCCGAACTTCGACTCAATCTCGGCGCGCATACGCCAGCCTTTGCACAGCAACAGCGCCGGTAAAAAGACCGCCATCTGTATGCCATATTTTTGCGAGCGATGAAACAACGCCACCGGCCCGGTTAAACGTATTTCGTAGCCGCTGGCTGCGCTTCCCGAAATCTGATGCACCAGACGATACGCCTTGATCGCATCAAACAACTGCCGGTAGGAAGCCGCCTCCTGCGCCTCGGTCCACAAACGCATTTCGACCGAGCGATAGAGCAAGGCTTGAGCTTGCGCGAGATTGTATTCATTGAGCAGTTCGTCCGCCGCTGGCTCCGCGAAATCTATCAGGCGTTGATTGTCGGGCAAGTCGGCGTACAGGTTGGCGATTAACTCAAGCGGCGCGCACTGCAAGTCTGTGGCAACTTCGGCGATGACTTGTTGGCGCAAGTTTTCGCTGGCGCTAACCGGATGATGCGCTTTGGCTTTGAAGAACAGAGCGCGGCGGATTTCCGCAGGGTCAAGGTCGCGGGACACTTCAAACCGGCATCTATCGGTGAGCAGTTTAATCAGGCCGCGCAAGATGCGATAATCGGTTCCCGTGCCGATGTAAGCGGCCAGCGCCGCGTCGAGTTCTTCACGGCGACAACCGGTATGCTGGGCGACGATGGCAATCAAATCACCGGCGACCTGGCGATAGTTAGCATCCTGCGGCGCAATATATTGCGGCTCAATTTTTTGACCACGCTGTTTGTTGATGGCCAGATCCGAGGTGAGCATTGGTTAGCCTACCGCATACAATATCAAGTAGTTCATCTGCCGGATAACACAATCTGTGCCGGTGTTTATTTCTTCGTCAAGTTGTCTTTGAAGACCTGTCCGCCCTTCATCACAAAGCCGACGCGCTCAAGCAGCGTCACATCTTTGGTGGGGTCGCCGGTGACAGCGATGAGGTCGGCAAACTTTCCGGCTTCGATGGAACCGATGCGATCCGACCAACCGAGCAAATCCGCAGCATTGACGGTTGCCGTTTGAATCGCCTGCACCGGCGTCATGCCGAGTTTTACATAGACAGCAAATTCTCTGGCGTTCAAGCCGTGCGGATAAACTGCCGCGTCGGTTCCAAAAGCAATTTTCACGTTGGCCTGAAAAGCGCGCCCGACGTTCTGGCGCACCAAAGGCATCACCTGAGTGGCTTTATCAACCATGTATTGCGGCACGCCTATGCGTTTGTAATTTTCCATGAACCAGTCGGTCAGATAGAGCGTCGGCACCAGATAAGTTCCGCGCTCTTTCATCAACCGGATATTTTCATCGTTGATAAAAGAGCCGTGTTCGATGGAGTCTATGCCTGCCAGTATGGCCTGCTTCATTCCTGCCGCGCCGTGGGCGTGCGCCGCGACTTTGCGATGCAGGCGATGCGCTTCGTCAATGATGGCTTTGATCTCTTCGTCGCTGTATTGACCGGCCTCCGGTGAATCGCCTTTCGACAACACGCCGCCGGTTGACATGATCTTGATGCAGTCCGCGCCGTACTTGATGTTCTCGCGGGTTTTGGCAATCACTGCGGGAACGCCATCGGCGATGCCATCGGCGCGATGATGAAATTCAGGAGCCAGCAGACTTTCATCGGCGTGGCCGCCGGTCGGCCCTATGGCAGGCCCCGAAGCCGAAAGGCGCGGCCCCGGCACATCGCCTGCGTTAATCGCATCGCGCAAGGCAACATCAGAAAAGCCGCTGGCGTGAAGATTGCGAACCGCCGTGAAACCGGCTTCCAGAGTCACTTTGGCGTTTCGTGCGCCGATCAACGCCTGTCGCGGAATTGAAAGCATGAAGCTTTGGGCAACGCTGCCCAGATCAAACGTCAAATGCGTGTGACAATCAATCAAACCGGGCAACACCGTAGCGTTCGACAAATCAATCACCCGCGCACTGGCAGGCGCGTGAGCGCTAACGGTTGCCGCATCACCGACCTCTTTGATGCGTTCGCCTTCAATCAGAATCGCTTGATTAGCGAGCATACGCCCACTCTTTACATCAAGCAGTTGTCCGGCTTTGACGAGCGTGACCTCTTGTGCCGGTGATTGCGCCATCGTCGAAGTCGTGAACGAAAGCAACAACGCGAAGATAAGCAACAGCGAGAGCCAACGTATAGATTTCATAATTCTCCTCAAAGTTTGAAATAACACAGAGTGGGGAGACGGGGAGATGGGGAGAATTTGAATATCTCGGATTTTTTGTTATTCAAATTTTTCGCCATCTTGATGCCATTGGTTTCATGCAAAAACGAGACAAACTTTATTCCCTTTCTCCCCTTCTCCCCGTCTCCCCGTCTCCCTGTTTCCCCTTCTCCCCTTCTCTCTCACGTCGTTCAATCAATACTCGACCGTTGTCCACATCGAGCGGTTTTGATTCGAGCGCACGATGGCATCAACGACGCAGTTGGCGCGATAGCCGTCTTCAAAGGTCGGGAACGTAATCTTGTCGGCATCGCTCGACGGACTGTACCCGGCAGCGATGAATGAATAGATGCTCGACATCAAATTTTTGAAGGCATCAGCCCAGCCTTCGCCGTGACCGCCCGGCAAATTCACATACCCGCGCACCGCTTCGTCCATCAAACTGGCATCGCGCAGCAGCGTGGCGTTGGCGCGGTCGCGGTAGCCGAGCCATAATTCATCGGGTCTTTCCTGCACCCATTTGAGCGATGACCGCGAGCCATTGACTTCAACCTGCAAATCGTTTTTGTGACCGGGGCAAACCTGGCCTACGGAAAATGCGCCCTTCGCGCCGTTGTCGAATTCCACCAACACCGAGCCTAAATCGTCCGAGGTGACCAAAAACTCTTCGTGTTCTTCTTTGCCTTCGCCGCTGGCAAAGGCTTCACGCGAGCCTTTCGGTTTTTTGCGAACCTGCACCATCGTGGATAAACTCGATAACACGCGAGTGATTTGCAAGCCGCTGATGAATTGCGCGGTGTCGCACCAATGCGAACCGATGTCGCCCACCGAACTGGTCACGCCGCCTTTGTCGGCTTCCAAGCGCCACGAAAAATCGGTCTCGAATAACAGCCAGTCCTGCAAATAGCAGCCGTGTACGAATTGCACTTTGCCGAGTTCGCCTTTGGCCACCAGCGCGTGCGCCTGTTGCACCAGCGCATTGAAGCGGTAATTAAAGGTCACGGCATTGACCACGCCTTTTCGCTTTGCGGCGTCGCGCATTTCGCGGGCTTCGGCGGCGCTCAAGGCCAGCGGCTTATCACAGATGACGTGCTTGCCCGCGTCAATCGCCGCCATCACCACAGGGTAATGCAGATGGTTCGGCGTACATATATGCACGGCGTCAATCGTCGGATCTTCCAACAATTGTGCATAATTTTCAAACGCCATGCTGATGCCATAGCGTTCGGCTTTCTGTTGCGCCGACGCCAGGTTGGACGTAGCGATGCCGACAAAATCCACGTAGCCGAGCCGCCGCGCTGCTTCCATGTGAAGCGGCCCGACAAAGCCCGCGCCAATGATTCCTGCACGAATTTTTTTCATATCGCCTCGTTAAAAATTTTGTAGTTGCAATGTCAGAGAACCAGAGCGTGTCGCAGAATTTCGGCAACCGCCCATATGTTGTAGATAGGTAAACCATCACACACAATATCTGGAGGAAGAGTCCTGCGCCCTGTCCAGGCGCGAAGAAAATCCCGCCGCCACCTTGCTGCGGCTACACCGCAGACTAATTTCTTCTGCGCCTTCGGCGCAAACGAAAATGGTTGAGTCGTTGCAATGCCAAAGCATTATAGAGGCTCTTTCCCAGTGACAAAAGTTTAACGCCGCGCCGCCGGAAGTCGAAATTTAATTTTGACGCTCTGAGAGTTGGCGTGAAGGCGCACTAGAGCGGTTTTGGTTTGAGATTACGGAAACCTCAAACCCGTTGAGCGAAGGTCTTCAACCTTCGTGCGGTCGAAGACCGCTGCTCAACGATAGGGGGTTCCGTACTTACATATGAAAACCGCACTAAATGTTGTATGCCATTGCGATGGACAACGCAATATGTTGATGCTCTGCACGGCAGCAACGGGAGAGCCAAAGTTATTTTTCGCTGACCAGCGCACGGACACCGGCAAGCAAGCGCTCGACCTCTTCAGCGGTGGTATAGCAAGTGCAACCGGCGCGTACCAAGCCTTCAGCGGCAAGCCCCAGGCGTTCGACCACGGTCAGCGCATAAAAATCGCCGTGCGAAGTGAAGACGCCGCGTTTGACCAGAGCTTTGGTCACGGCTTCAGAGGGATGATGTTTTACCGTGAAAGCAACCGTCGAAGTGCGCGCTGCATCAGGCGCAGGGCCGTAAACCTTCACGCCTTTGATGGCCGACAACCCCTCCCACAACTGCGCCGTCAATTCTTTTTGCCGTGCGTGCATTTCATCATAAACAATTTGCAAGCGTTCGCGGCGCGCTTCTCCCGCAACCAACGATGCGAGAAAATCCACCGCCGCCGCTGCTCCGGCGATGGCTTCGTGACTCTGGGTTCCGGTCTCGGCGCGTTCGGGCGAATAATCCGGCGCGGGGCGCAGGCGGGGGAAATCTATCGCTTCAATTAATTCTTTGCGTCCATACAGAATGCCGAGGTGTGGGCCGTAAAATTTATACGCTGAACAAGCTAGAAAATCGCAGCCGATTTCCTGCACATCAACCAGTTGGTGCGGCGCGTAATGCACCGCATCAGTGAAACTCAAGGCTCCGGCCTGCCGCGCCATTTGCGAAGCGCGCTTCACCTCGTTAATCGTGCCGAGCGCATTGGAGGCCGCGCCGATGGCGACGAGCCGGGTTTTTTCATTGAGCAGATTTGCCAGTTCCTGCAAATTCAATTGTCCACTTGCGGTGTCGAGTTGCAGTTGGCGAATGGTGACGCCGCGTTCGCGTTCCAAGGCGCGCCACGAATCTATGTTGGCGTGATGATCTAATTCGGTGATGATGATTTCATCGCCGACTTTGAATTGCCTGCCCAGAGCGCGCCCCAGATGATAAGTCAACGAAGTCATGTTTTGCCCGAAAGCGATTTCGCTCGATGCAGCGTTGAGAAATTCAGCAACCGTTTGCCGCGCATTTTCAATGATCTCGTCGGTCTCCTGACTGGTCGGATACGCCCAATGCGTGTTGGCGTTGTGATGATAAAGATAATCGTTCATTGCTGCGACCACGGCGCGGGGAACTTGCGTGCCGCCCGGCCCGTCAAAGTAAGCCACCGCGTAGCCATTATGGGTGCGTTCCAGCGCCGGAAAATGTCGGCGTATGACTTCGACAGGGGCGACAGTAGTCAAGGATTCGATCATGGCATCTCCTCAAAAAAATTCGCTTTGAAAAATGAGAAAGTAAAGCGGCTATTATATAAGCTTCGCGGCCAAAGTCGAACGCTCGACGGCAGAATTTGGCGAAGCGTCAAGCCTCGCATCGCGTGAAGGCGTGGACTGGATTCTCTTCATTATAGCGGCTTGCAGATGTGTGCGATTTGTTGAGAGGCGGTCACAGACCGCCTCTCAACAAGGTGTCGTGGTCGCGGGCAAATGAACTTCGCTATAGGTCTGAGCGCGCGAGGCGCTTTTATAGAGCGTGGGCGTGTTTGAGCAGTCTGGCAATTTTGACATTTGCTTTTGCCGCCGACTGTAGAGCGGTGCAACCCTTATGGTTTTTGATCTTCGTATCCGCGCCTCGACTCAACAGCAGACGGACAATTTCCGTGTGGCCTTTCGAGGCCGCTTCCATCAAAGCCGTCCAGCCATCGTGATCTTGAGCGTTCACCGCCGCGCCGCTATCGAGCAACGCTCTAACCGTTTCGCTATGTCCGGCAAAGCTCGCTTCCATTAAAGGCGTGCGGCCCTGGTCATCTTTTGCATCTGCCGTTGCGCCTTTTTCAAGCAAGGCTTTGATTGCCGAGGTATGACCAATCAGCGCCGCGCTCATCAACCCGGCGATGGTGATTTCCGACGCCATTTCGACCTGTTGAAAAGAAGCCTGTACCGCTTCGAGATGCTTTGCGCCGATGACGGAATTGCCGATGACTGAATTCATGCTCTCTGCTCCTTCTGCAAAATCCTGTTATAGCGATTTTCATTTGCCCACGCCCACAACACCTAGTTGAGAGGCGGTCTGTGACCGAAGTGCGGCGGTCACAGACCGCCTCTCAACTCATCGCATACCTCTGCAACCCGCTATAACCACCTGCCTGTCGCAGGTCTCCATCCGGCTTATGGGTTACGGCTATTCTTCTTGAAGCAAGAGCAAAGAATCTATGATGGCTATCACGCCTAGCGGTGACCGTAATCACAGGCGCAGAGTCGAGGCTTGAGGGAAAGCACGAACACAGGTGCAGGCGCGTTAGAGCGGTTTGCAATTTCGTGTACGCAGAACCGCAGAACCTCGCCCAAGCCTGCAAAGCGGCTGTGGGAATCGGTTGCAGCGCTTCTTGCTCGCGCCCCTTGCGCTTGATTTGTTGGCTAACTCTCTTTACCATTCGCCGCGTATCAGCAAAGGCAAAAAGCCGTTGCGCTTTCTGCCCCTCACGACCAACGGAAAAGAAAGGTTTTCATGAAACGAATCAGCATCGCTTTTGTCGCTATTTTTCTACCGCTGACCATCACCGCCAGCGTGTTCGCGCAGGATAAAACCATCGCCGCAAAAACCAGCGGCTTGCAAAAACTTGACGGCTACCTGCCGATTTATTGGGACGCCGCAAATGGCAAGATGTTGATGGAAATCTCGCGTTTCAACACCGAGTTGCTTTATCAAATCTCTCTGCCCACGGGGGTCGGCTCGAACCCTTTGGGTTTGGATAGAGGCCAACTCGGCGGCACCCACGTAGTCTTTTTCGAGCGCCTCGGGCAAAAGATTTTAATGATCGAGCCGAACTATAATTTTCGTGCGCTCACCAATGATGCTGCCGAACGTCGCGCTGTCGAAGAATCGTTTGCGCGTTCGGTATTGTGGGGCTTCAAAGTCGAAGCTGCCGAAGGCGACAAAGTTTTAGTTGACGCGACCGCCTTCTTTTTGCGCGATGCCCACGGCGTCATGGAGCGCTTGCGCCAATCGCGCCAGGGCAATTTTCGCCTGGACGAATCGCGTAGCGCCTTTTACCTGCCGCGCACCAAAGGCTTTCCGAAAAATACCGAAGTCGAAGTGCTGTTGACCCTGACCACAGATGGCGAGACCGGCGCGATGCTGCGCGGCACAGTGCCGACGCCGCAAGCGGTCTCGGTGCGCGAGCATTTTTCCTTTGTTGAATTGCCCGACCTCAACTACAAGCCGCGCAAACTTGATCCCCGCGTGGGCGTCAACGGTTTGAACTTTCAAGATTATGCTTCGCCCATCAGCGAGCCGATTGATAAGCATTGGATCAGTCGTCATCGCCTCGAAAAGAAAGACCCCAACGCGGCGATGTCCGAGCCGGTCAAACCGATTATTTATTACGTTGACAACGGCACTCCGGAACCAATTCGTAGCGCCTTGATCGAAGGCGCATCGTGGTGGAATCAGGCATTTGAAGCCGCCGGTTTTATCAACGGGTTTCAGGTGAAAGTGTTGCCCGAAGACGCCGACCCTATGGATGCGCGCTACAACATGATTAATTGGGTGCATCGTTCCACACGCGGGTGGTCGTATGGCAGCAGCATTCAAGACCCGCGCACCGGCGAAATTATCAAAGGCAACGTCACCCTCGGTTCACTGCGCGTGCGCCAGGATTTTCTGCTGGGAGCCGGATTGGTGGCGACCAATCGCAATGGCCAGGGCGAAGATTTTGATAGCGGCGGCGAGGAAATTTTCGGCAACCTCTGCGAAGCGGGCTTTGCGCCCGAGGCCGAATACCTGGCCGATACGTCAAGCGCTGCCGAAGCCATGGCGCTGGCGCGCCTACGTCAACTTTCGGCTCACGAAGTCGGTCACACGCTTGGGCTGGCGCACAACTTTGCGGCCAGCACTTACGGGCGCGCTTCGGTGATGGATTATCCAGCGCCTTTGGTGGAAATCAAAAACGGCAAGCTCGATTTGTCGAATGCTTATGCCAGAGGCATCGGCGAGTATGATAAATTCGCCATTAAATATGCCTATACGCAATTTCCAACGGGCGCGAATGAAGCCGCCGAGTTGGAAAAATTACTGCGCGACAACGCCGACCATATGCTCTTTATCAGCGATGCCGATGCACGTCCGGCGGGAGCGGCGCATCCGCTTGCGAGTTTGTGGGACAACGGCGAAGACCCTGTGGCGATGCTGCGCCACGAAATGAAAGTGCGCGACATCGGCTTGCATAATTTTGGCTTGCAGAACCTTTCCACGGGCGCGCCGCTTTCGACGTTGGAAGCGAAGTTGTTGCCGCTTTACCTGCACCATCGTTATCAATTGCAAGCGGCGGTGAAATCCGTAGGCGGCGTTTATTATACCTATGCGGTGAAGACGGTTGACGGCACCAGCCCTCGGCGCGTCAATGAAGTTGTAGCCGCCGCCAAACAACGCGATGCGCTTGATGCGGTGTTGGCAACTTTGGAGGCGCAAGCGCTGGCGATTCCGCCACGTCTGCTGTCATTGATTCCGCCACGCGCCTTCAGTTTCGGCGGCCCCAACACGGAATTATTCGGCAAGCGCACCGCTCCGGTGTTTGATCCCATCGGCGCGGCGACCATTGCCGCAGACTTCGCGGTGTCCGGTTTGTTACAACCCGAACGCGCCGCTCGCTTGATAGATTTTCATTCACGCGAGGCGACGAACCCTGATTTCAAAGAAGTCATAGACGCTCTTTTGGCGAAGACCTGGAAAGCCCCTGCACCAAAAGACGGCTATCACGCAGCGATTCAACGCGCCGTGCAAAATCTGGTGGTCCGGCGTTTGATGGACACTGCCGCCAATGATGACGCCGCCGTACAGGTGCGAGCGACAGCAACGGAAGCGCTGCGTGAATTGAGCGCCCGGTTGAAAGTAGCGGCGTACCCTGCGCCAACCGAGCGCGCCCACATCCGCGCCACCCGCGATGACATAGAGCGTTTCTTGAATCGTCCCGACGAAACCATGAAAAAGACTGCGCCGTTGCCAACGCCGCCGGGCGACCCGATTGGTTCACCTGGGCAAAGCCGAAACCATTAAGTCGTCAATCGTAAAAGCCACGCGATGAATGACGAAGTGCATTATTCAGCCGTACCTAGAGGGTGGCGCAGAATTCCAGAAATCGCCCATATATTGTGGATGGCTATACCCTGACACACAATATATAGACAGAAAATCCATTCCTGCGCCACGCTCTAATTACTCAGCCAGTGATTGCGGCGGTGCCGCTTTGAGGTAAGGCATAGCCTATCCGTAAGCGGCGTTCCCAATTCTCGCGGCTGCGCCGCCCTTGGGCTTCTGCCGCCAAGTTTTTCTGAGGCGCAGCCTCCGGTGCGGCAGAGCCGCGAAAAAGTAGTGCCAGCTTACCGGAGAGTGATAGACTCTCCGCACCTCAAAGCGGCACCGCCGCACAGCGTTCAACTCGCACACTCAGGTTGGGTAGTTACACTCAGCCTTCATCATTCATCGCCTTTTCTTTTCTGCTTGAAGGGAGCTTGTAACTCCGTGCGCTGCGGCGAACCTTTTATGATAAAATCCCTGCAACCTCAGGTTTGATAATGGAGAGGCGCGGCAATGTCAACACAGCCAAAAACGCGATTAACCATAGAAGAGTACCTCGAACTGGATAAAAATTCCGAAGAGAAATTTGAATACTTCGATGGCGAAGTGTTCAATATGAGCGGCTGCATCCGATTCACTCGCGGTTGGAATTGCGGCTTGCCCAATTGCTGGACGAACAAATTGAAAAACGCGGCTGCACCCTTTTCTCGTCAAACCTGCGTGTCAAAGTTCCGAAGTTGCCGCCATATCGTTATCCCGATTTATCCGCCTTGTGCGACAAGCCGGAGTTTGAAGAGCCTAGCGGTTTGTTGTGTTTGACCAATCCGATGTTGTTAGGTGAAATTCTTTCGCCTTCAACCGAAGCCTTTGATCGCGGCGAAAAGTTCCCGCACTACAAATCCATTCCGAGTTTCCGCGAATATCTGTTGCTGGCACCAGGCCGCAAAAACCTCACGCACGATCTGAAACAATCGGAATGCTCATGGCTGCAAACCGAATATGACGTGGGCGCAACCCTGCATCTGGTCACGCTTGATTGCACCATAAATATAGACGCGCTTTACGACGGCATTAACTTTGAATCCGAAACCAGTTTTTAACTCTGCCTCTTTTTGCTCCAACTTATTGAGCGGTGGTCTCTGCTCGCACCTTCCGGTGGTCGAGGGCCGCCTTTCAACGCCGCTCATTTTATTCTGCGATTCGGCATTAGAATTTACATTGATTTAATGCGCTAATCGCTTCACAACCTTTCAGAAAAGCTCTGCTCACAGCATAAAATAGAACTTTACAGGCGGCGAATTTTCCGGCTGACCGATCAAGCCGGATTCATCGCCACTTGAAAGTACAGAAACCGAAACGGGATGAGGCAAAACCTGATCATCACACAGATTTTGATTCGTATGCGTGACGGGCTTTCGATACAACGCCAGTCGCAGACACAGGTCAGCAAACACACGATATGGTAGCCAACCCTGAAGACCCACGAGTCCGCAATATCGTCATCGTTGAAGATGACGAGGACATTTCGGACACCATCAAATACAACCTCGAACGCGAAGGCTTTCGCGTGCGTACCGCCGCGACCGGCGAACAAGCCTTGAATGTCATCTTTGATCGTCCGCCCAATTTAATCCTGTTGGATTTGAATCTGCCGCAGATGAGCGGCTTTGAATTGTGCCGCCGACTGCGCGCCGAAGCCACCACGGCGCGTGTGCCGGTGTTAATGTTGACGGCGCGCACCGATGAAGCTGATAAAGTGCTGGGCTTGAATCTGGGCGCTGACGATTACATCACCAAGCCCTTCAGTATGCGCGAACTGGTTGCCCGCGTGCGCGCCGTGCTGCGTCGCACCGAAGGCGCGCAAAGCGAGCCGCAAGGCTTTGACGATGGCGTGTTAAAAATTGACCCGGCGACCTTCATGGTTCATTGTCACGGCAAAGAAGTGCGCTTGACGCGCAAGGAATTCGCGCTGCTTTCCGAACTGGCGCGCCATCAAGGCCGCGTGATGAGCCGCGAAACCTTATTAGATCGCGTCTGGGGCATGATCTATTACGGCGACTCGCGCACCCTTGATGTTCACATACGCCGCCTGCGCCAAAAACTCGGCGACCCCAACCTCATTGAAACCGTCACTGGCATCGGCTATCGTTTACGCGACGCGAAGAAACAACAATAGTCCGTAGTCTCTAGTCCGTAGTCCCTAGCAATAACTTGAAACCGGCTCCTGTAGCCACTTTCAAGGCATTGCCGAAAGCTAAGGACGAAGGACTAGGGACTAGGGATGACGCCATGAACACTCTTGCGAAACGAGTTTGGCCGGTAACGATAGGCGCGGTGGCGCTGTTTGCGGTTTATGAAACGGCGAAGACCTTGCTGTTTCCGCGTATGTCGGTCATCGTGTCGCACGTCATCACCACCCTCGTTGTCGGTTTACTGAGTTTCTTTGTGTCGCGCTATGCTCTGCAACGCTACAACCTCGCCTTAACCAATCTGCAACAACAAACTGAAATGACCGAAGAGACCAATCGGTTGTTGTCCGGCGTCTTGACGACCATGCGGGAAGGCGTGGTCATCGTCAATTCGCAGATGAATGTAGTGTTGTATAACCAGGCCGCGACACGCCTTGTCAAATTGCCGTCCGCCGAAGGCTTACAACCGACGGCAAAGCGACTCATTGAAGTGACCCGCGACCCGGCAATTCACAATGCCTTTCGGCAGGCGTTGGAACAACGCACAGCGGTCGAGATGCGCGTTGAAACCGCCGGGGTTGAAGCGCGGAGTTTTCAATTGGATGTCGCGCCACTCGGCAAACATCTCGCCGTAGGAGTCTTTTTCGACATCTCGCAACTGGAAAAGTTGGAGCGTGTGCGGCGCGAATTTTTTGCCAACCTGTCGCACGAACTCCGCACTCCGTTGACGGCGATTCTCGCCTACACGGAAACGCTGCTCGATGGCGGCATGAAGGACTTGGAAAACAACACGCGCTTTGTCGAAAAACTCTATCAACAGGCCGCCCGTATGCGCGATTTGCTTTCCGACATTGCCGATTTGTCGGCCATCGAATCGGGCAAAGTGAAACTCTCGCTTGCGCCTGTGCGATTGCGCCACAGCGTCTTCGATTGCATCGCCTTGACCGAAGCGCGCCACCGCAAGAACCACTCTGCGTTCATCGTGCTAGTGCCGGATAATCTGTTGGTGCAAGCCGACCGCACCCGGCTCGAACAGATTCTTTTCAATTTGATAGACAATGCCGTGAAGTTCAATCACCCCGACGGCACCGTGACGATTCACGCCGAAGAAGTGGGCGAGCGCATTTTGGTAAGCGTCGAAGACACCGGCATCGGCATAACCCAAACCGATTTGGCGCGAGTGTTCGAGCGCTTGTACCGCGCCGATAAATCGCGGTCGCGCAAAATCGAAGGCAGTGGGCTGGGACTGGCCATCGTCAAACATCTGGTGCAGGCGCACGGCGGCGAAATCACCGCAACGAGCGAACTCGGACGCGGCTCGCGCTTCTCGTTCACTCTGCCCAGAGTTTGCGCGCAAGAGACTAGCGAGCCGGGTATTTTTTCGCTTGCCATAGATGGTGAGAAAAAGTAGTTTGAATGGTGGATGAAATCGCCAGCAAAACGTGAGTGATTTTCGGATGTCCTGTACAAGCGACCCTGCGGTGGTCGCCTGTACAAGCGATAAAATTGCTCGAAGCCCACAATCTCGCAGCACCCTTTTCCTCTATTCCGCAATTGCAGAAATCTTTCCGAAGGCAGACAATAAGAGACAGCGAGACCGTCGGCGCAGGGCTTGTCGGTTGCAGGAAACCGCACCGGGATTTGGGGTTCAGCGAAGCCGCTGGTCAAAGCGTAAGCAAACCGCTCACCCCCATATCTTGTAGGTGAACGGACAGCGATTCAAAGATATTCTGTAAAAGTTCGATTCAGCCAACTGACAAGCCAAAGATTCTCTGTTATTTTATCGGCTGAATTATTGAGATATTCATCCCCCACAGATGGAAAGTTGAGGCCAGCATGAAATCATCAATCATCCTTGTGCGCCGACTAACGCGGTTCGCGCTAGTCCTCGCTTTATTCATCGCGCCGCTGTCGGGCAAGCCTTCATCCCTGACCGCAACGGCGCAAGACCTCGTTCCCACCGGCACCCTCAGCGAATTGAGCTTGGACGATGGCCAAGCCAATTGCGCGGCGGGAACCGGCGCGGCGGCGAATGGGCGCGGCTTTGGTTGGGCTAATAAACTGACGCCGACCAGTTACCCCGCGACGTTGCGTTCGATAACCATAGGCTTTAATCGCATATTGATTGGGCAGTCGGTGGTGCAGGATGCGCTCTATCGCATAGTCGTGTATCTTGACCCGGAAGGCGACGGCCCGGCAGATAATCAGGAACCGGCGGCCACTTTTACTGGGCGCGTGCGCGGGGCTTTCGATGATCTGATGACCTTCAATCTGATTACTCCGATCACCATCACCTCTGGCAGTTTTGTCGTTGGGGCTATAGATGATTTCGGTTTTGGGCCGCTGCCTGCGCTGCTTGATATTCCCGGCAAGGCGACCCCGCCTGGCTCGGCCTCCTATGTCTCGTTTAATGCGGGTGGCAATTGGAAAACTCAAGCGGCGGTCTTTGCCAACACTCCCAATTGTGAATCCAGCACCACCAATCCTCACGCCGTGGGGAGTTGGTTGATACGCGCTGCGGTGGAGAGCAATCCCGTAGAGTTGCCCACCGTCACTCGCATCAAAGACCCGGCGGCGGTTGAACCTTGGGGCGTTGCCGTCTCAGGTGGCACAGCTTTGGTCACCAACTACGTTTCTGATAATCTCACCATCATCAATACGCTGGACAACACCTTTCAAAATGTTGCCGTAGGCGATGGCACTGGCGGCGCAGCGGATGGGCCTTATGGGGTGGTCACCAATGCTAACGAGGATCGGGTTTATGTCACGCTGTTTGGCTCGAACACCATCCCCACCAAAGAGTTTCCAATTGATTATGCCACGGTCGCGGACAACGGGCGCGTCGCCGTATTGACCAAGCAAGTGAATGGAACTTTTACGCAAACCAGTTTGATAACGGTCGGCAAAGGGCCGCGCTTCCCGGCGATTACACCACCGTCGGCGGGAGCAAAATTGTATGTGCCGTGCGGCGGAGCCAATCGCGTTGATGTCATTAACACGGCGACCAATGCCAAGATTAAAGAGATCGCCGTGGGCAATGATCCGTCAAGCTGCACCTATGCGGCGGTCAATGGCAAAATCTATGTAACCAATTCCGGCGATGGCACCATCTCGGTGCTGGACATCAAGACCGACACTAAAATTAAAGACATCAGCATTCCGGCAACTGCGCCGCCCGCGCCGGGACTGCCGCCTTTGCCGCCTTTGAAAAATCCCGTCAGCGCCGCAATCTCGTCGCTCAATAATAATCTGTATGTCGCCTACAACGGCGCAAACGATAATCCCAACGGCGCTATTGTCGAGATAGACACCTGCAAAGATATGTTCGTGCGCGTCGTCACCGACCAGACGACAACCGGAACTGCCGCTGGTGCGGCAGGAGCTTCGGGCATTGCTGCGCCGACCTCTGCTTTGACACGCGACGCGGCGACCGGCTTGACGCCAAACGCAGGCGGCGGCGGCGGCGGACCGTTCGGCATAGCGGCTGCGAATTTTTTCACCGCCAGTCACTTTGTGGTTTTTACCAATGATGCGTTGGGCATCGTCGGCGCAATAGATGCCGCCATAGATCAGGTGATGACTGCGCCCGCCATCGTGTTGGCGAATTGTCCGAAACCACGCGGCATCGCGTATCGCTCCATTACGCCGCCGTGCGGGTCGCGGTTTGGGTGCGCGGAATCTTCCCGCCTCGCTTATGTTGCCTGCGGGCAACCCGATAGCTCTGTGCTGATCATCGCGCTGCCATCCATCACCGGAACGCCGCCGACCGTGCCGGTGATTACGTTTGCTGACATCGGCAAGAAGATGACTTTGAGCGGACGTGGCTTTGTGAATGGCGCTCGCATAGAAGTGATAGACCCGGTTTCCGGCGTTTGTTTAACCTTCGCGAATCCGCCCAAGGTCAGGAACGAAGGCAAAGAACTGTTCCAGAGGCCACCGTTCAGCGACGGACGCACCATCAAAGAAGTTATCAAGGGCAATGCGAATGCTTATTTGCGAGTGGTGAATCCTGATGGCTCGACGTTTTTCTTCATTCGCCGCATTGTGTGAAATTCAGCCACAGCGCCGTCACACGTATGCCTTGAAACTGGCTACTGTAGCCAGTTTCAAGGCATACACTTTTTTTACCGCGAGGAGCCGTGCAAATCGGCGCTTGACTTCGGCATCGGGAATCTTGAATTCTGAGGGTGAGCGATGAGCAAACAATTTCACTTTCACATTACGGCGACCGAAGTCCGACAACGGCTGGATGTTTTTCTGGCCTCGCAACTCGGCAGCTTGAGCCGCATACGCATTGCCAATCTGTTAGCGGCGGGCGCGTGTCTGGTGAATCAGCAGAGTAAACCCGCCGGTTATCATCTGGCGCTGTGCGATGAGGTAGAGATCACCATAGATGACAGCCTGCCGACAGCGATGCAGGCGGAAAAAATCGCGCTCGAAATTCTTCACGAAGACGAGCAGATTCTTGTGGTCGTCAAACCGAGCGGAATGCTAGTGCATCCGACGCGCAACGTAAAAAGCGGCACGCTGCTGAATGCGTTGGCTTATCATTTGAACCCGTTGCGGATTGCAGATGCTTCGATTGCGGATTACGGATTGCAGAGTGCGGAATCCAGCTCGAATCATTTGCCTGCACAGGAAGTGACCGGCGCAAGCGGCGAACCTGAAACCAGGGAATCCGCAATCCGCAATTCGCTATCTGCAATCGAAGCGTCTGCAATCAAAGCGCCAGCGGTAGTGCGTCCGGGGTTGATTCATCGGCTGGATCGCGCCACTTCAGGGGTGATGGTGATCGCCAAAACGCAAAAAGCGCTGGGCATCATCGGCAGGCATTTTCAGAAGCGTCTGGTGAAGAAACTCTATCTGGCGATTGTTGAAGGCGAGGTGGCAGCAGAGAGCGGAGCGATCATTGCGCCCATCGGTCTGGATGAAAGCCTTCGGCCTCCGCGCTGGGTGACGGAAGACGGCAAATATGCAGAGACCCGATTTCGCGTCATCGAGCGTCGCACGCACGCAACGCTGATAGAATTGGAGCCAGTCACCGGACGCACCAATCAACTGCGAATTCATTGCGCCTACCAGGGGCATCCGATTGTCGGCGATGAAATTTATTTTGCTCCGCCAGTGGCGGTTGAATCCGACCGCGCCCAACCTGCAACCGACAACGAGCAAGCGCTAACCGTCAACCCAGCCGCTGTGCCAAGCTTCGACCCACAAACGCCGGACACCCGACACCGCACGTCGGACGCCATGCGTTTATGTCTGCACGCGGCGCGCTTGGAATTTCATCATCCGCAGGGTGGTCAGTGGATGACTTTTGATTCGCCTATGCCGCAAGCCATGCAGACCATCTGGCAGCGCTTTGCATAATGATGAACTTCATATGCGGCTATCAAAATGCTGCGGTCATCGTGACACAGAGCGCTTGCCAGATTGACGACCAATTCTTCACTCTTTCTCCCTTTCTCCCCTTCACCCCCACGCCTGTCATTTCTCGCAGAGCGGGTCATACATATCGGGTCGGCGGTCACGGTAAAATTGCCAGTGGGTGCGGACTTCGCGGATTTCATCGAGGTTGAGATCGGCGACGATCAACTCATCTTGATCGGCGCTGCCTTTGGCCAGCACGCTGCCATCAGGATTGCAGAAATACGACGAGCCGAAAAATTCGCCGATGTTCCAAGGCGCTTCCGTGCCGACGCGGTTGATGGTGCCGACGAAATAGCCGTTGGCTACAGCGTGAGCGCGTTGTTCCAAATCCCATAAATAATCGGCGTGGCCTTTGGTGGTTGCCGAGGGGATGAAAACGATCTCCGCGCCGTGCAAACCCAGCGCCCGTGCCCCTTCAGGGAAATGCCGGTCATAGCAAATGTAAACGCCTATGCGGGCATACTTGGTCTCGAAGGTGGGAAAGCCCAGATTGCCGGGGGTGAAATAAAATTTCTCCCAGAACCCCGGCAGGCAATGCGGAATATGGGTCTTGCGATATTTGCCTAGATAGCTGCCATCGGCATCAATGACGGCAGCAGTGTTGTAATAAACGCCGGTCATCTCTTCTTCATAAATCGGCACGACGATGACCATCTGATGCTGCCGGGCAATCTCACACATCAATTGCGTAGTCGGCCCATCGGGGATGCGCTCGACCAGTTCATACCAATGCGGATTTTGTTCGGCAGGAAAATAGGGACCGTAAAACAGTTCCTGAAGACAAATGATCTGCACGCCTTGTTGGGCGGCGTCGGCAATCATGGCGATGTGTTTATCCAGCATCGCCTGTTTGATTTTTGCTATCGGTTGTTCAGCCGTCTCGACGTTACTGGCTTGTATGAGTCCACATCTGACGATTCGTGACATAATTGAATAGTTCCTTTCTCTCGTTCGATATTAAAGATGGTGGATGAAATAACCTGCAAGGCTTGAGTGCTTTTCCCAGGCCTTGTACGGACGACCACCGCAGGGTCGCCCGTACAAGGTTGCACTTGCTTTCATCCACTATCCTAACTGCGTTGCAATTTCGCCCAGAGTTTCGCTGTCGCCCGGCGCGCCTGTTCATAAATCCGTTCTTCATCAAGCCTTGATTGGCGGTTTCGCATGATGAAATCTCCGTTGACCATCACGCTGTCAACGGTAGCCGAATTCATGCCAAAGACAAAATGCCAAGCGAAGTTTTCCGCATTGATGGGCGTTGGTGTTGGATAATTCAAGACCATTAGATCAGCCGCCGCGCCGGTATCCAGCGCACCAAGTTCGACGCCGAAAATTTCCGTAGCCAGGCGTTGATTGTTGGCCAGCGTGCCGAGCCAGTGGTCGGCGCTGAAAGGAGTTTGCGCGTCGCGGCCTTTGAAAAAAGCGAATTGGGTTTCGGCAAATAAATCCGCGCCGATGCCATCGGTTCCCAACACAACACGCGCACCGAATTGCGGCGTCGGCGCGTAGCCGACTTGATTGTTCATATTCGAGCGCGGATTGTGCGCCAGCCACACCCCGGCCTCACGCGCCATTTGAAGGTCGCGTGCGTCCAAGTGCGTGCCGTGCGCGAGAATAGTTTGGCGATGGAGAGCATCGTGTTTTGCCAAACGCTCAAGGAGGCTGAGGCCGTATTGTTGCCGTGCGTCTTCAACGTCGCATAAATCTTCGGCGACGTGTATGTGCAGCCCTGCATCATAGTCGCGCATCAAGGCGGCGCAGGCTTCAAGCGCTTCATCCGCCAAGGTGAACGAAGCGTGTGCGCCAACCAGGCCGCGAAACAGCGACGCTTCAGGCGAGGTCGCGGCGCTTTGGTTAGGCCGGTCAACAGGGGTTGTTGATTTCAGGAAAGCGCGATTCTCTGCGATGCCTTCCTCACGGAGCCAGCGTCCGCCGCGATCCGTCACTTCATAACACAGGACGCCGCGCACGCCGACTTTTTCAAGCGCCTCGCGGACGATTGATAGAGAGCCTTGGATATGCGAAGGCGAAGCGTGATGATCGAATAAACAAGTTGTCCCGCTACGCGCCGCGTCCAGCGCGCCCACCAGCGCGCTCCAATAAATCGTCTCTTCATCAAGCGCGGCATCAAGTCGCCACCAGATGAGTTCCAGAATCTCTTTGAAATTATGGGGCGAGCGCGGCGGCGCGGGCATTCCTCGCGCCAGTGCCGAATACAGATGAGTGTGCGCGCAAACCATACCCGCCATCACAATTTTGCCGCCGAGGTTTAGGACTTCTTCACCATCGCAAGGTGCTAGTTGAGCGCCGCGTTCGCTGATGCGCCCGTTGCGAATTCGCAGGCTGGTGCGTTCGACAGCCACAGGGTTGAGCGTGATGAGAGTAGCATCTTGTAACAGGTACGCCATAATTTTTCAGCCCTCAGCCAGGCAGCACAAAATACGCTGGGTTAGAGCGTGTCGCAGAATTCCAGCAACCGCCCATATCTTGCGGATAGTTAAACTTCACCTACAATATCTGGACAGAAAATCCATTTATGCGCCACGCTCTAATTACTACGAAACGGTTTTCTTAGGCGCTGGCGAATTCATGCAACGGTTTGTAATTCGGCTTCAGCTTGTTCCTGTAGGCCGCCCAATCGTCGAATCTCCGGCCAGACCAGCGCAATTAACAGCACCACCAGAATCGTGCCGACGCCACCGGCGGCAACGGCAATCACCGTTCCCAACAAAGAGGCCGCAACGCCCGATTCAAATTCGCCCAACTCGTTTGACGCGCCCAGAAAAACATTATGCACAGCCGCCACGCGGCCACGCAGTTCATCCGGGGTTCGCACCATTAAGAGGGTTCCGCGAATGATAACACTGACCTGGTCGAGGCCGCCAAGTAGAGCCAGCATCAACAACGACAGCGGCAAAGAAGTTGACAGCCCAAAGACGATGGTGGCCGCGCCGAACCCCGCAACCGCCCATAACAACGCTTGTCCGGCGCGTTGAAACGGCGGACGATGAGCAATCAACACCGCTACGATGACCGCACCGATTGAAGGCGCGGCGCGCAACCAGCCCAACCCCGCAGGGCCGACGTGAAGAATGTCTTTGGCAAAGATGGGCAGAAGCGCGGTGGCCCCGCCCAGCAACACAGCAAACATATCCAAAGTGATGGCGGCCAAAATCACTTTGGTGCGGCGTATGAAAGTGGTGCCTGCGGCGAGCGAACGCAAAGTGAAAGCGGCACGCGCCGCACGCGGAACGCGCACGCGCAGCGCGAGAATAAGCGTTAAAAAAATTAATCCGGCGACGACGTTCAAGGCATAAACCACCGCCGCTTGATGCCTCCAGCCAATGAGCAAACCGCCCAACGCCGGACCGACGATGACCGCCAGTTGCCAAGCGCTGCTGCTCCAGGTCGCAGCGTTTTGAAACGTCGTCGGCGTGACCGTGTGCGGCAGAAGCGCAGAGATCGCCGGGTTTTGAAAAGCGCGCGCCAGCCCGATGGCAAACAGGCTCAGATAGATTGCCCACAAAGGGCCTGGGTTGATGGACAACCACGCCAGACTGAGCGCCGCAGCGACCAGCAAGCTTTCGGTAATGGCGATAATTTTTTTCGGCGGAAATTGATCGGCAACGTGACCCGCCGGAAGCACAAAAAGAAAGATCGGCAAGACTTGAACAAATCCTACAAGACCAAGCGCCAAGGCCGAAGAGGTGCGCTCGTAGAGTTCCCAACCGATGGCGAGGCCAAGCATCTGTTGCCCTGTGACGCCGATGAATTTGCCGATGACCAGCAAACGAAACTCCCGAAACCGCAATGCCGCAAACGCATCATGCTGTTTTTCCGAATCCATAAGCAGCATTGTAACGCTTCGCGTTGCCTACGGCTATTTGCCTGTTTAAGATGGCGGATGAAATAAAGTGAAAGTTCAGAGTTACGCCTTTAGGCGTGAAGCGTCTGCGTCAACTCACGCCCAAGCTCGACACTGTACATTTTTCAGAGGCGAACCAATCTTGCTAACCCTACCAACTGCTGTCGGGGATGCTTAAAGCGGTTTGGGTTTGAGATTACGGAAACCTCAAACCCGTTAAGCGGCGGTCGAAGACCGGCGCACGGTCGAAGACCGCTGCTCAACGATAAGGTGTTCCGTACACACATATGAAAACCGCTCTAAAGTTCAACCTACGAAACACCGCAAAACTTCAACCAATCCCCCCGATGGCAATCGGGGGATAGTTAAAATCCAACCTACAAAACGCGGCCAACGATAAACGAATCCCCCCGATGGCAATCGGGGGATAGTTAAAGTCCAACCTTGCCTGAGGCTCAAGGCTGGACTTTAACCTTCCCCCAACTGCCGTTGGGGGGATTGCAAAAAATTTTGCTTGCCTGCTCTGGTAGGTTGGATTTTAACCTTCCCCCAACGGCAGTTGGGGGATTGCAAAAAAGCTTTGCTTGCCTGCTCTGGTAGGTTGGGCTTTAACCCTCCCCGCGATGGCAATCGGGGGGATTCAGGCGAATGACCCGACCGCCTCGCCTCTCAGTTCGTAAACTTCTCAGCGGCGCGCCACCTGGAGTGAATCCGCTTTTTACTTTCACCCCTTGGAATGAGTCAACTACCACTGCCTCTGGCGGTGGCTTCAAGAAAGAGTGAATGCTTGTGAGCAGACCAGGTGAATAAAATTGGCTGAGATTGAATGAAGCTACTTATGGTTTTTCGAGACGAGTTTTGTGATCGCTGTGCCGTTGGCGCAACCAAGAGAGGAAGGCCATTACTTCGCGCATCAGGCCGCCATTTTCGGAACGGCGAAATGCCGCCAACCGATTTTGCAGAAAGCCTACGAAAAACCAGAGGCGAGTTTCGCGTTCAAACGCGGTTGATGAATCACCGGTCAAGCGTTCTTTACACCACGCCAACGCATCTCGACACGCCTGTTTATAGAGGTGCGCCGGCACATCGAACAAGCGACCGGCGGAACGCTCGAAATCGGCGTCGCGCAGCAACGCATAAAAATGTCCATGTCCGCGATGCCACTGGCGATGATAGCTTTTGCTGAAGCGCTCGGCCTGCACTGCCGTGGTGACGACCAGTTCGGGAAGATACATCTCCTGCAATCCGGCGTTCCATAAACGCTGATGCAATTCGTGGTCTTCCATTGAACCGATGCGGTTTTTGACGCGCTGCAAGACGGGCGAAAATAACCCTGTGC
This sequence comes from Acidobacteriota bacterium, assembly GCA_016201275.1. Lineage (GTDB taxonomy): Bacteria > Acidobacteriota > Blastocatellia > UBA7656 > UBA7656 > JACQDB01. The sequence goes on from JACQDB010000077.1 coordinate 25,801, forward strand.
GCTTCAAAGCTTCGCGGCGCAAAGCGAGATTGGCGGCGACCAGCCCAAGCGGATTTTCGGCGTTGATGCGAAAAGCTTGGTCGCCATAATCCTGTAGCGCCAGCGGCATCCAATGCTGTCGCGTCAACCATTCGGGAAACGCGCCGCACCCTTGCGGCAAGACCTTGCCACCGAGTCCGGCGAGGTCAGGATGTTCAGCGAAAGCGCGTTTGATGGTCGCCACCCAATTTCGACTGACGCATACATCATCATCAAAAAACGCCAGTATAGGCGCACGCGCCTGGGCGATTGCCGCGTTGCGCGCAAACGAGACGCCCTGCTGCGGCTCGAATAGATAACGCGCCGGTACAGGGCTTGGTGACAACATCGCTTCGCAGACCTCGCGGGTGCGGTCGGTCGAATGATTGTCAACGACGAGGAGTTCGTAACGCACCTGCGGACAATCTTGCGCGAGGATGCTGGCGATAGCCTGCGGCAACAATTCGCAGCGATTGTAGGTGCAGAGAATCACCGCTATGTCGAACGACTCACTCATGATTGCTCCGTAAGTTTGAGAGCCTTGATCATAAATGTACGGGCGATCCTGCGGTGGTCGCCTCTCTTTGAAATCTATTGGCTTTGAAGAAGGGGCGACCACCGCAGGATCGCCCGTACAAGGTTGCACTTTATTGCCGCCACAATCCTAACCGGCGGCCTTCATCCGATGACCGACGAGAGGCTTTCTGCTCTTTCACAAAACTCTACGTTGCTATGAAACTACATTGCTGACCGCCGGTTCGGCGGCGAGGTGCGACGCCAACGACTCGCGTTGATGTCGCCATTGGTGCGGCATATAAAATTTGCCATAGACCAAGCGCCCCGGATCAATGCGTAGCAAGGCGCGTTGATATTGCCAGTCAATGTGGCTGCCTTCGGGGGCGGCGCGATGCTTGATCGTTGCGTCCACATAATAGATGCCCGGCAACAAGCCAATTTCGGCGCAACCGAATTCAATCACCCCCGCGCCGGGTTCTATATCAATCGGGTCGCCGCTGACTTCGGTGGTGAACTGACTAATCAATTCGCGGCTGCCGGAAAAAAAGAGCACCTCGAAGACGCCATCCTCGATGCGCTCGTGGGCAAAATATTCCAGGCGTACTTGCAAAGGTTGGCCGGTGTCATAGGCTTCTGTGGGCTTGCCGTTCAGGTCGAAAAGTTGCAGCCCGGTAATCTCTGCGGCTTTGGTAATCAACAGCCCGTGCAGATCAGGCGGCGAAAAATCTGCCGCCGTGTGCTGATATTGGTTGACCACATCGAACGAAGAACCGCTGGCGACAATCTCGCCCTGGCGCATCAACAAGGCACGCTTGCACAAACGCTGCACTGCGCCGAGGTCGTGCGAAATAAATACGATAGTGGTTCCCGACCGTCTGAGGTCTTCGATGCGGCGCAGACATTTGGCTTGAAAGGCCAGATCACCGACCGCCAGCACTTCATCGAGCAACAGTATGTCGGGGTCAAGGTGCGCCGCTATGGAAAACCCCAGCCGCACATACATACCCGATGAATAGCGTTTGACGGGCAAATCCAGAAACGGTTTGATCTCGGCGAATTCGACGATGCTTTCGAGTTTTTTGGCAATCTCGCGGCGGCGCATACCAAGAATCGAGCCGTTCAGATAAATGTTTTCGCGCCCCGTCAATTCAGGGTGAAAGCCGGAACCGACTTCGATGAGCGCCGATAAACTGCCGTTGATTTTGATCTCGCCGGTGGTGGGCGAGGTGATGTTCGAGAGCAGTTTTAACACCGTGCTTTTGCCCGCCCCGTTAGGGCCGATGATACCCAGCGATTCGCCGCGCTCGACTTCAAAGCTGACATCTTTCAGCGCCCAAAATTCTTTCGAGCGTCGCCACAGGCTTTGCAATTTGCGAACGACTTTGTGGGGCGAAGCGTCGGCGTGATCTTCTTCGCGGATTTTGTACTTTTTCGAGACTCCATCAAATTTCAAATCAAACATGATTGTTCGGCTCCGCTGGTGCTAGATGATGTCCGCCATAGTGGCTTCCATGTGTTTGAAGTAGGTGTAAGAAATAATCAGCAGGGCAAACGAGATGAACGCCGATAATCCCAAGGTGTAAAAATCAGGGGCTGCGCCGTTCAACACCGTCTGACGAAAATTTTCGACCAGGCCAACCAGCGGGTTTAACACATACAGCGAACGCAATCGCGCTGGCACGGCGCTCAACGGATAGATCACCGGCGTGGCGAACATCCACAGTTGCAGGATGAGCGGAACGGCTACGCCGATGTCACGAAAGCGCACCTGAGTGGCGGAAAACAGCAGCCCCATAGCAATGGCAAAAGCGGTCAAAATCACCACGATGGGCAAGGCATACAGCGCGTTCCAACTCGGCGGCACGCGATAATAAATCATCAAGCCCGCCAACACCGTTGAGGCGATCAGAAAATCGAACAAAGCGGCAAAGACATAAGTGATGGGCAGAATCTCTCGCGGAAAATAGACTTTGGTGACCAGTTGCGTGTGACTGACCAGACCGCTTGTGGCGTTGGCCAACGACGTAGAAAAGTAGGTCCACGGCAACAATGCGGCATAGGCGAATAACGCATAGGGCGCGCCATCGCTGGGCATTCTGGCAAACAATGAAAAGATGATGGTGAAGATCAGCATCATGGAAAACGGTTGTAGAATCGCCCACGACACGCCCAGCGCCGATTGTTTGTAACGCACCTTGATGCGATGCACCGTCAAGGTATAAAGCAGGTCGCGGTAGTGAAACAGTTTGCTGAGGTTGGCAGGCAAATTCAGGCGCGTCAAGGAAGGCGGACGGATTACCGACAGACGACGCGGCGCAACGCTTTCAAAAGTTGAAGCGCGGATTGCCTCCACAGGATTTCGACTAGCCATATTTTCGATCTTGCTCCCTGATGTGCGGCAAGGCTTCACGCGCCTTGCCGTTCGTGGTTATTTTTTCTTCACACGGACGACATGACTTCCATTTCATTCGCCGGTTTGGCGTCAACCGCAGGGCGATAAAAATGCCTGCCATAAAAAAAGCCCGCCACATCCCACAGCGCCAGTTCTCCGGCAAAACCGGCGGCAGAATTTTTTCTCAAGCACAGCGCCTCCGCGAGTTTTTTGAGCAGGCCGCGCCATGCCGCGCCATACAGATAACGCGGCACGCCGCCCAGTTCGACAATGTTTGCCGCAGGTTTTTGCTCGCGGCGCAAAAATCCCATAGACACGCCGCGCCAGAAACACCAGCGGCGAAAGTAGCCTCTGGTCAAACGCTGCGGCGGAATGTAGTGATAGATAATCAAGTCGGGCCGATACAGACCACGCGCTCCGGCCTTGAGCAAGCGCTCGTACATATCTTCGTCTTCGCCGGCCAGCAAGTGTTTGTCGGTGCGTCCGAGCGAAGTCAAATACAAGCCGACTTGGTTCAAAAGGCTGCGCCGCAATACCGCATTGCCGCCCATGAGTATGCCGGGGTAGCTGTGGTCAAAAGGGCGAACCTCGGTGCCGCCATCTATCCAGCCAATCACGCCTACATATTGTTTCGGCAGCCACACCGGACACGGCGCGCCCCAACTCGGATGATACGGGCCGCCGATGAAATCCACCTCGGGATTTTGAAAGGCCGCAAAGACGGTGTGGTACCAATTCGCATCTATCGCTTCGTCGTCGTCAATCATGCCAACGAGGTCGCCGCGAGTTGATCGTATGCCTTTGTTTAAGGCGCAGGAGCGCCCTTGTTGCGCTTCAAACCGATAATGCAGACGACCCGCAAAGCGCGGCATCCACGCCTGAACGAGTTGGCGTGTGTGGTCTTTGGAGTTGTTATCTATGACGGTGATGTGAACATTCAAACCCGCCGGAGGGTTGGCCTCAAGCAGGCTTTGCAAGGTTCTCGGCAATAATTCCTGGCGGTTATATGTGGGAATGAGTACGTCTAATTGCATTCTTCAAGCCTGTGATGGCGAATGCCGGTTGGCAACTGCACGGCAACTCTGCTTTCGCGGCAAAGCCTCAAGCGCCGCCGCCAGGAGCTTGCAAGGGTCGTCGGTTCGCCGGGTCGTCGCCATAATCGTAAACTCGTCCGCTCATTTGATTGATACTGAAAATGCCGTGAAATCTGCAAAAACATCGCGGTGGAAAGGGCTCAAGAACAAACTCTTCGCAACAAGTTCCGAACATTTCTATGTTGACTTCATAATCTAAAGGCAACGCCATAGTTATTATTGATTGTGAGAAGCTAGGCCAGTATAATCCGATTCTCCAAATAAAATCATAAGATGACGAAGAATGGCAGTATCAGTTCTTTGGGTTTAGAATCAGGTTCTCCTCACCAAGTGCATCAAAACCGCTTGAAGCCCGGCAGCGATGCAATCTCTAGCTCCTGTAAAAATGTTAGGTTAAAACTCGTTACGGTTTGCCAATCACGCTTGAGCTATGGGTGTGAAGCAAGAGTAGCTTGGACGGCAGTGTGTGTTGGCATTGATTAGAGCATGGAGCGAGCGTCTCCGTGTCATAGTGAAGCCCTCGCAGTACCAATATTTTGAATGACAAATAAAGAGTTGTGCTTGAGACGATGCCAACTTTTGCAGGGTGGCTCGGTAAAGGTCTGTCTGCTCACTTGATGGACGACCTCGCCTTGAGCCTCGCAGAGCGGAAACCGCACAACGCCAATCCTAGCGGCCTTCTCCTTTCAGCCGCTTGTAATGTGCCGCTTGCCTTGAGGAGAAAAAGGCAAAGGCAATTTCGACCCCAGGTCGGGAATTCATATCGCCCACAGAGGCGAATTTTTGTAGGGAGAAAAAGAAAGAATGAAAAGAGTTTTTAGACAGATAAGTTATACCTTTGTGCTGCTGTCACTGGGTGTGGTATGGCTGGCGCTGCCGCGTGTAGACGCGCAAACGAGCGCCAGCGAAATCGTTTTATATGCCGCGACGGCAAGCGTCAAGGTAGGCAGTTTCAGCAGCGTCGCCGATAGTTCAGCCGCTGGCGGCGAGCGCCTCTATAATCCTGATGCCGGAGCCGCCAAGCTTGCCAACGCGCAGGCCAATCCAGCCAGCTATTTTGAGATGACCTTCAACGCCGAAGCCAACACCGCGTATCGTTTGTGGGTGCGAGCGAAAGCAGACAATAACTCGCCGTACAACGATTCGTTCTTCGTGCAATTTTCCAACCGATGACCGTCAATCTGGAAGACTGTGCGGGTTGCGGCTTGTCGGGGTGGGGCTGGCAAGACAACGGCTGGGGCGTCGGGGTGTTGGGGCCGGTGATCTATTTTCAAACCAGCGGCACCCAGAGCTTGCGCGTGCAGGCCAGAGAAGACGGCTTCTCGATAGATCAAATCGTGTTGTCGCCGCAGACCTATTTGAACAGCGCGCCGGGGGCGGCGAAAAATGACGCGACGATTTTGGCCAGTACCGTGGGCGGAAGCGCGCCCAACCGCCGCAAGTGAGCGTCACCGCCTCGCCGAGTACGGGAGTGGCGACCTTGACAAGTTTCTTTACGGCGACGGCGACAGATGCCGATGGCTACATTGCCAGTTACAGTTGGGATTTCGGCGACGGCCAGAGCGCGGCGCAGATGTCGCCCAGCCATGCGTATGGGACGGCGGGCAGCTACACGGCGCGAGTGACCGTGACCGATAATCAAGGCGCGACCGCCACGGCTTCGACGCTCATCACGGTTACCAACCCTGCGCCGCTGCCACCACCCGTGGGCGTGCAACTGCGCGTCGTCAGTTGGAACGCGCAATTCGGCAATGGCACTGATAACGCTTACGATTTGAATCGGCAGGCGACGTATCTGGTCAATCAAGCGCCGGACATTGTTGGTATGTATGAAGTGGAACAGAGCGGCTCGAAAAATATGCCGCAGCAGTTGGCCGCATTGATGACCCAGAAAACCGGCGTCACCTGGAATTATTACTGGGTGCCCAAGTTTGCCGGTTACACCGAAGGCAATTTTATTTTGACGAAGTGGCCGGTGGTCAGCACCAGCCATCTGTACCTGAGCTATCAACGCTCGGTGGCGCAGATGTCCGTCAACGTCAACGGCAAAGTAGTGAATTTCTTCACAACTCATCTTGATGCCAATTCGTCAACTTATCGCCTTGCCGAGGTCAGCGAGTTGAAGAATTTTTTGGCAGGCTTTGCCGAACCGCGCATCATTGTTGGCGATTTCAATGCCGGTCCCGATTTGTCGGAGATCACGCAGATGACCGCCAATTACTTCGACTCGTGGAATGAAGCGATGAATGCCAGTACGGCGACCTCGTATCCCGATAATCCTGTGGTCTGGATGACGCGAACCCGTCGAGGCCGCATTGATTATATCTTCTATTCAAAAGGTGCGAGCAATCTGACGCTCAACAGCGCGGCCATTCCTGATCTGCGCGACTTGAGCCGCACGCCTGTCGAGTTGATCGGCACGACCGATGATAAAGGCGTGCGACCTTCGGATCACAACATGGCGGTTGCGACGTTCCAATTGCATTGAGGACTTCGGGCGAGGTGCAGAAGAAGTGCGCTTATTCTGCTCGCGCCGCTACGCTTCCTTGCTACAGAAAAGCGCGCCACGCATCAGACCTTCTAGCTGATGCGTGGCGCGCTTTTTTTCATGCTGTGACAGAGGTGCTACGCAACTTCTCGCCTCCTTGACTCGCTAACCATACCCTTTGCCTCAAGGCTTGGCGGCTTTGAAGGTATCAAAGAAAATCGTTCCCGGCGCGCTGGCCTCGGCTCTCCAGGTTCCGGCTTTTATTTCAAAGAGAACAGCAGCCAGAGGCACCGCCGTGGTATCCCATAATTGACTGGCGCGTTGCACCCAGGTTCCCGGCACGCCGCCGCTGCCCGGCGCGGTCTCGAACACCACATTGCCCGACGCCGCATCGTGACGAATCCGCAGAAAGCGATGATTGACCGCATCAAACGGCACTGTCAACAAGTCCATCTTGGTGCCTTTGGCCTTCTTTTGACAGATTAAATTTCCCGCTTCGACATAGATGCGATAGTAATTGTTGGGGTCCTGACCGATGGTCAGCATGGCGTCAGCGGCGGTCGCCGCGTTGGGCGGCTGCACCAGTTCAACCGCCGCATACGCGCCCGTAAAGTTGTAACTCAAGGCTGAACGCAGGCCGTTATAGTGCGACCCCGAAGTGTTCTGCTTGAGCGCGCCAATCTCTAAATGCTGATTTTGATCACTCACCGCAACCCCGCTATCGGTATAACCGCTGAAGAGATTATTGAGTGACCACTTGGTGGTATCGAGCGTGTTGTTATTGAAGTCATCCACCAGCAAAAGAGTTTCTGCGGGGGTGGACGAGCCATAAGTAAAACCGTTGGTCAAGGTGGCGCTTTGCGAATCGGGATTGGTGACGGTGACATTGACCGCGCCTGCCGCGTGTGCCGGAGTGGTGGCGGTAATCGTCGTGCTGCCAACTACCGTGACATTGGTTGCCGGGAGGTTGTCAAAATTGACGGTTGCTCCTGAAACAAAACCCGTGCCGTTGATGGTGACGACAGTGCCGCCAGTGGTGGTGCCGTTGTTCGGCGCGAGACTGTTGATGAGGGGCGCGTTATTGTTCGTGGTGCTGAAAAATTCCGCCATATTTGCGGCGCTGGCTGAAGCGCCCGGAAACGCGGTCAAGCCCAAGCCTTCGGCAATCAGGCGCAGGGTGTTTTCATGTTGATACAAAGTAGTGGATTGAAAATTCTGTTTGGCTTTCGGGCTGATGACCAGCATGGCCACCTGTCCGCCGCCGTGCGCCGTGTCGGTGTTGATGGATTCATCGAACAAGATCACCAGCAAGCCATCTTGTTGAAAGACCGGGCTGGCAATCAACGGGTCAAGGTTGGTCTTCAACCAGTTGTCGGCGGTCGTCAATTTGTCATTGTCGGTGCACGCAGGGTTGCTCGATGGGCAATCGTGTGCGTTGTCCAATTGATTCGGCTCGATGAACGAAAAGTTCGGCAACTGGAAGTTGGCCAGGTCGTTGGCGAATTGCGAAAACGGCACCAGATTATTGGTTTGCGCCGGACTGTTCAAGACATCGGATAAATAGGCAAACGGATTGTGCCGCTTGACGTAAGGATATTGGTCGCCGCCGGTGTAGCCTGTCGCTGGCAAACTCTCGGCATACGATTTCCAGGTTTTGCCCGCCGCGATCAACTGCCGCGTCAGATTATCAACCGAGACCGTGCCGGTGAAATTCGAATCATTGGTTATGCCTTGCCCCGTGGTCAAATAGAAATAATTGCCTATGGACGGATGCGTGTCGGCAAAGTAGTTGGTCGCCAGGCCGTAGCGCGAAGCCAGCGTGTTCAAATAAGGCATGGCCGAATTGCCGATGACGTTCGAATAACTGTGATTCTCTTCGACGACCAGAATGACGTGACCGAACGTGGGCAAGGGCGAAGCCGGATTGGTAAAAGTAAAACCGTTGGTCAAGGTGGCGCTTTGCGAATCGGGATTGGTGACGGTGACATTGACTGCGCCTGCCGCGTGCGCCGGAGTCGTAGCGGTAATGGAAGTGGCGCTGTTGACCGTCACGCCGGTTGCCGCCACGCCGCCAAAGGTGACGGTTGCGCCGCCCACGAAATTGCTACCGGCAAGAGTCACCGAGGTGCCTCCGACCGTGCTGCCGGAATTGGGCGTGACGGAACTGAGGGTTGGCGCAGGCGCGGGAGGCGGCGCAGTGTAGGTGAAGCCATTAGTCAGAGTGGCGCTTTGATTATCAGGATTGGTGACGACTACGTTGACGACACCGGCGGCGTGTGCAGGAGTCGTCGCGGTTATGGTTGTGCTGTTGGCTACATTGATATTGCTTGCCGCCGTGCCGCCAAATGTGACGCTGGCTCCTGTGCCGAAATTCGTGCCGCTGATGGTGACGGAGGTGCCGCCAGTGCTGACATCAGAGTTTGGCGAAACGGCGCTCACGGTTGGCGCTGGCGCTGGCGGCGCGCCCGTCTTGGCGAGAATCGTGGTGTCATTTTTCAGCGCTCCGGGAGCGCTGTTCAAATAGGTCTGCGGCGACAACAGAATTTGATCTATCGAGAAGCCATCTTCGCGTGGTTGTAGGCGTAGCGTGTGAGTACCGGCGTTTTGGAAATAGATGAGCGGCCCGAACACCCCGACGCCCCAGCCGTTGTCTTGCCAGCCCCACCCCGACAAGCCGCAGCCGGAGCAATCTTCCAGATTGACGGTCGTCGCGTTGGTCGTGCCTATGCGATAAGTGGCGGCGTTGGCCGTATCCACGCTGTCGGAAAATTGTACGAAGAACGAATCGTTGTACGGCGAGTTGTTATCTGCTTTCGCTCGCACCCACAAACGATACGCGGTGTTGGCTTCGGCGTTGAAGGTCATCTCAAAATAGCTGGTCGGGCTGGCCAGCGCATTCGCCAGTTTCGGCGCTCCGGCATCGGGATTATAGATGCTTGCGCCGCCCGCTGCCGTGGGGTCTGAGACCACCGAGAAATTACCCACTTTGACCGCCGCTTCCGCAGCGTACAAGACCACATCGCTCGCCGTTGATGGGGACACAAAAGTAAAACCGTTGGTCAAGGTGGCGCTTTGCGAATCGGGATTGGTGACGGTGACATTGACTGCGCCTGCCGCGTGTGCCGGAGTCGTAGCGGTAATGGAAGTGGCGCTGTTGACCGTCACGCCGGTTGCCGCCACGCCGCCAAAGGTGACGGTTGCGCCGCCCACGAAATTGCTACCGGCAAGAGTCACCGAAGTGCCTCCGACCGTGCTGCCGGAATTGGGCGTCACCGAACTGAGGGTTGGCGCGGTCGCAGAAGGCGGCGTGTACGTAAAGCCGCCGGTTAAAGTGACCGTTGGGCCTTGATAATTGGTCACCGCTACGTCCATCGCCCCGGCGCTATGCGAAGGGGTTCGGGCGGTAATCGTCGTAGGATTGATGACCGTGATAGTAGTGGCCAGCGTGCCGCCGATCTGGACGGTAGCACCGTAATTGAAATCGGTGCCGCTGAGGGTCACCAGAGTGCCGCCGGTCGTCAAACCGTTGTTCGGCGTAATTGCCGTAATCGTCGGCGGTGGCGGCGGTGCAACATATTGGAAAGAACTGGCTCGCGTGGCGCTTTGCAAATCGGGATTGGTGACCGTGATATCTACTCGCCCTTCGACGTGAGCGGGGCTTGTGGCAGTGATGGTATAGCCGCTGTTGGCGACCACTACATCCATCGCCTGCTCGCCGCCTATGGTGACGGTAGCACCGGGAACGAAGCCCACGCCGCTGATGGTGACCGAGGTGCCGCCGCTAGGCGTGCCGCTTTCGGGAGAGATCAAATTCACCATAGGCGGCGCGGCAGTCGTAGCGCCTGTGAAGGTGAAGCCACTGCTCAACACGCCGCGTCCGCCATCGCTGTTGGTGACGATGACATCCGCCGCGCCCACCGCATGAGCCGGTGTAGTCGCAGAGATCGAAGTGCTGCTCAAGACGCTGACGTTGGTGGCCGGAATGCCGTCGAAACTGACGGTTGCGCCGTTGGTAAAACCTGTGCCGTTGATGGTGACGGCAGTGCCGCCATAGGTGCTGCCGGTGGCCGGTAAAATCGAAGTGACGGTAGGCGGACTGGCAGGCGGCGTTCCCGCCGCGACGGTGGTGAAACTGATGACCGGACTACTTGCCGTGCGGTTGGCCATGGTTTTGCCAACTACGCGCCAGTAATAAGTTGTCCCCGGCGCGAGTCCCGAAACCGTAAAAGTTTCGGCGCTGCCTGGTCCCGGCGCGCCGGTCTGTACATCCGTAGCGATTAACGGTGGTGTGGCATTGGTGCCGAAATAAATGTCATATTTGTGCGCCCAATAACCGCCTTCCCAAGCCAACGTCAGCGTGGTCGGTTGCGCGTTTGCCGCGTTTGCCGGTGACTGGTTGATAGGGGCATCCGGCGGCAAAGGCACGAAGGGTTCCATCTCGATGGCGGAATTCCATTTGCGCTCGAACTCGTTGACGAAGAACTGAAAGAACCACGGCTTGGTGGTGAAATAATTATGCTCCTGCTGATAATTCGAGGAAGGCCCGGTCCAGTTTGACGAACCAAAAATGGTCAACCCCTGGCCGTATAACAGCACCGTCTTTTGATGATTCAATCCCAGATGCTTGCGATCTTTGATCTGCACACCGGCCATATACATTCGATCCACATTCCACGAATGCCACAAGCGCGCCGGGTCGCGGTACTGATCCGGCTCGGTCATCAAGCGCACCGGCTTGCCGCGATTGACCGCCGCAATCATGGCGTTGCTGAAATCCTGATTGGTGATGCGATACATAATCGCGTCAATTTTCTGCGTCTCTTGATTGAGATGATAGACCGTGCGATTGCGAAAATCCTGCGAGCTGTCGGCGCTGGGCGGAAAATTCAACTCCGGATCAATCGGCGTGGTCGCATAGCTGCGCGTCAGAGGAGCGCTGATGTTGGCATAGTTGCCGTAAGAAACGGTGTCGGTCCACAGGTCATCGTATTTGGTTTTGAAACTGTTGACCACCGAGGGATCATCGCTGAAATAGATGACTTCATCCTGATAATTGGTATAAGGCGTGTATGGCTCGAACGCGGCGTTGTAGTTGGCGCTGCTGAATTCAACTTTGTTCTGGGCGGCGAAAATCATCACCTTGTTATGCAGGATGCCAGCGTTTAATTTGTAGCGCATGGGAATGCCTGCCGCCTGCAATTGATCGAGAATCTGTTGATTGCCTGAATAAATCGGATTGGCGCGGGGGTCAACGATGACGCGCACCTGCACCCCGGCGTTTTTGCGATTGATTAATTTAGTCGCGTAAGAGGTGTCTTGCATGAACCAGAAAGCCACGTCAATTTGTTGCGTTTCCGCATCAATCAATTTCCATAAAGGGGTGCGGCAATCTTCAAATGAATTGTCGCAAAGCCGCTCCTGCGCTTGCGCGCCAAAAACCATAGAGAGAAAAAAACTGAGAAGAAGAAGAAGTTTTACCATGAAATTTCGGCCAGGAGATTTCCCTTTTCGGTTTTCAACAACGCCAGAATTAACCCGCATAAATGCTCGCTCCATAGGCAGTAGAGAATCAAAAAATTACTCAAGGGCTGTTGCGAAAGGTGTGCCGCGCCCTTGAAAAATCGCCCCCTGATATGCCCCGAACCTGTTATTTTGATGTCATAATTTTGCCACTGTTCGGAGTAAGGGGACTCAAGCTTTCAACACCTCGAATCCTATGAAGCTTGCAAAAGCACAGGGTCAGAGGCCGAACCGTGGGCGATTTTTACGGCAAGATTTCGTATCTACTCAGCTTGTTTGAAAATTGCCGGTCGCTTAGTTTTTGCGCCGTAGGCGCACAGGAGAGTAGCCCGTGGGAAAGCCACGGGAAGACGCAGGCGGCTTGACGGTCGCGCTCTGACAGAGCGCCGGAGGCTTGCCGCATCGCCTCTCCTGCACCTTTTCAGGGCGCGCCGCGTTTGCCCAACATGATGCCAGTGCCTGTAGCACTGGCTAATTTCCTATACCCCTTCGGGGCAAAGACGGCTAGGTAGTTAGAGGGTGTCGCAGAATTTCAGAAACCGTCTATATGTTGTAGATGATTAAACCATCACCCACAATATCTGGACAAAACATCCATTTCTGCGACCCCCTCTAGTTACAAGATTTCAATCTTTCGGAAACCGAAAAGTTATGAAACACGCAAATGAATTTGGTGAAGCAGTTCCAACTCCATCACTTCGTAAAGCGCTTTGACAGCGCGCACGGTGGCCGTGCCGGGTTGATAAAACAACTCTTGCGCGACGTGTTGGCGAGCGGACGATTTCTCTCGCGGCGCGGCGAACGCCTGTTCAACGGCGGCAAGGGTTTGCTCGACATTGCGGACGCTGCTGGCCGCCTCGGCCAGCAGCTGCACATAGTCTTGATGAATGTTGGTGCGGGCAATCAACTCCGGCATCTCGATGCGAATTACCGGACGGTCTAGCAATAGATACTCGAAACCTACGGAACTGTGGTCGGTGATTAACACATCCGCTGCCGCCAGGTACGGACAGGCATCGCCGCTTTGTGCCAGATGGCCGCCGTATTTTTCCAGTATCGGTTTGATACGTTCGCGCCAATTCACCCCGCCAGAGTGTATGAATCGGGTGTCTTGTGAACGGTCATGCAGTTTGACGATGACGGCGTATCCGGCTTGGCACAAGCGCTCGATCAATTCCAGTCCCAACGCATTGACCGATGAATAAGGCGACCACGTCGGCGCATAAAGAACGGTTTGCCGCGCCGGATCAAAGCCGTATGACTCAAGCAGCGCCTTACGCGACAGCGAACCATCGAGCAGGCAATCCAGTTTGGGCATACCGATAAGTTGGGCGGCGGGGCTGTCGGCATCAATCGCGCCGCTGCGTAAGTAATTATTCAAGCGGCGTTGATTGATGAAAAACAGGCGATGCCATTCGCGCATGGAACGCGCAGGCGTGTCATAAATGTGACCGTATTTTCCGGCGACGCCATGAAACATCTGTATGCGCCGCGTGCCGCGTGGCAACTTCACCCACAATTGATCGGCGGTCAAATAGGCATCGAATTTCATGAGCGCGGCGCGTTGCGGCGTAATCAGGCGCGCCGCTGCACCGGCCTCGCGATAAATCGCGGTGCAGGCTTGCGGCATTTCGCTGGCGGTGAAATAAAACTGCACGCGATGGTCAGCGCGCATCATTCGATGAAGCGGCGCGACAATGGCGTAATTCATAGCGGTGCGCGAATCCACCAACACCGAGCGGTTTTCAGGGTGGCGATGGCGCTGCCATTTCGCATCCGTCTGTTGAGCGAATTTCAAAAGCGCGGCAAAACTCATGGTCTGGTCTTCACTTCATGCGCGAAGTCCGATGAAAGCGCCTGCCTGCACCGGCTCACGAAAAAAATTCTGCGGCTTGTGCTTGTCGGCTCAGAGGGCGCGGCGCGGTCGTTCGGCTATCAGCAGCGGGAAGCTTTGGCAGAATGTCGCGCACCGCACGCTGAAAATCTTCGGGAAAATCTATTTCAATCCACGGGTAGCCTTGCGCGTCAACGGCATACAGCGGACGCGCGGCGGCAAACTCGCAGAAGGCTCGCGGTGCCCAGTCGCGCTGTCCGCCGTTGGTAATCAAGCGCTGCATAATTTCTATCAACAGCGCTGCGCTGTTGGCATTGAATTTTACGATGCCGAGATTTTCGCCGTCGGCTTCCTGTGGCGGCATGGTTTTGCTGATCTCGATGACGCGCTCGCCGCGAACTTTTACTTTCATCTCTTCGTCGCCAAGCGCTGTGGACAAAGGATTGCCATAGTCAATCAACAAGGCATCGTGATAAGGCGCAGCCAAGAGATTCGCCAGCAATTGCGGGTGAAACAGCACGTCAGAGTTGAGGACGACAAAGCCTTCGGCAAGTGCTTGACGCGCCAGCCACAACGAATAGAGGCTGTTGGTTTGGTCGAAGCGGGAATTTTCCACGAAGCGAATACGCCCGTCGCAACTTTGGCGCACACGCTCGGCTTGATAGCCGACGACTACCACGATGTCGGTGATGCCGCAATTTCTCAAGGTGTGAATCTGGCGCTCCAGCAACGTGCCGCCGCCGATTTCCATCAGGCATTTCGGCGTGTTGCCGGTCGCCCCGTTCAAACGCAAACCTTTTCCGGCAGCCAGAACGATTCCCTTCATGCGCTGTTGTCTCCTTCCTCTTGACAGACTCCCGCACTCTTATATCAAGATGCACAAGAGAATAGTCTGAGTTGAGAGGCGGTCTCTGACCGCCGGAATGCGCGGTCAAAGACCACTTCTGAGTTGAGAGGCGGTCTCTGACCGCCGGAATGCGCGGTCAAAGACCGCTTCTCAACTCATTTGGTTTCGCAGTCGGAATGCGCGGTCAAAGACCGCTTCTCAACTCATTTGGTTTCGCAGTTCGGTATTATTGACTTTCTGCGACGTTGGTTTTGGCCGACATCATCCGCGCTTTGCCTTTGCGATCTTTCCAGCGTTGACGCACGACACCGGCAAAAAACCATAGCTCCAGTTCGCGCTCGAAACGCGCTTCTATATCTTTGCTGGCGTAAGCCTTCAGCATACGCACGAAGGTGCCGAAATAGGTTCGCAGCATATAACGCGGCACTCCTGCGAGGTGCGGCACGTTGGCAAAATCGAGCGAGGTGTCTTCGGGGGATTCCATATTGATGCGCGCCTGTTCATAAAGCAGAGCGCGGCTGATGCCGTTCCAGTAAAACCAGCGGCGGAAATAGCGTTTGCTCAAACGCTCTTGCGGAATGATGTGTTGAACCACCATCTGCGGCGCATAAAAACCGCGCAAGCCTGCCGCCTTGGCGCGCAAACCCCATTCGCGCACTTCCTGGCCGAGCAGCGTCCCGGCTTTGCGCCCGACGCGATTATCCCAAAGCCCTGCGCGAGTGAAACAGTCGCGGCGAAACGCCAGATTGACGCCCAGCGGCACATAGCGTTGATTGAATTCCAAAGGCGCTTCGCCGTGATCCAAAAGCGCTATCACTGACCACGGCCTGCCCGCGTGATTGGGCAACCAGGCAGGGCGCTCGCCGCCCCAGATCGGCAACACCTTGCCGCCAACGTAATCGCATTGATGTTGAGCGAGCGCCGAGGCTGCCTGATCCAGCCAATCCGGCGCAACCCGCACATCGTCATCCGTGGTCAAAATGATTTCTCCGTGCGCCGCCAGGATACCGCGATTGAGCGCCGCACAACGCCCCTGCTCTTGTTCAAACAGGTAGTGCAACTTGACTGGAAACCAGGTGGCGATGTCTTCGACCACCGCGCGTGTGTCGTCCGTAGAGTTGTTGTCCACGACAATCACTTCCCAATCGCCCTGCGGCGTTAGCATAGCCATATTGCACAGCGTGCCGCGCACCTCGTCAGCGCGATTATAGGTTGGAATAATGATCGAAAATTTCATCCGTGTGTCTCCTGAAAACTGCTCAGTCTCGTTGGCCCATCAATTGCCGGTCGTCGTTGCGACACGATATTTCAGCGGCGCGCAATAAAGCGGCGCTACGACGGGAAGCGCAAAGGCTTTCGGTGTTTCCGATTGGCGCGCCGCCTCTTTGTCGCGTACCACCATCTCGGAGATGCGCTTATCGAGAGCGCTGTTGAGATAGATATATTCATCAACGGTGAGCGTTTGTTGACGAGCGATGTGGTCAAAAATTTTGCGGTAATGACTGACCAGCGAATCCGATATGTTCATCAAGCGGGCGATGCTGGTTTGCGACGGCGCGGCGGGATTGAAATAACAATGCCAGACCACTTCGACGAGTTTGCGAAAGCGCTGCGGTTTGTGGCGGACGCTTTGCCGACAACTTTCCATAATGGTATCGGCGACCGCCTCCATGTGAGCAATGATCTCTTTTTCCAGCATGACCTCTTCGGGCGAGGGTTTGGTGTCGGCAAAATCCAGCTTGACGGGTTCCGACTCGGCGCTTGATTTTTCCAGCGTGTCATCCATAGAGACCATCTGCGAATCTTCGATGGCCAGCTTTGACAACACCAATGAACGCATGGTGCGAATATCTGTGGGCGACTTGATGGTGCGGAAAATCTCGATGATGAGTTGCGTCAATTCGGGATTGGAAATCACCACTTGGGAACTGCTGCCGCGTCCGGCGCGGCGGGTGTCGCGTTTGCGAAAGGCCACTTCTTTCATCATCTCGTGCAGGTGTTGCGGCGCTTTGACGGGCATATCGGCAGGCCACTCGGCCAACCCGTAAACCTGCAGCGCCATCTTGCCGGTGGGGCGCGACGACGTAGCCGATTTGGTCAACGCCGGGCGACTGTAGCAGCGAAACTCTTTTTTGGTCATCAGCAAATTGCTGGTGCGGCGCGCAATGCGATAGGACTCCGGGTGGCGCTCGCGCAGCAAGCGAGACACCAGATTGGGAACCTCTATGTCATAGAGTTCGTGTTCGACGCGCTCGTGGGTGTAGCCGACATTGATATAAAATTGCCAGCGGTCTTTCTCCTGCAATTTCAAATAGAGGTCTTGCGTTAAATCACAGCACATCTCTTTCAAACTTTCCCACGACAAATCTCTGGACGCGCCAAGCGAACGCACGGCGCTGTGCCGCGACACGATGTGAAAGAGTTTCGACCATAAGGTTTCGGCGTCGCCTCTGCTAATAATATGTATCCAATCGTCGCTGTGATTTCTGATCTGTGACTCCCACGGTTTCAGGACTGCAACCATAATTCTCTCCTAATTTCTTTGCTGATTTTGGGTTCGTTCTTCGGATTTTGGATTACCGAATGAAATGCTTGTTGGTGACCTGGCTCTTGTGCCTGCGGTCTGATGTGGCAACCTTTATCCCTGTAGCGCTCCGGCAGCACTCACCGTAACGGCTGGTGGAGTTTCCTCCCACCCCTTGGCTTCCATAGGGTTTTCCCCGTTACTGGTAAAATCGTTTACCGAAATATCCAAGGCTTGAATCACTTCCTGTATGACCTCGGCGGTAATCGTGCGATGACCGCCAGCGTAGCCGTACAACAAGGCGTTGTCACAAATATTGTTGATGATGCGCGGAATGCCCAGCGACACCTGGCCGATTAACTCGATGGCTTCCGGCGCGAACAAATCAACGCGCTCGGCTCCGGCGGTCTTCAAACGGAAACGTATGTACTTATTAATTTCGTGAGTGGCGAGCGGTTCAATCATGCAGCGCAACGAGACGCGCTGTTTGAGTTGGCGCAATTGCGGTTGATTGAGGGTGTCGCGCAATTCCGGCTGTCCGCACAAAATGACTTGCAACAGTTTCTCGCTGTTGGTCTCGAAATTGGCCAGCAGACGAATCTCTTCCAAAAGCGCGTTGGACAACCCGTGCGCTTCATCTACGACCAGCACGGTGCGTAAGCCTTTGGCGTGCCGCACGGCCAGCGTCCGACCAATCGCCGACAACAGATCGGCTTTCGATGACGAACGCGGCAGGCCGAGCTTCAAGCCATCGGTGAACAACTCGAAAAACTCCGCGACCGTTAAATAGGGATTGAAAATATAGACCGCCAGAATGTCCTGACCGAATTGCTGAATCATCGAACGCAGCGTGGTGGTCTTGCCAGTGCCGACTTCGCCCAACACCACGACGATACCTTTGCTGTGTTCAATGCCGTATTGCAAATTCGCGGTCACTTCCAGATGACTCTCGGTTTTAAAGATGTACTTGGGGTCTGGGGTTAAACCGAAAGGAATCGTTTTCAATTTATAAAAGTCTCTATACATTCCTGTTTACTCCGCTGTGAATTACCAGAAGCGCCAACGAAAAAAGCCTCGGCGCGGTCGAGCTTTGAGCGCTGGTGCTTTCGACAGGCTCTTTCTGACGTGATGTTTTTTCGTATGCCTCAGATTGCTCTGACGCAACTGCTCGCGCAGTTTCGCGGTGTCGGGCTTGGCTTTGGGCGGCGCGGAGATCGGCGCTTCAGAGACCGTTGGCGCGGCCTTGTCAGCGGTCTTGGCATCACTGGAAGCAGCGCCTTCGGCAGCTTGATCGGGCAACTGCACAGGTGCTGATGCCGCCGTTTGCGCTGCCGGAGGTGTAGAAAAAACCGCTTCAGGATTTGCCGCCGCCGCCGGGGGTGCGTCCTTTGCCGCTGTGAAATAGCCTTTGTAAGCCAGCACCGAAAAAGCCGTGAGCATCGCTACGCCCAACGCCAACAGAGCCACAGACAGCCAGGACTGCCCCGGCGCGGCTTCGCCCGTGACCGCCGACAGCGGCGCTTCATCGGCGGCGCGAAACGCTTCTGGTGGAATTGAGCTTGCCGATAGCGACAGCGCTTCGTCATTCGCTGCTGTTGGCTGTGCGACCACCGAGGCCGCAACGCATGAATCAAGTGAATCAAGTGAATCAATAGATGAATCAACGCCCAGCGGCAGCGCTGCCGCGCTCGACAACGAGTCTGTGTCATCCCGGTCGGCGTGGCGCTCATCGGTCAAGCTCGGCTCCTCGTCTGTAGTCTTGAAGAACAACGGAGAGGCGGCGCTGTCTCGATTAAAGTCATAGACCAGAAATTCATGGTCTTCGTCAAAGAGCGCCGCCAGTGGCTGACTCTCTTCACCGTCATCGTGAATCGGCGCAATCGGTGCATCATCGGGCAGCAGATTGATCGCTAATAAATTGCCCTCGCGTATCGCCGCCAATTCGGCTTGCAACGCTGCGGCATTTTGAAAACGCACTGCCGGATTTTCGGCCATCAATCGGGCAATCACTGCCGCAAGCGCTGCCGGAAGGTCAGGGCGAATCAACTGCACTGCTGGCGCTTTCTGCAAGGCAATCTTGAGGCACAACTCCGCTTCATCACGCGCCGCGAAAGGCAACATATCGGTCAGTATTTCATAGAGCAGAATGCCCAGACTGTACAAATCGCTGCGCTCGTCCGGGGCGCTATGATTCAGAAGTTCAGGGCTGCGATAAACCAGCGTACTTTCCTGGGCGCGTTTTTCGTAGAGCCAGGGGCGCAGCGGTTTGCGGGGAACGCCAAAGTCGGTGAGGGTGATGTTCCCATCGCCATCAAGCCACAAATTTTCCGGTTGTAAATTCAAATGCAGCACCGCAGCCTGATGCGCGTAGTGCAGGGCATCGGCAATTTGCGAAGCGATGTCGAGAACCTCTTCAACTTCCAGCCAGCCTTGCCGATGCAACCGGCGTTGCAACGATTCGGCATTTTGCGGATAGTCGCTGACGCAGAAATGCAGGCCCTGCAATTGTTCCGGTTTTCGACTGCTGGCGATGTGCGGGTGCGACAATTTCGCCGCCGCATGAGCGGTAAGCAGAAAGCCCAACAACTCGCTCGGTTGGTCTGCGCCAGCGGCAGCAAACACCTTGAGCATAACCATTGAATCGTGGTGCTGTAGGTGTTGCTTGGCCACATAGCGGCGCGTCTGGTTTACGGCATCCAGTGCCTCGATTATCGAGAAACGCGAACCAAGGACTTGCCATTCATCGTGCTGTTGGTCTGCCAATAAAGATGCATGATGAGCGTGGGGCGATAAGATTTTTTGGGTGCTGCTCAATGTTATTTTCCCTGCAATGCTAGTTCGGCCAGATGCCTTATTTTTCGTTCGCACTTTCTAGGCAACCTCAATGCCGAACCGCCCAAATGATTGATGACTACATAATGAGATTGGCGCTTCGCATGATTAATGAGGACGATGATGATTGAATAAAACGAAAGTCACAGAAAATTAAGAAATTTTTTTTGGCGGTTTTCGTCTGCGGCAACGGCATTCACGGATAGCTGTAGGATATGCACACAGCCTAGCGGTAAGTAAGCATACACTTGGTTTGAAAATGTACAATTGACATACAGAACAAAATCCCAAATCCATTATGGAATCATAATAAGCGCATCAAGAAAGCAGACTGTTGACTTCACTATAGTCACTGCATAAGATGAAAACGCACTAAGCTACTAGCCTACATCCACCTCACGCGAAAATTGTTTACCTGATGATCACCGCCGTGATTTTATGCGGGATTGGTTGGCGTGAGGTGTGGGTAGGAAAAGTTTTCAGCCGGATGCGAATCGGGCTGAAGGTCAAAGCGTTACTTGACCGGTGCCTCTGCTGGTGGTGGTCTCCACTACGTATTCTATGCCTCTAATTGATTAATCAAAGCCCTTACCAAGTAAGTGTCCTCTACTTATTTTTATGAGGACAGGTGTGTCTGGGATCAGACCACAAAACATTTTATAAGGACTGTCATGATGAGTATTCGGTATTGGAAAATCAGTATTGCCCTCTTGCTTTTTATCGGCGGTTTCGCCATCCACGCAGCCCCTGCCCAAACCTTGAATGAACCGGAGTTGCCGCGTCTGTTGCTCGACACCACTTATCAAGCGCCCACCGGCAATATCATCAATGTGGCCGCAGGCGGTAATTTTCAAGCGGCGCTCAATGCTGCAAATCCCGGCGACGTGATCGTGCTGCAGGCCGGAGCCACTTACACAGGCAATTTCACCCTGCCCTATAAAACCGGCAACGAATGGATTGTCATACGCTCGTCTGCCGAAAACGATTTGCCAGCGGCGAACACTCGCGTGCAGCCAACGCACAGCACGGCCCTGCCCAAGCTCGTCAGCGCCAATGCCGCAGCCGTCATCGCCACAGCAAACGCGGCGCATCATTATCGCTTCATAGGCATTGAGTTCGGCCTCAAATCCGGCGTCAATCTCAATTATGGATTGGTGGTTTTCGGCAGCAGCAGCCAGAACACGCTGGCACAGGTTCCGCACGATTTGATTCTCGACCGCTGTTATATACACGGCAATGCGACGGGCGATGTGTCACGCGGTGTGGCCATGAATTGCGCTCGCGCTGCGGTGATGGATTCTTATATCGCCAACATTCACGGCGTCGGTTTCGATACCCAGGCCATCGCCGCCTGGAACGCGCCGGGGCCGCTCAAAATCGTCAATAACTATCTGGAAGGCGCGGGTGAAAATATTATGTTCGGCGGTGCTGACCCGAAGCTTTACGGTCTGGTGATTTCGGATGTGGAAATCCGCCGCAATCATTTGTCCAAACCCTTATCGTGGAATCCGCGTGACCCCAGCTATGCCGGCATTCATTGGTCGGTGAAGAATATTTTTGAACTCAAAAACGCCCAGCGCATATTGGTTGAAGGCAATCTGTTCGAGTACAACTGGATGGATGGACAAAACGGCACGGCGATTTTATTCACGCCGCGCAATCAAGAAGGTACTGCGCCGTGGAGTACGGTTCAGGATGTCACCTTCACCAATAACATCGTGCGCCACACTGCCGCCGGGGTCAATTTTTTAGGCACCGATTATAACTTTCCGAGCCAGCGCTTGCAGCGCATCAAGGTGAAAAACAATCTCTTTGTTGACGTAGGCAATCCGAGTTATGGAACCAACAACGTGTTGTTTTATGTCTTGAATGGCACCACCAATATCACCCTTGATCACAACACCGCTTTTCAATCCGGCAATGTCATCAGCGCCGATGGACAAGCGCACACCGGCTTCGTTTATACCAACAACCTGACGCCGCATAATACCTACGGCGTAATCGGTTCGGGCAGCGGCCCCGGCAAAGCATCCCTCAATGTCTATTTTCCGAATTGCGTGTTTCTCAACAACATCCTGACGGGCGGTTCCGCGTCGGTGTATCCGAAAAATAATTTCTTCCCGTCAACGCTGGATGCGGTGGGCTTTGTGGATCGCGCCGCTGAAAATTATCGGCTGGCCATTACCAGTCTGTATCACAATGCCGGAACCGATAGCCAAGACATAGGCGCAGACTTGGACGCCATCGCAGCGGCTATGAGTATCGCGGCCACGCCGCCACCACCGCCGCTGAATCAACCGCCCGTGGTCACTGCCAACGTGTCGGCGTTGGCGGGCATTGCGCCGCTGGCGCTGTCGTTCGCTTGCACCGCCAGCGACCCGGATGGCGCGATTGTCTCTTACCTTTGGGATTTCGGCGATGCTCAAACCGCCGCCACTGCCGCCGCTTCGCACACCTATCAAAATGCCGGAAACTTCACCGCGCAAATCACCGTTACCGATAACGCCGGAGCGACGGCAAGCGCTTCTGTAACCATCAATGTTACAAATCCGGTAGCGCCGCCGCCGCCGCCAACAGCCGATGTGGTGTTGTATGCCGCCGAGAGCGTTGTCAAAGTTGGCAACTGGCAAGTCGTAGCAGACCCGACCGCCGCCGGAGGCTCACGGTTGCGAAATCCCGATCAGCGCGGCAAGAAGCTCAGTCAGCCGCAAGC
Source organism: Acidobacteriota bacterium (assembly GCA_016201275.1). Lineage (GTDB taxonomy): Bacteria > Acidobacteriota > Blastocatellia > UBA7656 > UBA7656 > JACQDB01. Next base: position 48,579 of record JACQDB010000077.1, read on the forward strand.
CACGCCTAGAGATTATTTTGAAGTGACCTTCAACGCCCAGGCCGGAGTGCCGTATCGCTTATGGGTGCGCGGCAAAGCGGATAACAATTCGCAGTACAACGATTCGTTCTATGTGCAATTCGACGATAGCGTGACGGCAAATGGCGCGTCGGCTTTTCGCATCGGCACTACGGATGCGACGGTTATCAATCTGGAAGAATACTTGAATTACGGATTGAATGGCTGGGGCTGGCAGGACAATGGCTGGGGCATAAATGTGTTGGGGCCGTTCCTCTATTTTCAAACCAGCGGCACGCACACCTTACGCCTGCAACCGCGAGAAGACGGCTTCTCTATAGATCAGATCGTGTTGTCGCCGCTGAATTATTTACTGGTAGCGCCGGGCGGCTTGAAAAATGACAATCACATATTGCCGAAAAACAGCGGTAGGTAAAAAGCCGCTTTTCGGCTTGTCCGCAGCTTGTGAGGCAAGCGGCAAGAAATAGCATACGGTGGAGAAGCGGTCTGTGACCGCCAGTCCAGCGGTCACAGACCGCTTCTCCACGGGCATGATGGGCTTATATTTTCTTGCTCTCAAGGATGCCTTCGAGAGCGCTGCTATTTTATTGGCGACGGCTGAATCAGCGCCGCAGGAGGAGCAAGTGTACGCTTGCTCCTCCTACGTTTTTATTGGCGGATAGGGTTCACGCACAGGCCGATACCTTGGCTCTTCAATGACTTCCTGCGGCACACCAAGTCAGCAAATTCTTCCTCACCTGTTCTCTACCTTCAGCGAATTTTTTTTGCAAAACCGCAAGCGTTGCGATTATTGAACCAGACGTGGAAAATAATTTCCCACAAGCGAGATTGACAAAGAAGAACGCTGTAGGTTCTCCAAGTCTCCTTTACAATCCCCGCGACGGTGACGCGCTCATAGCAGGTTGTAACCCACAGCAATAACTAGATTCGTCAGGTTTATGCAAGCTACTCAGGCTGCCGATGATTGGCGGCACAGGATTCGTGTAGGTTTATGAAATTTATCAGTACAAAACGCCCCTACTTGCTTTTGCTTCTCTTCATCTTGATAAGCGTTGGCATCATTTTTTCGCTTCGCGCCAAATCCTCGGCCCATCACACCGTGCAAATCGCTATGGCGAAAAACCATCAACTCACCTATGAACCGCGTGCGACAGAGACCCAAGACCTGCCGCTGCCGCTGCCCGTGACGCACTTCGAGCCGTTGCTGTTATTTGTGTTGGGAACGCTGCTGCTCTCCATTGTCACCGGCATTAATCTGATTCGCTCACGAAAATCCGGCCTGCGCCTGCATACCGGCACTTCCGCAAGTCTGGAGTCGCGCCGCAAGTTTGCCACGCGCCATCACCGGGTCAAAAAAAATTCAGCCGCTTAATAGCATCAAGGGGAGGGAAGATATGAGCAGCTTGAGACCAAGAAGTTTTTCGGAATACGCGCAGATGTTGTGGCGACGCAAGTCGCTGTTTCTCTTTGTTGCGGGGACAACGCTAGTCGCCGCCTTCTTCATCATCAAAAGTCTGCCCAACAACTACGAAGCCCAAGCGACGATTGTCGTGACCGGCAAACAGGACGAGCGTCAAGCGCTGGCCGACCGCGTTGCCGCCGTGCGCGAACGCCTGAGCAGTCGCGCCTTGTTGGAAGCGGTTGCTCAACGCCACCTGCTGGCGGGCAACGCGCAAGGCGCGGCGCTTGATGTGGCGGTCAATCGTTTACGCAAAGACACCAAAGTGGAAACCTTCATGCGCGGCGATTTTCCTGAACGCCTGACCTTGACCTATCGCAACCACGATCCGCAATTGGCCAGAGATGTGGCGACCGATATGGTTTCGATCTTCGGCAGCATGAACGAAGCGCTTGCCAAACAATTGACCGAACAAAACGACGCCTTGAACGCCGAATTGAATGAAGTCGAAAATCACCTCAATCAAATCAGCCAGCAACGCAGCGTGCGCCGCAGTTCAGGCGTCAGCCGCCCACGCATAGATATGAATGCCGTGCGCGCCGAACGTGCGGCAACCAACTCGACGATTGAAACGCTCAAGGATAAACAGTTTTCGCTGGAACGCGAAATTGCCCAGCAAAAACAGCAGATTGCTGAACAACAGAAGTTGGTCAAAGCCGCGCCCACCGATGCCCGCGCCAACAGTTCTTACGGTGTGCTGCTGGTTCGCAAAGCCGAACTCGAAGCCCAGATCAAAGATTATGCGGCGCAATACACCGATAAAAACCCCAAAGTCCTACAGGCGCGCAATCAACTCGAAGAGATCAATCACCAGATTGCTCAACTCAATGTTGAAGCCCAGAACGGCGGAGCGCTGAACTCTCCCGAAGCCCGCGAGCTTCGCGGTTTGGAACGCGAGTTGTCGCGCCTGGAAACCGAGTTGGCGATTACTCAACGGGCGATGGAAAGAAAGCAACAAGCGCTCACCAGCCCTCCCTCTGCTGCCGATTCTCTGGTCGCCAGCGCCCCTCTCATCAGCACCCCGGTTAGTCCGTCCGGCGATGCCGAGTTGCCGTTAGCGGGCAGCGATTACCAACGCTTGAAAGATCGCTATGATTCGCTGTTGCGAAGACAGGAGCGTTTGGAATATGCGCGCACGACCGCCGCCGGATTTGACCCTGGCCTCTTTCAAATCGTAGATATGCCAGCCTTGCCGGAAATTCCTGCCGGACCGGATCGCTTGAAATTAATGGGGCTGGCGTTAGTGTTGGCGCTGTTTTTAGGGCTTGTCGCCGTGATCGCTTTTGAAGTTCCCCGACTCTTCTCGATACGCGACGACCGCGACGTGGAGTATTACCTGGGCGCGCCGGTCATCGTGATGATTCCCGAAAGCGTCTCGCCAGGGCAGTCGGGACAGACGCGACGCTTGCTGGCCATGCGCGTCGTCGGGATGTTGCTGTTGGCGGCGGTGGTGGTTCCGGCGTTGATTTTCCTGCTCAACAATCTGCGGGTTTTTCAACTGCTGGCCAGTCGCTAGGCGCGCCAATCGGGATGAGCAAAACTCTTCAAGCCATATTTTATTAAGCCATGCCTGCGGCGGCGCACAGAGGCGTCGGTGCAGAAGCAAGAGGACAAAGGAATGGGAAAAGTTTACGAAGCATTAGAGCGTGCCGAACGCGAATCGCAAAAACCCAGAGTGGCGGCGCTCCCGCTTTCCAACTCGCGCCAATCGTCGGCAACCGACCGGCGCGACGCGGCGGAGTCCTTCGATTTCATAGACTATTCGTTGAAGGCGCTGCCCTCCGAAGAGGTGGCGCAACGCCATCAGGAAGCGGCCAGCGCGGCTTTTGCACGGCGTTCGCTGGTGGAACCGACGCACGAAGCGCAGTTGGATTTGTCGCGCATAGACCCGCATCTGACCATGTTTTTCGACGCCAATCAACGGGCTTCCGCACCGTACAACAAGCTGGCGATTTCGCTGATTGCCGCAAAAGACGAGCGCCCGTTGAAAAAAATTCTGATCGCTTCGACGCATCGCGCCGAAGGCCGCACCGGCGTGGCGCTCAATCTGGCCTGCGCCTTGGCGCGGGACAAACAGAAAGTTCTGGTCATTGATGCAGACCTGCATCGCCCTTCGCTGTTGCGTTTGTTGGGACTGGAAGCCGCAGCCGGTTTGCCCGAAGTCATACGGCAAAACCTCGCGCCCGGACAAGCCACTGTGCGCGTGTCGCCTTTTAATCTGGAGGTGCTGCCGACCCGCGAACAGGTGGAAAATCCGACCGAGCTATTCACCGCGCCGCGCTTCCGCGAAGTCTTGACACTGCTGGAAGCCGAATACGATTTCATCCTGTTTGATTCCTCGCCGCTCTTACAGGTGAATGATGCGAACCTGCTGGTGCGTTTGACCGACGCCACCATCTTTGTCATACGCGCTGGCAAAACCAGTTCGCTGCAACTGGGCAAAGCTGTCGCTTCGTTGTCCGAAGAACACATCTTCGGCGTGGTCTTGAATCGCGCCGAACCGTGGGCAACCGCCTGAAGGCTGGAAGGGCAAAGCGTCCGTAGGCGCGGCATACAGGCTGTCGGAAACGGACTGCTTCGTGGAAGAACAAGTGGGACTGGTGATGTCAAAAAACGGTTCAAGATGTTTTGCCCTGTTGATCTTTGAAAGCATATTGACCTGCTTATGCGGCGTCGCGGCGCTTTACATACGCTTTGGCGTCGAAGCCCACGCCGTGCTGATTGAGGGCGTGGGCTGGCTCAAAATTCTGTTGTTGATGGTCGTCGTGCAAGGCTCGTTTTATATCTCTGACCTCTACGACTTCCGCATGATTCGCATACGCGCCGTGTTGTATCTGCGAATCATTCAAGCCATAGGGCTGGCGGCGCTGGCGCTGGCGCTGGTCTTTTACCTGTTGCCGCGTTTGTTGCTCGGACGCGGCGTCTTTGTCGTCAGCCTGATGTTGATGTTGACGACGATGATTTACTGGCGCGTCTTTGTGATGTGGCTGATTGGTCATCCGCGACTGGCCGAGCGGGTGTTGATTTTGGGAACCGGCGAACGCGCCGTCAATGTCGCACGCGAAGTTCTCGAACAACGCGAGGTCGGCTACCAGGTGGTGGGCTTTGTCGGCGATGACCCGCGACTGCTAGGCAAAAGCCTCATCAATCCCCGCGTCATCGGCTTGACCTCGGAACTGGAAACCCTGGTCAATCAATATCACGTTGACCGCATCGTGGTGGTGTTAAACGAACGCCGCAAACCGTTGCCGCTGGGATCGCTGCTTGACCTGCGCTTGCGCGACGGCATCGCCATAGAAGAATCGGCGTCCTTTTATGAACGACTGACCGGCAAGATCAGCCTGGAGTTGTTGCGCCCTATCTGGTTGATCTTTTCCAGTCATTCCCGCTTTGCGCGTATGTACAAACACTGGCGGCGAATGATTGATGTGGCGGCGGCGTTGGTTGGCTTGATCGTCTCGCTGCCGGTGATGGCGGTGACAGCGTTGGCCATCAAGTTGGATTCGCCGGGGCCGATTTTTTACACCCAAGAGCGCGTCGGCAGAGGCGACGAGCGCTTTCGCATCGTCAAGTTTCGCTCGATGAAAACCGACGCCGAAAAAGATGGCCCGGTGTGGGCGCGGCAAGCCGATGATCGCGTCACCCGTGTCGGGCGCATCATTCGCAAGTTACGCATAGACGAGTTGCCGCAATTTTTCAACGTCCTGCGCGGCGAGATGAGTTTCATCGGGCCGCGCCCGGAACGCCCGGAATTCGTGCAACTGCTGGAACGCAAAATCCCCTTTTATTCGCAGCGCCATCTGGTGAAACCCGGACTGACGGGCTGGGCGCAGATTCGCTACCCCTATGGCGCGTCGGTCAAAGATGCGATGGAGAAACTGCAATACGATCTCTATTACATCAAGAATCAATCGCCGATCCTTGATGTCATCATCATCTTTGAAACCGTCCGCATCGTCATCTTCGGCAGAGGCGCACGCTAAGGCCGGACTTCAACGACGGTTCATCACTTGTCGCCGGTTGCGGCATCGCCAGAGGTCACCGTAGCGCGGCTGTTTGTATCCGTATCGGAGGAACTATGAAAAACCTGTTGCTGCCAAAATCGCTCAAGCTTGTTTTCCTGCTTTCCCTTATTCTGTTCGCGGCCTGGTCGTTGGCCTCGCGCACGCTGGCGCAGCAAACCGCCAGCCTCGCGCCAAGCAAAGCCAGCACTGATGAAACCCTCGACCCGTTCTTCAAAAAAGTCTATCAGGATTTTTACCAGACCTATCGGTTGGGACCCGATGATGAAATCGCTGTACGCATATTAGGGCAGCCCGATTATTCCTTGGAAAAAACCAAAGTCTCGCCGGTTGGTCGCATCTATCACCCCTTGCTCGGTGATGTCGAAGTCGCCGGTTTGACGGTTGCAAAGCTCACTGAAAAGCTGACCAGCGATTTCAGCCAGTACATTCTCAATCCGAAAGTCAGCGTCTCGCTGGTCGAAGCCAACAGCGCCAAGATCGGCGTACTCGGCGATGTGACGCATCCCGGCATCGTGGTGATGACTCGCCCCATGACCGTGCTGGAAGCCTTGTCGGCGAGCGGCGGAGTGTCGGATTTCGGCAGCAAATCCGATGTCACGGTGCTGCGCCAGAACGGTTATGATCGCCCACAAATGCTCAAGGTCAATGTCAAACGCATCATGGAAGGCAAGGCCGACACCGAAGAGAATCTGCGTTTGCAGGCCGGCGATACCATCATCGTGCATGGCAACACGCGAAAGAAATTCACGCAGATTACTTCGCTGCTTGGCTTCGGACAATTTCTCGCTTTTGTGGCGGGACGTTGACGCACGGGCTGGCCTCGGCGCGACCAATTGGCACAGTGATTTTTACTTAGCGAGTGAGATACGGAATGAAAAAAAGGCCACAGATGGAACCCACACCGCTCTCCATATTTGTACGCGAGCGCCTCACGGAACTCGGCGTCAGCCAATCGGAATTCTGTCGCTTGACCGGCTTCGATCAAGGGCTGCTCTCCAAAGTACAAAGTTCAATGGTAACCAATCTCACCCTGGAAAGCGCCTTGCGCCTGTCCATAGGCTTGTGTGTGTCGCCCAAAAAAGTTTTTGAATTGTTGGGACGCATGGAACTGCACAACCTGATTGTCACGGCCTATGCGATTGATATGGGGGATTTGACCCGTTTGAAAGCCGACGACTTGCCGCCCTCGGTGCTGGAAATCTGTCACATGGCAGTGCGCGCACACCTGCAAGAGCATGACCTTGAAAAAATCAGAAAGGCGCTCTATCCGATGGCTGTCGCGCATCGCCCCAACGATGATCGCAACGCAGGGAAACTCGCTGCTGCACGAGGTCGAGATGAGTGGTAATAAATTGCGCCTGATGATTTTGACGCACGGCAGCCACAAAGCGGCAGCCATTATCGAAGGCATACTGGCATTGCCGTGCGCTGAAATCGCCGCGATCTTTATCGAAACAGCGACGACGCGCCGCTATCGTCTGTGGGAAAAAATTCGTCGTGCGCTTCGCTACGACGGCCTCGGCGGCACGTTGAAAAAATATCTCCGCAAGCTGTTGAAATTATCGCGCACCGGCGCGCTCAAAGACGCCAGCCCGTCGCCTGCCAGTCACGAACGCATACGCGATCTGGCTGCCGAGTGCGGCATTCCTCTGCACTTCGTCGAGAATTATCACTTGCCGGAAGCCCTCGCCTTGATGCGCCAGGCCGATGCCGATTTAGGCGTCGTGCTAGGCACTAACATCTTGAAAGAGTCGGTGTTTTCGATTCCGCGACGCGGCTGCATCAACACCCATCAAGGGCTTGCGCCGTATTATCGCGGCGGCCCGCCGGTCTTCTGGGAATTGTTCAACGACGAAAGCGAAGTCGGCTTGACGGTGCATTTCGTCGCCGCCAAAGTAGATACCGGCGACATCATCGCGCAAGAGACCATGCCGTTGATTTATGACGCCTCATACGGCCTCGATTACGAATCGTTTCTGGCCGACTATCGCGCCAAACTCTCTGACCGCGCCGCCGTACTCGTGCCGCAAGCCATACAGATGCTGGCCGAAGGCACCGCGCAATTGCGCCCACAGAATATCGCACTCGGCAAACGCTATCGCCTGCCCATCAAAAAAGAGAAAGACGAATTGCGCCGCCGCTTGCGCCAGCGTTTGAACCAGAAGAAAGCGGCGACCAATAGAGAAGTGGGGGTGAGCAACGGATGAAAAAAGTGGTGCGTCATCTGCTGCGCGTCAGTGGCGCGTTCGCCCCTTTTCGGCTGGCGAACCGCAACAAAGCGCTCATACTCATGTATCACCGCTTCACGCCTCACGAAGACGGCGCGGCAACCTCGGCGCGTGCTTTTGAACAACAGCTAAAATATTTGAAGACCCATTATCAGGTCGTGCCGTTGGCGCAAATCGCTCAACAGCTTTTGCAAAACAAAAGCCTGCCGCCCAAATTGGCCGCCATCACCATTGACGATGGCTATTATGACGCTTATGAAATCGCCTTCCCTTTGCTGCAACGCTACCAGCTTCCGGCCACGCTTTTTGTGGTAACCGATTTCATCGAGCGCAAGACTTGGTTGTGGACTGACAAGTTGAAATTCATGACGCCGCGCACCACTGCCCGCTGGCTGGAATTTTCCCTCAACGATTCGTTGTCGCGCATGGAATTGAGCGATGCGCGTTCCCGTCAACTCGCCGCCGCGCAGATCAACGCCTGGTTGAAAACGCAGTCAAATCAAGTGAAAGAGCAGGCGATTTTGAAGATAGCTGATTCTCTGGGCGTAAGCTTGCCGGAGGTGCCGCCCGATGAATATCGCCCCTTGAGTTGGCGCGAAGTTGGCGCAATGGACAAAGGTGGTGTGGCCATTGGTTCGCACACCGTTACTCATCCGATTCTGACGCGCATAGATGAAGAACGCTTGCGCTATGAATTGCGCGAATCGAAAACTCAACTTGAAGCGGTGCTGGGTCGTGCGGTGGAATTGTTTTGTTATCCGAATGGCGATTATGACCAGCAGGTGGTGCGCGAAGTCGAGCGCGCCGGTTATCGTTGTGCGGTCACCACCGATTACGGATTGAATGAAGCCGACATCGCGCCTCTGTGTTTGCGTCGTCTGGCCGCCGAAAATGATTTGTCACGTTTCGCCCAAAGCACCAGCGGATTTGAAGCGGCCAAACTGCGCTTGCGTGCCGTGCGACGTTTGCCAACGACGAAAGCGGCGGCTGACGGCGCGCAAATTTTGCAAGGATAGAAAGAGAAAGCCATGAGTTCAATCGTCAAGCGAGAAGCCGTTGGCAAGTTATTTCACCGGCGACCACCAAGGGTGCTGGCCGACGCGGGATCCGGCATTGCCCGGGCGCGCCCTGAAAAAAGCTCCACCTCAATAACCGCTACAGGAAGTTTCAAGCTTGCCTATGTCGGCCTGTTCCTCTTCACCTTTTTATTGTATGCGCGACCACAGGAAATGTTCCCTGATTTGTTGGGCAATATTCCACTCGTGAAGCTTGTCGCCATCGGCACGTTGCTCGCCTACCTGGTCACCAAACTGACTCGCGGCGAACGCCTCACCATCTGGCCGCTCGAATTAACGATGGTGGTGGTCATCGCTTTGTTGGGGTTGGCCTTCACGCCGATTGCCGCATCGCCACAGGACAGTTTGAAGGTTTTGTTAGACATCTTTCTCAAGGTGGTCATCATTTTCGTGTTGATGATTAATTTGCTCAACCGCGAAACGCGCTTGCGCGCCCTGCTCAAATTGTCGGTCATCTGCGGCACTGTGCTTGCCGCCTTCGCCATCGTCAGTTTTCTCAAAGGCAACTTTTCGACCGGCAGAGTCATAGGCATAGTCGAAGGAATGTTCGGCAATCCCAACGATCTGGCGCTCAGTCTGGATTTGCTGTTGCCGTTTGCCATCATTCTGGCGCTGCTCAATCGCGGATGGCAACGAACGCTGTACTTCCTGTGCGTCGCGGTGTTGACGGTCGGCGTCGTCGTGACGTTTTCACGCGGCGGTTTTCTCGGCTTGCTTGCCGCCGGTATCGTCTTGTTGTGGAAACTCAGCAAGCGCAATCGCGGGTTAGCGGTGTTGGGATTGATTGTGGCGACGAGCTTTTTTGTGATCGTCATGCCCAACGGATATTCCAGTCGCCTGACCACCATTTTTTCCATAGACGAAGACCCCACAGGGTCGGCACAAGCGCGGCGTGAATTGCTCAATCGCGGCCTTGAAGTCGCTTCGAATCACCTGCTGATTGGCGTCGGCATGGGCAATTTTCATATCTACTCGATACGCGAACAGGTGGCGCACAATTCGTATCTGGAGATTGCCTCCGAACTGGGCTTGGTGGGCTTGATGGCTTACTTGACTTTGCTCTTTGCGCCGTTGCGTTCGCTGCGTCGTCTGGAACGCCTGACGCGCAATCCGCAACGCGCCGCGTTGGTGAAAGGCCGCGCCGCGCCGGAATCGCATATCTATTTTTTCAGCGTCGCCCTGCAAGCCGCCTTTGTCGCCTACCTCGTGTGCAGCTTTTTCGGCTCCGTCGAATACCTCTGGCATCTCTATTATCTGGTCGCTTACAGCATCGCGCTTCGCCAGATTTATGCCGAAAAATCGGGCGTTTTTGCGCTGTCTGCGGAAACCGAAGAGGCTGACAGCCGCTTCGTAAAACGCCCTCGCGCCACCGGCGTGCTGTGGCAACCGGCGCAACGCGCAAGGCTTGATGGCGTGGAATGAAGCATAGCAGTGAGAGTGAAACAAGCAGATGAACACCGTTGCACTGATACTATTTATTCTGGCGCTGGCTGGTATCGTTTACACCTACATCGGCTACCCTGTGGTGTTGTATATGTTGAGCCGTTGGTTGGGTCGCCCTGTGCGCGCCGCCGACATCACCCCGAAACTTTCCGTCATCATCGCCGCTTATAACGAAGCCAAAGACATTGCGCGAAAACTAGACGAAACGCTGGCGCTCGATTATCCCCAAGACAAATTGGAAATCGTCGTCGCCAGCGATTGCTCGACCGATGGCACCGACGACATCGTGCGCGCTTATGCCCAGCGCGGCGTCATTCTGCATCGTCGTCCGCAACGCTTGGGCAAGACCTCCGCACAAAACCATGCGGTGGGCGCATCGTCGGGCGAGATACTGATTTTTTCCGACGCCACGACGCATTACGAAGCCGACGCCTTGCGAAAAATTGTCCGCAGTTTCGCCGACCCGCAAGTGGGCGCAGTCACCGGCAATGTCGTCTATGTTGACCGCAACGCCAGCGATGTAGGTTTGGGAGCGCGCTCGTATTGGGGCTACGAATTTTTTTTGAAGCAATGCGAAAGTCTCTTGGGTTCACTGCTCGGTGTTTGCGGTTGTTTGTATGCGGTGCGCCGCAGCAGCTACGCGCAGTTGGATGAAGATATGAGCAGCGATTTTGTCATCGCTTCGGAAATCTACAAACAAGGATTGCGAACCATCTATGACCCGCAGGCGATTTCCAGCGAAGACACCAACCAACGCGGGCGCGAAGAATTTCGTATGCGCGTTCGCATCATCGAACAGACCATGAGCGCGCTCTATCGCTACCGCGCCTTGCTCAATCCTGTGCGTCATGGGATGTACGCCTTTCAGATGTGGTCGCACAAAGTGATGCGCTACGTCGTGCCGTTTCTGCTCATCGCAGCTTTTGACGCCAACGCTTTGCTGGTCAGTGCGGGAGCGTTTTTTCAATATCTGTTTATCGGGCAGATGTTGTTTTATGGCGCGGCGCTGGTCGGCTGGCTTGCGGAAAGGCTCGACATACGACTAGGCAAACTGGCAATTCCCTATTACTTCGTGCTGGCCAATGCGGCTTCGTTAATTGCCTTTTTGAAATTTGTTGGCGGCCAATCGCACGTCACTTGGGAGCCATTGCGCGAAGGGAAATCCCCCGCCGAATCCAGCCCTTATCAAGTGACGATGGAACATGAATCATGAGCGCATTGTTGTGCGAGGTCGGAGAACACGCTATGCAGAATCATTTGCTGACCATCAGCGGAGCAGCGGCGCAAGCCATAGACGAAGCGCGTGAACGTCCGCGTGTGCTGCATCTGGTCACCAGTTTCGAAGCGGGTGGAACCGAGCGTCAGTTCGTAGAACTTTTGAAACGCCTGGATCGCAATCGCTATGATGTGCGGCTGGCGGCGCTGCGCGTCGAGGGGGCGTTTTATCAAGAGATTGCCGCCGCCTTTCCGCTGATTCCGGAATTTCGTCTGACCAGTTTTTATAATCGCAACGCCGCTCGACAACTTGCCCGCTTGCGCGCTTTGATCAAAGGCGAAGGCGTGCAAATCATCCACACGCATGGCTTTTATGATTCGTTGTTCGGAGCCGTGGCGGGGCGGCTGGTGGGCATCAAAGTCATCGCCAGCCAGCGCCATCTGCAACTGTCGGAACGCAAAGTTCACGCTTGGGGAACCCGCGCCATTCATCGGCTGGCGCATCGCCTCATCGTCAATTCTGAAGCGATACGCCAGACCATTCTCAATAGCGGCAGCGTTGCGGCGGCGGATAAAATTCGCGTCATTCATAACGGCTTGTACGAAGCCGACGACGAAGCTTCCCTCAACGAAAATCTGCAAGCCGCTTCATCACAAGAGCGCCAACGCCGGGCGCATCGGTCGCTGTGCGAAGAACTGAAACTATCGCCACAGGTGAAACTCATAGGCATGGTGGCGCGGCTGGTTGCCGTCAAAGGGCATCAATATTTTCTCGAAGCGGCCTCGCAAGTAGCGCGTGAAGATGAGCGCGTTCATTTCGTTTTGATCGGCGAGGGAATGTTGCGAAGCGACATTGAACAACAAGCTGCGCGATTGGGCATCGCCGAACGTCTGCACTTGTTGGGCGACCGCAAGGATGCGCGCCGACTGGTCGCCGGGTTCGATGTTTCGGTGCTGACCTCTTTAAGCGAAGGCTTGCCCAACACCGTGATGGAAGCGATGAGCGTGGGCGTGCCGGTCATCGCTACCGCTGTCGGCGGCACTAGCGAATTGGTCAATGATGGCGAGACGGGCTTCTTAATTCCGCACGCCGATGCCGAAGCGTTGGTCGAACGAATGCTTTTTGTGTTGCGCCACGAATCGGAGAGCCGGGAAATAGCCGAACGTGGGCGCGCCTTCATCAATAGCCGCTTCAGTATGCGTCGCATGGTTGAAGCGGTCGAAAGGCTTTACGAAGAAATGATGACATCGCCTTTGTAACACGAAAGCAGACGCCGCCTTTGTAAAACGAAAGCGATTGAGGCTTTTGTAAGACCTGAGCAATTGATGCAGATGAGCGAGCAAAAGCAAAGCATTCGCGTAGGCGTCATGGTCGCTTCGCTGGACATACTGGGCGGGCAGGCGATAGCCGCTTTGCGTTTGCTCGAAGGCTTGTCGCACAGTGCGAATATTGCTGCGGAATTATTGCCCATCAATCCGCGTTTGCCGAAACCGCTGCGCTGGTTGCAACGCATCAAGTACGTTCGCACGCTGGTGACCTTTGCGTATTACGTCATCACGTTGCTTGTCAAAGTGCCGCGCTTTGATGTGCTGCACGTTTTTTCAGCATCGAATTTTTCGTTTCTATTAGCGCCCGCTCCGGCTGTGTTGATTGGCAAGCTGTATGGCAAGCGGGTGATTGTGAATTATCACAGCGGCGAAGCCGAAGCGCATCTGCGAAACTGGCGCAGAACGGCGTTGCCCATCTTGCGGCTTGCCGACCGTCTCATCGTGCCTTCCGGTTTTCTCGTCGAAGTCTTCGCCCGTTTTGGCCTCAAGGCGCAGGCCATCTACAACACTATTGATTTATCCAAGTTCCGCTTTCATCGTCATCACCCTTTGCGTCCGGTGATGTTCTCGAATCGCAATTTTGAAAATCATTACAACGTCGCTTGCGCCTTGCGCGCTTTCGCGCTGGTGCAGCAGCAGTTGCCCGAAGCGCGCTTGATCGTCGCAGGCGATGGCAGCCAGCGCTTAAAGCTGCACGCACTGGCGGCGGAATTGAAATTACGAAACACAGAATTTATTGGCGCGGTTGCGCCCGAAACGATGGCTGGGCTTTATGACCTTGCAGACATTTATGTGAATTCGTCAGTGGTGGACAATATGCCGCTTTCGATTCTCGAAGCCTTTGCTTGCGGGTTGGCGGTAGTGACGACCAACGCCGGAGGCATTCCCTTTGTGGTTGAAAACGGGCGCAACGGGTTGGTGGTCGAAAGCGGCGATGCTCAAGCGTTGGCCGCTGGCGTTTTGCGATTGCTGGAAAATCAGGACGAAGCCGACCGCTTGATTATGCAGGCGCGCCAGGATTGCCAGCGCTATACATGGGAAGTCGTCGGCCATCAATGGGTGGCGTTGTACGAAGAGCTTGTGGAAACTTCAGCAGCCTTGTACGGGCGACCCTCTGTGGTCGCCCCTTACTCAAAAGGCGATGGCTTGGAAGAATGAGCGGCACTCTCAAAAGCAGCGAGAGGTCACTAGAGCGGTTTGCATATGTATGTACGGAACGCCCTATCGTTGAGCAGCGGTCTTTGACCGCGCGCCGGTCAGAGACCGCCGCTCAACGAGGTTGATTTTTTCAGTAATCTCAATCGAAAGCCGCTCTAAGAGGCGATCACAGAGGGTCGCCCGTACAGGTCGTTTCAAAGCATCTGGTTTGCTGAAATCATTTTTTGATCGCCTGTGAAAAATGCAACCTGACACACCAGGGTGGCTGGAACGAGTAAGCAGCAACGGAAAAAAAGAATGCAGGTGCGGGTCGAACAAATCAAGAAACTGCGCGGCAGGTCGTGGCGCGAAATCGGCGCACGCGGTAAACAGGAGATTACCAAGCTCAACGAACGGCTGCTCGGTCACGGCACGGCGGAAATGAGCGATGCGGAATTGCTTCGCGAAATCAATCCGTTCAATCTGCACAACGGCGGCGAAGGCATTGGCGCATTAATTTTAGAACGCATACGCACTTCATTATCGCCGGAGCTTGGTGAAGGGAATCTGCCGGTTCTGCTTCCCTCTCTGCTCTACCGCGAAGAGATTGCTTCGCTGATGTTTCACAGTTTTCCCGCTGCCTATCGCGCTATTCTCAAGAGCGCCAATCAAGCCATCGAAGGGCGCTTTAACCTTTTGGGATTCACCGACCTGAGTTTTGGCGAGCCGATTGACTGGCATCTGGAACCGCTTTCCGGCAAACGCACGGGGCTGGAACACTGGAGCCAGATTGATTATCTGAAGGCCGAAATCGTCGGTGATAAAAAAGTGACGTGGGAATTGAATCGTCACGCCCATTTCGTCACGCTTGGCCAGGCTTATTGGTTGACCGGCGACGAACGCTTTGCCGAAACTTTCGTGGCGCACGCCTCGTCGTGGATGAATGCCAATCCGCCGAATCGCGGCATCAACTGGGCGAGCAGTCTGGAACTGGCGTTGCGCGCCATTCACTGGATATGGGCGCTGCATCTGTTCGCTGATTCGCGTCACCTGTCATCGAAATTTGTGACGCGGTTGTTGAAATATCTGGTTGCACATGGGCGGCACATCGAATCCTATCTGTCGTATTACTTCAGCCCGAACACTCATCTGACGGGCGAAGCCTTGGGGCTATTTTATCTGGGAACGGCGTTGCCGGAATTGAGTCGCGCCAGGCTGTGGCAACAGACAGGGCGGCAAATCTTGCTTGAACAATTGCCGATTCACCTGCGCCGCGATGGCGTGTATTTCGAGCAGACGACTTACTATCACCGCTACACCGTGGACTTTTATATACATCTGCTGGCGCTTGCCAAAGCTGCCAATTTCGCTTTGCCGCCGGTGGTTGAAGAACGCCTGACGCTGGCTTTCGATTATTTAATGTGGATCACCAGACCCGACGGCACAGCGCCGTTGATTGGTGATGACGATGGCGGTCGCCTGCTGAAATTGAGCGCCCGTGCGCCCGATGATTTCCGCGACACGCTGGCCAACGGCGCGGCCTGGTTCGAGCGCGGCGATTGGAAATTCGTAGCGGGCGAGGCTTCAGCCGAAACCCTGTGGTTATTGGGGCCGGAAGGCTTCGACCGTTATAACCGCATCGAAGCGCAACTGCCCGTTGCCACGCATAGAGCGTTTTCCGACAGCGGCTTTTATGCGATGCGCGATGGTTGGTGGCGCGATTCCACTTATGCCTTGATGGATTGCGGACCGCACGGCGTTTATACCTGCGGACACGCCCACGCCGATGCGCTGGCCTTTGAATTTGCGGCAATGGGGACGACGTGGCTGGTTGACCCCGGCACCTTTACTTACACGGCAGACGATCAGGCGCGTAACGCTTTTCGTGATAGCGCCGCGCACAACACCGCAACCGTTGACGGGCAGTCGCAATCGCAACCCGCAGGAGCTTTCTCGTGGCATCGCGTGGCTACGGCAAAAACTGAGGCGTTCATCAAACATTCGAGCTTCGCCTATTTCGAGGGGTCGCATGACGGCTACCGGCAATTGAGCGATCCGGTAATGCACACGCGGACGCTGCTATTTCTGCAAACGGAAAATACCGGCGCACTGCCGACCTACCTTGTCCTGCGCGATCAATTCGCGGCGCAGGGCGCGCACGATTACGCGCTCTATTTTCATCTGCCCGCCGAGGCTACAGCAGTAGCAAGCGACCATCAAATTCGCGCCGCCCATCCGAATGGTCAACGCCTGATGATTCAAGCCTTCAGCAAACAAGTCGCCTGTGCGCGAGTCGAACAAGGCTTGGTGTCGCAGGTCTATGGCCAACGCCAATCGGCGGCGGTGGGCGTCATCAATTTTCAAGGGGAAAGTGAGCAAGAGGTTATGAGTTTTATTCTGCCCTTTTCAGCAAAGCATCAGGGAGCCAGAGTCGAACAGCAACCGACGGGCGACAGCCAGGCCGGAGCCTTCACGGTGTCGCTTGGCCAGGCGCGTGATGTAGTGATTGCCGGAGATGGCGTCAAGCCGGTCGCCTGCGAACAACTGAGCGCCGTGGCTTCGATGGCGTGGGCGCGGTTTGTTGACCACCGATTGGTGCGCGCCTGTTTTGTCAAAGGCAAAGAGTTGAAAGTCGCGGGCAATTTCGTGCTGCGCTCTTCACAACTAATCAGTCATTGCGTCATTCAGGTCAACGCCGGAGAACTCGACATCGCTATCGAAGGAGCCAGCAACTTCACTATTAAGGCGAATGCTCCTGTGCAAAAAATCACCGTCGGTGGCAAAGCCTTTCGCTTACCCGCAGGGCAACAAAGCGTCGCGTTCATCAACGACGCGGGCGAATGGCGCTTGACGCAAACCGAATTGTAAGGCGGTAAAAATTATGTGTGGAATCTGCGGCATTGCCGCTCCCAAAAAATTGCAACGCGCTATTGATGAACGGCGACTTGTGGCGATGCGCGACGCTTTGACGCATCGCGGACCGGATGAAGCGGGCAGCTTCATAGAGGGCGGCATAGGGCTTGGTCATCGTCGCCTTTCGATAGTGGATTTGAGCGGCGGCAAACAACCGATGAGCAATGAAGACGGCTCCATTCACATCGTCTTCAACGGCGAAATCTATAATCACAAAGACCTGCGCCCCGGACTGGAAGAGCGCGGCCATCGCTATGCTACGGTCAGCGATACCGAAACCATCGTGCATCTTTATGAAGAGCGTGGCGCGCAGGCGGTCGAAGATTTGCGCGGGATGTTTGCCTTTGCCATCTGGGACGCCAATCAACAAAGGCTGTTATTGGCGCGTGACCGGCTCGGCATCAAGCCAGTTTATTATCATCTGAGCGATGACGGCGTGTTGTATTTCGCCTCGGAAATCAAAGCTCTGATTACTGCCAATGCCTTGCGTCCGGAATTGAATTATGCGGCGCTGGGCGATTACGCGGCCAACCGCTACACCTCCGGCGCAGAGACTTTGTTTCGCGGCGTCAAGCGCTTGCTGCCCGGCCACACCTTAATGTGGAACGACGGACGCATCACCATAGAGCAATATTGGGACGTGAGTTTTGCCAAGGCCGCAGAAGAGTTGAGCGAAGCAGAATACATCGCGCAATTCAGAGAACTCTTTGATGAAGCGGTGCGGTTGCGTTTGATGGCCGATGTGCCGCTGGGAATGTTTCTTTCCGGCGGCATAGATTCCAGCGCCATCGTCGCTTCCATGAGCCGCATGGTGCGCGAACCCGTCAAAACATTTTCCGTAGCCTTTGCCGAACGCGATGCCAACGAACTCGCGTATGCGCGCACCGTGGCCGAGGCTTTCAAGACCGACCATCACGAAATCGTTGTCAGCCCCGAACAGTTTTTCGACGCCTTGCCAACAATGGTTTATCAGGAAGATGAACCGATAGCGCACCCTTCGAGCCTGCCGCTGTATTTCGTTTCGCAACTGGCCAGCCAGCACGTCAAAGTGGTGTTGACCGGCGAAGGCAGCGACGAACTGCTCGCCGGTTATGGCAAGTATCGCACGACCCTGATGAACTTGGCGCTCGGTCGCGCTTATCAGCAAATCGCCCCGCAAGCTCTGCGTTCGCTCATCAAACGCCGCATAGAGGTGATGGCCGATGCGTCGCCTTTGAAAAGCAAATTGCGACGGACATTTCTCAATCTTGCGCCCAATCTGGAAGAGATTTACTTCGACAATTTCTCAGTGTTTTCGCGGACGATGCAGCCATCACTCTTCAGCGAGGCAAGCCGCGAACGTATGCAAGAGAGCCAGCCTTATCAAACCTCTCTGGATTATTTGAACGGCGCGGATGCCGAAGCCATGTTGGATAAATTGCTGGCCGCCGATTTGAAAACCTACCTGCACGAATTGTTGATGAAACAGGATCAGATGAGCATGGCGGCTTCGATTGAAAGCCGTGTGCCGTTCCTCGATCACAAACTCGTAGAGTTCGCCGCACGATTGCCCGTGCGTATGAAACTGCGCGGCCTGACGACGAAATATATTTTGCGCCAGGCGATGCGCGACCGTTTGCCCAAAGCGATTTTGACGCGCAAGAAAATGGGTTTCCCTGTGCCTGTGGGCGCGTGGCTGCGCGGCCCCTTCCGCCACATCGTTGAGGAATATGTTTTAAGCGAACGAACGCGGGCGCGTGGCATCTTCAATGCCGATTATGTTCAGTCGTTAGTGACGCGCCACATCAATGGCGAAAAACACGACGAGCGATTATGGGCGTTGATTAATTTTGAAATCTGGCAGCGCCGCTTCCTTGATGGCGAAGCGAATAGCAAAGACCTTGGCCAGCTTCATCAGATGACTTCGCGCCTTGCGGTTGCCGCGCCAAAAGCAGCAGCGGTTGCCGCCAATAACGCTTTAGAAAGTTTGCCGTCGCGGCAACGCGAAGAGAGTCGCCCGTACAAAGTGGCTGCGGGTGTTGCCGGAAATGACAAAGTTGTAGATGCAGGATGAAGTTATGAAAAACGCCTTTTCAGTGGATTTGGAAGATTGGTTTTGTGTGCATAATTTTGCAGAGGTGATCAAACCGTGCGATTGGGACAAGTGCGAATTGCGGGTTGAAGCCAGCACGCGCCGCATACTGTCGCTGCTGGACAAACACCGGACGCGAGCCACCTTTTTTGTATTGGGCTGGATTGCCGAACGCCTGCCCGAATTGGTGCGCGACATCGAAGCGCGTGGTCACGACATCGCCGTTCACGGCTACAACCATTTGTTGTTGACCGAAATCACGCCACTCGAATTCGAGAAAGATTTGGTCAAGGCGTTGCAGGCGCTGGAAGATTGTGGCGTGCAGCAAAAGGCCAGAGGCTTTCGCGCTCCCTCTTTCACCATTGTTGAAAAGACCAAACAATGGGCGTTTCGCATTCTCGAAGAATACAATTTCAAATACGACTCTTCGATTTTTCCAGTCGGCTTTCATCCCGATTACGGCATCCCTTCGACGCCCTTGGGGCCGTACAAAGTGACCGAACGGCTGGCGGAATTTCCTTTGAGCTGTCTGGAAATGTTCGGCAAACGGCTGCCGTTCAGCGGCGGCGGTTACTTTCGCCTGTTCCCTTACGCTTACACCAAATTCTGTTTGAAGAAATGCAACGCGCAAGGGCGGCCTGCGGTCTTTTATCTACACCCTTGGGAAGTAGATGCCAAGCAACCGCGCATCGGCCTGCCGTTTAGCAAACGGTTTCGCCATTACCACAATTTAGACAAGACCGAGAAGAGACTCGACGCTCTGTTGAGCGATTTTCAATTTACAACCATACGGGAGGTTTTGGGATTATGAGCAATGAAATGGTTTCACCAGCCAGTGAAATAGTAACGCAGAGAAATTATTGGAACCGCGAGGTGCAGGATTTTCATAGCATCTATTCGCATCAGAAGTCGAAGTTCGCCACTTTCTTAGACCGCGTTTTTCGCAAGGATATGTACGAGCGCTTCGTCTTCACTATGGAAAAATCGTGGCCGATTCAATATCGGAATTTTCTTGATGTGGGCTGCGGCAGCGGCGTCTATAGCCTGGAATATGCGCGCAAAGGCGCGGCTTCCGTAACCGGTTTGGACATCGCCGAAAATATGTTGGAGATTTGTCGCAACAGCGCCCAACGCGAAGGCTTGGCCGACCGCTGCACGTTTATTCATTCGGATTTATTGGCCTACGACGCTGAGAAAACCTTCGACGTATCCATAGGCATAGGCTTGTTCGATTACATCAGCGAACCGTTGCCGGTGTTGAAAAAGATGCGCCAGGTGACCAGCGATAAAGCCATCATGTCGTTTCCGCGTTTGTGGACGTGGCGCGCGCCGATTCGCAAAGTGCGGCTGGCCCTGCGCGATTGTCCGGTTTTCTTTTACACAAAAAGTGCGATTGGCAGTTTAGTAAAAGAGGCAGGATTCGCCGACTATGAAATCACCAAAGTCGGCAAGCTGCATTGCGTGGTGGCGTATGTCAATCATCGCCAGCCGCAGCAGTAACTCCGGCGCGTGATCAGGCCGGTTCCTTCCTCATCAATAGGGAACCGAACGCGCCGGGCTTGAGGGCGACCTGAGACCACCAAAAGGAGCGTGATAAGTGGGAACAAAGAGGCGCAATGAAAATACTCTGGTTGAAAACCGAACTGCTGCATCCGGTAGATAAGGGCGGCAAGATTCGCACGTATCAAATGCTCAGGCAACTCAAGCGCGACCACTTCATCACCTATTTGACGCTGTGCGATCCGGGCGATGCGCCGTCGGCCTACGCGCAGGCCAGCGACTATAGCCATCGGCTGGTGCCTGTGGTGCATCGCCCGTCGCAAAAATTCAGCGCCGGGTTTTATTACGAACTAGGCATGAATCTCGGCTCGCCTTTGCCGTATGCGATTCAACGCTATCGCTCGACGGCTATGCAACAGGCCATCGAAAACGAATTGCGGCAGATTGATTACGATGTTGTGGTTTGCGATTTTCTTACGCCGAGCGTCAACCTGCCCGCCTCTGTGAACGTGCCTACGGTGTTGTTTCAACACAACGTCGAAGCGGTGATCTGGGAACGGCATTATCAAAACGAGACCAACAAATTGAAGAAGGCGTACTTTTTCAATCAATGGCGCAAGATGCACAACTACGAGCGCAAGGCGTGTCAGCGTTTCGATTCGGTGATAGCGGTTTCGGCGGTTGACCGCGATTTGATGCGCGAGGAATTCGCCATCGAACAGGTTTATGACGTGCCTACGGGTGTGGACACAGAGTATTTTGCGCCGCAGCACCACGCGGCGAATCCGTATGAGTTGGTGTTCACTGGGTCTATGGACTGGATGCCCAACGAAGACGCGATTCTCTATTTTGCCGCAGAGATATTGCCCGCTATCGCCACGCAAATTCCCGACGTTCATTTGACCGTGGTGGGGCGCAAGCCGTCGAGCCGCGTGATTGCGCTTGGCGAATCGGATGCTCGCATCGAAGTCACCGGACGGGTTGACGATGTGCGTCCGTACCTTGACCGGGCGGCGGCTTATGTGGTGCCGATTCGTGTAGGCGGCGGCACGCGCTTGAAAATTTATGAAGCGATGGCGATGGCCAAGCCGGTGATTTCGACCACCATCGGCGCGGAAGGCTTGGCGGTTCGCAACGGCGAAGACGTGTTGATTGCCGATGCCCCGCAAGCCTTCGCCAAGGCGGTCACCGCAGTGTTGCAGGAGCAAGCTTTCGCGCAACGCTTAGGCGAGGTGGCCAGACAAGTCGTATGCGAGCAATTCGGCTGGTCGCGGGTCGCCTCGGCCTTCGCGCAGGTCTGCGAACGCGTGCAGCGAAAATCGTTGGCGGCGCGTGCGGCGTAAACATTTTTTGGTTGACAGAATTCGGAGAGAGAATGAGATTAAGCATTTTTGGATTAGGCTATGTCGGTTGCGTGTCCGCCGCCTGCTTTGCCGACAAAGGGCATGAAGTCATCGGCGTGGATGCCAATCAATTAAAAGTGGACATCATCAACGAAGGCCGCAGCCCTATCGTCGAAGCCGGTATCGAAGACCTCATCAAAACGGCGGTCAAAGAAAAACGCCTGCGCGCTACAACCGACAGCCTTGATGCAGTGCATCAATCAGACATCTCTCTGGTGTGCGTTGGCACACCCTGCAATCACAACGGCAGCCTAGACCTGACTTATATCAAGCGCGTCTGTCAACAAATTGGCGAAGCGATAGAAGCGAAGCCGCGCTTTCACATCGTCGCCATACGTAGCACCATGTTGCCCGGCACTATTGAGCAGACGGTCATGCCGACGCTCGAAGTTTATTCGGGCAAACGCGCCGGACGCGATTTCGGCGTCGCCATCAATCCGGAATTTTTGCGCGAAGGAACTTCGGTTCAGGACTTCCACAATCCGCCGTTCACTTTGATCGGCTGCGATTCGCAGGACGCTTTGGAACCGTTGCGAAAACTCTATGCTCAGATCAACGCGCCGATCATCGCCATCGGCATTAAAGAAGCCGAGATGGTCAAATATACCTGCAACAGTTTTCACGCCCTCAAGGTGACTTTTGCCAATGAAATCGGCAACCTCTGCAAAGCTCTCGGCATTGACAGTCATCAAGTGATGGAGGCGTTTTGTCAGGACACCAAGTTGAATCTGTCGCCGTACTATTTGAAGCCGGGTTTTGCGTTCGGCGGTTCGTGCCTGCCGAAAGATTTGCGGGCGATTACCTACAAGGCGAAAGAGGCGGATGTCGAAACGCCGCTGTTGAATTCGATACTCCTCAGCAATCGCCAGCAGATCGAACGCGCCATTGATATGGTGCTGCAAACCGGACGCAAAAGCGTAGGCGTGCTGGGCTTGAGTTTCAAATCGGGAACCGATGATTTGCGCGAAAGCCCGATTGTAACCTTGATTGAAACGCTGATCGGCAAAGGCTTGAAACTGGCAATTTATGACAAGGATGTTGAACTGGCGCGCTTGTTCGGCGCGAACAAAGAATACATCGAAAAAGAAATCCCCCATATCTCGTCGCTGATGCGTTCGTCGCTACAAGATGTTGTAGAAGGTTCGGAAGTCATCATCATCGGCAAGAAAGCCCAGGAATTCCAGGCGCTTGCCGACAAACTCAACAACGGGCGCGTCATCATTGATCTGGTCAGGCAATTCGAGATTGCCGAGGCCAGAAAGAATTATCAAGGAATGTGTTGGTGATGAATAAGAAAAATGCAGGAGCAAGGAAAAGACCGCCAGCGAATTTCTGGACGAGTCTGGCGTTGGTCGTATTGTTGATGGCGTTGGCAGGCGTGATGAGCGCTGCTACTTGCGAGGCCGTCAATCAGGAATCGCGGTCGGCGCGCCCCGCTCAGAGTCGAGCGTTGGCCGAGGGCGAAACCATCACCGGCAGCAAACCGGCCTTGCCGAGACCCTATGTGGATACGCCATCGGCGCGACCAGCGCGACGTACTCTGAGGATCAAAGCCAGCGCCAGCGCCGCCAGCGATTTGCAGGCAGCGCTGGATGCGGCAATGCCCGGCGATGTGATTTTGCTGGAAGCCGGCGCGACTTACACAGGCAATTTCGTACTGCCAAAAAAATCGTCAACGCAGACCGATTGGATTGTGATTCGCACGGCGGCACAGGATTCCGCGCTGCCGCCCAAAGGGGTTCGCGTTGACCCCGAAGCGGCAAAAGACTTTCCCAAAATTGTTTCGCCCAACGCCGACCCGGCCCTCAGCACCGCCGCTGGCGCGCATCACTTTCGCTTTCTCGGCATAGAGTTCGCGCTGGCTCCGCAGGTCAGCAAAAATTACGGGCTGGTGACGTTTGGTTCCAACGCCATCAATGCGCTGGAATTGTTGCCGCAGGATTTGGTCATTGATCGCTGCTACATTCACGGCCACGCCAACGCCGATCTGTTTCGCGGCGTGGTGTTGAATTGCGCGCGCGGTTCGGTCTTCGACTCCTATATTTCCGAATGTCATGTGCAGGGTTTTGACGCCCAGGCCATCGCCTGCTGGAACGGCACAGGCCCTTTCAACATCACCAATAATTATCTGGAAGCTTCGGGCGAAAATATCATGTTCGGCGGCGCTGATCCGAAGATTACCAACCTAGTGCCAGCCGACATTGTTTTTCGCGGCAACCTCTGTTCCAAGCCGCTGCCGTGGAAAGTGGACGATCCCAGTTATGCGGGCAAGCACTGGTCTGTGAAAAATCTTTTTGAATTGAAGAACGCCCGTCGCGTGCTGGTGGAAGGCAACATCTTCGAGAACAACTGGGTGGATGCACAGTCCGGGTTGTCAATATTGTTTACGCCGCGCAATCAAGAAGGCACAGCGCCGTGGAGCGCCGTCGAAGATGTGACCTTTACCAACAACATCGTGCGCCACGTCTCGGGCGGGGTGAATATACTGGGCCTTGATAACCTGCAACCCAGCCAGCAGATCAAGCGCATAGCCATTTATAACAACCTGTTTGAAGATGTGAACGGCAAAAACTGGGGCGGCGGCAACGGCGTTTTTCTCACTATTACTGACGCCGTGGAGGTGACCATTGATCACAACACGGTGTTGCAATCGGGCAATATTTTGAACGCCTACGGCAAGCCGTCAGCCGGTGTGGTGTTTACCAACAATCTGGTTTTGCATAATGAATACGGCATCATAGGCGATGGCACAGGCACAGGGCAGGCTACACTGGATAAATATTTCACCGACCTGACCTTCAAGAAAAATGTTCTAGTTGGCGGTCAGCCGTCAAAGTATCCCGCCAAGAATTTCTTTCCTGCACAACTCAGCGAAGTCGGTTTTATCAATGCCGCCGAAGGCAATTTTGAACTGGCGCTGTTGAGTTTATTCAGAGGGCTTGGCACCGATGGCAAAGACATAGGCTGTGATGTGAATCTGCTGAAAGCGGCGCTCAATCTTCGCAGTCGAAAACCGGCAGGCAGTGGCGGCGATGGGGAAGAGTAGCCAACGAGAGACGCTTGAGGTTTGCCTTGCCGCAAAAAAGTAGAGCGAGCGCAAGGCAAGAATTCTTGGCGGTACTTGGCGAATCTTGGCGACTTGGTGCGACAGGCGTTGTCGGTTTCACCAAACGGCACTTTCGCGCCAAGCCGCCAAGACGCCAAGATTCGCCTAGTCAGAGGCCAGGTTTTACCGACAGCAAATTAGTAGGACGATCCGAAAATCAGATGGCAATTGATGAGACAAAGCAGATGAACCGGACAGACCTTTCGGCAAAGGTATTGTCGTTTCCAACGCGCAAAGCCGCCGACAAAGCGCCGCTGGTCAGCATTCTCATGCCAGCTTATAAAGTTGATCAATACATCGGCGCAGCGCTCGATTCGGTGTTCCAACAAACCTGCAAAGATTTTGAAGTGATTGTCATCAACGACGGTTCACCCGATTTGTTGGAACAGGTGTTGGAGCCATATCTGGAGCGCATCGTTTATATCAAGCAGGAGAATGCCGGGCAGAGTGCGGCGCGCAATCGCGCCATAGAAATTGCGCGTGGGCGTTATCTGGCGTTGCTCGACCCGGATGATATATGGATGCCGGAATACCTCAGCACGCAACTGGCGATTATGGAGAGCGACCCGTCCATCAGCGTGTTGTATTCGGATGCCTGGTTGTTTGGCGACCCGCTGTATGAAGGCAAATCGTATATGCAGACTTGCCCTTCAACAGGAGAAGTGACGTTGCAAAAACTCATCACCGAAGAGTGCCATGTGATGATTAGCGCCCTCATGCGCCGCGATGTGGTGTTGCGCGTTGGCCTCTTTGATGAAGCGTTACGCAGTTCGGAAGATTTCGATTTGTGGGTACGCATTGCCGCCGCCGGTTATCGCATCGCGTATCATCGGCAGCCGTTGGTCTATTATCGCCGCCGTCCGGAGAGTCTGTCGGCGGACAACACTTCGATGTGCAAGAGCATTATCGCGGTATTGCAGAAACTGGCGCAGACCAATCTTGCCGAGGCCGAAGCCGCCGCCGTGCAACAGCGTATCGCGCATTACCAGGCGTTGCTGCGTCTGTACGAAGGCAAGAGGGCGTTTTATCAAGGCGATAAAAAGATGGCGGTCGCCAAGCTGCGCGAGGCCAATGATTTTTTCAGAAGTCCAAAATTATCGCTGGTGCTGTTGCTGTTGCGCGCCGCGCCCAAGTTGTTATTGCGCGCCTATCATTATCGCAATCGCTGGTTGCTGAAAAGCGTCAACCAAGTGCGCCTCAAGCAGGCGCGGTGAAGCGGTGTTAATAAATTCACGAAGCGCGACAAAGTCGCTTCGTGAACCTTCACAAGGAGCGGCCTGCGCCAAGGTCGCCCCTTGTGGAAAGCGATGATAAGGCGGTCTATCTATTCTCACTGGCGAGGCGTGGGCTGGCAGGAATTGCAGAAACGACAGATGAACGGTATTGGCAGAACAACTCATAAAATTCTCTCTCAGCGGGTGCTGTTGCCGTTGACGCGGACGCGCAGTTTGGTCAGAAAAACGCTGCGCCCGGTGATGCTTGCGTATTATGACAGCCTGCGCTTTCGCCAACAGTCCGCCAACTGGAGCGTAGATAGAAAACGCCAGTGGATACTAGAGCGCTTACGCTTTACCTTGCGGCGTGCTTATCGGGAAACCGATTTTTATCGCCAGCGTTTTGATCGCGTCGGGTTCGACCCGTTCGCCGATTTCAGCTTCGCGGATTTTGCCGCCTTGCCGATGCTGGAAAAAGAGGAGTTGCGCGCCGCCGGTTTAAGCATACGTTCAAAACGGCTGCGCGCTGACCAGTTGTTGAAAGACGCGACGGGCGGCTCGACCGGAATGCCTGTTGAAATTTGGCTGGGGCCGGAAGAACGCGGCTGGCGCGAAAGCGCCGGGGAGTGGTTTCAACAACTGTCGGGGGTGCCGCTGGGTACGCGCACGGCATTGTTGTGGGGGCATCACCTGGACCCAGTGAAGCAGGACAATTGGCGCGACCGCTATGCGACGTTCGTCAATCATCAACGCTGGTTCGATTGCTTTCGTCTGTCGCCGGAAACCTTGGCGCGTTATCACCGCGAGTTTGAAGAGTGGCGACCGGCCTGCATCATCGCTTATGCAGCGGCACTTGGGGCGCTGGCTGAATACGTAAAAGAGAGTGGCGTTGAGCCGCATTATCCAGACCTCGGTTTTGTCACCGGCGCGGAAAAATTACTGCCGCATCACCGAGAGATTATCGAAACGGTTTTTCGTCGCCCCGTGCATGAACGCTATGGCAGCCGCGATGTCGGTTTCATAGGCTGTCAGCTTGAGCCGCAGCGCACCTATGATTTCACCTTGGATTGGGCAAATCTCTTGGTTGAACCGGAAGACCACAACACGCCGAGCGCAATTTTGATTACCAAACTGCACGCCGATGCCATGCCGATGATTCGTTATCGCATAGGCGATGTGGGCAGCTTTGCGCCAACGAGTCAGCCTGGGCATCCGTCTCTGCTGTTGCAAGAAGTCGTCGGGCGCGACACGGATCGCATATGGCTCAGGGGTGGGCGCTGGATAACCGGGCTACAGATGCCGCACCTCTTAAAAGATTTCGCTGTGCGTGAATTTCAATTCGTACAGCGCGCCGATTATTCAATCGAGTTGAGCATCATTCCGCATCAGGGTTTCAATGAAGAAAGCCGCCAGGGAATACTCCAAGCGTTGCGCCCGAATCTCGAAGAACTGCCGGTCAATATTCGTTTGGTTGACCGCATCGAACGCACCCTTGCCAGCAAGTGGCGACCGGTCATCAGCCACGTCAAACCGGAGGAGCAACAACTGACATGAACGGACTCGCAGACGACTCGCGATTGGATGCGCGTGTGGCGATCAGCAAACTGCCAGCGGCAAATTATGCAGATGCCGCAAACGACGCAGGCCACGTGGCGCAGGCACTCGCTCGCGCCTGCAACGCTTTGCAATGGGCGGACGCAGAGCGCGGCTTGTTGACAAACGTCATTCCGCAGGGGGCGCGGGTGTTGGTGAAACCGAATTTCGTGCTGCACGAAAACGAAGGGCAAGGGGGCATGGAGCCTATGGTGACGCATCCTTCTTTGCTACGCGCTGTGGTGGATGCGGCGTTGCAGGCAGGGGCTGGCGCAGTAGTGGTTGGCGATGCGCCGGTGCAGCGCTGCGATTTTCCTGAGTTGCTGCGCGTGACCGGATTGGACGAGTGGGCGCAAAGGCTTGCGGCAAAGGAGGCACGCTTCAAAGGCATACGCGATTTTCGCCGCACGACTTGTGTGGTCAATGACGGCGTGCGCGTGGCGGATGAAAATAGACTTTCACGCGAACAATTTGTGTTGTTCGACTTGGGCAATCGCAGTCTTCTGGAACCGGTCAGCAATTCGCAGCAAGGGTTTCGCGTCACCTGTTACGACCCGCGCTTGATGGCAAAGACGCACGCGCCGGGGCGGCATCAATATCTGGTTGCTAAAGATGTGATCGAAGCCGATGTGATTATCAATCTGCCTAAATTGAAGACTCATAAAAAAGCCGGTATCACTTGCGCGCTCAAAAATCTGATCGGCATCAACGGCAACAAAGAGTATCTGCCGCATCATCGCATCGGCGGTTCGCAAGCGGCAGGCGATTGTTATCCCGGCGCAGACATCACCAAGCGAGCGCTGGAATATTCACTGGATAAACAGAACATGGCGGCGTCGGCTACGGGAAGCAGATGGTGGAGCAAGGTTTCCGAAAATCTGCAACGGGTGTTGCGCTTGAGCGGTGATGAATTGGGCGTCGAGGGGTCGTGGTCGGGCAACGATACAATATGGAGGACTTGTTTAGACCTCAACCGCATTCTGTTGTATGGTCGCACGGATGGGCAACTTGGCGAGACGGTGCAGCGGCGCGTCCTGCACATCGTTGATGGAGTGATTGCCGGACAAGGCGATGGGCCGCTTGCGCCGCAACCATTGCCCTTGGGCGTCATCTTTGCGGGGCGCAACGCGGCGGCGTTGGATTGGGTAGGCGCGCAATTGCTGGGCTATGACCCGTTGCGGATTCCCGTAGTGCGCGAAGCCTTTGGCGCTTTCAGTTGGCCGCTTGCGCGGTTCGCTGCCGACCAGGTTCAGATGCTTGGTGATGTGGAATCGGGCAGCGCGAAGCGGGCGCGAACTTGTCTCCAGCAACCTGCCGCTATTGTCTATCCCGCCGGTTGGCGCGATGCCGCAGCAAGCGTGCAAAACCATAGACGTTAAGAAAAAGTAACAAGAGCGTGTCGCATATATGGATTTCCTGTCCATATATTGCGTGTGATAGTTTAACTATCCACAAGATATGGGCTGTTGCTGGAATTCTGCGACACCCTCTCATTACGTCAAACCTTACTTTTTTCGCACTACCAAAATCTTGGAGGTGCGAAAAAAGTAAGGCTCGACCGGCAACCAACTGCGCTGGTTTAGCTCCGTAGGAGCGACCTGTCTATAGAAGGTGGCGAAGAATAAATTCCTCAGCTCCGTAGGAGCGACCCCTGATTGCCGCGCCAGCCGGGGTCGCTCCTACGGAGCTAGAGAACTTCTCGTACTCCATATCTATAGACAGGTCGCTCCTACGGAGCTACTCATAGAGCGGTTTTCATATGTGCGTGCTGAACCCCCTATCGTTGAGCAGCGGTCTTCGACCGCGCGAAGGTCTTCGACCGCGCGAAGGTCTTCGACCGCCGCTCAACGGCTTTGAGGTTTCCATAATCTCAAACCAAAACCGCTCTAGGTTCAATCGTTCCCACTTCAGCAACACTTTTTTAACACTACCAAAATCCTTTGCTTTTGACTTGCGGTTGCGTTCATCATAGGTTGGGTCAACTATATTTTGGTGGCTTTCATCAAGTGGCTCAGGGTTCGATTGACCAGAAATATGAAAACAGCAGGCAGCATCTTAGCACTTCTATCGGTTGTCGTAATTTCAGCGACGCTTGTCTTCGCGCAAGAGGCGCACGATCATCAAGGCGCGGTTGATTCGATTCCGGCGGAATTGTTCAGCCGTCCATTGCCGTTGCGCCAAGGCATAGGCAAGGTCGAAGACGCCGCCACCACTTCATCAAAAGAGGCGCAGGCTTTTTATAATCAAGGCGTCGCTTATCTGCATTCCTATGTGTGGATTGAAGCGGCACGCTCTTTCCATCAAGCGTTGCGACTCGACGGCAAATTCAGCATGGCGTATGCGGGACTCTATCGCGCTTATGCGGGTTTGAATCTGTTGACGCCCGCTCGTGAAGCCTTGGCAAAGGCGCAGGCGCTTGCATCAAATTCAACCAATGCCTCGCCGCGTGAGCGCCGCCGCATCGCGGTTCATGTCAAACAACTCGAAGCGCTCATGGAGGTGTTCAACGCCGATAAGCAGCACGCTTATCAAAAAGCCTTGGACGACGCGCTCCTTGCTGATCCGAACGATGTCGAATTAATTTTACTGCGCGGCAACGCCGAAGAAGGCAATCCGGCGGCAGGGCGCGGGCAAAGAGGTATGGAAAGCGCACTCGTCTTTTATCTACGCGCTCTACAGATTGCGCCCAATCACCTCGGCGCGCATCACTATTTGACGCACACTTATGAAAATCTTGGGCGCATCGCAGAAGCTTTGCACCACGGTGAAAGGTGCGCCCAGCTTGCGCCTGCGGTGCCGCACGAACTGCATATGTACGGTCACAATCTGCGTCGCGCCGGGCGCATCAAAGAAGCCATCGCGCAATTCGAGAACGCCGACGCTGTGCAACGCGCTTACTTCAAAAGCGAAAACATCCCCGCCGAATATGACTGGCATCATCAACACAATTTGGATTTGCTCTCGACTTCGTATCAGTATCAAGGGCAGATGAAAAAGGCCGAAGCGATTATGCGCGAGGCCTTCAACCTGCCTTCGTTGCTGGAAGCCGAAGCTTACAATCGCAAAGAGTGGCCGCTGTTTTTACTGTCGCGCAAGCGCACGGACGAAGCATTGGAAGCCGCCGCGATCTTAAAAAAGAGCAAGTGGGAGATTGTGCGCGCCATCGGTTCGATCATGGCTTCGCACGCTTTGATGAGTCAGAACAAATTGCCGGAAGCAAGCGCAGAGGCCAAAGCCGCGTTGAACGAATTGCAGTTGGCGGGAAAGAAAGCGGCGTTTGTCAGTACCGATTTATCAGTGTTGCAGGGTGAATTTTTTTTGCGTACCGGACAAGTGGAAAAAGGGCGCTTGATTCTCAAACAGGCAATGACTCGTATGCGCGCCGAACGCGGCCCCGATAATTGGACGCAGGCGCTTTTTCAATTGGAAGCCATCGCCCAAACCGCACGGGAGTTGAACGATTGGGAGTTGGCACAAGCGGCCACGCTGCAACTCAAAGAACACGATGTGAATTATGCGGGGACGCATTTAGCGCTGGCGCTGCTGGCCGAACACCAGGGCGACAACGCGACCATGCTGGCCGAATTGAAAGTGGCGGAAACTTTGTGGCGTGATGCCGATCAGGATTTGCCCGAACTGGCCGAAGTGAAAGCCAGACTTGCGCCAGCGCCAAGCAAAGAGTGAGTCACTGCCGGTATAAAGGCGTGATGAACCGCCAATAAGATTTCGCTTCGGCAGAAAAAAGCCCGGTTTTATTGACTGTTTTCGCTGTTGAGCGTCGCTTGTACGATAACGCCCGCAGCGTTTCGCGCTTCACTTTTTGCCTGTGAAATTCGCCAGCATAATGGGAATCGCGTCCACATCGTCACGCGGTGCGATGCTGCGGTCGGCGTTGTAATAATTGTTCAGCATAATCGAAAACGCCAGCGGTTCACCCGCCGCTGTGGTGACGTAACCGGACAAGGCATAGACATAGCGCAGGGTTCCGGTTTTACCGCGCACATTGCCGGAAGCAGCGGTGTCTTTCATGCGATTTTTCAGCGTGCCGTCCACACCGGCAATCGGCAAGCCATCACGATAAGCGTCCGCGAATTGGTGATGATGCATGAATTTCAACAACGCAATGGTAGCGTTGGGCGTAACCACATCTTTACGCGACAGCCCAGAGCCTTCTTCCAACAACACCTCGCCTTTCTTGATGCCCACCTCTTGTAGAAAAGCTTGCAGGGCTTCTATGCCACGCGCTTCGGTCGTGACCGAATCATCCGGCGTCTGGCGTCCAGCCTCCGCTGTCGCTGGTGATTGGGTATTCTGCGTCTGCACCAGTGAAACGGATGAGCTTTGCCCATTTGACGTAGATGTCGCCAGCGCATTTTGATTGCTGCCCACCGCTGCACTGAGGTTATCAGGACGCAGGACGCCGGACGCCAGGCTCCAGACGCCGACTTGTAGCAGACACAACTGGGCATAAAGATTTTGCGAAGGCTTCAACACTTCTCGCACGATCTCTTTCATGGGCGGCGATTCGACAAAGCCGAGTTCGGTGAACTTCGATAAATCAAGTGGCGTGACTTCGCGGTACTTCCAATCAAGCACACGGGCGCGGCCTTTGACCGCAATGCCGTTTTTGATGAGCGCGTCTTTCAATAGCGTGACAAAGAGCAAAGCCGGATTATGCACGGCTATGGCGGTTTGCGAACCTTTCGCGTTGTCCACCGCCAGACGCCCCGAAACATAAACGAGGTTTTCGCCGACCGGGCGATAATATGAAATGCTTGTCGCTGTGCCTTTCGGCGCGGTCTGTGTGCGATTGATGAAGGTCAGAAAATTGACCGCTGGCCCTGTAGAAATTCGACCAGGCAGGCCAAGGCGTTCGGCGGGTTTGACGAAGACATCCAAGGCGTTATCGTGTATGGAGAGCGCCGAAACTTCCGCGCCGTAATATTCCTGCAAATCGTCCCACTCCCAACCCGCGCCCAGCGGCGGTGTGTGGAAATAGCTTTCGTCGCCAATCACATCGCCTTCGATGCGTTGCACGCCAGCGGCTTTGAGTTGGGCGATGAAGGGTTCAAAAGGCTTGTCATAATTGCCTTCGCGCAAACGCGCCGCGATGGTGGGGTCGCCTCTGCCGTAAATCGTCAAATCGCCTTTGAGCGTACCGGCAGGGTCGGCTTGCGCGGTCGAATAGAGAGAGGTACGGATGCGATAATCCGCGCCCAAGCGGTCAAGCGCCAGCGCGCAGGTATAAAGTTTGGCGTTCGAGGCAGGGCTGAAATATTTTTCGCCGTTGTGTTCAAAAATGGTTTTGCCCGAAGCCAGTGACACCACTTTCACGCCCCACGCGGCGGGCGCAAATTTGGGTTGGGCGATGTGCGCGGCAAGACGCGCTGCCAATGCTTCATAGGTTTCCGCTGGCGCGGGTTGCGGCATCGCCGTTGTGGGTGTTGACGTTTGTTGCGCGATGACGGTGTTAAAGCACAGACAAAAAGCAAGGGTGAGGACGGTGGCTTGTCGCACTGGGGTGATTTTTCTCTTGTTCATCATCGTCTGGTTCTCCGCGATTGGCAGCGTGCCTATTCCTGAGAAATCGCTCTAGCGTAATTTTGTAAACAGCCTGTTCCAGCGGGTTGTTTCTCTGTCGGAATTGTCCTTTCCCGCCGACCAATAGACCATAAAAGCTTTGCCGGTAATCAACGCTTTCGGCACGGTTCCCCAATAGCGACTGTCTTCGCTGTCGTCGCGGTTGTCGCCTAAAACGAAATACTGATCGCTGTCATATTTGCCATCGTTATCGGCATCATAGCTGCTTCGCATCTTTGGGTCGTTGCGAATTGCATCGGGAAGCGGGTCGCCTTTAACAGGAATTTTATACGGTTGTTGCAGTCCATACGTCGTTCGCCCTATGGTGTAAGCCAAGGGGTCTAGGTCTTCCTCTTCGCGTTGTTCGTAATACGCCGTCCATTGCGCGCCTGCGGGCATAGCCTCTGCCTTGACCGCCACAAGCGGAGCCGCATCGTTGGTATCAAACTCGCGGGCTTTCACCGTGACGCCGCGCTCAGGCAATTCCTGGGCGTCGAGATAAATCTTGTTCTTCCTCACATCGAATTCTATGGTTTCGCCCGGCAGACCAATGACACGACTGACATATAGATAAGAAGTATCTTTGGGGTATCTGAAGAGAATGATGTCGCCGCGTTTGATCTCTTGCGCGAGCCGGTTTGCCACCACGCGATCACCCGGCAGTATGGTGTTTTTCATCGCGCCGGTTGGCACTTTTACGAATTGCAGAAACAATGCGGCATAGAGCCAAGCGCCGAACACGATCACTAAGACGATGACCAGCACAATCACTTTTTTTCTTTTCATAGAAGTTGTTTACCAGTCCACGACGCTTTTAACTGCATAACCACAGGCGGCCAAAAGCTGCGCCCGTGCAACGTAACCTTGGAATTACCAAACCAGTTGCGAACCCCTTTATTGAGAGGCGGTCGCTGATCGCCGGAATATGCGGTCAGCGACCGCCTCTCAACTCATCTTATCGGCGATTCGGTATAAGTGGTTTACAGCCGCTGCGCCAGGTCGCGGGCAAAGTACGTCAAGATCAAATCGGCTCCGGCGCGTTTGATGCTGGTCAACGATTCGGCAACAATGCGCTGTTCATCAATCCAGCCAAGCCTTGATGCGGCTTTAATCATGGCGTATTCGCCCGACACCTGATAGGCGACGATGGGCAGGTCGAAGCGTTCGCGCACGGCTCGAATAATGTCCAGATACGGCAAGGCGGGCTTGACCATCAACATATCCGCGCCCTGTGCAAAATCGAGTTCGGCTTCGCGCAAAGCTTCTCGCGCATTGGCCGGGTCCATTTGATAGCCGCGCCGATCACCGAATTGCGGAGCCGATTGCGCCGCTTCGCGAAACGGGCCGTAAAACGCCGAAGCATACTTCACCGCGTAAGACATGATGGGCGTGTTCTCGAAGCCTGTCGCGTCCAATCCGGCGCGAATCGCTTCGACAAATCCATCCATCATATTCGATGGCGCGATGATGTCGGCTCCGGCTTCGGCCTGCGCGATGGCGGTTTGCACCAGTAAATCTAGCGTCGGGTCGTTGACGACTTCGCCATCCTGTATCACACCGCAATGCCCGTGGTCGGTGTATTCGCATAAACAATTATCGGCGATAACCAACAGATCTTTGACTTCGCGTTTGACGGCGCGAATGGCGCGTTGCACGATACCGTCTTCGGCATAAGCCTGAGTGCCTGTAGCGTCTTTGTCATCCGGCACGCCGAATAAAATAATCGCACGCAGGCCGTCGCCTTTGGCGGCAGTGGCTTCGACGACCAGTTCATCGAGCGACAGGTTGAAGCAGCCGGGCATCGAAGAAATTTCGCGCCGTATGCCTTCGCCTTCACACACAAAGAGCGGATAAACGAAATCATCAGGTGACAAGCGGGTTTCTCTGACCAGGGCGCGAATCGCTTCGGTGCGGCGCAAACGTCTGGGGCGTTGAATGAATGTCATAATGAAAACTCCAAAAAATTCAGCGGTGTTTGGTGGCGCGGATATTTTACACACTGATTGACGACTGTTGAAAGTGCCTGTACCACTTGGCGCAATTCTTTGGTAGCGGCGGGTTTCAGCATGAAAAGCGAAACGATCCGCGTTCTGGTCACGATCCCATTACGATAATGGGTCAAAGTAGGGGGAAGAAAAGTTTGGCGTTCCGCCTACAGGCCAATGACATGAAGTTAAGCGAAGTCCGACAAACTACAGCCCCAATCCATAGCTAAGTACAGGGCGCGACAACTTCACCGCTGGTTAGAAAATACTGGTTTGCTGCAAAAAGCCTATGTTTATTGGCTCATTTGAAAAATCATGGCGTTGCTAACTAGCGGCCTATTTACTGTGCCTTGTACTTAGTTACTCGACTGTTGTGTTTTGAATTATCCAAGCGGTTATAATCCTGATTAAGACAAGGTGACAGCTTACCAGAAGAGGTTGGAGGCTTTCTATGCAAGTACCCATTGTTGCACCCTCGCCGATAGTTGAAAAGCATGCCGCAGCTTTTCGCGAGTTATTTGAGAACCGTTGCCAGTTCGAGCATTTTCAAAATTATCTCACCGCCTTGATGGTCTTAGACAACAAGAGCTTGAGCAACATCT
>JACQDB010000088.1 GCA_016201275.1 Acidobacteriota bacterium
ACTGCCGTTGGGGGGATTGCAAAAAAACTTTGCTGGCTGGGTGTGTAGGCTGGACTTTAAGCATCCCCCAACTGCCGTTGGGGGGATTCAGGCGAATGGCCAAACCGCCTCGGCTCTCCGTTGGGGGGATTCAGATGAATTGCCTAACTGCCTCGGTTCTCCGTTGCTAGATTTTTTAGAGGCGAAGCAGCCTGATTTCATTGGCTTTTTCAGCACCTGGAATGATTGAACCTCAGCTTGTTGAGGTGAGGTTCAATCATTCCAGGCGCGAACCGCAACGTCAGCGCTTGATTGGTGTGGTTCAATTTGAAATTGTACAAAGTCGAGCTAAGACCGTCAGGTAGTCAAGTTTTTCACTTTGCGTCAGCGCTTGCGAGTTTATGACTCTACGGGTCGAGCGTTTCCAAGCTCGGCATTTTCTGGTTGCCTCGCTAATCGCCCTTGACGCTATTTTTTCTTTATTGGTCAAGCCTGAATTACAAAACGCCGTTGCAATAGCCTGATCTGCCGCGCCGTGTTGATTGACACGCCTTGCCCGCCCTGCGTAGTCTTGAAGCCATGAGCGCACTGGTTGCATCTATCAAAGAGGCCGCACAGCGGCTTGGGTTTGCAGTCGTGGGCATCGCTTCGGTGGCCTCGCTTCTTGATGATGACCAAGCGTTTCAAGCGTGGTGCGAAGCCGGATTTGCTGCCGATATGAATTACCTGACGCGGCGCACAGCGTTGCACGCTCATCCGCAAAGGCTAGTGCCGCAAGCGGCCTCCATCATCACGCTGGCGGTGAATTACTACGCGCCCGCGCCCACTTTTCAACACGAAAATCGTTATGGTCGCGTTGCCCGTTATGCTTGGGGTTTGGATTATCACGACGTAGTGAAAGCGCGTTTGATAGAGCTTGCCGCGCACCTCGAAAAGTTGGCGGGGCGCAAAATACAGGCGCGGTGTTTTGTGGATGCCGTGCCGTTGCTGGAAAGAGCGGTTGCCGCCAGTGCCGGAGTCGGGTTTTTCGGCAAGAACACCAACCTGCTGCAAGGGCAAAAAGGCTCGTGGTTTTTTCTTGCGGAAATTCTCGTTGATGTGGAATTGCCCGCCGACCGGCGCGCATTGAAGATCAGTTGCGGCACTTGTCATCGTTGTCTGGACGCCTGCCCGACGCAGGCTTTTGCCGCCGCTTATCAACTCGATTCGCGGCGCTGCATCTCGTATCTGACGATTGAAAATAAAGGCGCGATTCCCGTGGCCTTGCGCGAAGGTTTGGGGGAATGGCTTTTCGGTTGCGATGTCTGCCAAGAGGTTTGCCCGTTCAATCGTTT
Organism: Acidobacteriota bacterium; assembly: GCA_016201275.1. GTDB lineage: Bacteria > Acidobacteriota > Blastocatellia > UBA7656 > UBA7656 > JACQDB01. The sequence continues at coordinate 1,314 of JACQDB010000088.1, forward strand.
TTCAGCAGAGACCGCCTGGCCGGAATTTCAAGTGCAGGCCGGAGCCGGACAGCGCCTTGACTTGGTTGAAGTGCTGGCGCTTTCCAGCGATGAAGAATTCCGCGCCCGTTTCCAAGCCACGCCGCTGCGGCGTCCGAAACGGCGTGGCTTGCTTCGCAATGCCGCTATCGTGGCTGCCAATGTTGAATGCACGGCGGCAGTCCCGGTTTTGCTTGAGCGCGTCACCACCGACGCCGAGCCGTTGATTCGTTCGCACGCTTTGTGGGCGTTGGCGCGGCTGGACCGACCGCAGGCCAGAGCGCTTATCGAGCGAGCGCTGAAGGATGCAGATGCGCTGGTGCGTGAAGAAGCGGCGAGCCTGCTTGCCGATTTTTCCCACTGGCTTTGAGACTTTGCGGCACGGCGATTGGGTCAACGCCGCCCAGCCCATATCGGCTTTTGCATTGCGGCGAGCCAAGCTTCCTAGCACCTTTGGAAGCGCGCATCATCTGGCTATAGCCAGAGTGTGAAAACCCTCCCGTGCGGGGTGAGGGAAAACTCGTTTTGCGATTCGGCGCTCTCGCACAGCGCCTTGTGCCGAGAGCGAGACCGGCAAAACCGCAAGATGATGTGTATATACGTTGACCAAGCTACATCTGATTGTAGGTAAGCTGTTGCGATTTTTTCTGCTCGTCCCGAAGAAAGGCGGCGTTCGCATTTCTGCCTTCCCTCAACAGGGGTTACAAAATAAACTGTTGAAGTCTGCTGTGGGGCAAGATAGCATGAAGTGGCTTCCTCCTTTGTTTTCTCCATCTGCCGGATTTTCCCTAACGGGGCAGCTTGATAGATCAAGTCCCGGGCGGCGAAGTCCGAAGATTACACAATGATTATGCGGAGCCAAATCAGGAAGGTTGATGATGAAGGTGTTTTGCCATCGGGTTATTTCTCGATGCCATTTTATCAAGCTGGGTTTCCAATTTCCCTCACGTCTGGCAAGCGGGTTTCTGCTGTTGGCTATGCTCGTTTGCGCCACTACGGTTTTTGCCGCCGGTACTAGCGAAATTCATAACGTCAATCAGTATACCCACGACATCTGGCGCTTCGAGGAAGGCTTGCCACAAAATAGTGTGTCTTCCGTCGTGCAGACGAGTGATGGCTATATGTGGCTGGCGACTTACGATGGGCTGGTGCGCTTTGATGGCAATCGCTTCACGATTTTTGACCGGGGAAAAACAACGGCCTTCAAGACCAACCGCATTGATCGCCTTTACGCAGACCTCCACGGCAACCTGTGGATTACCCCGGAAGGCAACTATGAAATTATCCGCCTCAAGGATGGCAAGTTTACCGCTTATCCTCTGCCAGGACTTTCGATGCCGACCCTTCGGGGCTTTGCCGAAGACCAGGATGGCAACCTCTGGATTGCCACCGATGGCTATGGGTTGTTCCGCTTCAAAGACGAGCAGGTGACAACCTACACCACCAGTCAGGCGCTGCCTTCCAATAACCTTACCTGTATTTATACCGATGCCGCCGGTGTCCTCTGGATTGGCACGGATCGCGGCCTCGTCAGATTTATGGATGAGCGCTTCCAGGTTTACACCGTGCAAACGGGTCTGCCCTCCAATTACATCACCGCGATCTGCAACGACTACGACAACAATCTATGGATCGGCACAGACAACGGCTTGGTCAAATTTCACGGTCAGCGCTTCACCACCTTGACGACAACCAATGGCTTGCCTGCCAATGCCATACGCTACGTCTATGCCGACCGCCCCGGTAACCTCTGGATAGACACCGCGAAAGGCTTGACGCGCTTGACCGGCGGACGCTTTCAAAGCTATGACCTTACCTTGGAAAATCCGGAGCGCACGCCTATGCTCGAAGACCGCGAGGGCGCGCTTTGGTTCGCCACGACCACCGGATTGAAGCGGTACAAGGAGGGTCTATTCCTCGACTTCTCTCAGCAACAGGGCTTATGCTCGAACTACGTCCTTGCCCTGTTCGCCGACCAGGAAGGAAGCGTGTGGATCGGCTCGCGCGGCTGTGGGCTGGAACGCCTCAAACCCGCTCTCGTCTCCTTCTATGGCGTCAACTCCGGACTGCCATCAGCCATTGTGCGGAAAATTTATGAAGACAAGGAGGGTAGTCTGTGGATCGGCACTTCAGATGGACTGGTCAACCTCAAGGACAGCAAGTACACGGTCTATACGATGGCGCAAGGTCTGCCCAATAACATGATTGATTCGCTGTTTGAAGACCGACAGGGGACGCTCTGGATCGGCACAGAGAACGGGCTGGCGTGCCGCCGCAATGGAAAAATCACGCCCTTTACGCCCCCTGTCGGACAACCTCTGCGGGCGGCACGCAGCATTTATGAAGACCGCCAGGGCAACCTGTGGTTTGGCACTGAAGGCACCGGTTTACTGCTAATGAAAGAGGGGCGTGGCGTCTTGTACACTACCAAAGACGGCTTGCCGAGTAACAAGGTGAGATCGCTTTTTGAAGATAGTAAAGGCACTCTATGGATCGGCACAGATGACGGCCTCGCCTCTATGCGCGAGGGAAAAATCACCACCTTCCCGTCGTCAGAAAATCTCTTGCTGGATTTCATCCGCCCGATCCACGAAGACGCCGAGGGAACGCTCTGGATCGGCACTTACGGCAGCGGCTTGAAGCGGTATAAAGACGGACAATTCACCGGCTTTTCCAGGAAAGACGGACTGTTTGACAACACCGTTTCGCAGCTGATGGAAGACGCGCAGGGGAATTTCTGGATGTCCTCAAACCGAGGCATCTATCGCATCAAGCGAAAAGACCTCAACGACTTTGCCGAGGGCAAGAGCGCCATCCTTTCGTGCGTTTCCTATGGCATAGATGAAGGCATGATGACCATTGAATGCAACGGGGGCAATCAGCCTGCCGGTTGCCGCAGCCGCGATGGCAAGTTCTGGTTTCCAACCATGAGCGGCGTGGCCATGATTGATCCGGCTTACATCAGCCTCAACGAACAGATCCCGCCAGTCCTTATCGAAGAGGTGATCATTGACAAAGAGCAATTCGATTCGCACACCCAGCTTGAATTGCCGCCCGGCAAAACCGAAATTGAGTTTCACTACACGGCGTTGAGCTACCTCACCCCCAAAAAGGTCTTGTTCAAGTACAAGCTTGAAGGCTACGACAAAGACTGGGTGTATGCAGGAGACCGGCGCGTGGCTTATTACACCAACCTCTCGCCCGGCAACTATAAATTCCGCGTGATGGCTTGCAACAACGATGGATTGTGGAACCAAACCGGAGCCGCTTTTGATTTTTATTTGCAGCCGCGCTTCTATCAGACCTGGTGGTTTATGGCCTTGTGTGCGGTCGCTTTGGGACTGGCAACGCTGGGCGGCCATCGCCTCAGAGTCCGCCAACTGAAAGCCAGCGAACGCTTGTTGGCGCGCCGCATTGATGAGCGCACCAGTGATTTGCAGGCCGAGATCATGGAGCGCAAGCGTGCCGAAGAAGAGCTACAGAAAGCCACCCGCGCCAAGAGCGAATTTCTCGCCAACATGAGCCATGAGATTCGCACTCCTATGAACGGCATTCTCGGCATGACCGATCTCATGATGGATACCAAACTCAGTTCCGACCAGTCGGAATATTTGACTATGGTACGAACCTCGGCGGAATCCTTGCTTGAACTGATCAACGACATCCTCGACTTCTCGAAGATCGAAGCCGGCAAATTGGATATAGACTTGACGGATTTCCGTCTGCGCGACAGCCTCGCAAATGTAATGAAGATGCTGGCGGTGCGCGCTCATCGCAAAGGGTTGGAGTTGGTCTGTGATATTGCGCCTACAGTCCCGGACACCTTGGTGGGCGATGCCGGACGCCTCTGCCAGGTAATTATCAATCTGATCGGCAACGCCATCAAATTCACCGACAGCGGCGAGATCGTGGCGCGGGTCACGGTCGAGGCGCAGTCGGAAGAGGAAGCCTTATTGCGCTTCGCTATCTCTGACACCGGCATAGGCATCGCCCCGGAAGTACAGAGCCGCATCTTCAATTCGTTTGAACAGGCCGACAATTCGACGACGCGCAAGTACGGCGGCACCGGACTTGGGCTGGCCATTTCTTCCCAACTGATCGAATTGATGGGCGGACGCCTGCGGGTTGAAAGCACGGTCGGAAAAGGCAGCCAGTTCTTTTTCTCGATTTCTCTGCGACTGTCCAAAACCATTTCTACCGCAGCGCCAGCTCTCCCCTTCGCTGACCTCAGAGGCTTGCCGGTGCTGGTCGTTGATGACAATGCCACCAACCGCCGCTTGCTCGAAGTCATGTTGACCAATTGGGAGATGACGCCAACCACGGTAGAAGCAGGCGAGATGGCCATTGCCGCTTTACGAGCGGCGGCACAACGCGACAAGCCCTTCGCTCTGGTGCTGCTCGATTATCATATGCCGGAGCTGGATGGGCTGATGGTCGCGGAAAAAATTCACCAAGACCCAGAGCTTGCGGAGGTTCCGATTATCCTGCTGACTTCGGCGCTGACGCCGCTCAAGACCGCCGAGCAGCGCAAGCGGGGCATCGCTTCAACGCTGATCAAACCGCTCGCTCAATCGCAGGTACTCGAAACCATAACCCGTGTGCTTGGCTTCAGCGGCGAGGAGACGCAAATTGCGGACGACCACGTCGCGCCGCGTGAACAGCAGCGCACGCTTCGCATCCTGCTGGTTGATGACAACGAAATTAATTGTCGGCTGGGCATGAAGATGCTCGAAACCTATCATCACTCCGTTATCGTCGCCACCAATGGCAGAAAAGCGGTCGCCCTGTGCGAAGAAGGTTTCGACCTGATTTTAATGGACGTGCAGATGCCGGAGATGAACGGCTTTGAAGCGACCGCAATGATTCGACAACGCGAAGCGACCACCAACCGACATACCCCCATCGTCGCCATGACGGCGCACGCCATGAAGGGAGATCGGGAACGCTGCCTCGAAGCCGGTATGGACGAATATGTTTCCAAGCCTGTACGCGCCGCCGCCTTGTTCAAAGCGATTAAAAACGTCATCCCCGACCTGGTGGTCGAGAGTGCTGCCTTGACCTTGCCGCCGGAAACTGACAATGCGCGTGAAGAAAAAATCCTTGATCAAACTTTCCTCATGGAATCGGTAGGCGGCGACTTCGCCTTCCTACGCGAAATGGTGCAAGTGTTTGTCGCCGAGTCCCCTGTACATCTTGCTGCGGTTCATCAGGCCATAGAGCAAGGCGACCACGAAGCGCTCGAAAGCGCCGCCCATAAAATTAAAGGTGGGCTGCGCGCTTTGGCGGGGAGTGCCGCTGGTCTGGCCGCCTATCGCCTTGAGCAAATGGGTCGGCAAGGCGATCTGGCAGAAGCGCCCCTGGCCTATGCCGTTCTGGAGCAGGAGCTGGAGCGCTTCAAAGCGGCCATAGAGACTTTCTGCTATGCCTCGGTGGGGAAATAATTCGTCAGGCAAAAGTAAAAAGTAAAAAAGGGCTTTGCGAGTTGTCGGAAAACTTCTGAGCCAAACACTATATATGGGCAACAGGTAGAGAGCGGCTACACTTGCTGGTATGCCTCGTGCGTTTTTTTCGACGGCCAGCAAAGCGCCAGTAAAACGGCAATCGCCGATTGAGATTTACTTTATAGGTAAACTCAATGGCGTTTGCGTAAAGCCGTTTTCATTTGACGGTAATCAATGCCCAGATTGAGAAGCGGTCAAAGAACAACGCTCGACGATTTCGCCCAAGTGAAAATTGCGCTAGTATTGCCGCTGTGTCGCTTGACGAGCGGTTGACCGCGACACGCGAAAGACCTTATGCCAAATCAACTGCATACCATACTGGTGGTTGACGACGAAACCATAAATAGAGCTTTGCTGGCCAAATTGCTCGGCGGCTCCTACAACGTGCTAACCGCCAGTTCAGGGTTAGAGGCTATCGAAATCCTCCAGCAACACACGGTCGCGTTGTTGCTCACCGATCAGAAAATGCCTGGTATGTGTGGGACGGAGTTGTTGCGCCAGGCGCGTGAGCTACAGCCGAACCTGGTGTGCCTGCTGATGAGCGCGGTCAATAATCTGGACGCCATCATGGATGCGGCGGTCAACACCGGAGTCTGTCGCGTGATAACCAAACCCTGGAACCCGACCAAGCTCCTCGAAATCATCCGCCTGCTGCTGCTGGAAGGAGATGAGATTCATCTCGCTCATCAGTCATCTCTCGACAAACCTCCCACCACCTCGACCAGCTAACCCGTAAGCCGCAGCGGCTCGCCATTTCAAGTTGACTGCTGAACCCTCTTTTCACCCTCGCCTTGCCATCTTTTTCGTTTTCTTCTTGCCGACCGTTTCCACCACAGCGTTTTCCCGCGTGACGGTTTCGCCTGGGGCGTAAATCTTTTTGCAAAGCCGCGCATTACGCTTGACATCGCCGAGTAAAAGCATAAACCTTGCTGCTAAGAAAGGGAGCTTTGAAAGGCGAAATGGGTAAGGAAATTTCGCATTACCGTCTCGAAGATGAAATTGGTTTCGGTGGCATGGGTCGGGTTTATAAAGCCTACGACACCTCGCTTGACCGCACGGTGGTCTTGAAACTGCTCGCCCCGGAACTGGTAGCCGAAGCGGCCTCGCGGCAACGCTTCCTGCGAGAAGCGCGATTGGCTTCGGCGCTCGATCATCAAAATATCTGCACCATCTATGAAATCGCCGAAGTTGATAAACAATACTTCATCGCCATGCAGTACCTGCCGGGCAAGACCTTGAAAAAATTGATTGGCAGCAAGCCCTTCGGTTTCGAGGCCGTGCTTTCCATCGGCCTGCAAATCGCTGATGCGTTGGCGGCGGCGCACGCCAAAGGCATCGTCCATCGCGACATCAAATCGAGCAACATCATCATCACGCCGAAAGGCCAAGCCAAAGTTCTCGACTTCGGCTTGGCAAAATTGCTCAACGAAAAAGGCCGCGCTACTGACAGCGGTGCGCTCAACGACGACCTCACCAAAGTCGGTTCGCCGCTCGGCACGCCCACTTATATGTCGCCCGAACAGGCGCGTGGCGAGCGCGTCGATCATCGCAGCGACATCTATTCTTTCGGCGTTGTGCTGTACGAAATGGCGACCGGGCGGCTGCCCATCAAAGGCAACACCACGGTTGATACGATGCACGCCGTTTTGCATAAAGCGCACAAACCCGCCAAAGAAGTGAATGCCAATTTGCCGCAGGAGTTTTCCGATCTGCTCGACCTGGCGCTGGCGAAAAAACCCGGCGACCGCTATCAATCCATGCAACGCCTGATTGAAGACCTGCAACGCTTGAGTTTGAGTTTGCGCGTCGGCGTGCCGGATGGCATCACCGTGCCTTATGTGTCGCCGCAACGTCAAACCGGCGGCAAAGTGACGCGCTTTATCAATCGTTTGTTTGCGCGGGAAAGCAACGCCGAAACTTTGCGCGTGGCGATGCCTGTACCCACTCCTGCAAGCGATGGCAGATTGTCTTCACCGGACTCCACACAGGAATTTTCATTCACCAGCGGCCCGAAAAAATTGCTCGCAGTGTTGCCGTTTCGCAATCTGAGCGGCGACCCGGAAGCCGATTTTTACGGCCTCTCTCTGGCCGACAGTTTGATTACCGAACTCGCCAACGCCAATCAAATCATCGTCACGCCGTCCAGCCGTGTTGCCAAATATCAGAATCAATCGGTTGACCCTGCCGAGGTTCGCGCCGATTTGAATGTGGACGTTATTTTGATGGGCAATTTTTTGAAGGCCGGAGACCACCTGCGCGTCACCGCGCAATTGATTGACGCAGGTAGCGGCAGCATTTTGTGGAGCGAAAAAATTGACGCCGACATCAAAGATGCCATCGCCATTCAAGACCGTATATCGGCGCGCATTATTGCCGGACTCTCCGGCGGCCAACGCGCCGTTGACCCTACGGAGATGCTCAAGGACGATGACGAAATGATTCGCCTGGACGCCATACACACGCTGGAATATTCGCACGACCCGCGTGCCCTTTCGGCCTTGCTGGAAGCGCTGCGCGACAAAAGTTTGAAGGTCAAAGCCGAAGCCGCCCGCGTCATCGTCAAACACGGTCATCAGGCCACCGGCCCGGTGATCGGCGTGTTGAATGACGCGACCGACGAAGGCGACAATTTGACGGCGCGCTTTGCCGCAAAGGCGTTGGGCTTGATTGGCGACAAAAGCATAGCCAAGGTTTTAGAGATGCTGTTGCACAACGATGATAAATTCGTCGCCTGTGAAGCGGCGTTGGCGCTCGGTCGTTTAGGCGAAACCGCTGTGGTGCCGGAATTGCTCAAGCTGTTGGAAGATTTCAACGGCAACGTGCGCTTTGCCGCTGCCGAAGCGCTGGGGCAAATGCGCGACCGCCGTGCCATAGAAGCCCTCAAGGCGCGTTTGAAAGATGAAGATGAAGGCGTGCGGGCAAAAGCGCGTTGGGCCTTGAGTCGTTTGAAAAAAGTGAAACTCAAATCTTCCTCGACGGCGGCTTCGTAAACGGGTGAACTTGGTTTTGACGCCCTCCGAGTCAAGCGTATGAATGTAAGCGAAAAATTTTATCTTGGCCTGGATGTCGGGCGAACCATACGCGGCGCTCTGGTCAGCGCCGATGGCAGAATTATCAATCAACAAAAAGTCATAGCCGAAGTCAGCGACCCGCGCATCTTCATTTCGCAATTGATTGCTGTCATCAACGATTTGCGGCGCTCTGTGGAAACCCAAGGTCGCGCCTTTGCCGTCGGCATAGGCTGGGCGGGCTTGGTCAATCAAAGCGCCCAACGCATAGAAGTCATGCCCAATATGATTGACTTATCGGCCTTTGATTTACACGACGAAATTGAACAAGCGACGGGGCTGCCGGTGGTCTTTGACAACGATGCCAATGTCGCAGCCTATGGCGAATGGCGTTGCGGCGCGGCGCAAGGTTTCAAGGATGTCTTTTTTATTTCTATAGGCACAGGCATCGGCGCAGGGTTGATTCTAAGTGGACAGTTGCAAAGAGGCAGTCGCGGTTTCGCCGGTGAATTCGGCCATTTCAAAATCAATCTGGACGGGTTGGAATGCGCTTGCGGCAGCACCGGCTGTCTGGAAACGCTGGCTTCGGGGCCGAACATTGTGCGCCGCGTGCGCGAGCAGTTATTCAGCGACCCGACCTTTTCGGTTTCCCGACTGGCAATGGATATGGAAGGCATTTTAACTTGCGAGCGCGTCTTTCAAGCGGCGATGGAGCGCGATCAACTTGCCGTAGGAGTTTTGAAAGAGACCGCCAAAGTATTGGGCGCGGCGGTTGCCAGCGTCATCAATCTGTTGAATGTCGAAGTCATAGTGATGGGCGGCGGTGTGATGGCGGCGGGCGATTTGATTCTCCGCTACATTCGCAAAGAGGTGCAGAAAGACGCCATCGCTCAAGCGCAGGAGAGTTGCGCGATTGTCATGGCGAAGCTCGGACAAGACGCTGGCATCATCGGCGCGGCGCTGCTGGCGCGTGATACGCTGCCGGAATAGAAGTGAGCGAATGCGGTTTTTGTGGCGTTCAATTTTCCCCTTGCGGTGAGTGAAAAAATTTCTTCTGCCGCGTTCAACCTCTGCATCAATTTCCCAGCCTGAAATTATCCTTCTCAGTTTTTGGAACTTTCGCAGCCTCGAGATGGAATAGTAAGTGTCAATAAACGGACTGCAAATCACGATGGCATTAGCGGACGACATCAGCGATAGCGAATTGCTGCAACGCCTGAGGGCTGGCGAGGAAGAAGCGTTTCTCGCGCTTTATCGGCGGCGGCAAAGCGGCGTCTATCGCTTCGCTCTACAAATGAGCGGCTCGGAAAATATCGCCGACGATGTGACCCAGGAAGTCTTCATGACCTTGATGCGCGAAGCCCATAAGTACGACGCGGCGCGTGGCACTTTACAGGCGTTTTTATTCGGCATTGCGCGCCATCTGGTGTTGCGACGCGCCGACAAAGAACAACGCTTCGTCCCTTTGTCGGCTGATGGCGAAATTCACAATTCGTCCGCTGCGGAAACCTATGCGACGACCGTTGACCCGCTGCATGATTTGACGCGCCGCGAAACCATTGAAGCAGTGCGACAGGCGGTGCTGGCCTTGCCGACGCGCTATCGTGAAGTCGTGGTCTTATGCGACCTGCACGAGATGAGCTATATAGAAGCGGCAACGGCGCTCGATTGCGCTGTCGGCACGGTTCGTTCGCGCCTGCATAGAGCGCGTTCATTGCTTGCCGAAAAATTGCGCGGCGCAAAGGACGAAGACGCCGCTTCCGACATCGTCGGCTCGCCAAGGAGTTTGGTTATATGAATTGCAAAGCATTGGAAATCATCATCAGCGACGTGGCGCGACAACGCTTGATGGAGGCGACGCTGCGCGATGCGGCACATACGCACACGCAAGATTGCTCCGCCTGCGCCGCAAGGCTTGCTCAAGGCCGGCAATTGAGCGTAGGGCTACGCGCTCTGGCAACCTTTGATGAACCCAAACAGGCATCGGCTCAGGTCGAAGCCAATTTAGTACAAGCGTTTCGCAAGCATCACGAAATCGCGCCTCCGGCTGCAGCTTTATCCACAGTAGTCGCGCCGCTGTCTTCGACTTCGTTTGCAGCAACGCAATCCTCGCGCTTCACACGCTGGGCAATAGCAGCGGCGGCAGTGATTTTCATAGTGCTTGCGCTGGTCGTCTGGCGTTTGCAGCACACCGGCAAAAATGCGTCGCCCAATATTCAGCAGGCCGTTCAACCGACGCATCCTGATAAATCAGATTTCGGCAAAGCAGAAAACGACAAATCCATTTCGCCTGAAATGCCGTTGACGCCTGATAAAATTGCTTCGCCGTTTGTCGGTGACAGCCATAACAAATTGAAACCGCCGCACCGTCAGGCCTCGGGCAAAGATGCAGCGCGCTTGACTTCGCGCCTTGCGACAACACCGGTGCAGCCATCGCCATCAACTCCGATTGAACCAGCCGAGCAGGAAGAGATTGCCACGCCATTTTTATCGCTGACGCAAGGCTACACCTTGCCCATGGCAGAAGGCGGTCAGTTGGTGCGCGTCGAGTTGCCGCGTTCGGCGCTTCTGTCCTTCGGCTTGCCGGTCAATGCGGCGCGCCTCAACGAACCTGTGAAAGCCGATGTCGTGGTGGGTAACGATGGCATCGCCCGTGCCATTCGCTTTGTTCGCTGAACCCAAAATTACGAGAGAGATGAAAGCTGCGGAGAGCTAAGGGAAGCGGCAAGAAATAGCCTACGCTTGAGAAGCAGTCTGTGCTTGCTGGACTGGCGGTCACAGACCGCTTCTCAAACGGAATGATTATATTTTCTTTCCCTTCCTTAACCACTCTTGCCAAGAAATTGAAACTATCACTGGAAAGGGAGTTCATGATGAAAAATAGAATTATGTTATTTACTGTTGTCTTCACTTTGCTGGTCGGTTGTCTAGTCGCCTTCGCGCAGGATCAACCGCAGGTTGAAGTGAAAACCCGTACCAATCCGAAAGCGGAAACCGAGGTCAAGATACAGATGACCGAGGTGAAGACCAGAGGCGGAGCGATGGGCGCGGATACCTTCACCTTTATCGCCGCTGAGGGCGCGTTCGGCGGCAAGGTCGTCAAAGGCGTTCCCTATTCAGCGGACGCGGTCTCTGAAAATATTCAGGTGCTACAGGACGGCAATCGCATCAGTCGCAAAAACACTTCGGCAGTCTATCGAGACAGCGAAGGTCGCATTCGACAGGAGCAGACGCTGCGTTCGATAGGCCCCTATGCAACGGCTGGCGATCCGCCGCGAACCATCTTCATCTTTGATCCGGTTGCCAATCTCCACTACACCCTGGAACCCCACAGCAAGATGGCCCGCAAGATGGAAATGCCGCGTCTGGAGCGCACGAGCGAAGGCGAAAACATGGTGTATTCGCAGCACAACGACCATATTAAAATTCGTACCGGCTTGCCATCGGAAGCCCCCCAAGAAGAGCGCATTATTACCATTGACCGCTTTCCAGAGTCGGACAGCAGAGTGGAAATGAAAACCGGCAAGCCGGAAAATTTGAAAACCGAAGCCCTCGGCAAACAGATGCTCGAAGGCGTGGAAGCGGAAGGCACGCGCACCACGTTTACCATTCCGGCTGGCGAAATCGGCAATGAAAAACCGATCAACATCGTCACCGAAGTTTGGTTCTCCACGGATTTGCAAGTCGTCGTACTGCATAAACACACCGACCCGCGACAAGGCGAGATGACGTATCGGTTGACCAACATCAAACGCGCAGAGCCGGATCACTCGCTGTTTGAAGTGCCTGCCGATTACACCATCAAAGAGATGCCCTCGCCAAAAACGAAAATGATTTTGGAACGAGAAATCGTGCGCGAGAAGGTAAAGAAGAACGACAAGAACGAACAGTAAGGATGGTGGATTAAATAGTCTGCAACCCTGTACGGGCGACCCTGCGGTGGGCGCCCCCCCCCGAAATCATAGACCCTTCCCGGAGGGGCGCCCACC
>JACQDB010000091.1 GCA_016201275.1 Acidobacteriota bacterium
ATCCCCCAACTGCCGTTGGGGGGATTGGTTGAGGTTGCACGGCGTTTCGTAGGTTGGGCTTTAACCATCCCCCGACTGCCATCGGGGGGATTGGTTGAGGCTGCGCGGCGTTTTGTAGGTTGGATTTTAAGCCTCCCCCGACTGCCGTCGGGGGGATTAGCAAGGCTGGTTCGCCTCTGAAAAATGTACAAAGTCGAGATTAGAGGGTGTCGGGTAAATGGGTGTTCTGTCCAGATATTGTATGTGATGGTCTAACCATCTACAACATATAGATTATTGCTGGAATTCTGCGACCCGCTCTGACTACCAGCCTAGAGCGGTTTTTGTTTGAGATTACGGAAACCTCAAACCGATTGAGCGGCGGTCTCTGACCGGCGTGCGGTCGATCAACGATAGGGGGTTCCGTACACCCATATGAAAACCGCTCTAGTTGTGAGAGTTGAACTCTGGGCGGCGGTGCCGCTTTGAGGTGCGAAGAGTCTGTGACTCTCGGTTAGGCTGGTTCTCCTTTTTCGCGGCGGTGCCGCACAGTAGGCAGCGCCTCAGACCAGCACGGAGGCAGAAGCCCAACGGGCGGCGTAGCCGCAAGAGTTGGGAGCGCCACTTATGGAAAGGCGCAGCTTTCCGTACCTCAAAGCGGCACAGCCGCAAGCACTGGCTGGGTAGTTACAGTTTGCTACTGGAAAGAATGGCTTCTGACTTGGCGAAGCTCTCGGTTATTGGTGTCAGCCATCGGCAGTCTCGCGCCAAGTCTCACCAAGGAAACGCTACGTCCTAGACCCTTCTTGACGCGCCGCAAATTTGCGACACCGCCGCCGCATTCAATAGCCTTTTACACCTTGCGAATGGTGGCCAGACCTATGCCTGTGCCGATTAAAAATATTCCGGCGAGGCGGTCGGGCAAAGCGGCGAAACGGCCTTTGGGCAACCACCTTCTGCCGCGTTCGGCAAGCCATCCGTAAGCCAACAGCACAGGGAATTCCAGCGCTATCGAAGTGACGCCGAGAATAAAAAATTGCCACACCACGTTGCTCTCTGTGGTGATGAACTGCGGCAACAGCGCCGCAAAAAAGATAATCGCTTTGGGATTCGACAACTGCGTAATCAGTCCTTGCGAAAATAATTTCCGCGACCGCTTTGCGGCGGACTCCATTGCGTATGGCTCGGCCCTGTCGCTGGTCGCCAACAGCATACGGATTCCCACAACAATCAAATAGCCTGCGCCTGCCCATTTGATTACTTGAAAAAGCTGCGCCGAAGCCAACAGCAAAGTCCCCAAGCCTGCCGCTGACAAAATAAAATACACAGCGTTGCCGGATAAAATGCCCAGCGTTCCCCGCAGGCTGGAACGAGTGTTGAATTTCATCCCTTGCGACACCACCAACAACACAGATGGGCCGGGCGTCATAGACAATAAAAATTCCGTAGCCGCAAAGAGCAGCCAGAGTTTGAGCGTCATAAAATTTCCGTTTTGTAGTAAAAAAAGTTCAGGGGCAGGTTCATCACCTGCCCCTTTCACGATTGGCGTCGCGTGAGGCAGTCGTTTAGATGTCGTAATACAAAGCGAATTCCATAGGGTGCGGACGCATACGCACCGGATTGATCTCTTTGTCAATTTTGTATTCAATCCAGCGTTGCAGCATTCCCTGGCTGAAGACTTCGCCCTTCAACAAAAAGTCATGATCTTTTTCCAATTCATTCAAGGCGGCGTCTAAAGACCCCGGCACGCTTGGCACTTTCGCCAGTTCATCGGTGGGCAAGTCATAGATGTCTTTGTCGAGCGGTTCGCCCGGATCAATCTTGTTTTGCACGCCGTCTAGTCCCGCCAACAGCATCGCCGAAAATGCCAGGTACGCATTGCAGGTGGCATCGGGAAAACGCACTTCGAGGCGCTTGGCTTTCGGGCTGGGCGAAAACATAGGAATACGCACAGCCGCCGAGCGATTGCGCGCCGAATAGGCCAGATTCACAGGCGCTTCAAAACCCGGCACCAGGCGCTTGTAGCTGTTGGTGGTCGGCGAGGTGAGCGCCGCCAGCGCCTTCGCGTGTTTGAGTATGCCGCCGATGTAATACTTCGCCATCTCGGAAATTCCCGCGTACCCGTTACCGGCAAACAACGGCTTCTCGTCTTTCCACAGCGATTGATGACAGTGCATACCATTGCCATTGTCGCCATAGAGCGGCTTGGGCATAAAGGTCGCCGACTTGCCATATTGCCGCGCCACATTCTTGACGGTGTATTTGAAGAGTTGCAGATTGTCGGCGGTGTGCAACAGTTTGTCGAAGCGGAAATCAATTTCGCATTGTCCGCCGGTAGCGACTTCGTGATGATGGCATTCCACGTTGATGCCCACCTGTTTCAGTATCGCCGAAATGTCGGCGCGCAAATCAACCAAGGTGTCAATCGGCGGCAGCGGCACATAGCCTTCTTTGGCGCGTATAGCGTAACCGGTTCCGTTCACGCCGGTGTTCCAAGTACCTTCGCTGCTGTCAACCGTTGCCCCCGAAGAGTTGTTGTTATTGTGAAATTGCACCTTATCGAAGATAAAGAATTCGGCTTCCGGGCCGAAGTAAACCGTATCGGCAAGGCCAGTGGATTTCAAATAATTCTGCGCTCGGCGCGCCACCGCTCTGGGGTCCAGCCAATACCCATCGCGCGTCACAGGGTCAACCACATCGGCAAACAGACAGAGCGTCTTGCGCTGCATAAACGGGTCTATCCAATAGCGGTAGGCATCGGGAATCAACAGCATATCGCTTTCATTAATTGCCGCCCAGCCGCGCAAACTGCTGGCATCGAATCCGAAGCCGTCTTCAAACGAGTCTTCGGATAGCTCGCTGATGGGAAAGCTCAGGTGATGCCAGGCTCCCAACAAATCTGTGAACCGCACGTCAACGAATTCCGCTTTTTCATCAGCGGCAAATTTCAACACCGTCTTTGGATTCATGAACGTCTCCTCTTTTCAATCCTGGATTTATTCCGACAATCTGTGCTTGCAACAAAATGAAACGCATTGTAGTGCAACCGTTGTGCCACCTTCAACGATTCCTGCGAGGGTCGCATTTCACTCAATAAATACAGGCTTTTTTGCACTTTTTAGCGATATTCAAGCGAGTCATCAAACTTCGTCTTCCGACAATTTTGTGCAGTAGTTTTCAATCTTCCGACAAAATTGTCGCGCTCAATCGTTAGCGCTCACAGACGCGCAGCGCCGGACGCAGACGTTGGAGGCATCACGCCTAGATGGTAATGGCATGAAGTTAAGCGGCATAGATGTACCACAGGCGGTCTAGCCTGCGGCGGACTTGGTGGCAGAAGCGTGCGAAATCCAAGTCTTAGCTTGCTGCTGTCAGCCGCAGACTAAACCGTCGGCGGTACAGTTGCCGCAGACTAGACCGTCGGCGGTACAGTTTTTCTTAACTTAACGCCATTGACCTATAGAGGCGGCACACCAAGATTCGGGAGATGAAACTTGGCAAACCGCATGAATGTTCATCGCGTCGCGGCGGTCTTACCAAATCTTGGTGTGCCGCGCATATAGTATGGACGGCACACCTCTGCAAGCCGCTACAACCACCTCAGAATTTTGTCATCAGCAATTCTGATGACGCCATCAGTTTTTAGCTGACAGACAGAAAGGGCTTGACCACAACGGCTTTCTTCAACATACAATAATGTCCGTTAAAAATAGCTTCACGACAATTTTGTTGGATAGCGACGGCAAGAAGAATGATGAGCGATAAAACCAAAGAGCTGCGTATGCTGGGGACACTGGGCGATGTCAGTCAAGCGCTTTCCGGCACCACCCATATGAAAGCGGCGTTGACCCGGGTGCTGGAACTGATGGAAAAGTATCACGGCGCGGTGCTGTCTGCCGTGACCTTGAAAAACGAAACCGGCGAAATCTATCTCGAAGCCACCATCGGTTTCAATCCCGCCAATCAACAGGCGCGCTTGCTGATAGGCGAAAACATTACCGCCAAAGTTATTGACAGCGGCAGGCACGTAGTGGTGCCGCAAATCTCCAATGAACCGTTGTTTGCCAGTCGGCTGGCGAGTCGCAAAGAAGCGCTCAAACGCGAGATGACGTTCATCAGCGTGCCTATCGTTTTGAATCGCAAATCCATAGGCGCGTTCAGCATGAATATGTATTTCCGCAAAGACCGCGATTATGACCGCAAGGTGAAATTCATGCGCGTAGTCGCTTCGATGATTGCTCAATCCATCAAAGCCCAGCGCCTCATCGAAGCCGAACGCCAGCGCTTGCTCGATGAAAATAGTTCCCTGCGCCAGGAGTTGAAAGAGAAGTACGATTTTTCCAACATCATCGGCAACAGCGGCCCTATGCGTCAGGTCTATGAATCGGTCGCTCAGGTGGCGCACACCAACACCACGGTATTGATACGCGGCGAAAGCGGCACTGGCAAAGAGTTGATCGCCCACGCCATTCATTACAATTCCTTGCGGGCGAAAAAACCGTTCATCAAGGTAAGCTGCGCGGCCTTGCCCGAAACATTGATCGAAGCCGAATTGTTTGGCTACGAAAAAGGCGCGTTCACCGGCGCGCACGCACGCAAAAAAGGCCGCTTCGAGATGGCCGAAGGCGGCACCTTGTTTCTGGATGAAATCGGTGATGTCAATTTATCTACGCAGGTGAAACTGCTGCGCGTTTTGCAGGAGCGCGAGTTTGAACGCCTGGGCGGTTTGGAAACCATCAAGGTGAACGTGCGCTTGATTGCCGCTACCAATAAGGATTTGGAGCAGGCCATCGCCGAAGGCACATTCCGCGAAGACCTCTATTACCGGCTCAATGTGTTTACCATATTCGTGCCGCCGTTGCGCGAACGCAAACCCGATGTGTTGTTATTGGCCGATCATTTTCTGCAAAAGTATTCCGTAGAGCATGGCAAAAACATCAAGCGGCTTTCGACACCGGCGATAGATATGCTGAGTTCGTATCATTGGCCGGGCAACGTGCGCGAATTGGAAAACTGCATGGAGCGTTCAGTGTTGGTATGCGACGAACAGGTTTTACATGGGCATCACCTGCCGCCGAGTTTGCAGACCGCCTCCGAAAGCGGCACGGTAACGCGACTATCGCTTGAAGCGGCGATGGCGGCTTTTGAAAAAGACATCATCCAGGATGCGTTGAAAACCACGCGAGGCAACCGCGCCCGCGCCGCCAAATTATTGGACACCACCGAGCGCATTTTGGGATATAAAACGAAGAAGTACGGCATAGACTCTCGCCGCTTCCGTTAAGCTTCGCCAACCCTTGCAATATTCAGGCAACGGATTGACACAAGGCACGATTCGATAATATGCTGCGCCCATCCGATTCGCAGACGTGGAAAGAATTGAATTCAATCTATTTTCAAAAGGATTGCAGGAAGCAGCTAAAAAGGCAGCCAAAATGAAATTGATTAAAGGTGTACAGTTCCAAACCAAGACCTAATTTTTGTTAGGCGGGGAAAAGGAGAAGCGAAATGAGTTGGATTATTGACTTGCTTAAAGACATCCCGCAATCTGCTGTTCTCAAGGAGAAGATTGCGCTCGTTGATTTCAAACTCGCCGAGACGGAAAAGGAGTTGTTGCTTTGTGAGCAAATGCGAACGGCAGACGCGGCGCGAATTAAAGAGATAGAAACGCAACTTCAAGAAGCGAATATTCGCATACAACAGCTTGAACAAGAGATAACCGTTGTACGGAATGAAAAGCAACAACTTCAAGCAGAATCGTACAAAACTCAAAAACTTACGCATACTGAAAACCTCCTTGATGAGAAGAAACAACAAATACTGCTTGCGCTTCATCAACACCAATCACTCGCAATTAGAGAGATGGCATCAGTGACACAAATGCAGGTAACTGAACTTGAATTTAATGTAGAAGAACTACGTAAAGAACGATATATCACTTATGCTCAACGTCGTGTGGGACAACCCAAGAAATACAAACTCGACCAAGAGGGAAGAAAATACCTTATTGAGCATCACTTAATATAACCAAAAGCCTAACTCTTCAATGCAGCGGAGTGCGATACCGCGAGTTTCACGTGAGAGGTTTTGCTCAACTATCGCCATCAACGCACCCGCTGATTTCCGCGTTAGGCGGGATGCCACCAAAGGAAGAAATTAGGACTTACGCAGTTGCAATTGGTCGAGATTGAAAACAAAGGACTTAGCTGATTTTGGTCTCTGCGTAAGTTGTTGATTTTAGGTTCATCTGCGTAAGTCCTACAACAATCTTCGACTTTGGCACCTTCTACTGATGAAGAAAAATCAGTAATACCCAAGGTGAGAAAAAGTACACCAAAGAAGCGTGGCAGGAGATGATCAGAACAAAGCAAGGATAGACACAGAAGATGCATCTTGAACTCTGCGTTCGACCGCAGCCAATACCAAGGTTTCGCATGAATGCCAGTGGGTTTCGGCGCGGTCAACTCCAGGGTAGGCAATGATGTGGTTTGACGATGAAAGAAAAAGATCGAAAGATTATCGAAGCGGTAACCATCGCGATTACGCTGCTGATTCTTGTGCCGACCGTCATCGAAGCCTGCCCGGATGGCCATTACCCTTCGATTGTCGAATGGTGGGATAAGGGCAATGCTCAACTCACGCTGGCCTGCCGTGATGCGCTTGATCCGCGCAGCCGATTCTGGGGTGATGATGTCATCGGCAACTTCTTTGGCAATTATTCGCGCTGGGTTGCGGGCTATGCCGTAGCGGGGTGGAACGCGCTGGTGACGAGTTGGTATGGCAAGCTGCTGTTGATTGTCATCGGAGCGATTCTCAGCAACTTCATTTACGATCTGTTGAAATATCTGATACGAAAAATTTTCCACTCGGCACCCGATGCAAAAGCCTCTGACCCGAAAGCATAAGCAGTAAGGATAGAGCGGTTTGCATATGGGTGTACGGAACCCCCTATCGTTGAGCAGCGGTCTTCGACCGTGCGAAGGTCTTCGACCGCCGCTCAACCGGTTTGAGGTTTCCGTAATCTCAAACCAAAACCGCTCTAGTGGCTGAAATAACCTACAATCCTGTACGGGCGACCCTGCGGTGGTCGCCCCTCGTAACTATTCAGCCCTCCTTGCCCTGAAGGGGTGTAGGAGATTAGCCAGTGCTACAGGCACTGGAAAAAAATTGAGCAAAGGCTGCGCGCTCTGAAAGGGTGCAGGACGTGGAACGCCGCAAACCTCCGGCGCTCTGAAGAGCGCGGCATTACTGCCCGACTTTCGCTTTCCAGTGGCTCTACCACTGGCTAATCTCCTCTGCGCCTCCGGCGCAAAAGCCCGTAGCCCTTTTCGACCAAGCTGGGTAGTTAGAGGGTGTCGCAGAATTCCAGAAATTGCCCATATCTTGTAGATGGTTACACCGCCATACACAATATCTGGACAGAAAATCCATTTCTGCGACACCCTCTAGCTACCGCCCCGGTTTGAAATCATGTTGCTTTCAAACCGGGGGAACCACCGCAGGATCGCCTCCACAGGGCAGGGGAAAATTACTCAAGTCTTGCAGCTTCTTTCAGCCGCCATCCTTACAGCAAGCGAAAAGTTGCGCTCTGAACTTCCGCCTCCTTGACAGCGCTCTATGATGAATGTGATTTTATCGTTGCCTGTTGAAGTGCCGCAAATTATCGCCCGATAACGGACACCTTCACAGGTTTAACAGACAACGCTTGAAAGGAGGAGATATGGATACGATCACAGACCAGAAGCAGGTTAAAGAGTCGAACCAAACCGATTTACCAAAGCCTTCCAGCAGTGAACCACCCATACGATTTGCCGGTGCGACGCTGGGCGCGTATCGCCACATCTGCGCCTTCTTCAACAGCCCCGATGAAGAGTATCGAGTGCTGCTTCCCTTTATTAAAGAGGGCTTCGAACGTGGCGAAAAAGCCTTTCATATCGTTGACCCGAAATTGCGGGACGAACACCTCAAACGATTACAGGTGGTCGGCATTGCAATTGATGAAGCGGAGCAACGCGGTCAGTTTGAACTGCGGAACTGGGAGGACGCTTATCTGCGCGACGGCCACTTCGATCAAAACAAAATGCTGGCCTTGATCGAGGAAGTGCTGGACGGAGGCCATCAGCAAGGGTTTGCTTTAACCCGTCTGGTCGCGCATATGGAGTGGGCGCTGGAAGACCGCCCAGGGGTTAATGATTTGGTCGAGTACGAGACGCGTTTGAACTATCTGCTTCCCCGTTATCAAGACCCGGTTATCTGAACTTACGATCTCGCCAAGTTTGGCGGGCAGATCGTCATTGATATTATGCGTACCCATCCGATGATTATCGTCGGCGGCATTCTACAGGAAAACCCGTTTTTCGTGCCGCCGGATGAGTTCTTGCGCGAGTTGCAAACACGCGAAGCCGCGCGTCGCCTGACAGAAGTGGAGCTGTAGCAAGGATGGCAGGACAGACAACCCCTAGCACCGAAGAGCGAGTGGACGAGGTGCGGCAGCTTCGCGGCTGCCTCAACGACCTGGTTAGTTTGCTGACCTTGCCAGCAATGTGGAGTGAGCGCGAACCGCCTCAAATTCTTGACACGCTACTCGACGCTCTGATGGGGATGATGCGGCTTGATTTTGTCTATGTGCGGTTGAACGCTGAAGCCAACACGCTGCCCCTTGAAGCCATACGTCTGGCGCATTATCAAGCGCCACAGCAACCGCAAGCCCTTGGTCAGGCGCTGGCTTCCTGGCTGGCCGTTGACCCTGCGGCCTCGCCCTTGAGCGTGGCCAATCCGGCAGGCGGCGGCAAGGTTAATCTGGCGCGCTTCGCGCTTGGTCTTCAAGAAGAGGTGGGCGTGTTCGTGGCAGGCTCCGGGCGCGCTGACTTTCCGACCGAAACCGAATCCTTTCTCTTGCGGGTCGCCGCCAATCAAGCGGCCATCGCTCTGCGCGGCGCTCAACTGGAAAGCCAGCGCAAGCAAGCAGAGCTGGGTCTGCGCGAACAAACCGAAGTGGTCGAAACCATCAATCGTATCGGCCAGACCTTGTCGGCAGAACTCGATCAGCACAAACTGGTGCAGGCTTTGACGCAAGCGGCGACCGAGCTGACGGGCGCAAAATTCGGCGCGTATTTCTACAACGTCAGCGATGAGCGCGGAGAAGCGTATCGGCTCTACACCTTGTCAGGGGTTCCGCTTGAGGCTTTCGCACATTTTCCCATGCCGCGCAGCACCGATATTTTTGGCCCGACCTTTCACGGTCAAGGAGTGATTCGCCTTGCGGATGTGAAGCAGGATCCGCGCTATGGCAAAAACTCGCCCTACTATGGAATGCCGCCCGGTCATCTGCCTGTGACCAGTTATCTGGCCGTGCCAGTGGTGTCGCGTTCCGGCGAGGTGCTGGGCGGCCTGTTTTTCGGTCACACCGAAGCCGACGTGTTCACCGAACGTCACGAGCGCATCATTGTCGGACTTGCCGCGCAAGCCGCTATCGCTATGGATAATGCGCGCCTATTTGAACTCGCGCAACGCCAGCGCGCCGAGGCGCAAGCAGCGCAAAAACAGGTCGCTAATATTCTGGAAAGCATTACCGACAGCTTCATCGTTTTTGATCACGACTGGCGTTATACCTTTTTGAATCGGGAAGCGGAAAAACTTTTGCTGCGCCTGCAAATCCCTAGCGAGCAGGCTCTAGGCAAAAAGCTTTGGGAAATATTTCCTGATCTGATCGGCACGGAGTTGTACGAGCAGTTCCATCACGCCACCAGCGCCCAAGTGCCGGTTGAATGCGAGTTCTTTTATCCGCCTCTACATAGCTGGCTCAACCTGCGCGCTTATCCTTCCCCGGACGGACTCGCGGTTTATACCCAGGACATCACGGCGCGCAAACAAGCGGAAGCCAAGTTGATCGAGCAACAGGCGCAGTTCTTGACGCTGGCCGAGTCCATTCCGCAATTGGCTTGGATGGCCGGACCCGATGGCTACATACATTGGTACAATCGGCGCTGGTACGAATACACCGGCACGACGCCTGAACAGATGGAGGGCTGGGGTTGGCAGAGCGTTCACGACCCGGAGGTGCTGCCGAGCGTGCTGCAACGCTGGCAAGCTTGCCTTGCCAGCGGCGAGCCTTTTGATATGGTCTTCCCATTGCGTGGAGCCGATGGCGTGTTTCGCCCTTTTCTGACTCGCGTTATGCCGCAGCGCAATCAGCAGGGTCAGATCATACAGTGGTTCGGCACCAACACCGATATTGATGAGGTCAAGCGCGTCGAGGTCGCCTTGCGCCACAGCGAGCAGCGCGCTCGTTTTCTCGCTCAGGCCAGCGCCGATTTTGCCGAATTGACCGATTATAAAAGCACTCTGCAGAAGGTCGCCAGTATTGCCGTGCCAGCCTTTGCCGATTGGTGTGCGGTTGATCTACTCAATCCAGATGGCTCGCTGGAGCGTTTAGCGGTCAAGCACACCGACCCCGACAAAGTGCGCCTGGCGCATGAATTGATGCAGCAGTATCCGCCGCATCCCAATGATTCGCACGGTGTGCCTTACGTCGTCCGCAGCGGCACGGCGGAGATGGTCGAAGAGATAGCTGATGCGCTGCTGGTGGAGTTGGCACAAGATGAAGCGCATCTGGGCATCATGCGCGAGTTGGGATTGAAATCTTATATCTGCGTGCCGATGCAGTCGAAGGGCAGGATGCTGGGGGTGTTGACATTCGTAACCGCCGAATCGGGTCGCCGCTATCATACTGATGATCTGGTAGCCGCCGAAGACCTCGGACGCCGCGCCGCCATCGCTATCGAAAACGCCACGCTCTATCGCGCTTTGCAGGAAGCCGACCGCCGCAAAGACGAATTTCTGGCGACCTTGGCGCATGAACTACGCAACCCTCTGGCTCCTATACGCACCGGCCTGCACGTTCTCAAGCTCGTCAAAAACGACCCGGCCATGGCCGAAACCGCACGCGCCATGATGGAACGACAGCTACACCAACTGGTGCGTCTGGTGGATGATTTACTCGATGTCAGTCGCATTACGCGAGGCAAGTTGGAACTGCGTCGCGAGCGTGTAGAGTTGACGACAGTGGTGCAGAATGCCGTAGAGGCCAGCCGTCCATTGATTGAGGAACTCGGCCATGAGTTGATCGTTCGATTGCCGCCGCTGCCGGTCTTGCTGGACGCCGACCCTACCAGATTGGCGCAGGTACTACAGAACCTGCTCAACAACGCAGCCAAATATAGCGAGCCGGGCGGCCATATATGGCTGACCGCTGAACAACAGCATAAGGAAATTGTGGTGCGTGTCAAAGATAACGGTATAGGCATTCCGGCGAGCCATCTGGCGCGCATCTTCGATATGTTCACACAGGTGGACACGGCTCTGGAAAAAGCTCAAGGCGGCTTGGGCATAGGCTTGTCGTTGGTCAAAGGGTTGGTCGAAATGCATGGCGGCAAAATCGAAGCGTACAGCGACGGCACGGGGCTGGGCAGTCAGTTCGTGGTGCGCCTGCCCATAGTCGCGCAACGGCAAGCGCCGCTGCCTGAAGCGGTGGAGAGAAGCAAGGAGGCGAAGCGCCTGGGAGCGCCTTATCGCATTTTAATCGTGGATGACAACGAAGACTCTATGGGCTGGCTGGCGACCATGTTGAAAATAATGGGCAATGAAGTCCGCACGGCGCACGATGGCGAGGCCGGCATTGCGGCGGCGGCGGCGTTTCGCCCCGACCTGATTTTGATGGACCTCGGTATGCCAAAGATGAACGGTTATGAAGCGGCTCAACGCATCCGCCGGGAGCCTTGGGGAAGGCAGCCCTTTCTGGTCGCCTTGACCGGTTGGGGAGCCGCTGAAGACCGCCGACGCACCCAGGCTGCCGGATTTAATCGCCATCTGGTCAAGCCCGTAGATCCGGCGGAAATCGAAAAGTTGCTCGCTGAACTTAGGACGCTTTGACAGCGCTTTGAACCAACCACAGCGTAGCGATTTTTGCAGCCAAACCCGATGATGACCCTTGCATATTTATCGCCACCCACGCGCTGTTGTCTGCCGCTGCCTTTCCCCATACAGACCGACAGCCAGACGACACACTGCCGCTGTGTATGAACTAGAGCGTATCGCATAAATGGGTTTCTCTGTCCAGATATTGTGTGTGGTGATGTGACTATCCACAACATATAGGCGGTTTCTGAAATTCTGCGACACGCTCTAGTTACAGGGCTTTTCCAATGCCTTGTACAGGTGACCCTGCGCTGGTCGCCCGTACAAGGCTGCACTTGATTTCCTTCACAATCCTTAACTCAACTTTGTACAATTTCAAATTGAACAACACCAATCAAGAGCGCTGACGTTGCGGTTCGCGCTTGGAATGATTGAACCTCAGCTTGTTGAGGTGAAGTTCAATCATTCTAGGGGTTGAAAAAGCCTATGAAATCAGGCTGCTGCGCCTCTGAAAAATCTAGCAACGGAGAGCCGAGGCAGTGAGGCAATTCGTCTGAATCCCCCAACGGAGAGCCGAGGCGGTTTGGTCATTCGCCTGCCCCCCAACGGAGAGTCGAGGCGGTGAGGCCATTCGTCTGAATC
>JACQDB010000084.1 GCA_016201275.1 Acidobacteriota bacterium
ACGAGGATGACCGCCGTGCTCAGGAGGAGGCAAGGGTGGAAGCAATTTTTCGATCTGTGCCCAAAGGTCATCTGGTACTCGTCTTGGTGTTGGCATTCCAACACCTTATCAGATTTCTAGGTTCGCAGACACGCTCTAAGGACTATATGCGCGGCACCCCAAGATTCGGTATGAGCGCCGCGACGCGATGAACATTCATGCGGTGCGCCAAGTTTCATCTCCCGAATCTTGGGGTGCCGCGCATATAGAGCGGTTTTCATATAGGGGTACGGAACGCGCTATCGTTGAGCAGCGGTCTGTGACCGCGCGAAGGTCAGAGACCGCCGCTCAACGGGTTTGAGGTTTCCGTAATCTCAAACCAAAACCGCTCTAGGGACGAATGACGAATGACTAAAGCGTTTTCAAAAAGGCGATGAGCGCCTTACGATCTTTCGCCGATAGTGCCAATCCGAATTCATGGCCTTTGACGGCACGGGTCTTGATGCCTGGTCCTTTCCAACCGCTCGGCACATAATCATCGCGCAGACGCTTTTTATCAAACCACTCTTCAAGCGAGGCAATGGAACCGGAGTGTTCAATCAGGCCACGATACCACAGCCCTTTCAGCGAAGGCACTTTGTAATAACCTGTGCCTTTGCGCGTCTTCAAAGCCAGGTTCGGGTCAGTGCCTAATGGCACGCCGCGCAGTATGTGCAGACGTTTAGTGGCGTCGTCCGTTGGCGGCGTAAACCCGTCAACCGGTATCAACATATTGTTGGTGTATAGCGGCGGCGTGTGGCACATGGCGCAACCTTCTTGCGCGAAAACTTTTTTACCGCGAGCCGTCAGCGCAGTCGCTTTGTTGGGATTGGCGGGCGGCTCTAGCGCGTAAATGTATTTGCCGAGCGCGTACAACGCTTCGTCACTGAAGCGCATAATCAAGCGGCGCTGTTCGGCGGTCAAAAATTTGTGTGGGCCGATAGCCCCGTCATCCGCATAAGCGACGAGGGCACCATAACGAGCGATGTCTTCGGGGCCGCGATTCAAATGCGTGCCGGTGTGGTCAAGGTAGCGGCGGTCTTTGACGCCGATGAGGTCGGGAATTTTGGTGATGAAGTACGGACTGCCATTGAAACGCGCAAAAGTTCCGGGAAGCGGTGGGCCATCTACTTCGCCGATTTCGCTTTCCGTCATGGTTTTGAAACGCTCGTGAATATCGCCTTTGAGCCAGGGTACGCCGTAGCCGCTGTATTCGCTCTGCGCCAGCGTGACGCCCAGGTTTTCATTGAACTTGGCGAAGCCTTCAACGAGCCTGCCGATGAGTGGCGAGCCGAGGTTGACGTTACCCTGCGCGCCGCGAATGAGGGTGCCATCGTCCATCAGGCGAGTATGACAGGAAGCACATTCCGACAGCGTCAGTTTCACCTGCCCGTTTTTTTCGACGACCCAGCGGAGGCCAGGAATGACGCCCTCTTTAGTGGTCTGGATGCGGTCGCGTTTGAGGGCTTCGCGGTCTTGCAGATATTGCCTGATGCGGACATCGGCGGTTCGCAAAATCGGCACGTCCAATTCATCAAACACCCGACGACCGGCCTCTATCCAAGCCTTTTCGCTGGTGATTTTTTCCGCCTCGATCAACGGTTGCGCGCCTTGCTGCTGCAACCACTCCTGGTAATTTTTCGGCTCGTGATCGGGATGATAAACCGGATAGGTTCGCAGATTATCAACCGGCGCGGCATAGTATTCTTCTTCCGTATAAAAATTCGGCGTGGTGTTGATGCCGGCTATCGGCGTTGCCCACGAAGCAAGTTGTCGGGCGTCCCAGATTTTCGGAGCGCGCAGCGGCGTCGCCTCGGGCGCACGCTTTGGCAAACGAACCTTTCCACTTTGCGCCGTCGTTCCCGATAAAGCGAAGAAGAGAAGGGCTATCGCCCATAAAAAAATTGCCAACCCAAGTTTTGCCTGCTTCATAAAGCCTCCCATGCGGCGAACCGGAAATGTTTGATAAGGCGTAAACGAGTATAGAAATGCGTTGACCCCAAATCCTGAAAAATTGAAATTGGCGCTTAGAATAAAGGGTTTTTTACTGCCCTTCAAGCCAGCTCACGGGTCTTGAATTCCCTTGCTGCCATCCCTATACTGTAGCGCTTGACCCACACAACAGATATGATTACGAGTGACATCTAATGCCCGGTTTTTGCAGGGAACTTGATATGATGAAATTTTTTAAGGCGATTTTATTGATGGTTATTTTATCTGCCGCGACGTTGGCGGAAACGAATGGTGCGCTGCGCGGCAAAATCACCGACCCACGCGGCTACATTATGTATGGCCTGGGCGTGGTCGCTCGCCATCAGGCAACTACAGAAGAGAGCTATGCCACCTCGGATGATAAAGGCGAATTTGTTTTTGATAAACTTGCGCCGGGGCAATATATGCTCACGGCGCAGGCGCAAAACATCGAACGGATTTTCGGCAACGTCACCATTGAAGCGGACAAAACCACGGAGACTGAATTGCTGGCGCTGGAAACTCGCCCGACCGGCAATAACGCTGTAGATAAAATGATCGCTTCGATGGAGATCAACGGCGGCAGCTATCCGGCGGGCAACATCAGCTATTTGAACCTCAACGACGCGCTGGATAATTATTTAATGATTATCTATTTCGGCATTCTCGGTCTGCTCTCCTGTTATGGCGTCTATCGCTATCGCATGATTTATCTGTTCCTGCGTTATAAAAAATATCCGCCGCAACCGAAAGCCCGCTTTGCGCCCGACCGCCTGCCGCGCATCACCGTGCAGTTGCCATTGTACAATGAAATGTATGTTTCCGAGCGCTTGATCGAAGCGGTCACCAAAATAAATTACCCGAAAGGCTTGCTGGAAATTCAGGTGTTGGACGATTCGACCGACGACACCGTAACCATTGCCCGCGCCGCCGTGGAGAAATATTTCGCGCAAGGCTTTGACATCGTTTATCATCATCGCGCCAACCGCGCAGGCTACAAAGCGGGCGCTCTGGAAGAGGGCTTGAAAAAATCTTCCGGCGAATTGGTGTTGATCTTCGACGCCGATTTTGTGCCGCACCCGGATTGCGCTCGCAAGATGATAGACTTCTTTACCGAAGAGCGCGTCGGCATGGTGCAGATGCGTTGGAGTCACATCAACGCCGATTATTCGCTGCTCACCAAAGTTCAATCCATCATGCTCGATGCCCATTTCGTCATTGAACAGACGGCGCGCAATCGTTGCGGCGGCTTCTTCAATTTCAACGGCACCGCCGGGATGTGGCGACGCGAAGCCATCGAATGGTCGGGCGGTTGGCAACACGATACCTTGGCCGAAGACACCGATCTTTCTTATCGCGCTCAGTTGATGGGCTGGCGATTCGTGTATTTGATGGACGAAGATGTGCCTGCGGAATTGCCTGTGGACATCAACGCTTTCAAATCGCAGCAGAAGCGCTGGGCGAAAGGCGTCGTGCAGGTTGGCATGAAATTGATGAAGCGGATGTGGCAAGACCCGCGCCTTTCAACCCAGGTCAAGCTTGAACAGTTCTTCCGTTTGACCGGCAATCTGGCCGCGCCTTTGGTAATTGTTCTGGCGCTGGTCAACTTGCCGATTTTAATCGTGCGCTACAATCAAGGCTTGTTTCATCTCTTCGTTCTGGACTTGCCGATTCTGACTTTTTCAACCGTCTCGGTCATCGCCTATTTTTTGACGCCGCAAATTTATCTGCATCCGCAAAGCTGGAAGCGTCTGTTGAAATACATTCCCTTTGCCATGAGCATGGGCATCGCCTTGACCTTCTCGAATGCCCGCGCTGTGCTGGAAGCGTTGGTGGGGCATAAGTCCGAATTCGTGCGAACACCGAAATATCGTATCGAAGAGAGCCAAGATACCAGTTGGGTGAAGAAGAGTTACGCGGCGCGGCGCTGGTCGCTGCCGTGGCTGGAAATACTCTTTGCGCTCTATTTTGTCTTCACGATTTATTATGCGATTAAGAGTCAGATATTCGGCACGATTCCCTTTTTGCTGATCTATCTTTTCGGCTATGCTTACGCCAGCGTGATGGCAATCGTGCCAAAATTGCGCCGCGCAAAAACCAAGTAAAAAGGCAAAAGGCAAAAGTAAAAAGTTAGAAAGATCAAAGGCCGGCAGATTTTATTTACCTGAAATATTTGCCTTTTGCCTTTTTACTTTTGCCTTTTGGTTAAGGCTTCCCCCGATGAAAAAACTGATACTGCTTATCGTTGTGGCAATTTTTTTTGCCCAACTTCAACCGCTCACGGCTTCGGCCTATCAACAAGCGACCGACAATTCCTACAGCAAAACCGCGCTGCTTGGCGATAAAGAAATTCTGGCACTCGGCGCTGAAATCAACGGGTTGATTGCCAAAGACACCGTGACCGAGCTTGCGCGTTTTCATCGCGTGCAAGCCTCCACGGGGTTTTTATCCGCCGCCGAATACATCGCCGCGAAAGCCAAAGAATACGGCCTCGAACAAGTCAAAATCGAACACCTGGTTGCCGATGGCGAAAAGATGTATCACACCTTGAAATCCACGCCGGGTTGGGACGCCGACAGCGCCGTGCTTTGGGAAGTCGCGCCGCGCAAAACTAAAATTGCCGACTATGAAGAGATGCGCGTGGCGCTTGCCGATTATTCGCAAAGCGCCGAAGTGACCGCCGCGCTTGTTGATGTGGGCAACGGCACAGCGGCGAGCGATTACGAAGGCAAAGAGGTGAAGGGCAAAATTGTGCTGGCCGGAGGCAATGTGGCGGCGGCGCATAAACTGGCTTGCGAAGAACGCGGCGCTGTAGGCGTGTTGAGTTATCAACAAAATCAAGTCACCGGTTGGTCTGGCGATTATGTGGATAATGTGCGCTGGGGGCATTTGTCGCCGTACAACGCCGATAATAAATTCGCCTTCATGATTTCTCTGCGGCGCGCCAGAGAGTTCAAAGAGCGGCTGGGGCGTGGCGAAGCGATCACCTTGCAGGCGAAAGTTAAAGCCGAAATTAAACCCGGCAATTACGATGTCGTGACGGCAGTGATTCGCGGCACCGATGCGGCGGATGAAGAGATCGTTTTTTCCTGTCATCTGTGTCATCAAAAACCCGGTGCGAACGACAACGCTTCGGGGGCGGCAGCGATTTTAGAAGTCGCTCGCGCTTTGAATACGTTAATCAAACGCGGCGACATTGAGCGTCCGCGCCGCAGCATACGCTTCATCTGGCCGCCGGAAATCAACGGCACGTTGGCCTATTTTGCCGAGCATCCCGAAATCGTCAAACGCATGAAAGCAGCGGTGCATTGCGATATGGTGGGCGGCAATTTCGCCATCACCAAAGCGGTACTGCACGTTACCCACACGCCTGCATCTTTGCCGAGCGCGGTGAATATCGTCGGCGACATCTTTGCTGAATACGCCATCGCCGGAAGCTTGAAAGCGGCTACAGGAGCCGATTTCACGGATGCGCTGATTTCTGCCGAAGGTAGCAAAGACCATTTGGTTGCCGACATCACGCCTTTCGAGATGGGTTCGGATCACGATGTTTATCAAGAGGGTTCGTTTCGTATTCCGACGATTTATTTGCGCGATTGGCCTGATGTGTTCATTCATACCAACAACGACAAGCCCGAAAATATTGACGCGACGAAGATGAAACGCTCGACCTTTATCGCCGCCGCATCCGGTTATTTTCTGGCCAAGGCAGGAGCGCGGGAGGCTTCCAAACTTGCCGATGAAGCCTTTGTACGGGCGATGGCGCAATTGCCGAAAGACCGCGCCCGCGCCGCCAGCATAGAAGCCAGCGGCGGCGAAACGGCGGTCGAAGAATCACGCAACATCATTGCGCGTTCGCTGGAACGCGATGCGGAAATTCTCGCCTCGGCGATGAGCTATGCGCCCAACGATAAGAACTTGGAAAACAAGATTGACGGCATGATTGAACAATTGAGCGGCGCGTGGTTGTTGTTGACAGGGCAAATCAGCGAACAGAAAAAAGGCAATCGCGTTCTGTTCACCATCGAAGCGAAAGAGCCGCCGAAAGAGGCTAAAGACAAAGCGAAACCGCGCAATCCGAAAGACGCTTCACGGTTGCGTGTCGGCGGTTCCGATGCCAGTCGCATTCCGACGCGCAAGATCAAAGGGCCTATGAATGTTTACTATTACGATTATGTAGCCGCACACGCCAGCGCCGAGGATTTGCGCGTCGTCGAGCGCCTAGCGGCCAAGCCGAAAGGCGACATTCTGTTGTACGAGATTCTCAATCTGGTGGACGGCAAGCGTAGCATACAGGCGATACGCGATTATCTGACAGCGGCCTATGGCACGATTTCCGTCGAAGAAGTTGGCGATTATCTGCGCCTGCTGGATAAAATCGGCGCAGTGAAAATTGAAGGCTGAACCATTACGACAGCCTGATAAACACAATGCCAAGCGGTTTATTCCGGTGAAAGAGATCGGCTCACCTGACCAGCCCCGTTGTGGTTTTGCATTGTGATGCCCTGCAAGATAGCATCTTGCGCCACTGCGTTTGGAATTTTTTATCAGCATCAGGAGGACTTGATTATGTTGCGTACCTGCTTTTTTGCTCTTTGCTTGCTTGTCTGTGTAGCCAGTTCTAGCGCCGCGCAAACCGCTGATACGATTTCGACCCGCGACATGAGCGACATCAACTGGATGGAGTTCAAAGAGGCGGTGCCAGCGAAAATCAACACGGTGATTTTGCCTACCGGAACGCTGGAGCCACACGGCGTCATCAACAACGGCGCGGACATCACCGCACCCGTAGCCATTGCGCGCAAGATTGCCAGAGACGTAAACGCTATGGTTGCGCCGGTCATTCCTTACGGCATCACCGGCAGCATGGACGCTTACCCCGGCGCGTTTTCCATTTCCGAAGCCGCTTATCGAATGTATGTCAAAGAGGTATTGAACGGCTTGGCGAAAAACGGTTTTCGCAACATCGTCATCATGAACGGCCACGGCGGCCCACAGACTGCGGTGTTGACACAACTGGCTACCGAAGTCGGGCAGGAGAAACATATACGCACGCTGGTCATCAACTGGTGGAGCTATTGTTCAGATGTGACGCTTGCGGTGTTTGGCGAAGATGGCGGTCACGCGGGGCTGAACGAAAACGCTTTTATTCAAGCCATAGACCCCAAGCTGGTGCATCAAGAACGCTATACGGATGCGCTGGCGACGCCCAACCCCGCGCCGGGAACGTATTCGGCTTATCCTGCGCCGTCTTCGATAGGGCTGTACAAAGAGGGGCAGGGCTATGTGAAATTCGATCAGGCGAAAGCCGATGACTACTTCGCCAAGGTGAATCAGAAACTGGCGAAATTAATTTTAGAGATTCGCCGCAAATGGGATATGGCGGGGCTGTAGTCCTTTCGTCAGGTCGTCCGGGGTCTGGTGTCCGACTGTGCAGGGCAAAATGACTCTGAAAAAATCTTCTCTGTCGGGCGTAATGCTGGACGCCATTTTAATTCTTGCGGACACCGAACGCCGGACACCAGACGCTTTTAGTTGACACCTGCGCGTCTGAGGTTTTAGTCTGCAAGACAATTTACTGAAGCCGTATAGAGGTCTGGAGGATAAACTATGCAGTGTTTAAAATGTGGCTCGGAGAATCGTGATGAATCGAATTTCTGCCGCTATTGCTCGGCTCCGTTAAAGCCACCGCCAGCAGAGCCGAATTCCGGTTATATCCCGTCGGTGCCGCCCACTGGAGCAGGCTTTGCCGGTAGCAATTTTCCGCCGCCCAATTATCAACAAGCGCCGCAACCTCCTATGCGCCAAGTCGTCGGGCAATTGTGCTGTCCGCGTTGCGGCTCGGTCAATATTATCAAAGGCGGCATTCCTTTGTGGGCAACGCTAGTGGCCATTATCGGCTTGTTCGTGGTCTGTGTGTTGTCGCTTTTTTTTCTCTTGGTGAAAGAGCCGCACCGCTGTTTGAACTGCGGCCTGGAGTTCAAGTGAATACTGATTTTTGAGACGTTGACAAAACGCTCTCTGAATTTTTGCCAAAGAAAAAAGCGGCCAGTAGAAATTTTTCTACTGGCCGCTTTGCTTGATCCGAAGGATATTTTATTAATCGAGAGTGACGGTCACGTAAGCGAATTGACCGTTGCGCTCGATTTGCAAGACGAGTTCTTTGTCATTCTTCAAGACGTTGGTTTCGCGCAACCAGTCGGCACGATTGGTAATCAATTTGCCGTTGAGCCGATGAATCACATCGCCACGCCGAATGCCAGCTTCCGCGAAGGAGCTATCGGGTTGGACGTTTTGCACCAGCACACCGGTCGTCACTTTCAACTTCAGTTGTGCGGCAATCTGCGGCGTCAGGTTGTTTAACGAGATACCGAAGCGGCTGTCTTCGGGTTGTTCCTGCCCGTTTTCTTCGGGTTCTTGGGCATTGGCTTTCGGACGCTCGCCTAGCGTAACCATCGTGGTGCGTTCTACACCATCGCGCACGAATTTCACCGTGACCTGCTTGCCAACCGGCAAATCGGCAACCGTTTCCACCAGTTGTTTCGGCGTTTTAATCGCCTTGCCGTCAACTTCGGTGATGATGTCGCCGCTTTCCAATCCGGCTTTTGCGGCAGGCGGATTGCCTCTGGATACATCGCTGACCAACGCTCCTTCCGTGCCGGTGTACTTCAAGCTACGGGCAATCGCCGGAGTCACTTCAACCGGATATAAGCCCAGATAGGCGCGTGTGACTCTGCCGTTTTTAACCAGTTGCCCATAAACTTTCGACGCCAGATTGGCGGGGATGGCAAAGCCTACGCCCTCGCTAGCCCCGGAACGCGAGATAATCATGGAGTTGATGCCGATGACTTCGCCGTTCATATTGACCAATGGGCCGCCGGAATTGCCGGGATTAATCGAAGCATCGGTTTGAATGAAGTTGGTGAATTGACCCGCGCCGGGAATGTCTCGACCGAGCGCCGAAACGATACCGGCGGTCATGGTTTGTTGCAGCCCGAAAGGACTGCCCAAGGCAATCACCCACTCGCCCTGTTCCAGTTTGTCCGAATCGCCCAGCTTGGCATAAGGCAAATCCTGCGCGTCAATCTTGATGACGGCTAAATCGGTTTCCGGGTCGGTGCCAACTAACTTGGCTTTGAATTCACGACCGTCAGCCAACTTCACCTGCAATTTGGTAGCCTTACCGGCGACGTGGTCATTGGTCAAGATATAACCATCGGGGCTGATGATGACGCCCGAACCCGTGCCTTTCTGCTTGCGCGGTACGGCATCTTCCAAGCCCGGAAACAACGGGAGCGGGATTTGACCACCGCGCTGCAACGCTATTCCCTTGGTCTCTTCGGTTGAGTCTATGTTGACGACTGCCGGTTTAACTTGTTTGGCGATGTTGACAAAAGTTCTGGATAAATCGGCGGGCGTGGGCAAAGACGACGGTTGTTGTTGAGCGGACACGGCGCGCTCGGCGCTATACCCGATTCCGATTGCGACAAATAAGGCCAGAGCCATCAACAGAACTCTGGCGCGATTCAGCTTTTTCTTTACCATATCTAGATTCTCTTCCATTTCCACACTCCTTAATAAATTCCTTCTACTCTCCTAAAGAAAAATAGATTTGGGCGAAGTATTAAACGTCAGGGCTGAATTGGGGTTCAAAAAGATAATAACCCAAAGCTTATCTCCCCAATAGACAAAAAGAGCCGAGCATAAAACTTCCTGCTCGGCTCTTTGTCAAAGAAGCGATGTCGTTGTTTAGCTACGGCGTTCTACTCGCAGGTTGTTAGTTACCGAAAAAACTCCCGGCACACTGTTGGCCGCCAGATACGCGAGATTGCTGTCGCCTTGATTGGCGACTACGCCTTCCAGCGTTACGTGGCCGTTTCTTACGATAATGTGAAGCGCCGGGTTGGTTCCTTCGGCGTAGCGATAAAGGCTGCCTTTATTAAACACGGCGCGATAGGTACGCAGACGAATCGCATCGTCAAAACCCGAAAGCGGTAACACTTCGATTTTATTCACGACCCGATCTACGCCTTCAATTTTGCCAACGCGCTGCGCCGCTTCGCTTTTCGTCGTGGGGCGCACCACCTGTCCATATAGCGTTACGGTATCGCCATTGACTTCAAAAGCGATGTTATCAAAGACGCCGTAGTACGGCAGTTTCAATATTGATTTTCGTACCTGATTTGCCGTTTGATAGCTTATGTCGTCTTTCATATTGGGGCTGGTCGCCGCCATAGCGGTCGTCGCGCCAAGCAGCAGCGCCACGGCCAAAGTCATAATTTTTCGTTTCATCCTGATCATAATTCTCTAACCTCCAAAAGCATCTACGCGCTTTTTCACGAACTCCGATTTGCAAACTTTTCTTGCGTAGTGGCCGCGTTCAAGCGGCGTTGTTTAGATGCGATGGCCTGCAAAAGTTGTTGTCCGCATCTTGCACTACCGGTTTCAAATAACCTTTCGCGTTTTTGCTCACACTTTCTTAAACGCTTCACGATAGGCGAGGTTGCATCATTCTGGCTCGGATACTTTTGCATCAACAGATGAAGCGAAGACCTCTGGCTGCAATTTTTCCACCTGCGCTTTTTCGGCTTCCAGTTGCGCGCAGGCGGCTTCCAGAGTGGCGCGTTCGCGGCGATAGTAATCCAGCTTTTGCGGGTCTGGCAGTTTGCGCCGCATTCGCAGCAGACTCAGCAAAATTACGGTAATTATCGAGAGATAAAACAGCCAGCCGCCGAAATAGTTTTTCGCTACGGTGGCAAACAACGCCAGCAGCAAGAGCAGAAAACCGAACATACCGAAAAAGGCGCAGCCGATTTGCAACGGCGCAATCTGTTCGTTGCTCTTTAAGACCTCGATCTCTTCTCGGACCTTTTCTATATCTTCGGTCACTTCCGCAAGCCGCGCCGCCATCGTCGCACGCGTTTCCGCTTCGGCAAGTTCTGCCGCGTTCTTACGGTCTTCGCCGATGACGGCTAGATTGACGTTGCCTTTGTAGTGGCGCACACGAAAGGCTGTGCCGCACGTATTGCAGGTGACATTATCGAAATCTTCGGGGAATTCCAACGGCCATTCGCACGCCGGACATTTGGTTTTGATAATTTCCATAGCGTTCTTTGCCTGATTACATATCTTGAATTGCGCTTTTATTCAACCGCAGGCGCAGCCTTTTGCCAAACAAAACAGCGCGGTTGTCCGTTGCCACAATGGCAAAACGAGAAATCGTCGCGCTCAACAAGCCAGCGTTGACCGCGCCAAACTTTCTAAGCCTGGCCTGCTTGTTGTATATTTTCTGACTCGACTGTAAGAAAAATTCGCGCAGTAAAGGACAGTAAAACATAATGGCAGATATAGAAACGATTACCAGTTTGGCGAAGCGACGGGGATTCGCTTTTCAATCGAGCGATATTTACGGCGGCCTAGGCTCCGTATGGGATTACGGCCCGTTGGGTGTGGAACTGGTCAACAATGTCAAACGCGCCTGGTGGCGCAGCGTGGTTTACGAACGCGATGATATGGCTGGACTCGATGCTGGCATTTTGATGAACCGCTTGGTGTGGCGCTACTCCGGCCACGAAGCGACTTTTTCAGACCCTATGGTGGATTGCCGCGAATGCCAATCGCGTTTGCGCGCCGATAAACTGGAAAGCGACAAATGCCCGGTCTGTGGCTCGGTGAATTTGACCGAGCCGCGCAAATTCAATCTGATGTTTCGCACCACCGTAGGCCCTGTGGACGACGGTTCGGGGCTTGCCTACCTCAGACCCGAAACCGCGCAAGGCATCTTCGTCAATTTCAAAAACGTGTTGGATTCGACCAATCGCAAATTGCCTTTCGGCATCGCGCAAATCGGCAAAGCTTTTCGTAACGAAATCACGCCGGGCAATTTCATCTTTCGTACACGCGAGTTCGAGCAGATGGAAATAGAATTTTTCGTCAAGCCGCCGCACATCTTGAAGGCCGGCGAAATGAATGACGAAGAGTGGCACGACAAATGGATAGAAGACCGTTTCAACTGGTATGTCGGGTTAGGGATGCGCGCCGAAAATCTGCGAAAGTATGAACAACCGAAAGCTGAACTGGCGCATTATGCCAAGCGCACGGTTGATCTGCAATATCGCTTTTTCCCCGACCGCGACGAGGAAGACAAACAGTTTGACGAACTCGAAGGCATCGCCAACCGCACCGCTTTCGATACCATGTCGCACTCGAAAAAATTGGTGCGCGTCAACGGCAAAGCTCCCGAAGACGCGGGAGCCGATGAATACATTTTGGTTGACCCGGAGACCGGCGCAAAGGTCGTAGCCCGTATCAAAGCGGATGGCAAGAAATCGAAAGACGAAGAAGAGCCGCGCCACAATCCTGATTCGACTGCCGACATGACCTACTTTGATCACGAATCGAATCAGCACGTTTTTCCTTATGTGATTGAACCCTCGGCAGGCGTAGCGCGTTCGGTGCTGGCTTTTTTGATGGACGCTTATCACGAAGAAATGGTCAAAGATGACAAGCGCGTGGTGTTGAAACTGCACCCCGACCTTGCGCCCATCAAAGTCGCGGTCCTGCCGCTTGCCAAAAACAAAGAGGGCATTGTGAGTCTAGCCAAAGCGATTAAAACGCGCTTGCAGCGCACCGGTTCGATGCGCGCCGTTTATGATGACACTGCCGCCATAGGCAAACTTTATCGTCGCCAGGATGAAGTTGGCACGCCTTTCTGTTTGACGGTAGATCATCTGTCGCTGGAAGATAATCAAGTGACGGTGCGCGACCGCGATACTATGGAACAAGAGCGCGTCGGCATCGCCGACATCGAAACGACCATTGCAAAGAAACTGGCATCCCGTTGAATCAGTACATCAAATAACCAAACTTGAAAGGGGAATGAGTCGAATGAAAGT
The DNA here is from genome assembly GCA_016201275.1 of Acidobacteriota bacterium. Taxonomy (GTDB): domain Bacteria; phylum Acidobacteriota; class Blastocatellia; order UBA7656; family UBA7656; genus JACQDB01. The sequence goes on from JACQDB010000084.1 coordinate 12,885, forward strand.
TTTGAAGATCGTTTTTGTAATTACCATTGCCGCTCTCTTGTCGGTGGCCTGCGGCACACCGAGCGACAACAGCAACCAAGCGAAAGCGCCTGCCAATGTCAACAAACCGGCCAGCGACGGAGCCATCGTCACCAATTCCAATAGCGCACCGGCGGAAAAAATGGAAGGCGGCAACAGTTCGCTTGGCGCACCAAAAACAGCGACTCCGGCGATGGACGCGGCAAAAATCTTTGCCGATAAATGCGCCGTTTGTCACGGCAACGATGGCAAAGGCAAACTCAAGGGTACACCCGATTTCACCAACGCCGAATGGCAGAAGAAAGAGACCGATGCCGAATTTACCGAAACCATTAAGGCCGGTAAAAAACCGATGCCACCTTTTGGCGGCAAACTGAGCGAAGAGCAAATCAAATCGCTGGTCGCCTATGTTCGCAGCTTGGCGAAGAAGTAATGTAGTCCGTAGTCCCTAGTCCTTAGTCCTTAGTTTATCTGCCCGGTCTTCTGGCGGTGCGAATGCAAAATATGGCGAGTCGGAAAACAAAATACTCAGGACTGGGGACTACGGACTAAGGACGCATGAAAAATTATGTGTTAAAAATCAGTGAAGCGGTGCGCGAAGCGGGAGGCCGTGCAATGTTGGTCGGCGGCTGTGTGCGCGACCGTTTGTTTGGCCTTGAGCCGAAAGATTTTGACCTCGAAGTTTATCACCTGGAGCCTGCGCGGCTGCGCGAAATCCTGCAGTCCATCGCTCCGGTCAACACCGTGGGCGAACATTTTGCCGTTTATAAACTCGCCTTTTATGCCGCTCCTCAAGCGCTGAATTTTTCTGCGCCGACGGCTTCACAAATTGAAGAGCAGGCCGACGACTCGCCTTCGACGCGGTTTGAAATTGATGTTTCGATTCCCCGTCGCGAATCGAAATCCGGCAAAGGGCATCGCGGCTTCGTGATCGAAGGCGACCCCTTGATGACTTTTGCAGAAGCCGCACGTCGCCGCGATTTCACCATCAACGCAATTTTGCAAGACCCTTTGACGGACGAAATCATTGACCCGTTCGGCGGCGTGGCCGACCTTCAACAGCGCCTGCTGCGCGTCGTCGCCGCCGACACTTTCGTTGAAGACAGCTTGCGCGTCTTGCGCGCCGTGCAGTTTGCCGCACGTTTTGAATTACAGCTTGAACCGCAGACGATTGCCTTATGTCGCAGCATAGAACTTGCGGATTTGCCGCGTGAACGCATCTACGGCGAAATCGAAAAATTGCTCTGGCTGGCGAAGCGCCCGTCGCTGGGTTTACAGGCGGCGTTGGATGTAAGCGTGCTGGATAAACTCTTCCCTGCGCTTCGTTCGCTGGTTGATTGTCAACTGGATGACAGTCAAATGGTTGACGATTTTCTGAATCAACCGACAGAGAACAATAACGCTTTTACTCGCACCAAGCGGCGTTTGGATGAAGCGGCGAAACTCGCAAGCGAAGTAGCAAAAGAGAAGCGTCTGACCTTGATGCTGGCTGCGTTGTGTCAAAATCTGGGGAGGTCGGCGGCGCATGAAAATGCGGCGGTGATGGCGGTCTTGGACACGCTGGGGATGCAGACGATTGCCGGTTATGATGCGCGTGAACAAATCCTGTCGCTGGTTCGGGAACAACAAAAGCCGTTTGAATTTTATCAACACCGCGAGCGCGTGACGGACGGAGAGTTTCGCCGACTGGCACAGCGCGTGGACCTGAATCTGCTCCATCTGTTGACCACGGCGGAACTGCGTGCGCGAGGCTCGCAAACCACGCAGGCGGCAAACTGGTTCAAAGAAAAAGTACAGGCGCTAGGTTTGACAACCGGGCCGCCTGCGCCGATTTTGATGGGACGGCATCTGCTCGAAGCCGGTATCAAACCCGGCAAAGAGATGGGCGAAATTCTGCGCCGCGTTTATGAATTGCAATTGGATGGCGCGGTCACCACGCTTGATGAAGCCTTGGCCGCCGCTAAACCCTAAGCCCATAGATGCAGCGGGTGGTTGCAAAATAACGCGACGGAATACCATCGAGATGAATTGGTGAGTTGAATTGCCAACGGCGGCGGCGGAGGTTGCGGAAAGAGACGGATAATCCGCGACGATCCGTTGCCTCGCTTCAATCCGCTGGGAATTTCTTTTGCAACGGCGACCAGGGAACTTTCGTCAAGCCCTTGGCCGCTTGTGGCAAATGCACTGTGGTGAAGAAGTTTTATCTGTTAATCCCCATCGCATTGCATGATAGAATGCCCGACGAACCCTGAGCGACACGTCCAGGCCAGCAATAGGTTTGGGGCTTCACGCACTGGTCGAACAAAGAGGCTACTATGACAAAGCAAATCGAATTGATGCTCAATGGCGCGCCGCAAACGGTAGAGGTTGACGAAGAAATTTCGTTACTGGAATTGCTGCGCGATACCTTTGGTCTGATTTCCGCCAAAGATGGTTGCAGTCCGCAAGGGCAATGCGGTTGCTGCACGGTGATTGTTGACGACCGCGCCGTGGTTTCGTGCGCCATGCCTGCCAAAGCGGTCAACGGCAAAACCGTTTTGACGCTGGAAGCCTTTCCTGAACGCGAACGCGAAATCTATGCCGACAGCTTCATTGCCTGCGGCGGTTTGCAATGCGGCTTCTGCACGCCGGGCATCATCGCCCGCGCCAAAAATCTTATAGATAAAAATCCTGCCCCGACCGTTGACCAGATTAACCGCGTGCTGAGTATGCATCACTGTCGCTGCACCGGATATGTGAAAATCGTGGACTCGATTCAATGCGCTGCGAGAGTCTTGCAGGGCGAACCTTTACCGGCAATAGATAACAGCGGACGAGTCGGCAGCAGCACGCCGCGTTATGAAGCGCGTGAGTTGGCGCTCGGCGACCGCCGCTTCATAGACGATATGACCTTTCCCGATATGCTGCACGGCGCTGTGCTGTTGTCGCCGCATCCACGCGCTCTGGTGAACAAGATTGACACCCGCAAGGCGCTGGAAATTCCCGGCGTCGTCGCCATTGTCACGGCTGCCGATACGCCCGGCGAACGGTCTCAAGGGTTGATTTATAAAGACTGGCCGATCTTTGTTGCCGAAGGCGAAGAGACGCGCTATGTCGGCGACATCATTGCCGCCGTCGCCGCCACCGACAGACGCACGGCGCGACGTGCCGCCCAAGCCATTGTTGTTGATTACGAAGTGCGCCAACCCATTACCAATACCACAGACGCTTTGAAAGCGGACGCGCCCAAGCTGCACAAAAAAGGCAACCTCTTGAGTAAGTCGGAAATCCAGCGCGGCAATGTGGAAGAAGCCTTGCAACATTCGGCGCATACCGTTACGCATACCTTTCAAACGCAGTTCATCGAGCATATGTTTTTGGAGCCGGAATCCTGCATAGCCATGCCGGAAGGCGACGGGTTGAAGGTGTTCACGCAAGGGCAAGGCGTGTTCGATGACCGTCGGCAAATCGCTTCGTTTTTAGCGCTGCCTGAAGAAAAAGTTTTCGTCACGCTGGTATCCAACGGCGGCGCGTTCGGCGGCAAAGAAGACATGAGCATACAGGCGCAGACGGCCTTGCTTGCCCAAGTCAGTGGGCGACCAGTGAAATTGACACTGAGCCGCGAAGAGAGTTTGCGACTGCATCCCAAACGCCATCCCATCAAGATGGAATACACCGTGGGCTGTGATGCCGTAGGTAATCTGACAGCCGTGAAAGCCTACATGGTCGGCGACAAGGGCGCGTATGCGTCGGTCGGTTCTAAAGTTTTGGAACGCGCCGCTGGTCATTGCACGGGGCCTTACAAAGTGGACAATGTTCACGTCGTGTCGCTGGCGGTTTACACCAACAATCCGCCTTGCGGAGCGATGCGCGGCTTTGGCGCGAATCAAGCCGCCTTCGCTATTGAATCCATGCTCGACATACTCGCCGAAAAAGTTGGCATAGATGGCTGGGAGATACGCTATCGCAACGCCTTGGATGTCGGCGATAAATTCTGCACAGGCCAGGAGCTTGAATGCAGCGTCGGCTTGAAGAAAACTCTGGAAGCGGTCAAGGGCGCGTACAAAGATGCGAAGTATGCGGGCATCGCTTGCGGCATCAAGAATGTCGGCATAGGCAACGGGCTTCCCGAATATGGCAAAGCCATGTTGGAAGTTCACGACGATGGCACGGTGGGCATTTACACAGGCTTTACGGAGATGGGGCAAGGCTTATTCACGGTGCTGCAACAGACCGCTTGCCAGGAAACCGGCTTGTCACCTGAAGTGTTCAACTTGGTTTCAGCGGACACCAAGTATGATTTGAATTGCGGCCAGACGACGGCATCGCGGGGAACTTTTCTTGGTTGTCGCGGCGTGCAGGAGGCGGCTAAAAAATTAGCCGCAGACCTCGCGCATCACAGCTTGAAAGCTTTGGCGGGGCGAACCTATTACGGCGAAGTCTTGATTGATGACACCGTATCGCTTGAAGCCAACGCCGACAAACCCAAGACGCATTTTGCTTATGGCTTTGCCACGCAGGTGGTGATTCTCGACGATGACGGCAAAGTAGCGAAAGTCATAGCCGCGCACGATGTCGGCAGGGTGATGAATCCGGCTTTATTGGAAGGCCAATTGGAAGGCTCCGTACACATGGGCTTAGGCTTTGCGTTGACCGAAGAATTCATCGTCGAAGGCGGCATACCGCAAACCATGACGGTGAATTCGCAAGGCTTGCTGCGCGCTCGTCATATGCCCACAGTCGAATTGGTGTTGATTGAAGACCAGCACCCGGACGGGCCTTATGGCGCGAAAGGCGTAGGCGAAATCGGCTTGGTGCCAACGGCTGGCGCGGTGGCTGGCGCGTTGTATCGCTTCGATAACATTCGCCGCTTTGCGCTGCCCATGAAAGATTCTCCGGCGGCGCGCTACATACGCGGCGGCGCGGCGAAACGCTAGCGGTCTGCTTATCCAGTTGAGAATACTTTTTTATTCAGGACATTCGATGGCGGTTGGAAAAAATATTTTACGCAAAGACGGTTACGAAAAACTCACCGGCGCGGCTCGCTATGTGGATGATGTGACGCTTGAGGGAATGCTTTACGGCAAGACCATTCGCAGTCGCATCGCTCGCGGGCGCATCAAATCTATCGCTTATGACGCGGCGTTTGATTGGTCGCAAATCGTCATCGCCGATTATCGAGACATTCCCGGCAAAAATTACGTTGCCTTGATTGAAGACGATCAACCGCTGCTTGCCGAAAATGAAATCCGCCATTACGCCGAGCCGATTTTGTTAATCGCTGCCGCCAACAAAGACTTGCTCGAAGCCGCTGCTCATCACATCCACATCGAATACGAACAGTGGTCGCCGGTGTTGTCCATTGAAGACGCGCTCGCTTGCCGTGAAATCATCTATGGCACGGATAATATTTTCAAACGCTTCTTGATTGGGCGCGGCGATGTGGAGGAAGGCTTCGCGCAGGCCGAACGCATCATCGAAGGCGAGTATCGCGTGCCGCATCAGGAACAACTTTACATCGAGCCGCAAGGGATGATTGCCATACCGGGCAACGAGGCGATGACCTTGATGGGTTCGATGCAATGCCCTTACTACATTCATAAAGCCATCAAGCAACTTTTTCATCTCAATGATGAACAGGTGGTAGTGATTCAGATGACCACCGGCGGCGGTTTCGGTGGCAAAGAAGAATACCCTTCGGTGATTGCCGCGCACGCTGCTTTGCTGGCTCACAAAGCGCAACGCCCGGTGAAACTTATCTACGACCGCGCCGAAGACATCGCCGCAACTCCCAAACGTCATCCCGGCGTCATTCGCCATCGCACCGGCGTGCGGCGCGACGGGCGAATGGTGGCAAGCGAGATTGATTTGGTGTTCGATGGCGGCGCGTATGTGACGCTCACTCCGGTGGTGTTGTCTCGCGGTGTGATTCACGCGCTTGGTCCTTATGCTTGCGATAATGTTCGCATTCAGGCGCGAGCCATTGCCACCAACACGCCGCCCAACGGAGCTTTTCGCGGTTTCGGCGCGCCGCAAGTTGCCTTCGCTTACGAAATGCAGATGGAAAAGATTGCGGCGGAATTGGGTATGGATTCGCTGGAACTGCGGCGCATCAATATGCTGCGCGAAGGCGACACGACAGCGACCGGTCAAACGCTGATTTGGAGCGTCGGCTCGGAAGAGGTTTTGAATGAAGCCGTAGAGCGCGCCAATTATCAAGCGCAGCGACTAGCGTTTTCACAAAGTCATTCATCAATTCAAACTTCAACCACGAATCACGTAGAGGCACACAAACGGCGTGGCATAGGCTTATCATTCTTCCTGCACGGCGCGGGCTTCACAGGCAGCGGCGAAGCGAAGATGAAAGCCCAAGCCGGAATCGAAATTATGGCTAACGGGCACCCGCGTGTGCTTTCCGGCTCGACCGAAATCGGGCAAGGCACGCGCACTATCTTTTCTCAGATAGTCGCTGAAGAATTGAGCCTTGATTTTTCCGCTGTGGAGATTGAAGAGCCGGACACTTCGCGGGTGCCGGACAGCGGCCCTACGGTGGCGTCGCGCACCTGCATGGTGGTCGGCAGAGTCGTGCAAATGGCGGCGCGTGAAGTGAAAGCAAAACTTTTGCATTTTGTTGCCGAACGCTTTGCTGCGCCGGAGGTTGAATTGCGCGAGGGCAAATTTATGGTGGCAGAAAAAGCTCTCGCCGATTTTCAAGAGATGGCTTGCGAGTACGTCAATTTATTTGGCGAACTGCGTTGCTTTGCTCATTATGCCAGCCCGCCTGAAATCGAATGGAACGAGGAAACTTATTCGGGCGATGCCTATCCGGTTTATTCCTGGGGCGCAGAAGTAGCCGAAGTCGAAGTGGACATGGACACCTATGAAGTGACGGTCGTGCGGTTGACGACGGCGCAGGATATAGGCCGCGCCATTCATCCCTTGCTTGCCGCCGGGCAAATCGAAGGCGGCACCTTGCAGGCCGTCGGTTACGGGTTGCTCGAAGAATTGGTTTGGGACCAAGGCCGCATCATCAATAATCGCCTGACCAATTACATCATTCCGACAGCCTTGGACGCGCCGGATATGGAAACCATCATCGTCGAGAAAGCCTATCCGCACGGCCCCTTCGGCGCAAAAGGCGTAGGCGAATTGCCGATCAACGGCGCGGCTCCGGCAATCGCGGCGGCGGTCTTTCAGGCGACCGGAGCGTTCCTCAGTGAAATTCCGATCACCCCGGAACGCTTGCAGGCGGCAATCGAAAAAGTAACCACAGATGAACACAGATGAACACAGATGAACACAGATAATCTGACAGAAATGATTATTGGTTGTGCAATGAGAGTGAGCAACACTTTAGGTGCAGGCTTTCTGGAGAAAGTTTATGAAAACGCGCTGGCGATGGAATGGCGAGAAGCGGGATTGGTGGCGGAACAACAAAAATATATCGCGGTAATTTATAAGGGAGAAGCTGTGGGAAATTTTACGGCGGACATACTGATGAACAGGCAGGTGATACTGGAATTGAAAGCTGCCAGGTTTATTGACGAGATTCACAAAGCTCAACTCTTGAATTACCTGAAAGCAACACCATTGAAAGTTGGATTGATGTTGAATTTCGGCACGCCAAAGCTGGGAATCAGGAGAATGGTTTTATAAATTTCTTACCGGTGTTTATCGGTGTTCATCTGTGGTTGCTTTGATAAAGGATTCGATGAAAATTCAATTTCAAATCAATGGTACGACACGCGAAGTTGAGGCACCGCCGATGCGGCGTTTGCTGGATGTTTTGCGCGAAGATTTGCGCTTGACCGGAACCAAAGAAGGTTGCGGCGAAGGCGAATGTGGCGCTTGTTCGGTCATCGTGGATGGCGAAGTCATCAACTCGTGTCTAGTGCCGGTCTGCCAAACGCAGAAGGCGCAGATTCTCACCGTCGAAGGCTTGGCGATGGACGGGCGGCTGAATGGCTTGCAACAAGCGTTTCTGGAATGCGGCGGCGCGCAATGCGGCATCTGCACGCCCGGTATGTTGATAGCGGCGCGTGCATTATTGGAAGCTAACGCGCAGCCGAGCCGCGACGAAATTAAAGAAGCGATTGCCGGAAATCTGTGCCGCTGCACCGGCTATGTGAAAATCATTGATGCCATCGAACAGGCGGCGACCGCGCCAGCGCAAATTTTGTGAATAGAGATTTCGACCCTATGCGGCAAACTCCAACCGTTCAATCACCTCTGACGCTCAACGAAATTTATGCGGCGTTGGCTGAATGCGCCGGTGACCTCAAGATCATCGCGGGCGGAACCGACCTGATGGTGCTAGCGAACGCGCATCAACTTGAGGCGAGCAATTTTTTAGACATCTGGCGCGTAGATGAATTGCGCGGCATCAGCGATGAAGGCGACGCCTTGCGTATCGGAGCGTTGACGACCTACACGCAATTGATTCGCGCGCCGCTCATTCAACAATTCATTCCCGCCTTAGTCGCCGCTTCGCGCACCATCGGCGCAGTGCAGATTCAGAATCGCGGCACCCTCGGCGGCAACATCGTCAACGCTTCACCGGCAGGCGATAGCTTGCCGGTGCTAGCGGCTTATGATGCGGCGCTTGAAATCGGCAGCCAGCGCGGCACGCGGCGCGTGGCCTTCAATGAATTTTATACCGGCTATCGTCGCACCGTGTTGGCGGCGGATGAATTGGTCATCGCGGCGCGTGTGCCGAAGGTAAAAGCGGGCGAGCGCGATTTCTTCTGCAAGGTCGGTACGCGCCGAGCGCAAGCGATCTCGAAAATCGTAATGAGCGCGAAAGCGCAAATGAATGCGGCATCCATCGCATCCATCCAGATAGGCATAGGCAGCGTTGCGCCGACGGTGATGCGCGCTACGCAAACCGAAGCGTTACTTGTGGGGGCAACGCTTACGCCTGATCTCATCGAACAAGCGCGCCAGATGATTGCCAACGAAGTGACACCGATTACCGACCTGCGCTCAACCGAACACTATCGCCGCAGTGTGACCGGCAACGTGCTGACGAAATTTCTTCGCCAAATAATTGAAGGCGCAGAGGCGCGCTAAACGGCGAGAGTCATCGCTTGTGGCGTCGTAAATTTGTGTGTGAAGATGTGAAGCGCGGAGCTTGGGTTATGAACACTGTGACGGAAGAAAAAGAACTGGCGACCTTTTATGGTCATCCGCCAATTGTGGTTCATCTACAACCGGTATTGCATCTGACGGATGAACAGTTTTATGACTTTTCTCGCATCAATCGGGAATTGCGTATCGAACGCAATGCGCGAGGAGAACTGATTCTTCTGTCACCGACCGGAGGAGATAGCGGAGAATGCAATGCCGAGATTACCACGCCATTAAGATTATGGGCGAAGCGTGATGGAACCGGCGCTACGTTTGATTCATCAACCGGCTTTCGCCTTCCGAATCGCGCCGTGCGATCACCCGATGCGGCCTGGATTTCGTATGCACGCTTGAACAGCTTAACTGCCGAGCAAAGAAAAAAGTTTATACCGCTATGCCCTGATTTTGTCATCGAATTGCGCTCGGCAACTGATAGCCGCAACGATTTGCAAGACCAGATGCAGGAGTTTATTGACAACGGCACGCAGTTGGGATGGTTGCTTGATAGCGAACAACAGCGCGTCTATGTTTATCAACCCAATGAACCGATTCAAGAACTGGACAATCTGGAAACCCTATCAGGCGACCGGTTGCTTCGCGGTTTTGCCCTGGATTTGCGCGAAATTTGGTAAGTGGACAACACTCGCCTCTCAAACTCTCTCGACAGAAAGGAATCTTTTAATGCGAATCAAGAGTTGAAATCAGCGATAAAGAATCAACGATTTACAGACGACATCTGGGCAAAAACCCAAAAGCCCGGTTAATAAGTCCTTTCCTTTCAGCGCGGACATTTTTCAACTCTTGATTCGCATTTTTACTGGACACGTTATGTTGAAATGGGATCGTCATCGCAAATATGCAAAGTCAATCTTTGAAGCCATCGGCTACACGCCGTTGGTCAGATTGAATCAAGTGACTGCAAAACTCCAACCCGAAATCCTCGTCAAGCTAGAATACTTCAGCCCTTCGGGGTCGCTCAAAGACCGCATCTACCTGAACATGATTGAAAAGGCCGAGCGGCGCGGCGACTTGAAAAAAGGCATGACCATACTGGAATGCTCGACCGGCAATGCCGGTATCGCCTGCTCGTTTGTGGCCGCCGTGAAAGGCTATGCGTGCATCATCGTGATGCCCGAAGGCATGAGCGAAGAGCGTAAGAAATTAGACATCGCCTACGGCACCGAGATGATTTACACGCCGGGTGGCGAATCCGACGTTGACCTCGCTCTTGAAAAGCTGAATGAAATTCGCCGCAAAAACCCCAAGAAATACTGGGTTCCGTCGCAGTTTGATAATCCTGATAACATCGAAGCGCACTACAAAACCACAGGGCCGGAAATCTGGGAACAGACCGGCGGACGCCTTGATGCTTACGTCGGCACGCAAGGCACGGGCGGTCAACTCACAGGCATCGGCAAATTTCTTCGCAAGCAAAATGCGAAAATCAAATTGTATGCAGGCGAACCTGCCGAGTGCCCTTTGTTGTCGCGCCGCGAATGGGGCGAACACAAAATCGAAGGCATAGGCGATGGCTTTGTGCCGCGTGATTTAGACCTCAGCTTGCTTACCGGCATCGTCACTATTCAATCCGACGAAGCCATAGCGATGGCAAGGCAACTCGCCAAAGAAGAAGGCATCTTTTGCGGTATCTCGTCGGGCGCTAATGTTGTCGCGGCCATCAAACTGGCGAAATGTCACCCGGAGATGAAGCGCATCGTGACCATGATTTGCGATTCGGGGCAGCGCTATTTTTCTACGGAATTATGCGGCGAACCGAAGCACGTTGTCTCGCCCGAACGCGATCACCCGATGGACGAATACACCCGCAAACAATTGGACAAGTATCAAAGTCGCTGGGAGATTGTTGAGTAGTAGGCCGTAGTAGAGTTTGGCGTTCCGCCTTCAGGCGGCTTGTCGCAAAAGCAGAAGCAACCGCCTGAAGGCGGAACGCCAAACTTCAAGGGAAAGCGATTGAATTGAATACGGCCTACGGTCTGTGTGCCGCCGCAACGGCTTTCTGTCGGCTGCTTACTGAATGTTATGAGCAATGCGATTGGCTTTCAATGCGTCGAGTGTGCGCGCCGCTTCACGGTTGCTGAAATCGAATACGTCTGCACACAGTGCGGCGGCAATCTCGATGTGCTTTATGATTACGAAAAGATGGCTACGCAATTTGATAAAGCGCGGCTGGCGGCGGATCGCAACTTCACCATGTGGCGCTATCGCGCCTTGTTGCCGATGGAAGATTCATCGCCTGTGCCGCCGCTCACTGTAGGCTGGACGCCGATTTATGATTGCCCGGCGCTGGCCGCTCACTTCAACCTCAAACAACTTTTCATCAAAGATGACGGACGCAATCCTACCGCTTCCTTCAAAGACCGTCCGAGCGCTTTGGCCGTGGTCAAAGCGCAGGAGGTCGGCGCGCAAGTTATCACCACCGCGTCATCGGGCAATGCCGGATGCGCCCTTGCGGGAATGTGCGCGAGCGTGGGAATGCCTGCGGTGGTCTTTGTTCCGGCGTCCGCACCTGCGGCAAAAATTGCCCAACTGCAAATCTATGGCGCAAGGGTGGTGCTGGTCGAAGGCAGTTATGACGAAGCCTATGACCTTTGCCTGCAAGCGGCGCGGACTTACGGTTGGTATCAACGCAGCACCGGAGTGAATCCGTTTATGACGGAAGGCAAAAAGACTGCGGCGCTGGAAATCAGTGAGCAATTACATTGGCAAGTGCCGGATAAAATTTTCGTCAGCGTCGGCGATGGCTGCATCATCGGCGGTTTGTGGAAAGGCTTTTGTGATTTGGAAAAATTGGGGATGATTGAGCGCTTGCCACAATTGATTGGCGTGCAATCGGAAAAAGCTTCGGCGCTTGTTGATGCGATAAACGGCGATGGCGTGGTGCGCGAAAGTGCGGCGGCGACGCTTGCCGACAGCATCAACGTAGGCCGCCCACGCGATGCCACAAAAGCCCTGCGCGCTATGCGTGAATCTCAGGGCGGCGGCGTGACGGTAAGCGACGAGGCGATTATCGAAAGTATAGGGAAGCTGGCTTGCGCTACCGGAGTGTTTGTCGAACCGGCGGCAGCGGCGGCTTTCGCAGGTTTTGCGAAATGGTGTGAAGCGGGGCAAATCAAAGCCGATGAGCGCGTCTTATTGATGCTGACGGGCAACGGCTTGAAAGATATTCAGGCGGCGCAACAAGCGCTCAACGCACCGCTTCGTGTGCGCCCGAATTTTGCGGAAGTGGAGCGCGCCCTTGCCGACAGCGGCTTTTCCTTGCCGCACGCACATTAAAACCAACCGCCAAAGGCCGTTGTTCCATCACTCCTTGCGTCAATTGCTCAACCCGTCATGACTATGTTGAGAGGCGGTCTTTGTCCGCGCCTTCAATGCTCTATAAAGCCCTGTGTGATCAATCGAAGTTGATGCTTCATTACTTGCGGCGTTTGAAATAATAGATCGGGTCGGCAGGGCTGCCGGTCACCGCCACCAACTCCCAACCTTTCATGCCAAGTTTATCCAGATTCTGTTCGAGAGGAAAATGCTCGCGGGCGAAGGGCGAACCCGGCTCTTTTCGCATGGAGGCATTGCCGGTAGGGTTGAGGTTCACGGTGCCGCCTTGAACGATTAAATATTCCCAGGGGTCGCGCACGATGCTGTCTTCACCATCTTTCGATTTAGCATCATTGGCGAGCCTCGGGGTGGTTGGGTTTGCGTCGGTCAGTTTGGCAAAGCTATTGATGGCAAACGCGACGACAAACAGCAACAGCATTGCGCCGATTAGAGTGAATGTGCGGTTCTGCATAACTCCTCCTTTACGATTTTGCTTTTGTAACGCCGCCGCTGAAGAAAAGTTGGAAAAGTTTTTCGCTCGTCAAGAAGCCTGTAAGAATGGTTGACAAAAGCCTGATTTTACGGGCGATTTTTGACAAAGTGAAGATTATCCGTTGCTTGTCCAGTCGGCAAATTTGACGTTTGGGGTGCGTTGAAAATCCCTTGTGTTGCGGGTGATGACGGTGAAATTCAACGCCAGAGCGGTGGCGGCGAGTTGGCAATCTTTCGTCCCCAGACGTTTGGTTTGTGGCGACATCGCTCGATAAATTTTCTCCGCCTCTTCATCGAAGGGCAGGATTTGAAAGCGGACAAGATTATCAAGCAACTTCGTCAACACCTCATAGCCCCTGACCAGTTTGCCCGCACCTTCATTTCTTTTGACAACCTCCAGCGTGCCGCGCATCAACTCGCTTGCCGTCACCACGCTGATCCCCAAAGCTATAGCAGGTGTTGATAAGACTCGCTTTTCTAAATCAAGCTGTTGACCAGGGTGTTAGAGAATCAAACTGACAATGTCGGTATCCAGTAAAAACACGAATTACTCTTTGAAAAATTTCTTATCTTCCTCGCGGTGTTTTTTCACAGCCTTCATAACGTCTTCCCACAACGGTTCATCATTGAACGCCCCGAAGACCGGCGCGTGAGGATGATTTTCATGCAATGCGGGTTTGCCGCCGTTCGCTTGATGAGCTTTCGCTGCTGCGGTGGTTTTCTTTTTCTGTTGGCGCGCGGGCGCGCTCACGATCTTCTTCGCCAGGGCGAGTGGCGCGTGCGCTTTCTTTTTTTCGGCAATCGGTTTCATCACTTCTCCTGTGGTTGCGATTGTAGCACAAGGAAATTTGCTGTTGATAGCTCTGCCTTTTTTGCCTTGAGCTTGTCAACCTCGCCCATCAAACTCGGATGGTAAAAGCTTGCGAACGTTCGTTGCCTTCGAGGATGACGATTTGATTGTCGGCATCGGTATTGAGGCGCAATTTTTTCGCCTTCATTCTCAGGCTCAACGAATTGGTCGTGGCATCAAAGGCAAACGGCATATCTATTACTTGGCCATTGATTTCGACGCGAGCGGCGGCGGTAAAATCGCGGCCTGTGATGGTCAAAGTTTTCTTCACATAGGTGACGTTGGTAATCAACGGTTTTTTTGCAGATGGCACAGGCAAAGGCTCGGTGATATTGGTGATGACCAGGGCAAAATCTTGGTCCAGATCGTTGCCGTTATTCGGCACGCCGTTGCCTGCGATGTTGGCGGCGCGCACCGTGATGGTGAAATTGCCTTCATAGTTTGCGGGGAGCAATTCCGGTTTGATGACGATGGCTTCGACGTTGTTCAAACGGTCGGCCTCGCCTGCGGCGACCGAATATTGTTCGACAAAATTGTTGCCACGATAAAGAGTTGTAGTGCCGATTTTAATTTCTAAGTCGAGGTCATTGACCAGCGCCGCGCCCATCAAAGACCCCGGCGCGTCCGTCCACGCCAGCGTCACGCGCAAGGGTTGCGAGCGGTCGGCAATTGAACCTTGCACTTCATAGGTCTGTCCGCTCTGCGTGAAGAGTTGCGTTTGATCCAGCAAGCGGCGATTGGCATTGTCGAAAGCTGGCGTCAAGTTCACCAGTCCCCAACCCTGGCGCGCTTGCGGCAAATTGCCTACGGCATTTTCGCCGGTCATATAGGAAGCCGAGTTGATGAGAAAGGCTTTGGTCATCGCCGGTGAAGGCGGCGCAGTGCCGAGCAAAGAGCGCTGCAAAAAAAATTTGCGAACCAAAGCGGCTGCCCCCGTGACGTGCGGCGCGGCCAGACTCGTTCCCGAAGACCAGGTGTAATAGTGTTGACCGGGCGGTTGAAAAACCGGCGAACCAGGACAAATCCCTGTAGCAAAAAATCCGGCGGATTGCGACGCCGCACCGTAAATGTGAGTGCCGGGCGCGGCAAGGTCGGGCTTGGCGCGGCCATCGGCGGTGGTGCCGCCGGATGAATAGCGCAGAATATCCAAAGCGTTGTTTGCGCCATCGGGGCCTATGCCACCCTGTCCGTCAAGGTCACAGGAGTCCAAGCCTTCCGGTCTGTAGTTTTCGCTTGCCGCTACGGTGATGACATTTTTGGCGGTTCCCGGTGAACTGATGTGTCCGCCTGCGCCGCTATTGCCCGCCGAAAAAATCATCACCATTTCCTGATTGCCGGGAACCGTGGGCTGCGCGTCACGCACCAGCGCGTCATACTCCTGCGCCACTACGTCATAGACGTTGCTGCTGTTGCCCCAACTGTTATTCGACAGGCGCGCACCGGAAGCGTAAGCCGCAGAAACCACCGTCGTGTAACTCAAGCCGAAAGGCTGCGCGCCGTTATCCATAAAGATGCGCGAAGCCCCGACTTTCATCTTCGGATCAACGCCCAAGCCGTACAGATAACCCAGCGCATCGGCGCGATTGACAGCCCCCAGACCGCAAGCAACAGAAGCGACAAGCGTGCCGTGACCGCCTTGGTCATCATTGCCGTTGGCATAATTTTTGTTGTAAGCGACGCGGCTGTGACCTTGGGCGTCGAGAAAATCCGGGTGCAGCAAGCCATCCGAAATCGAGCCTCTATCCAAACCCGAATCGCTGAAATCCACAATGAAATCGGGCGTTGTGTCCAAGCCTTTGGCGGTTAGCCATCTGCTATAACCGATGCCGGAAGGTTGCGTTTTATCGGCGGTCAAATTTCCGGCGATGATCTGCATACTGCGTTCATCCTGCAACGTCATAGGCCGCGAAGCATTGATAAACAACACCTCTTCAAGCGCGGCAAGCTGCGGCAGGCTTTGCGCTGGCACTGCAACCGTCAGCACGACGAAATGCAGAAAGCGTCTGAGCGATGATTTGAGGGTTGCCTGCTCAACAGCGGCTTGACTGGCTGAGGCGTGCAGGGAAGTTGTGACGATGGAGTTGATGAAGTCAATCGTCGCGTTGGTGTCTTCATCATCCGGCAATTCAATATCAACGGCGACTGTCGCTTGGTCCTCGCGCAACAGAAAATCATCCAGTTCAGGCGCGATCTTCTGCACCGGCGCAAGGCGGCTCATCCAGCGAATCGGGCGTTCGTCGTCGGCCAAATTTCCAGCATCCAGCCTGGCAAGGCGCGCTAATGTTTCGGCATCGCCGCGCACTAGATAAGCGTTGTGCGGAATATAACCGAGGATTTGCGCGCCGGTTTGTTTGACGCGCTCCAGCCATAGGCGTTGAATTGCGCCGTTGAATTGAATGACTCGCGTCTGTTTTTCCTGAGCGCGGTTGAAGGTCGTGAGCGGGTCTTTGGGCCAAGACAAATCGTTAGCGGCGCTGTCCAGATCGGCGCGTGCCTCGGTGTCTATGATGCCGCGCCGAAAGAGTATCGAATGCGAATTAGCGAATCCTCGCTTGTCCATTGATGGCGGCCTGATGGAGCGTTGGTCGGCGGTCGCCCGAACGCCGATGAGGCTGACCGCCAGGAGCATCGCAAAGGCGAGAGTAAAGAAAGCGATTTTCATGAGTTGCGAATTTGCCTGAACCATAAATTCATATCATCAGGGACAATCTTTTGGGAGATGCCATTGTCACCGCGCAATACTTGAGCGATTATATTTCTCACGCTGACATTTTACCAGCCGTGCTTGGCCAACGCAGATAGGCGTACCTTGAAGAAACCAAATCCCGCTGTTATGGTTGAGAGCGGATTTCAAGAAGAGGGTTTTTCATCAATGAATCAACACACCGGCACATCTTTGATTAATTTTTTTGTTCGCACCGCATTTGTTGTTGGCGCTTTGGCCGCGACCGCCAGCGCGCAAATTCAATTCGACCGACCCAAGGCGGAAAAGCCGCTGCCGAATCCTTCGATCATCGCTGCACAACGCGACGAAACAGTTACCGCTACTAAGCAAATGCTGGAAACCCGCGAGGTTTCGATTGATAAAGAAGACTGCAATCAATTGACCGGCGAATGCACCATCATTACCAAGCCGGTCATCTTCATCAAAGGCATCACGACGCGCAGCCAGCTTGAGCATTATTGCGAGGTTCCCGCCGCCAACGTCAAGAACTGGACGAAAGGCCGCTATGTGCTTCGCATCCAAATCGCTCCGGCCTCGCCCAAGACCGCACAAGTCGGCATCTATGCAAAATTTGAAGGCATGACCGACGGCTTCAGCGGCAACGAATGGGTGCAACTCACCTCGAAAGGCGAACTCGAAGACAAGTTTTTGCGCTGCATCAAAGACCGCACCACGGGCGGCGATTGCAAAAACATCTTTGAAAAAGAGCGCTGAATGGCGCGGATCAAATTAGGGTTTGACCTTGCCAACTCGACAATAAAAAAACAGATTTCATTGATCCGCCAAAACGGGTGACGCTATGAAAATCGCGGCAGGCCTTGATACGCTTGATGGGATTCTCTTATGAAAGCTTACGATGTCGTAATCGTTGGGGGCGGAATTATGGGAGCGTCGGCGGCTTATGAACTGGCGCAGAAAGGCGCAAGCGTGGCGTTGCTCGATCAAGCGACGTTGCCCAATCCGCAAGGCGCGTCCGTTGATCATTCTAAAATTTTTCGCTTCGCTTATCCCGAACCGCTCTACATCAAAATGGCTGTAGAGTCGTTGGGCTTATGGCGCAAGCTGGAACAGAAGGCCGAGACGCGCTTGCTCATTGACGCAGGGCTTTTGCTGCTGGGCAATCGAGAGGGCGCTTTTGAAACCCAGACTTATGAAGCGTTGCAAGCTCTTGGGCTGGAAGCTGAAATGCTCAAAGGGGAAGCCGTCGCATCGCGCTTTCCGCAATTCAATCAAGAGGCGTCGGCTTTTGCGGCCTTCGATCCGAGCGGCGGGATTTTGTATGCCGACGAAGCCGTTGCCTTGTCGCTGCGACTGGCGCAAAAATTTGGCGCGACAATTTTTGCGAACGAGCGTGTGACGGGGATTGACTCCACTGCTCAAGGTACTGTGATTCGCAGTCACAGCGGCAATCAGTGGCGTGGCGAAAAAGTCTTGCTTGCCTCCGGCGCGTGGACGCGCCAGTGGTTGCCGGAATTTGCCGAGCGGCTGACAACGACGCGGCAGGAGGTGGTTTATTTCGAGCCGGTGATTAAAGACAAAAGGCGCTTCACCGATGCACAGATGAATTTCGAGATCGGCCAGTTTCCGATTTTCATAGAGATGGATTCAGGCTTTTATGGCTTTCCGATTCATCACGCCGGAGCCATGAAAATCGGCAATCATCACAAAGGCGAAATCATTGACCCGTATGCTTTCGATGAAAACGTCAGTGCCGCGTTCATCGAAAAATGCCGCGCCTTTTTTGCCCGTGTGATTCCCGCGCTTGCTGATGCCCGCGTCGTGCAATCGCACATCTGTATGTACAACAACTCGCCCGATGACGACTTCATCATTGACTGGCATCCGCAGTTTGCAGGGGTTTTACTGACCACAGGGTTTTCAGGACACGGCTTCAAATTCGGCCCTCTGGTTGGACAAATCGCCGCAGAACTTTTACTCGAAGGCCAGAGCCATCAGGCGCTCGACAAATTTCAGTTGGCGCGATTCATGTAGTAAGAGAAGCGGGGTAAAGATGACTGCGATGCGTAGAGAGGCGCGCTTGCAAATTGAATGAAGGCAGGGGCTGAAGCCTGCCTTCACAAAGATCATAAAAAATAGTCAGCCGCACTATTTCTTTCTTGGCGATTGCAGGGAGAGCGCTGCCGCCAGCGGTTTGGCTTCCGCAGGCATCGGCACAGTGCCTTCAAACAGTATGGCTCGCGCATCCATTGGTTTGCCGTAAAAATCGCGGTTGTCGTCGGTGTCCTGTTTGACCACCGCGCCGTTCAAGGTTATGCCTGCAAACAAACCTTTGGCTCTTGAGTAAGTAAGAATCTGCGCGTCCAGTCGAATATTGGTTTCCGCAGAGGCTTGCCGACCGACCGGGCCAGCCGCCGCAGACGCATCCGCGCCGACGGTGAATTTATCGCCCACCAGTTTGTCCATGCCTTGACGATTCATAATCAACATCACGAGATCAATTTGTTGAAAGCCGATTTGCAAACCAACGCTGCCGCCTTCAACGGTTAGAAACGAAGGCGCGCTCCATTTTCTTCCCGGCATTCGGCACATCACGACGCCTTTGCCGTAACGTCCGCCAATTCCCAGTCCGCCTTTTTTCAAACCCGGCACGATGGCTACACATTCGGCTTTATCAAGCAAGTCGTTGGGGATGCCTTTATCCGGGGTTTTCATGATTTCGGAAAAGACTTCGGTAGCGCGTTTCAGGCGTTTCACTTCATCTTTGCGACCGTCACTGAATCCGGCAGTGGCTAGCAGCATTGTCAGCGACAGCAGCAGAAAAGATTT
The DNA here is from genome assembly GCA_016201275.1 of Acidobacteriota bacterium. GTDB lineage: Bacteria > Acidobacteriota > Blastocatellia > UBA7656 > UBA7656 > JACQDB01. The sequence goes on from JACQDB010000084.1 coordinate 32,195, forward strand.
CCACAAAAATTTCATGAGAGGTTCCTCCAAAGCAATTGGTTAAAAGTTAAACTGCAATTACGGGATGATGACGGTTACACAAAATCTTCAGCAAACAGCCTCTCCATAATAATGCGCTGGCCTTGGCGAGAGCAATGTGGATTCGTCTTCTGTAGTCCGTCGCCCGTCGGGTTTTCAAATGCCACCAATGACGCATTGTGGAATAGGATAAAAAATCCGGTCGTGTTGCAAATCTGCTGCGGGTTAAAGAAGGGTTTCTGATGTGGCGAGGCTTGGCGACTTGGTGCAAGACCGCTGCTTGCTGACAGCAACAACAGAGTTCGCGCCAAGCCGCCAAGCCTCGCCAAGAACGCTCTTTCACCTCGCCGCAGCAATGGTGAAGGATAACCGAAAACCAAAGCAGCAGGATGCCACAAGCGACGGATGAATAAAAATTCCAACTTTTTTTTCTGCCGTTCAGTCTATAATGCTGTACGGATGGGGTTCAAATTTCAGCAGATGGCGCGAGCGTAACTTGGATTTAAGCGACACTCAAATTATCGAGCGCACGTTAGGCGGCGAACCGGAAGCCTTTAATGTGTTGGTGCGACGTTGGGAACGTCATATTTATGGCCTGACCTTGCGGATGCTGGGGCGTGACGAAGAAGCTCAGGACGCCACGCAAGAGACCTTTATAGCGGCGTATCGCAATCTGTCGAAGTTCCGAGGCGACGCGAAATTTTCCTCATGGATTTATCGCATCGCGCTCAATATTTGCAATACCAAACTCAGAGGGCGGAACAAATTCATGCTCTCGATTGAAGAAGAACGCGAAACGCATGGGTTTGAACTTGCCGCCGATGACTACGACCTGAGCAGCAATATTCAACAAGAGCAGATCACGCTCCATGTGCGACGCGCTTTGCAGGGGCTGCCGGCGGAGATGCGGCAGATCATCATCATGAAAGAGTACGAGGGGTTGAAGTTCAACGAGATCGCTGAAATCCTCGGCATCCCTTTGTCAACCGTGAAGACCAGAATGTACACCGGGTTGACGGAGTTGAAAAAACGGCTGGCACATTTGCGCGAAGCGGTGTGAAGCAAGTGGGAAAAGTTGGGCAAGGCTTCATAACCATTGCCCCACCCGTGGACAATGTGGCGGCAGCCGATTTTGCAGTAAAAGGAAGTGAATAACATCATGACGCAAAAAATCAACACCCCAAATTGTCAGATGCACGAATTGCTGGTGACCTATCTGTATGGCGAGACTGCGCCGGAAGAGAGTCTGCGCTTCGAGAAGCATCTGCTGGATTGTCTGTCGTGTCGGCAGGAGCTATCAGCCTTTGAAGGCGTGCGCGAGTCTTTGCAGCAATGGCAGTTTGACGAAGTGCCGAATGTCCGCGTCGTCACGGCAAACGCCGAACGCAAATCGGCGCTCGGTCTGCTGAAAGAATTGTTCATGATTATGCCTTTGTGGGCGAAGGGGCTGGGCGCTGTAGCGCTGGCTATGCTGGTGCTTGCGGTTTTAGGCACCGAGGTGAAAATCGGCAAAGACGGGTTTTCATACCGCGCTGATGTGTTTCGCAAAGGCGACCCTTCGACTGCTCAAACGGGGGGCGCGACCGGAACCGATACGGTAGCCGTGAAACTCAGCAAAGAGCAGCTTGAACAGATTCGCGCCGGTTTGATGCAAGAGGTGACGACGCTGATCGCGCAAAGCGAGCAAGCGCAAAAAGAGGAAGTGAAAACTCAGTTGGTCAATTTTCAAACGCAGTTGAAAGATATGCGTTCGGCGGAGTTGGTGAAAATAGCGGCGCAGGTTCAGCAGCATAATTTGAAAATTCAAACCATCGAACACGACATAGACCGCCGCGAAGGACTGGGCTTGACCGACATTCTGTTGGGCGAATCCAACACCTCAAACGAGCGCGGCAAGACCGGCAGCGATGATTAATTGTAGAGCTTGATTGCAAGGCAGAAACCTCTGACTTTGCGACTAACGAGATACCGCAGCGTTGGTTGAACCGGCAGATGTTGGGCGTGGATTGGGGAGAGTTCACGCGCACTTCTACTCAAGGTTTCAACCACGCTGCGGTTGACTTTTTTAGAACTGAGGACTGAGAACGGAGGACTGAATTTTTAGTAAAGTATGAAGTCTGAATGATGAACGCTGAACTAGAGCGGTTTGTGTTTGAGATTACGGAAACCTCAAACCGGTTGAGCGGTGGTCGAAGACCTTCGCACGGTCGAAGACCGCTGCTCAACGATAGAGGGTTCCGTACCCCCATATGAAAACCGCTCTAGGGGTTGCACTCTGCTGTTCATCCTTCATCATTCAGACTTCATCGTTTGGTGATTTACGCAGTCCTCAGTTTTACCGCAGTCCTCAGTCCTTTTACCTCAGACCGCTGATTTGATACTCGCCCACTGCGCCAAAATCGGCTACAATCTCGCCTTCATAATCGCATGGGAGAATCAATCGTATGAGTGTCCTCGACCGCATTAGAGCGCGTGCCGCTGCCGATCCTAAACACATCGTCTTGCCAGAAGGCGAAGATGAACGCACCCTTCAAGCCGCTTCAATGTGCGTTGCCGAACGCCTCGCGCATATTACCCTCATCGGTCGTGAAGAGGTGATACGCGACAAGGCTTCGCAATTGCACGTCAATCTCACTGGCCTATCGGTCATAGATCACAGGCGTTCTGCGGAGGTCGAAAATTACGCGGCGCGTTATTACGAAGTGCGCCGCGCCAAAGGCGTCACCCTTGACGAAGCGCGCCAACAGATGAACGATCCGCTCTATTTCGGCAATCTGATGGTCCGCGAAGGCAAAGCCGATGGCAGCGTTTCGGGCGCGACCCACACCACCGGTCATACGGTCAGCGCGGCGCTGCGCTGCATAGGCCCGAAGGCCGGATTGAAAGTGGTTTCGAGCTTTTTTTTAATGACTTTGCCGAACCACAAACTAGGCGCGGATGGCGCGTTCATCTTTGCCGATTGCGCCGTTATCATCAACCCAACGGCGTCGGAACTTGCAGACATAGCGTTGGCAGCGGCAGATTCCGCCAAGTCTCTATTGGAAGTCGCGCCGCGTGTAGCGATGCTGTCGTTTTCCACTAAAGGCAGCGCCGCTTCACCGCTTGTGGATAAAGTCTTGGAGGCGACACGCACCGTGCAAAGTCGCAACCCTTTCATACTGGTTGACGGCGAATTGCAGGTTGATGCGGCGCTCGTTCCGGCCATCGCCGCCAGCAAAGCCCCAGGCAGCAAAGTCGCGGGGCAGGCTAACATTTTAATCTTTCCCAACCTGGAAGCCGGAAACATCGCCTACAAACTCGTAGAGCGACTGGCTGGTGCTACTGCCGTAGGGCCTATTTTGCAGGGCTTGGCGAAACCTGCCAATGATTTATCACGCGGCTGCAAGGCCGAAGATATACGCGATGCCGTCGCTATCACCGCCGTTCAAGCGCAATCTATCACTGCAAAATCCTGAAAACCCAAATTTCTGATAATAACTTTGTCAGATTTTTAGAATAATTTCAGTGAAATTATTGACACAGGAAGACTGAGTGAATATAATTGGCAGTCTTTGAGATAGAGTGCTAGAAGCTCTGATGGCAACAAGTGAGTGATTAGCAGTTTATCGGAGACTTTCCACAAAGACTAAGGCGTAATTACATTTCAGAAAGGAGCATAGAAGTTCAATGGCAAGCATTAGACCACTACACGACAGAGTCATTATCAAAAGAATCGAAGAAGGCGAACAAGTGCGCGGCGGCATCATTATTCCCGACGCGGCTAGAGAAAAACCGCAAGAGGGCGAAGTCATTGCGATAGGCAAAGGCAAGCGGCTCGACAGCGGCGAATATATTGGCCTTGATGTTCAGGCTGGCGACCGTGTGTTGTTCGGCAAGTACGCCGGCACGGAAGTCAAACTCGATGGCGACGAGTATTTGATTATGCGCGAGGACGACATCCTTGGCGTGATTGAAAAAGCAGCAAAAGGCAAAGGCAAATAAACGGCGAGGCAAACGAGTGAAGGGTAAAGATTCGGCAGAGCCGATGGGTCGCTCATCGAGGCCGCCTTTTCTCTTCCCGCCGGTGCCGCGATTCTGAAAATTTTACCGGAGAATAAGGAGTAAGAAATTATGGCAAAGAGAATTTCATTTGGCGAAGAATCTCGCCGCAGCCTTTTGGCAGGCGTCAATCGTCTTGCTGACGCAGTGAAAGTCACGCTCGGACCAAAAGGCCGCAATGTGGTAATCGAAAAGAAATTCGGTTCCCCGACCATCACCAAAGACGGTGTCACCGTCGCTAAAGAAATCGAACTCGAAGACAAATTGGAAAACACCGGCGCGCAGATGGTGCGCGAAGTGGCCAGCAAAACTTCCGACACCGCTGGCGATGGCACCACCACCGCGACGGTATTGGCGCAAGCCATCTTCCGCGAAGGCGTCAAGACGGTTGCCGCTGGCGCTAATCCTATGGCCTTGAAGCGCGGCATTGATAAAGCCGTTGAACAGGTCGTCACCGAGATTCGCAAACTGTCCAAGCCCGTCAAAGGCGATTCCATCGCCCAAGTCGGCACGATCTCCGCCAACGGCGATGCGACCATAGGCAACCTGATTGCCGAAGCGATGGATAAAGTCGGCAAAGACGGGGTGATCACGGTTGAAGAATCCAGAACCTTGGAAACTTCTCTCGAAGTGGTTGAAGGTATGCAGTTCGACAGAGGCTATCTGTCGCCTTACTTCGTCACCGATTCGGAGCGCATGGAAGCCAATCTTGAAGATTGCATGATCTTGATTCACGAGAAGAAAATTTCTTCTATGAAAGACCTGTTGCCGTTGCTCGAACAGGTGGCGCGTCAAGGCAAACCGCTGTTGATTATCGCCGAAGATGTCGAAGGCGAAGCGCTGGCGACTTTGGTGGTCAACAAACTGCGCGGCACCTTGCAGGTTTGTGCGGTCAAGGCTCCGGGCTTTGGTGATCGTCGCAAAGCGATGCTCGAAGACATTGCCAAACTCACGGGCGGCAAAGCCATCACCGAAGATTTGGGACTCAAACTGGAAGGCTTGCAGATTGCCGATTTGGGTCGCGCCAAAAAGATTGTCGTTGACAAAGACAACACGACCATCGTTGAAGGCGCTGGCAAGCAGTCCGACATAGACGGGCGCATCAAACAGATTCGTGCGCAGATTGAAGACACCACTTCGGATTATGACCGCGAGAAATTGCAGGAGCGATTGGCGAAGTTGGTCGGCGGCGTTGCCGTCATCAAAGTCGGCGCGGCTACCGAAACCGAGTTGAAAGAGAAGAAAGCTCGCGTTGAAGATGCTATGCACGCTACCAAAGCAGCCGTTGAAGAAGGCATCGTGCCGGGCGGCGGCGTGGCGTTCATTCGCGCACAGAAAGCTCTGGAAGGTTTCGTGCTGGAAAACGACGACGAGAACATCGGCGTAGGCATTGTCAAACGTGCGCTCGAAGAGCCGCTGCGTCAGATTGTCGCTAACTCCGGTCAAGAAGGTGCGGTCATCGTTGATAAAGTGCGCTCGAATCGCGCCTCAAGCTATGGCTACAACGCCGAGACCGGTGAGTACGGCGATATGCTGGCGATGGGCGTCGTTGACCCAACCAAAGTTTCGCGTTCAGCGTTGCAGAATGCGGCATCAATCGCCGGTCTGCTGTTGACCACTGAAGCATTGATTTCCGAGCTTCCCGAAGACAAAGAAGCGATGCCAATGCCGGGCGGCGGCGGCGGTATGGGCGGCTTCTAATCGCGCTCAAAGCGTGTCTGCTCATCTCAAGAAAGGCTCGGTTGTTTCGGCAACCGAGCCTTTTTAATTTCTCTTTGCGTTTCACCAGACGGGGCTGCGCGCAATTCTAAATAGAGAAAATCACCAATAAAATCAAGTATTTTTCTCTGCCTGTCATTTTTGCGACACGACCCATAACGCCATGTCGCTTGATGAACAATAGGCGGCAAGGCAAAAGTAAAAGGCAAACCGCACAACTCAGACAGCACCATTGACAAGCGGCGGCAGATTTTTTGTAGCGCTTAGTTTTGGCCTAAGCGTCGAGAGCGTTCATCCGCGAAAGCGCAGGCAACACACTTTGGCAGGCGCTTTGGCGGTTGGGAATGGACGAAGCGCCGTAGGCTTTGACCAGGTTGCGGATTTTTGCATTCGGTCTCTCACTGTGCGAATTGATGGCAAGGATTTTTCTTTGCCTTCCAAGTAACCAATCGAGGCTTTATAATTCTTGCATCAAGGCTGGCTTTGAATTAGTATCTTGCCACTAATTGAAGCAGAGCTTTCTACAAATTTTTTCTTTAAGGAGGAACCCCGCTACTATGAATGTTGCAGAGACCGAAGCACTGAAACAACAACTCCTGGCTACCAATACTGAGTTTGCTGCGCTGGCGCAAGAACACCACCAATACGAAGAGCGCTTGAGCGAATTAGCCGAGTTGCATTATCCGAGTGATGAAGAACAGATGGAAGAGGCCACACTGAAGAAAAAGAAATTGTTTCTCAAAGACCAGATGGAAGCTATGATGCGACAGTATAAAGAGCAAGGGCAAGTCGCAGGCCGTTGATTGGTAATCATAAATCCGGTCTAATCGCCAACCGCTAACGAGGAGTTTTGCCACACCATTTTGCAGGCTTACTCAAGGTGTGTGCGTGGCAAGCGGTCGCCGATTAGACCTTTTTGTTTCTCCACAAGTTTTTGGCGAGGCTGGGAAAACGCCCACCGGCAAAGGCGACCGTGCTTGTCGGTAGGCTTGAGCAAACGCGCCGCCCATTGCACATGGTTAGCGCGAGACCGATAAAATCACCGTTCTGATCATTCATTTTCGATACGTAAATTCATGGCAAAAGAAGGCACCCCTTTCATTGCAATTTTTCTTCTTCCGGCGGCGCTGTTTTTCTTTCTGCACTGGTGGGTGGCGGCCATTTTATGTTTGCTGCTGGCGGCGTTCATGGCGTTTTTCTTTCGCGACCCGGAGCGCACTTGTCCTGTGGACGAGACCTTGGTGTTATCGCCAGCCGATGGGCGCGTCGTGATGCTTACCGCCGTTGACCCCAACACAGCGGATTCGCCGGTGCAGGTCTCGATCTTTTTATCGCCGCTCAATGTTCACATCAATCGCTCGCCGATTGCCGGAGAGATCACGGATTTCGCTTATAAACCGGGGGCCTTTCATGTGGCTTCGCGGGACATCGCCTCCATTGAAAACGAGCAGAATATCGTCACCGTGAAGGGGCGCTATTTCACTGTGGGGTTTCGCCAGATCGCCGGATTGCTGGCGCGGCGAGTTGTCTTTTGGAAAAAGAAAGGCGACCATGTAGCGATGGGCGAGCGCATAGGCTTGATGAAATTCAGTTCGCGCATGGACGTGCTGTTGCCTGCGGAAATCGAAGTGCTGGTGCAGCTTGGTGACCGCGTGGTGGGCGGCATAACGGTGATAGGCCGCTTGAAACCATAAGCGAAGCGCGGTGCAGGCGAAGCACGAGGCGAGGCGTTTTTTGCCCGTCGCAAAATCATGACAGGAGGGAAGAGAGATGCCCAATCGTTATACGGAATTGCCCAAAGTGCAGGCCATTCGGCTGCGCCGAAACTGGCGCAAAGGCGTCTTCGTGTTGCCCAGCCTGATTACTACGGCCAATATCTTCTGCGGCTTTTATTCGATTATGGAATCGCTGGCAGGTGGGCAGGCGTTTTCACTTGGCGATACCGTATTGGCTGCCGAACGCTTTAATCGCGCCGCCATGAGCATAGGCTTTGCCGCCTTGTTCGACTTGCTTGATGGGCGCATCGCTCGCCTGACCAATACGACTTCGGAGTTTGGCATCGAGTTGGATTCGATTGCTGATGTGGTGTCGTTTGGCGTAGCGCCTGCGGTACTGGCTTATATTTGGGGCTACGGTCACATCTCGCAAATCAATAAACTGGCGTGGGCGGCATCGTTCCTGTTTTTAATCTGCGGTGCTTTGCGTTTGGCGCGTTTCAACGTGCAGGCGCGGCAGCCGAATCCCAATCTGCCGCCGAAAAATCCCAAAGAGAAAAAAGCGTTCGTGGGAATGCCGATTCCGGCTGGAGCTTATTTAATTGCCGCCATCGTACATTTTTCGCCGCTGCCGATTTCCGCCGACACCGGCTATATCATTCCCTTATCGCTCAACGCGCCGCTGATAATTCCAGGCCGAGGCTTCGCTACCGTGTTGCTGGCGCTGGTTGGCGGCTTGGCCTTGTTGATGGTTTCGACCTTTCGTTATTCGAGCCTGAATAAAATCGGTTCCGGCAAACAGAGTCCGCGAGTGGTGATTTTAGGCTTTGCTTTGCTCGGCCTGGTCATTTGGTTTTATTCGACGTGGAGCCTGCTGGCACTGTCTCTGTTGTACGCTTCGCATGGCGTCATCGCCAAATTGTGGTCGCTCGTCAAACCGCGCCGCTCGCTGTCTTCGGATGTCGAGTTGAGCCATCATTCGTAAACCACCAGGTTGATTTACTCGCGTTCGGCCACGATGATGTAGCTGCGTAAGCCGCCAGCGACTTCGCTCACGTCTTTGGAATAGGTGGCGCGCACCGCACGGTGTTCTTTCACCAGTTCGTTGATTTCGCGTGCCGCAACCAAGCCGTTTTCCTGACAGGCAATCGCCCATTTTTTCAGGTGCGCGGCGGCGCTCAACATCTTGTCAACGCGCCGCAGATAGGTCTGTCGGGATTGCGGCGCGGGAATGGTCGGCGCGAAATCTTCAGCGTCTGCGGCCAGCCCTTTCACCCAACATTCGCGCCATTGATGGCGCGCCTGCGACCCTTCGTTTTCATGATGCGAAGACGGTAGATTCAAAAATAATAAATCGGCGCGCACGTTTTTGATGAAGTCCAGCGCTTGAAAATTGTAGCTGCGATTTTGCGCTTGCGGACGTGCGCCAATGGTGAAGCGCCCCGCCAGCCGCCAGAAGACGGTCGTTAAAGGGCGACGCAAATCGGCGGTCTCATCGCTGAACGATAAAGCATAATCGCCGGTCTGCATTCCCAGCAGGCAGGCTTGAGCGCGCAGTTTGTCATCTTCCAGCGTCTCGATGTTGCGCCGCAAATTGTCCATCCACCAAGTGTCGGTTTCGCTGAACCAGCGACGCAGGCGGGGATTGGTCAGGCGCGTTCCGGGTACATAAATATCGTTGAGCAGTTGCGCGATGGTTTCTTCGCTGAGAGCTTCAGTTGATTCAACCAGCGCTCTTGCCGCCGTCGCCGCCCAAGCGCTGGGGTCGTTGGCGAGTATGCGCTTGCTCCAGGCTTTCAAATACCAGTCGAGTTTGGCTTCGCCGGAAAACGGTATCGCCACGGTCGTGAATTGAATCTGCCGCAGAACACTGGCTTCAAAAGCGAGTAGAGATTTTTTGTTATAGCCGCTCTCTTTCCAGTTCAAATAATTCGGCGCATCGTCAATGGCAATGGTTGGCGGCTCCAGGCGCGACAAGAGTTGATGCGTCGGCGGCGGTTTGACGGCAGCTTGCGAAGTTGCAGGCGCATCAACAGGGATTGACTGGCTTGGTGGAACTGGCGCAACCGGACTTGCCGTCATTGACGATGAAGCATCGGTCAACGGTTGCGTTTGCATGGAGTCGGGAGACGCCGCGACTGGTCTTGCTGGCGTTTCATCTTCAAATAATTGTGATGAACTGGCGTTTGATGGCGCGCTTGTCGCCACCAACGGTTGCAGCGATGGCGTTGCCTCTGTAGTTGGCGATTCATCGAGCGCATCAAGCGGATTTGGGGATTGCAGAATCACGTTGTCATCGGCGCGAGGCGCAAGGGCTTCAGCGGCAAGCGCAGGCGGAGGGACGGCTTGAAGGCTAGGCGAATGAGCAGGCGTTTGATTGATGAGGTCGCCAGTTGTGCTTGATGAAGGCAGCGACTCTTGCGGCCTTGACGCAAGAGTTGGCGCGGGAGTTGGCCAGAGACTGGAAGGTGCAGAGTCCTGCTCTTGTGGCATAGCAGCTTGCAGATGGGCCGATGTCGAGGCTTCAAGGGATGCCCATGATTCCTGATTATCAAGCGGTTGATGCAGCGCAAGCGGCTCTTGAACTTTGACGATTGGCTCATCAGTCGTAGGCGACGAAGGGGCAGCAGACTGACGGTTTAAGCGCGCCGTGGTAATCGCATCTTCGGCTTGAATCTTTTCAAGAGTTGCTGTGGTGATGGCTTCATCCTTCATGACAGTGGCTTGCGGCTCTTCATTCACCTGCATCTCGGCCAACAAAGCAAGCAGGGTGTGAACTACATAAGGATCGCATTCGATGCCTGCCGCAGCCTGCAAAACTTCCAGCGCCTCTGGTTTGAAATAAGCCGAGCGATAAGGGCGGTCGGAAATCAGCGCGTTATACAGTTCGATGGCGCGCAGGATTCTTGCACCAATCGGAATGTCCTCGAAGGCCAGCATATCCGGGTAGCCGGAGCCGTTCCACCATTCGTGATGCCAGCGCACCAACAGTTGCGCGTAGCGTGACGCTTCGCGTTTCGCCATCTCTTGTTCACCGATGATGGAGTGTCGCCAGAGGTCTAGGCGTTCTTCAAAACGCGGCGCACCGCGTGCGCCATGATAGCTGGGCGACATGGCATACAAACCAATATCGTGCAATCGCGCTGCTTCGGCGATGGCCTGCGTGTCGGCTTGCGACAAGCCCATACGCCGCGCCAGATGAGTTGCCAGGTCCGCCATGACTTGCGAATGCGGCGTTGAATATTTTTCAAATTGATCTATGCGTTCGGCCAGATTGTTGATGGTTTCTTCGCGGGTTTTGCCTTTGGTTTTACTCACACGGCCTCCTGATGGCTGCTGCAACGCTGTACGTTACAGACTATTGTTTGCCGGCGTCAAGCGCTGCGTCGGCAAGCTTCTATGATAATCGGCAGCGGCGATAAACGGAATTTATTTTCTGTAAACCGGCAGCCACTTTCTAGCGGCCAGAGAATTTGGCAGCGATGTACGGCGCGTCGAAACGATGCTACACTTTCCTCTCGACCAGCAAGTTTCGACATCAGCCAGATGGGGTGTTTGGCTTTTACTAATTCTGAGCAGAGAGGTACAAAATGAGTAAGAAAAAAATTCACGCGGCGCTAATCGCTATGACGATGTGCGCGTTGCTGACGGTTGGGTGGGGGCATGGTTTTTCTGCGCTGGCGGCGACGCAGAAAAAATCCACCAAGCCTGCTCACAAAACGCCGACGAAAACCACCACGGCAAAAGCCGCGCCGATGGCTTCCCATTATGACAAAGGCTATCAAGGCGGCTACGGCGACGGTTATGGCCAAGGCGATATGGATTGGCGACAAGGCGTGCCGCACGATTATAAGCGTTCGGACGCCTATCAACGCCGTGAGCGCCTCTATGATGCGACCCTAGGCAATCTGGAAGAGTATCGTCAAGGCTATGAACTGGGCTTCGAGTTGGGCTACCTGGATGGCTATTACGGACGCACCCGTAATCTACAGGTTCCCGCCAACGGCGTGGTGCTGGCCAAGGCGGCGGCGTTGGCCGACGCGCAAAGAGCCAGAGAACGCGAGGCGCAAAATCGCGACAACCGCGACCCGCGTGACAATCGCGACAATCGCGATTCGCAGGTCGGCAATACTCGCGACAACCGTGACAACCGCGATACTCAAGACCGGGGCAATCGGGATTCGCGCCGCGACCCGCCTACGACCGGCGGCACTTCCATCAATATTCCCAACGATACGCAACTCCGCATCAGCTTGACTTCGCAAATTGATACCAAGACGGCGCGTGTCGGCGACCGCTTCACCGCCAAAGTGTTGATGCCTGCGGCCTATGAAAATGCGACAGTTGAAGGCCACATCGCATCGCTCAACAAATCGGGGCGCATCAGCGGCAAGACCGAAATGGGCTTGACCTTTGATACCATCACCCTCGATGACGGCAGAAAAGGACGACTGGAAGCGCAACTAGAAAGAGTCATCGAATCGGAATCGGTGAAAAAGGTTGACGACGAAGGCAATATTGAAACCGGCAGCCGCACCAAAGATTCGCAGGTGCGTGGTGGTGTCGGTGCAGTTGCCGGTGCAGTGATTGGCGGCATCGCCGGAGGTGCTAAAGGGGCGCTGCTGGGCATGATACTGGGCGGCGCGGCAGGCGTTGGCACCGTAGCCATTGAAGGCAACAAGGATTTGATTTTGGAACCCGGCACCGAAATGCTGATTCGCGCGGCTCGTTCCGGCTCTCGTTAAAAAAAGTGGCACTCAGGCAAACTTTGGCGCTTTACTAGCTATCGGAAAAATTGGATAAGGCATACTAGAAAATGTAGCCGCTCTCTTCCAGTTGCCCATATATAGGGTTCGGCTCAGGGGGCCGACAACTATTAAAGCCCTCAAACTTTTTGCCGCATCGTTGACGCAATGAAATCGGCGGCGCTTAGTTTGGTAGAAAAAAGTGATGCGGCTAAACTTCAGGTAGCAAAATGCGCCAGCCGGATTTTTGGCTGGCGCATCATTCCTGTTTTATAAAGCTGCCTTCAAAGTCTATCAGCCTCTTACCACTGCACCTACCTCAAAGCTGGTTCTCTGAGACAGTTTATTAAACAGTCGGGGGATAAGCGGGGTGTCGGTCTGGTTATTCTTGGTGGCGTAAAAATTCTCTTACCACACGGAGCGCCACCATCTGTAGAAAAACTTTAAGCCCAGCGATGTTGGTGACTTCAAGTTGTCGCAAGGCCAGACAGCGCTGCTCGGTCAATTTAACATAGACCCTTCGCATCAAGGTCGCCATCATTGCCTCCTGATTTGGTAAATTGAGTTCTCCTTGTGTCTCTTGTAGCTGCAATGATTGTTCTATGCTGACGCGAATGGTCGGCGAAAAGCGGCGCACAAACTCGCTCCAGGCAAGCGTGTCCACGGGACGCAACGAACAGCGGCGGATTAACTCGGCAGGTGTCAGTAATAACTCTTCTACCACCTCGGTTGCGCCGCCGTGGATTAATCTAAATGTACCAGGGTTCTCAAAATCTATTTCCACAAATCTTTCCTCACTTCTTGATAGTTCCGGTCGCTCAGGTTCAGGAATTGATCGGCGCGGCGTTCAGGCGCTTTGCAATTCCAGGGTTGTGTGTCGAGCGTTGGTTGCCTGCTCCCATTGAATCAGCGACTCCGGGCAAATCAGCAGAGAACCGCTGGCGGTCTCCAAGTAATGCACCTGTTCCTCTTCGACCAAACGACATAGCTCTCGCGTGCTGTAAGGAAACAACACCGTTGCTTCATCCAGCGTCAGCAATACGGCGGTTGTGCCGCAGGCTCTGCAATAAGGTTTTGGGAACTTGCCGCGATGACGTATGACCATGACCTCGTGCGTTTCGATAGTGATCTCGGTACGGGTTTCGGTGTTCACTGCCGCTCCTAAAAAATAATTTACTAAGGCCAGTGGCTGTGCTATTCTGCACACACTCCAGGTCCTATTCGCATACATGAGTGACTGGCCTTAGTTTCGCAACGACAGCGTGCGTCAAGTGAGGCGTAAATGTACTTAGCAAAAACTTTTTTCCTCCTGAATTATTTCTGAATACGTCGAAAAGGTTGATTATGAAAGCATTATATAAGATCGGTGCGTTTTATCTTGACCCGGAAAAGAAACTTCTCATCAAAGAGAATCAACCGGTTGCCATTCAACCAAAGGTGTTTGACACCTTGCTGGCGCTGGTCGAAGGGCGCGGCACAGTCCTTACCAAAGATGATTTGATGGAGAAAATCTGGAGCAACATCGCTGTTGAAGAGAATAACCTGCAGCAGCATATTTCGGCACTGCGAAAAATTCTCGGTAAAACCGAGGACGGCAAACCCTACATTGAAACCCTGCCCAAGCGTGGCTACCGCTTTACCGCTACCGTCGAAGAGCTTGAAGATGATGGCGTGCTGGTGGTAGAACGCCGCGTCCGTTCCCTCATTACCATTGACTCTTCGACAAAAACTATTGCGGACGAAAAGGTTGTAACACCAGCGCTGAGTGAGCCGCTTACAACGGCGCAAAATCAACCGGCGTTGGCGGTCGTGCCGACCATTCGAAAAGCCGCAACCGCTTTGGTGCTGAAACGCGCTTTGCTTGCCAGTGCCACCATTGCCGTGGTGTTGGTCGCCGTAGCGGTGTGGCATTCCGGTTCAAAAATGGCAAACTCGCCAAAGCACAACCACAGTTTTTTACTCAAGCAGAATCCGATCCTCGGCATAAAAAATGATGGCGAGACCTCCGGCGTGATAAACGGCAAATTGTCACCGGACGCGAGCCTGATTGCCTACTCGTTGGAAACCAAAAATAAGTACGAAAATATTTGGATCAAATCCATAGACAACAACTACGCTTTACCCTTAACCAATGAATGGAGCAAGAACTGGAATCCGATTTGGTCGGCCAACGGCAGTGAAATCGCCTTTCTGTCTGACCGTGGCGGCCAGCTGGGACTTTGGAAAGTTCATCACGTTGGCGGCCCTGCGACGCTGATCAAATCTTTAACTCCGCATGGTGCCAGAGACGCGCAAATCAAGCCACGGTTAATCTATTGGGCTGAAGATGGCAAGACCATTTATTATCAATGGGACTGCAATGTCTTCGCTCTTGATATGGCCTCGAAAGAAGCCAACCAACTCACCGGCTTTGACCCCGATCAATCCATAGCGCGTGACTTCTGCCTGTCGCCGGATCAAGCCTGGCTTGCTTATGTGGAGAGAAAAGACGGGCAATTCGATATATGGAAAATACCGACCAAAGGTGGCGCGCCGCTTCAAGTCACCCATGATGCCGCGATTGAAAGAAGCCCGGTCTGGAGCGCCGATGGCAACAGCCTGATTTATGAAGTTTCACAAGAAGGCGTCAATGAATTGCGGATGGTGGAAATGCAGAACGCTCAGGCGGTCTTCTCCCTTTCCAGCGTTGAGGCCGGAGACATTGCCGATATTTCCCGCGATGGAACGAAAATTCTGTATCGCAGCAGAAAAGATGAATCGGATTTGTGGAAGGTCAATGTCGCAACCGGTGAAGATGTGCAAATCACCTCGGACATCGGCGTGGAGTTCTGGCCGGATTTTTCACCCGACGGCCAGACCATCGTCTATCAGGCAAAGCGCGGATCAAACTTTCAAATTGATCCCTTCAATTGCACGATCTTGACGAAATCGCTGGCGCGTGACCGTCAACCGGCAGCCCTTGCCGCCTCTGCCTGTGAAGCGCAATGGTCGCCCGATGGCACTCATCTGGCTTTCCTGCGTCAAGAAAAGAGTCTCTTTAACCTCTCTATTGTCGAAGCCATCGGTGGTCAAGAGCGGCGCGTAACCGAAGGCGGTGTCAGTTCAGGAGGCTTTGCGCTGGTTCCCTACAATCTTTCCTATACGAAAGATTATTCGTGGTCGCCCGACAGTAGCAAAATCGCCTACATCGCTAAAAAAGAAGAGGTGCAAAATGTTTGGGTAACCGCGATTGATGGCTCCGGTGAAACTCAGTTATCGAACCATACCGATTCTTCCCTGTATCTTGCTTGTCCTTTATGGTCGCCGGACGGCAAACGCCTTGCCTACATTTCGGATGATTATAAGAACCCGCAAAACGACAGCCGCACCTTTACCGTGTGGCTTGCCAGTCTCGAACATCCCGAAAAACCGGAAGCAATTTTCCACACCGATTCTTACTTGAACCTGATTGGCTGGTCTGGCGACGACCAACTTCTCATGGCCTTGCTCGACAAGGCAGAAAAAACCTCAACCAGCACCTATGACTTGGACCTCTATACGCTTACCGGAAAAACCAGTCAAAAAATCACCACTCTCAAACAAACATACTTGTCCAACCTGCATCTGTCCCCAGACCAAAAGAGTCTGGCTTTTGTTGCCAGACTTAATGGGAAATCCAACAACCTTTACACCTACGCTTTGAAAGGAGGTGAACCAAAGGCCATCACGAAAAACACCAACCCCACAATCTATTTCTCCTCTCTTGCCTGGTCACCTGACGGCAAATTTATTTGCTATGGCAAACAAGAAAGGACGAACTCTTTAACCCTCATCGAAGGATTTCAATAAGGAGAACAAAAATGACGAGAGAAAAAAAATCTTCCCTCAACGAAGCCCCGGAATTACGAGAGGCCTTGCACCTTTCTGCCGAGGCGTCATCGGAACCGGAATGCCAATCTAACGAGGATTGCCCTCCGAATTGTCGTTGTGTGGGCGGCAGGTGCGTATCAAACGGTCAGCAATCGCACTAGCCAAATAAACCAACGAATCTTGGGTAATAAACAATCAAGGCTTGACCTTCAATTCTTCTCTCAGCCTTAACAAAATCACAACTTCAGCCTTTGCTGAACGCCTCTTTCAGGTCAACGCAAAGGCTATTTCTTGGTTTGCCTGATGACGTTAGCAAGCCGCTTGCCGGTTTGCCGTGCGCCGTTTCTCGGTTGCGGCATCAAGGCAAGGCCGTGCGTCGCTGGCAAAGTATTGTCGCCGGGTTTTGGATTGTGGGCTTTTCCAGTGCTACTATTCAGTTTCACCGGCAGGCGGAAAAGCCAGGTAAAGCGACCAAGATCAATTGATCGAGACCGCGCAATTCTGATTTGGAAGGGACTGACCATTCATGCAATATGAAGAAAATATTTTAGGACTGATCGGCAACACCCCGCTCGTAAAACTTAACAAACTGACTAAAGGCATCAAGGCCACCGTGCTGGCCAAGATGGAATCGCTCAATCCGGGCGGCTCGGTCAAAGACCGCATCGGCCTTTCGATGATTAACGCCGCCGAACGCGACGGACGCCTACAACCCGGCGGCACGGTTGTCGAAGCGACCAGCGGCAACACCGGCATAGGCTTGGCGTTGACCTGCGCGGTGCGCGGTTACAAAGCCGTCTTTGTGATGACCGACAAATGCTCAGTTGAAAAAGTGCGCTACTTGAAAGCCCTCGGCGCTGATGTCGTCGTCGTGCCGGTTGCCGCCAAACCCGATTCGCCGGATCATTACGTCAACACGGCGCGCCGCATAGCCAAAGAGACGCCCAACTCCATCTTCGTTTTTCAATATGGCAACCCGGCCAACCCGGAAGCGCATTATCTGACGACTGGCCCGGAACTCTGGGAACAAACCGCCGGTCAACTCACGCACTTCGTCGCGGGTTTGGGAACCGGCGGCACCATCAGCGGCACCGGACGCTATTTGAAAGAGCAGAATCCCAATATTCGCATCATCGGCGCTGACCCTTACGGCTCGGTCTTTAAGACGTTCAAAGAGACCGGACAATTACTGCAAGCCACGCCTTACCTGGTCGAAGGCATCGGCCAGGAGATTATTCCAGAAAACGTCCACATGAAATATATAGACGACATCATCAATGTCACCGACCGCGACTCGTTTCAAATGGCCAGACGATTAGGCCGCGAAGAAGGGATTTTCTGCGGCGGTTCAACCGGCACTATAGCGGTTGCGGCGTTGCAGTTGGCGAGTAATTTATCCAAAGATGATGTAGTCGTATTTATCGTCTGCGACACCGGCGAGCGCTATTTATCGAAGTTCCTTTCCGATGAGTGGATGAAAGAAAAGCGCTTGCTGGTTCCCGAAAAAATGACTCTGGGGTTGCTCAATCAGACGAAGCAGAACGAAGACACGCCGCATCTGGTGGCGGTCGCCCCGCATCATTTGGTCGGCGATGCCTTGCAGATGATGAACTCGTATGGACTGTCGCAACTGCCGGTTTTGGAAGCAGGCAACTCGGTAGGCTCTTTGCGCGAAGGCCGTTTGATGTCCAAGCTTTTGAAGAATCGTGACCTGATGAAAGCGCCAGTTTCCGAAGTGATGGAGAAAGGCTTTCCGGTCATCAGCGAAGACGTGAGCATCGAGCAAGCGGCGAAATATTTGAAAGATTCACCGGCGGTGCTGGTCGAAGAATACGGGCGCATCGTCGGCATCGTCACGCGCTACGATGTGTTGGGCGCGCAGTTGTAGTTGAACGCAGGTCTGCCAGAGTTTGTTTGCTTGATAAAGTTCAGCCGCGACCCGGCGCGCAAAAAATAGCCGGACGCGCCCAGTCTGAACGAGGCAGCCAGATCATGCGGCGCATCCTCAATGCGCCGCAAAGTGTGACGAGGAGCATAATGAATTTAGCCATAATCGCCTTCGACGACTTCACCGACATAGATGTTTTTTTCATGTGGGATTTGCTCAATCGCGTGAAGACCGATAACTGGCAGGTGCAGATTCTCGGCGAAGCGTCGCATCATACTTCGACTTCGGGACTCACCATTCCCATGCACGGCGACATCGAATCGGCAAACGCCGCCGCTGTAGTGTTGTTTGCCAGCGGCTACGGGACGCGCCAAAAGATCAAAGACGAAAAGTTTTTGAGTACCTTCAAACTGAATCCGGAAAAACAGTTGATCGGCTCGATGTGTTCGGGCGCGTTGATTTTGGCTGCCTTAGGTTTGTTGAAAGGTAAACAGGCGACCACCTATCCAACGGCAAAAGGGTTGCTGGAAAGTTATGATGTAGAAGTCGTCGAAAAGCCTTTCGTCGTCGAAGGCAACATCGCCACGGCAGCCGGTTGTTTAGCGGCGCAATACCTTGCCGGTTGGGTGATTGAAAAATGCGTCGGCACGGCAATGAAAGAGACCGTCTTGCGCTCCATCATGCCGGTCGGCGAAGGTCTCAGTTTTGCCGATGCCGAAACGGTCAATCAAGTCTATACGGCAAAGCCGACGGTTTGATACATCAACATGAGCGATAGAGGAATAGCGCGAGGAGCAGCGCAAGCAGGATCAACACGCCGATTTGTTGAGAGCGGGAAAATGACATGGTGTGGAAATCCTAACCAGGCGATGATGCGGCTTGCGACCCTAGCGAGGCATAGGTTATGAGTTCGGGCAAATGATTCAGGGAGCGCAAGCCCCTCTGCTTACGCTCCCTGATGCCATCCTTAAAACCCGGACAACGCGACTATTCTTCCGCGCCTGCCTGTTTCAATAATGCGATGATGTCGGCGTGTTCTTTCAATGTCGCATAGCCCCAAGCGGTTTGTCCGCCGCTGTCTTTGGCTTTGAAATCAACGCCTCTTGCCAACAGCACCTTGACGATTTCGGTCTGTCCGTTCAACGCCGCAGACATTAAAGCCGTGAACCCGCCTTTGGTTTTGGCATTCATATCCGCGCCCTTGTCCAGCAACGCTTCGAGTATATCGCGGCGTCCGCGACCGGCGGCATTCATCAACGCGGTGACGCCTGAGTCTTTTCTTGCTTCCACATCAGCACCGCTATCGAGAAGCGCTAATACGGCATCGGCGTCGCCCGTCTCAACAGCGCGCATCAACGGCGTGCGGTCTTCGGCATCGCGCCCTTCATCGCTTCTTTGCTCAGTCGGTTTTGCTGACTTCTGATCTTGCGCTGGGGTCGCAGTCGTATTGACCATCAGCGCGACCAACAACATTGCGAAACTAAAAATCAACAGTGGTGTTCGCGACATTCACTTACTCTCCCTGTCTTTCGATAATGACAAAATCGGTTGCCGGAAATCATAGCGCAAAGTGGTTGGTGAAGAAAACGATGCGGCGCTCAAGGGCGCTTCACAATTTCGGCAGCGTCAGTCCTTGTTGGTCTTGATACTTGCCGCCACGGTCGCTGTAACTGGTCTGGCACTCTTCGTCCGATTCAAAAAAGAGAATCTGAATGAAGCCCTCTTCGGCGTACAATCTGACCGGCAGATTGGCGGCGTTGAACAACTCGACCACCAAACGTCCGCACCAGTTCGCTTCCAACGGCGTGGTATTCGCGATTAGCCCCGAACGTGCGTAAGTTGATTTGCCTATCGCCAGAGCCGTCACGTTGCGCGGGATGTTGAAGCGTTCGATGGTGACGCCGAGCGCATACGAATGCGGCGGCAGCAACCAGTATTCCGAGCCATCTTCTGAACGGCGAATCGGCACGTCGAGTAAACTGTTGGCGTCGAAATTTTTCGGGTCAATTTCGGTTCCGGTCACCGGCGAGAAAACTTTGAATTCGTCCCGCGCCAAGCGGCAATCGTAACCGTAACTCGACAACCCGCAACTGATAATGCGGCGCTCGCCAACTTTACGAATCAGCGCTTCTTCAAAAGGTTCAATCAAGCTCGCTTTTTGACACATCCGCTTGATCCACAAATCAGACTTTATTGCCATCCCTTCCCCTCATGAAAAAAATTGCCAGCACCAAGCTGCAAGCGACAGTTCGTGGTGCTGCTGTTTTCCGTAGTCGCAGTCGCGCTTTGATCCCTGTCGTGCTGCTGTGCAAAGCGCGACAACTTTATCACAGGTTAATTTACGGTAGAAGGGTCGCCGACCACCTGTTTCAACACTTCGCTCAGTTGGGCGATTTGATAAGGTTTGGCGATGACCGCGACAAAACCATGCTCGTGATATTCAGCCATCACCGGGTCGTTGGAATAACCGCTGGACACGATACATTTGGCCGTGGCATCAAGCGCCCGCAATTGTTCAGCGGTCTCTTTGCCGCCCATTGCGCCAGGCACCGTCAAGTCGAGAATCACCGCATCAAAAGGCTGACCGGTGTCCAAGGCCTGACGGTACAGCGCCAGCGCTTCTTCACCGTTTTGCGAAGCGGCTGCTTCATAACCGAGATACTTCAAAATTTCGCTGATCATTTTTCGTAGCGCCGGTTCGTCGTCCATAATCAAAATTCGGCCTTTAGCAGAATGGTTCAAACGCGGCGCGGCATTTTTCTGCGTCGCACGTTTTTCCGAGGCGGGCAAGTACAGGGAAAAAGTGGTGCCGCTGCCGATGTCGGATTCGACGAAGATATAGCCGCCGTGATTTTTGATAATCGAATAGGCAGTGGCCAACCCTAAGCCGCTGCCTTTCTGTTTGGTGGTAAAGTAAGGGTCGAAGATTTTGGATAGATGTTCTTCGGCAATGCCGACACCAGAATCTTTAACGGTAAGTTTGACATAACGCGGTGGCGGCAAATACGCGCCTTCGATGAAGCCGCCTTCTTCCACGGTTACATTTTCGGCAGTGATTTCGATAGTGCCGCCCAGAGGCATGGCTTGACGCGCATTGAGTACCAGGTTGTGCAGCACCTGATTAATTTGGCCTTCGTCTATTTCCGCCAGCCACAAATCAGCGGACAGCACAATTTTGCTCCGCACATTAGAACCGGTGAGCGCGAAACTGATGCTCTCGCGCAGCAGGTTGGCCAGCGAAGCGGTCTTCTTGATGGGCGCGCCGCCGCTGGCAAAGGTCAACAATTGCTGGGTCAAATCTCTGGCGCGCATGGTCGCCTGTTCGGAATCCTGCAAGCGCGCATAGGCGCGACTGCTTGGCTCAATATACTGTTTGGCCAGCGAGATGTTGCCGAGGATGGCGGTCAAAAAATTATTGAAATCATGGGCAATGCCTCCGGCCAGCAAGGCGATGGATTCCAGTTTCGTAGCTTTCAAAATTTCTTCGTCGCGTTTCAACTCTTCACTCAGATCGCGGAAGACCAGCACCACGCCGATGATGCAGCTCTGGCTGTCGTAAATCGGCGCGGTGGTCGCGGCAATCAGGCGCTCGGTTCCATCTCTGCTAATCAATAAAATATTTTCCTGATTTTCAAACACCTGTTCGCGTTGTAAGGCTTTGGCGAACATACTCTCCAGGCTGGCGTGTGATTTGGCATTGACGATTTGAAAGACGGTATCGAGATGTTGCCTCATAGCCTCTTCCTGCGGCCAACCGGTCAAGCTTTCGGCGACGCGGTTGAGCAAGACGATGTGGCCATTGGTGTCGGTGGCAATGACGCCATCACCTATCGAGCGCAAGGTGACGGCCAGGCGTTCTTTTTCGGCGATTAATAATTCTTCGGCCTGCTTGCGGTCGGTGATGTCATAAGCCGTGCCGATGGTCGCCTGCTGCGAATCAAGATGAACGAAGCCGCCAAACGTGAAGTCCACCCAGCGTTCAGCGCCGCTTTTATGAAGGAGTTTGTATTCGCAGCGATGGCCGATCTGTTCGCCACGTTTTCTGGCTTCGGTTCTTTGAAAATAGAGCGAACGAAAAGCCGGATGGATGAGATTCAAGAGGTTCATTCCCAGCAATTCTTCCTGTGTATAACCAGTGATGCGCTCGGTTGCCGGGTTGACATAAATCAACTCGCCATTGCGGTGAATCAGCATAGCGCTGGCGGTGCTTTCGGCGACGTTGCGAAATTTGGCTTCGCTTTGGCGCAAGGCTTCTTCCGCCAATTTGCGCTCGGTGATGTCATAGGCGGTGCCGATGACGACCTGCTGGGCATCCATAGTCACCAGATCGCCAAAGGTGACATCTACCCAGCGTTCGGTGCCGTTTTTATGAAAGAGTTTATATTCAGCGCGAAAGGGCATATGGGAGCCGTGCTGGATGGCTTCGGCGCGCGCAAAATAGAGAGCCTGAAAATCGGGATGTATGACGTCCGTTACCGGCATCGTCAGAAGTTCGGTTTGCGAATAGCCGAGGATGTGTTCGGTTGCCGGATTGACATACAGCAAGTGCCCGTCGTGAAAAATGAACATGGCGCTGGCGGTGCTTTCGGCGACGTTGCGAAATTTGGTTTCGCTGAGGCGCAAAGCTTCTTCGGCCTGCTTGCGCCAGGTGATGTCTTCCGACACAATCAGCACCGCCAGTTTGCCGTTGGCACGGCGGACGGCGCGGGCGTTCTCCTTAACCCATAGGCTACGGCCATCTTGATGAACTTTCGAAATCTCCCATTGAAAGACCGCTTCGGGATGTCGCAAGCACTGCACGATCTCCTGTAGCGCGGCGTCTTGATCGGCGGGGTGGAACAGTACGCTGCCCGATTGACCGATTAATTCTGGCGCGCTGTAGCCGAGTTGTTGCGCGCCAAATTCGTTGACCGTCAAGATGGTTCCCTGCGAGTCAACCGTGAAGACCATCAAGGGATTATTTTCATATAAAGCGCGATAGCGATTTTCGCTGTCGCGCAGATGTTCTTCCGCTACATATCGCTCGATGGCAATCGCCGCAAGCGAAGTAAACATCTCTATGAGTTTGCAGTCCGCTTCAGTGGGCGCGCACGGCTCGCCATAATACAAGGCAAAGGTGCCCAGCACTCTGCCGTCTTCATTGAGAATCGGCCTCGACCAGCAGGCGCGCAGACCGTGTGGCAAGGCCAGGTGTTTGAACTCCGCCCAATTCGGATCGTTCTCCAGATCGGCAGCGATATAGATTTGTTTCCGGTACGCCGCCGCGCCGCACGACCCCACGGTCAGGCCAATCTTGATGCCGTCAATCGCCGCTGTATATTCATCGGGCAAACTCGGAGCCGCGCCGTGTCGCAACGTGCCGTTCTCTTCATCAAGCAGCAGAATGCTGCACCAAGCGCGCTCCGACAACCGCTCGACGAACCGCGCCAGTTCCGTAAGCGTCTCTGACAGCGGTGCGCCTTTGGCAATCAATGCCAAAATGTTCTGCTGACCACGCGCCATTTCCTGAGCGCGTTTCTCGGCAGTGATGTCGCGCACGATGCCTGTAAACAAGCGCTCCCCGTTCACGGTGGTTTCGCCAAACGAAATTTGCAACGGTATCTCTGTGCCGTTTTTATGCAGGCCGGGCAACTCTGAAGCCGCCCACGAAATATGGCGCTCCCCTGTGGCTTGGTAGCGTTGAAAGCCCTGGTGATGAAGTTGGCGCAGATAATCGGGCATCAACATGGTTAAATCCTGGCCGAGCATTTCTGCCAACGCATAGCCGAAAATATTTTCCGCCGCCCGATTGATAAAGAGAATGCGGCTCGTTTCATCAATGGTGATGATGGCATCCGAGGCAGTTTCGGCCAGCGTGCGAAAGCGGCTCTCGCTGTGGCGCAAGGCTTCGTCCACCACTTTGGTAGCGGTGATGTCGCGCTGCGTTCCCCAGGCTCTGGCCAGATAACCGTTTTCGACAAGGCCCATCAAATTATTGGCAAAGTATTTCGGCTGGCCTTGAGCATCCACTTCGTGCGACTCGGCATTGACGAGCCGATAGCCGCAGCGTATGAAGGCGCGCAGAAAATCTTGATTATGCGGGTCGCTCGGAATCAACAGGTCGCGCAACAGCGCGCCCTGCAATTGCGCGGCAGTTGCCAAGCCGTACATCTGTGCCATCGCATCGTTGCATTTGGTTAGATGACCGTGCCGGTAAAACGCTTCGATCTGCTGGTCTTCCGGCAGGTCTATGGAAATCGGCGTTGCCATCTCGATCAACCAGATGCCATCGGCGCATTGATCTACAAAGGCGCGATAGCGCTCTTCCGATTTTCTGAGCAGTTCATCCGCCTCATCCGGCAAAGCGTTGCGGTCGTCCTGCGCCAAGCGGGATTCTGTGGTTGCAGCGACGAGCGGGGACGGAGCGTTGACCGCTTGGCCAGACTGCAACTGCGCGATCCGGCGCTCGGCTTCCTCTAATTCCGCGATCAGTTGCTTCTTGGTCTTTCCACGGTGATCCATATAAACATCCTCATAGCGAGAACGGCGCGTTTACGCTCGATCATAATGAGTGATTGCAGGGGCGATTCATCAGCGATTAATAAACGGGATGCCGCAGACCAGCGCCTATAGTTAGACATAACCAAACACCATAGGCGTTCAGAATAGGGATTAGTTCAGAGGTACGATATTTTTTCTGCGATAGGCTCGGGCAAATTGATTATCGAACTGCCGCTCGAAGGGTAGAAATCGGTGTTTGTCTCTGTACGCTTCCGTTTGCCGCATCGCATTAAATCCGCAAGCTGTAATGATTCTATCAGCCACAGGAAAAATAGCAGATGCCGGGTAAAAATCAAAATGCTCTACTCGTATCTGCGCGGTCGCTTCCGGCTTCGAGTAGGCAACGGATAAGCCTTTGTACGGCGCGAAAATTTCTGGTTGCGCGGTTGGCGGTTGCGTCGCTGGTGTGTCATCCGGCGTGTCATTTGGCGGCGTCGGCGTCAGCAAAACCAGACGCGGCTCCAGTCTCTCTTGACGGCTCATCTCGACGGCGTAAGCAATCAACTCGTTTATCTCTGCGGGCGAACCCGTATGCACGATCAACCACAACGGCCTGGTGCTGCCGCTGCGCGCTGCGGACGCTTGCCTAGGGGTGGGCAGCAACTCGCTGACCGTTGGGCGCAGCAGCGCAATGGCCGCCTGCTTCATCGCCTCACTCAATTCATGCGGCGGGTCGGTAAGCGCCAAAGCGGTCAACTGAAGAGACTGTTGCGCCAGAACCTTTTGCTGCTCGGCTTCCAAAGGTTCCAACACATAGGTGGTCTCAAACTGCGGGATCGCGCCATCCAATTGCCGTTGATAGACCGCCCAGCGCAACCCGCGAGCAACGTGAAAAAGCCCGGTTTTATTGGCGAATTCATAGTTGCTGAACTCGCCTAACAGCCCCGCCGGAAAAGCGTCCAAAAATATTTCCGCAGGCCGGTAGCGCCGCAGAGTTTCCTGCAACCACAGGCGGTAGGCTTGCCGGTCGGTAGAAAAATTTTGCGGAATGGCGATGACTTCCAACGCGCCAACCACACGCCGATCCGTAGCGAAAGGCGAGGCCGTCAACAACGCTACACGGTCTTGCAAACCGAGCGTGTGAATGACGGCACGCGCTCGCGTCAAATGCCCCAAGCCGCCGCCTGCCGCATAATAAAAAATCATGTGCCGTCGCCTCTCTTGTTGTCCACGAAGGGTTCCGCCACGCCTTCGCTGTCAACCGTTTGCGGAGCGCGCAAAGTGTCCAACAGGACGTTGAGATAGCCGGTGGTTTCAGCTTCCAGATTCAAACGCGCTGCCACCATACGGCGAGCCTGTGCGCCCATCGCCTGCAACTCCGCAGCGCTTGCCCTTGCCGCACGCTCCAGCGCCTGGCGGCATTGATGCGCGTCGCCGGGATAAAACAGCAGGCCGTGCTGCGCCTCTTCTAAAACGTCCGCCATGCCTCCGGCTCTCGCCGCCAACAACGCTACGCCCAAGCCCGCCGCTTCCAACAAGACATTGGGCAGGCCATCATAAAACGACGCGATGACTACCAAATCGCAAGCCTGATAATGCAGAGGCATTTCATAGCGATCAACGAAAGGAAAAATGCTGTGCGCGATTTCCCCTTGATGAAGTTGCAACCAGTCGGTGATGGCGGGGTCCAGTTCGCCGACAAACAACAGATGAAATTGGTCAGCGCATCCCGAATGCAACAGCGTCTCAAGAAAAAACAGTCCGCCTTTTTTGGGCTTGATATGACCGAACATTCCCAACACGCGACGGCCTGGCAAGACCTTTTCCTTGCGCCATTGTTGAGCGCGCTCATGGAATGAAGGCAGCGCCTGCCACTCGTTCAAGTCTATGCCATTGGGAATCCACAGCGGCTGAATATGCGGAAACAGGGCGTGAATTTTTTGTGCTTTGTCACGACTGACGACGCAAACTCGCGCCGCTTTATCTAAAGCGTGCCGCACTACGTCAGCGCGTTTCGGCGAAAAGATCGCGGCATCGAAATCGTTGCCGCGAATCAAGGTAATCAACGGAACGTCGAGCCAGGCGGCAAACACCGGCGCGGCAATCAACGGCAAAGTGCCGCCAAAGGCGATGACGTGAGTAAAGCCTTGTGCCTCGCTTGCCAGGACATTCCACAAACAATTCAGCGCGTGTGAAGGATCGTTACCCAGCGGACAAACAAGATCACGGCCTTGCTGTCTGGTTTCCACTTTCATGGTTGGTGCGCGTGACGACAAGTGCGCGACATCAATCACGACCCCGCGACGACGCAGCGCGTGAACAATGCGGTCGCAGGATTGCGCCATGCCGCCGCGACTCGGAAAATAATTTTCAGTCAGCCACAGCAATCGCAAAGATGTCGTAGTCGTGTCGCTCATCGGTAAAAAAAATCGGTAGTGCCAAACAAGTCATGCGGAAGTGAGAACGATTGAACCGATGAGTAGCTTGGTAGGCGCGACCTGTCTATAGAGATTGACTACGCGAATTTTTCTAGCGCCGTAGGCGCGACACCGACTGGCGCGGCAAGCCAGGGTCGCGCCTGCGGCGCTAGAAAATTTGTGCTTCGCTACCTTCTACAGACAGGGCGCTCCTACGGCGCTAGAGGGTGTCGCAGAAATGGGTTTTCTGTCCAGATATTGTGTGCGATGGTTTGACTATCCACAACATATGGGCGGTTGCTGGAATTCTGCGACACCCTCTAGCTGTCCAGAAAGCCGCCGCTCAAGCGTTCGTCATCTTCGTCAAAGCCGGTGGTTTCGCGCCGGTCAAAAGCGCGTGTGTCATAGGTGTCATAATAATGGTCGTAATAAAGCCCTGTGTAAAAGGGGCTGTAATTTTGGCTCGTATAATAGCCGTGACGATAGGTGTACAAACCGCTGCGCGAGGTGTTGTTGTTGTCGTCGTCGGTCATCTGCTCGAACTGTTCTTCCTGAGTCAACTGTTGCTGGCGCGCATTGCAATCGAGGCAAACGAAGGTTTGCCCACGCCGCAATCCATGAGTGGTACAGGTCGGGCGCGCACAAAAACCACAAGCATTCAAGGCCGGGCTTTCGCAATCGCGCAGCACG
The DNA here is from genome assembly GCA_016201275.1 of Acidobacteriota bacterium. Classification (GTDB taxonomy): domain Bacteria; phylum Acidobacteriota; class Blastocatellia; order UBA7656; family UBA7656; genus JACQDB01. The sequence continues at coordinate 59,754 of JACQDB010000084.1, forward strand.
AAAAAGCCCTGTTTTACGGCGCATTTTCCCATCCACATTATGACGTTCCTCCGGTGGGCTTGACCGCTCGATAAGCGCTGGCAATCGCTTCCAGCAATTCTCCCAGAGGCGTCATGCCATCGGCTTGATCGCTGACCAGAACGCGCCGCACGCTCACTTTATCTTTGCGGACGCCGGGCTTGATGACGATGGTATGTTGGGCATCGTGACCGATGGGTGCGGCGACCGTATAAACTCGATGGTTAAAAATCAACTTGGCTTCGACGCGAGTTTTCACTTTGAATTTGGTTTTGGTTTTATACTTGCCGCTGCTGCGCCGTTTGCCTTCGGCGCGTTTGCGTAGGCGCTCGAAGACCTGCCATTGCAGCAGCGTGCCATCGGCCAGTTTGGCGCTGCCCACCAGCCATTGGTTGGCGAAATATTCTTCTTTGATTTTGCTGCCGTGCAATTGTGCCTGTCGTCCCGTCGCCGACAATTGCTCGCTGTACTTTTTTTCGGCGAGCGTGCCGCCGCGCAAATCAACGTGCAGAAACACGGGTTGACGACTCTTCATCTCTTCGCGCAAAAGGTGCAACAGCGGAACGATAAACTGGCGCAAATGATTCGGCACGTCTTTGCGATGCTTGGCAAAAAAGACCAAGAAAATCACGAGCGCAATCACCATCACGATAGCCAGCGGCAATAAATACAGAGTCATAAAGCCGATGATGACAGACGCCAAAGTAAGCGCCGCGCAACCGCAACCGAGGCCGATGAACTTGCTTTTTGAGGCATCGCGCAAAGCGTCGTAGGCCGCAATTTTATTGAAGAAGACCAACCATTGTGCGGGCGTGTAGGTGCCGGAAATATTCTTCTCCTGCACAAAAATTTTCTGGTCAGCGGTCAGCGCTTGATAACTTTGCAGGGCTTTCCAGAAGCTCATCTTTTCCAGCGCTCCTTTCGCGTGCAACGATGCTACCAAAATCGTCGCGTTCCGCAAGCCTGTTGATGAAATTTCGGTTGCCAAGGACTGCGGTTTTGGCGCTTTGCCATCTCGAAGGCGCACCTGCCGCAAACACAAAGGAGACCCCTAACGACGGGCGGCGGCGGCAGTTGCTCGCCGGTTTTCAGGTGGAAAACGAAGCCTCTGTCCCACCAGGTTTCCGGGTCTTCACAGCAAGAGCCTTGACTAAGAAAATTGGGTAGTGACTCACCCGACTGCGCGGAAGTAACTGTAGCTTTGCCGCCACGCCTGCGGTAAGATGGAGCCGCGTTTCGATACTACACTGTTACCCCACCTTGGCCAAAAAATCCTAAACATCAGGAAATCCTTGATCGCCTTGATCGCCTTGATCGCGGCTAGATTTTTTTCACAGGAGAACCCTCGTATGGTGGAAAGCATAGGAAGTTTACTCGGCGTTTTACACGCTCAGAAGGGTAAAGAGTTGCGCCTGGAAGTGGGCAAACGCGCCAGTTTGCATACCGCCAATGGCGTCTTTGAGATTTCGCAAGCGCCGTTGTCACAGGCCGACATAGGCAGCGCTATCATGCCGCTGATCCCGGAACAGGCGCGCAGCTTGTTACCAACGCAACCCGAAGTTGGATTCAATTATGAGTGCAGCGGCGTTGGCAGTTTCGCCGTAAAGATCAGACGCTTGCCGACCGGCGTCTTCGTCAGTTTCACGCCGCAAGTCAACAGTAACACATCAGCGCCGACCGTCGCGGCAGCGGTCAGACCGACTGCGCCGCCGCCGCGTCCTGCTGCACCCGCATCAACTTCTCCGCCGGGCAATTCTGCCGCGCCAGCCGCGCCGACAATCGCCGCGCCGCCACCGGCAGCAAATTATGCGACCACACCATCGCGCCGCCCCTTGGCTTTCACCATAGATGAGCTGTTTCGCGCTCAAGTCGCTATGGGGGCTTCTGACCTTCACCTCAGCGTCAGTATGCCACCGATGGTTCGCAAAGATGGCATCATGAAAGTTCTCGATGAAAGCCACGCCCCACTTGATGCCGAAGCGACCACGCAGTTGTTGATGCCGATCATTCCGCAGACCAACCGCGACGAATTCAGCCAGCGCAACGGCTTGGTGCTGGTCACCGGGCCAACCGGTTCGGGCAAATCCACGACCCTGTGCGCGATGGTGGATTACATCAATCGGCAACGCCAGGATCACATCATCACCATCGAAGACCCTATCGAATTTGTTCACGAAAACAAGAAATGTTTAATCAATCAGCGCGAAGTTCACAATCACACCGACTCGTTCAAAGATGCCTTGCGCGCCGCCTTGCGCGAAGACCCGGACATCGTGTTGGTGGGCGAGATGCGTGACTTGGAAACCGTGGCTATCGCTATCGAAACGGCGGAGACCGGGCATCTGGTATTCGGCACGCTGCACACCACGACCGCGCCTTCGACGGTAGATCGCATCATAGACCAGTTTCCGCCTGACCGGCAGACGCAAATCCGCATCATGTTGTCGGAGTCGTTGAAGGGAGTAATTTCGCAAACCTTGTTGCGAAAGATTGGCGGCGGACGGGTGGCGGCGTTGGAAGTGTTGATCGCCAATTCGGCGATGAGCAATTTGATCCGCGAAGGCAAGACTTTTCAAATCCCTTCGATGATGCAGACCGGTCGCGGCAATGGCAATGTGTTGCTCAACGAGTCTTTGATAGAACTGGTCAAGAGCAAGACGGTAGCGCCGGATGAAGCCTATGCCAAAGCGGCTCTGCACCCCTTGTCGTTGGTCAAAACCTTGTCGAGTCGGGATTAAAAATCTTGAAGGACAGCGAAAAGTGCCGGTTTTATTGGGTTTTTTGTCGCGCCAGTGTTTTTGAAACAGTGCCGCTATGAATGGCGGTGATTGGCTGCAGGCTTTGCCATCTTTATCGGTCGAGCGCTGCATAAAGGGCGCTCAATTTTTCGCTTGCCTGCTGCCAGCGAAAATCTTTTGCGATGCGTTCTTTTGCCCGCTCGCCCATGCGTTGCAAAGTGTCCGGGTATTCCAACAACACGCGAATGGCTCTGGCTAAATCTGCCGGGCGGTCGGCGCGAATCAATTTGCCGTCAACTCCGTCGCTAATGATTTCCCGTACCGCCGGAATATCAGAAGCCACTACCGCAACTCCCGCCGCCATAGATTCTAAAATCTTCAGCGGGCAACAACCCTGCTCCAGATTGCGCGCGCATTCCGTGAGCGGCGCAACCGACAACAATGCATGGGCGCGCCACGGCGCAAGCTCGGCTTCGCTCAAAGCGAAATGCCAGATGAGACGCTCGGCAATTTCCAGCCGTGCGGCCAACTTGCCATACTCTTTCACAAATCGGTGCGGCGTTGAAGAACAGATCACCAGATGCAAATCCGCAAAATCTTTGAGCCGCGCAAACGCCTTCAGCAACACCTCCACGCCTTGCCAGCGTTGCAGCGCGCCGAAATAAATCAGGTAACGCGGCGGCGCTTCCGGCGGACGCTCAGGCCGTGTGTTGATGTCCGCGCCGTTTGTTATGACCGCGATTTTTTCGGCGTCAACGCCAAGCCTCACAAGATTGTCTTTCATGGTTTGGGAAGGCGTGATGACGGCAGCGGCGGTCGTCCAGCAGAAAATTTCGGCAGCGCGAATTTTTTTCAAAGTTTCCGGCGCAACGCGAGGATAGGAAAACGGCAGTTCTATAGAAGGCAGGCCGTTGATTTCATAAACGCAGGCCGAGGGTTTCTTTGCGAGAATCGGCACGCCGCTCCAAGGGTCACGAAAATGGCAGAGGCGCAACGCTGCGCTTTGCTCATCAAGCAAACTTCGCAACAGACGGCTGTAAGCCAACGTGCGTTGCAAAAAATTTGCCTCCGGCTTCACAAAGCGCACGATCTCAATGTTGCCCTCTTTTTGATAGGCCGGAAGAGTGGCGTCGCCCAGCGTATAAAGCAAGCCGCCATGCATTCTGGCAAACAGGGTTTGCGCCATGCGATTGATGTGCACCGCCGCGCCTTTGGCGGCAGGAAAACGGTCGAATGCCGCATACAGAGCGGTGTGTTGCAGTTGTAGAAATTTATTTTGCAATGTCGGCCTGAAAAAAATAGATTGGTTTTCGATTGCTTGTACGAGCGACCACCGCAGGGTTACTCGTACATTCCTATGCAAAGCGCTTTAGGTCTGACAACCCCCTTAGGATTGTGGATGAAATAAAGTGCAGCCTTGTACGGGCGACCCTCTGTGGTCGTCCCTCCTGGGAATGCTAATGGATTTCGAGGAGGGGCGACCACAGAGGGTCGCCCGTACAGGGCATGGAAAAATCACTGACGTTTTGCTGGTCGTTTCATCTACCATCATTAGTCCTATGGCGCATCGGTCCCGCTTTATAAAATCAACATGGCATCGCCGTAGCTGTAAAAGCGATAACCGTTTTTCACCGCGTGACGATAGGCTGCCAAAATTAATTCGCGCCCCGCAAACGCTGACACCAGCACCAACAAAGACGAACGCGGCAAATGAAAATTGGTGATGAGTCCACTCAACACGCGAAACTCGAACCCCGGATAGATGAACAGATCGGTTGATTGAAGCACCACAGGGGAGACAGCGAGTCGGGGCATAGGGGAGTGCGGGAGTGAGGGAAATTCATTAAGTAAATCGGTTTCTTCGGACTCCTGATTTCGGACTCCAGACTCCAGACACCGGACTTCTGACTCTTGACTCCTGGCTTCTGACTCTTGACTCCTGGCTGCCGATTCCAAAGCGCGTGTGGTGGTGGTGCCGACAGCGATGACGCGACGTTGTGCGTTCAAGGCTTGATTGATTTGGTGCGCCGCCGGTTCGCTGATGGAGAAGCGTTCGGCTTCGACGCGGTGTTCTTCGAGGCGTTCAACTTTGACTGGTTGAAATGTGCCATAGCCGACGTGCAGCGTGATTTCCGTGGTCGCTATGCCTTGCGTGGTTAAGTGCGCCAGCAACTGCGGCGTGAAGTGCAAACCGGCGGTCGGTGCGGCGATGGCTCCGCGCTCGCTGGCATAGACGGTTTGATAACGCTCTTGATCCAACCGCGTCTCTGCCTCACGTTTGATATAAGGCGGCAGCGGCGTGCGGCCTATGTCGTCAAGGGTGGCCTGAAAATCGCCAGCGCAGTGAAAGCGAATCAGGCGGCGACCTTGAGCGTGCCACGCTAAAACTTCGGCAGAAAGTTGGCCATTGGCGAATTCAATTTTTGCGCCTTCGTGCAGAGCTTTGCCGGGACGCACCAGCGTTTCCCAGATTAACGGCTCAACTTCCTGCACCAAAAACACCTCGACTTTTGCGCCGACCAGTTTTTCGCCGCCTTCATTTTCGCGTATGCGATGACCGAGTAGGCGCGCCGGAAACACCCGCGTGTTGTTGAGGACAAGCAGATCGCTGGGTCGCAAAAAATCTGGCAACTGATTAAAGACGGCATCGGTAAAGGTGCGGCTGGCGCGATTGACGACCAACAACCGCGAAGCATCGCGCCGCGTCGCCGGTTCTTGAGCGATTAATTTTTCTGGCAACTCGAAATCAAAATCGGAAATTCGCATCGCCTGATTGTAGCGGTTCCGAGGCGCAAAACAGAAGCCAGCGTCAAGCAAGTTCGTCGTCTGAAGGCCAGTTCCCGGCCTCCGTTAATTTCGTTTCACCTTTGCTGCAAAAGGTTTTTTAACACTGCCGTACCAAACGCAAAGTTTCAACAATTACTGACCCCCCAGAGGTTGAACTTTAGACATATTGGTACTTCTGAACTAGAAAATTTTTGCTCTGAAGTAAACTGTAGCTTTGCTTAAAGGCTTGTTGTAAGATGAAGCGAATTTCAATTGGCTTTACGATTCGCCCCTTTGGTTTGCAAAAAAAATATAAAACATAAAAAGTTGTTTATCATCTTGATAACGACCAGTTACTTTTTAGAGGAGAACAATAGTATGTTGGAAAGCATAGGGAGTTTACTGGGCGTTTTACACGCTCAGAAGGGTAAAGAGTTGCGCCTGGAAGTGGGCAAGCGTGCCAGTTTGCATACCGCCAATGGCGTCTTTGAGATTTCGCAAGCACCGTTGTCACAGGCCGACATAGGCAGCGCCATCATGCCGCTGATCCCGGAACCGTCGCGCCGCCTGTTACCAACGCAACCCGAAGTTGGATTCAATTATGAATGCAACGGTGTCGGCAGTTTTGCCGTTACCATCAAACGCTTGCCGAGCGGCATCTTCGTCAGTTTCGCGCCGCAAGCCAACGGCAGTGCCGCGTCGAGCGACAACTACGCGCCCACGCCGACCGTCGCTACAGCGCTTAGACCGCCAGCCGCATCACCGCGTCCGGCCTCGCCAACCGGCAATCTGTCGTCAGCTTCGGCGTCAACTTCTCCTGCCGCATCACCAGCGTCGTCGGGAGTGGCGCAAGCATCGGCGACGGCAAGATACGCGCCAGCGCCAACTCACAGCCCCTTGGCTTTCACCATAGACGAGCTGTTTCGCGCTCAAGTCGCTATGGGGGCTTCTGACCTTCACCTCAGCGTTAGTATGCCACCGATGGTTCGCAAAGATGGCATCATGAAAGTTCTCGATGAAAGCCACGCCCCACTTGATGCCGAAGCGACCACGCAGTTGTTGATGCCGATCATTCCGCAGACCAACCGCGACGAATTCAGCCAGCGCAAC
>JACQDB010000085.1 GCA_016201275.1 Acidobacteriota bacterium
TCATGCAAACGCGGCGGTGATATACGGTTTCCCGGACAATGAAATCTCCAACGGCTTCGTACCGGTTTTCTACGATGGTCGTCGCAATGTGCAGCTTGCCGGAAAGATTATCTTCTAAACTTTCAGTCCTTGAAAGATAACTTGAGGGAGCCAATTGGCTCCCTCAACAGTAGGATAAGGAGAATTGGAAATGAAAAAGAATGCTCTACGTTTATTTCTGGCAGCCATCATGTTTCTGATGGTTGTTTTCCTTCCTGCAATAAGCAATCACACAACGAAAGCCCACGAGATTTGCAATGGGTGCTGGAATTGCTGTTATATAAATGTGATGATACCGTGCTTACAATCAGGTGAAGATCCCGACAACTGCCAAGAGAGACTTGACCTGTGCCAAGCAAATTGTCCATGAGTTTAATAGAGTTCAAATTTAAGTTGGGGAGCCTGACCAAGGCTCCCCTTTTTTTGCCTGTTCCTGTTTAGCGACTCAATCAAGCATTCGACTACTGGCGTTTGCTGATCTTCCACTACTCCCGTTCATAAAGAGTTTGCCACTGCTGTATGTAACGAAAAATATTTGCAGCAAGAGATTTGCCTGTCGCAAGAGTTATGTGTTAGCGTATGGCTCTTCCAGCGTTCAACAAACCAATTCCAAGAGGTTTTCTATGATGAGGCGAACCCTTCTTCTCTTTGGCTTTTTGCTCGCTTTTTCAAACTCCTTGCTCAACCTTTCCGCCGATGACAAAGCGGCCTTGAGCGGCGCGGAAATTGTCGCCAAGCATCTGGCTGCCGTGGGTGGTAAAGAGGCCTTGATGAAATTCAAATCGCGCATTGCTCTTGGCACCGTCAAGAAAGAGAGTGAACCGGAAGCCAAAATGGCGATTATGTCCGAAGCCCCCAATCGCCTGTCGGCCATGTACATCTTTCCCAACTATACCTGGCAACAGACCTATGACGGCAGCAAAGCCATGTTTCGCCCACAGCTCAAAGGCGCGGCCTCGGTGTTTCAGGAAAAGTACCTGAGTATGTTGAGCAGCGGCACCATGTTCAACGGCATAGCGCTCTACAACCTCCTCACGCAAGGCGAATCTGATACTCTCAAGTTTGAAGCTAAAGGTAGCAAAAAAGTCAAAGGCCGACCGGCTTATGTGGTCATCGTCAAACGCGGCAAAGACGATTCCCTGCGTCTCTATTTCGACAGCGAAACTTTTATGTGGGTGCGAACCGATTATGGTCGCGTCACCCTGACTCAGAATATGAAGACCTTTTCCAATGATGTGTCTGCGAAGGATGATCAACTGACCATAGATTTTTATCTCGAAACTTGGGACTTCAAAGAGGTGGATGGAGTGAAACTGCCGTTCAAGTTTGAAGAGGTGGCGACCGCTCCTATCCTCACGCAAAAATCCCAGGGAACCATCATCGGGACGATCACGCAATATCAACATAACGAGATGATTGATCCCAAAATGTTCCAATAAAGCAGCGCCTAGCGAATCGAATGAAACGACGCTTACACTAGCGAGTTGCTTCGGCGGCTTGTCACCTTCAGCCTGCGTCTGTCACAATTGCTCATCCCTCATAACGAGTAGTATAACCGGATGGAATTAGCGAAAACTGGCAGCTACAGCAACCGAAGGAACGCGGCGCGGGTGATTCTGCTTTGCTTCTTCGCTTCCGGCTTCAGCGGCTTGGTCTATCAAGTCATATGGGTGCGCGAACTCGTGTTGGTTTTCGGCGCAACCACTTTTGCGGTCTCCACGGTCTTAACCGCTTTTATGGGCGGTCTCGCGTTGGGCAGTTTTTATTTCGGACGCCGCACCGAAACAATCAAACAGCCGTTGAAACTTTACGCCTGGTTGGAAATCGGCATTGGCATCTATGGCTTGGCGGTGCCGTTCATCTTCGCCTTGCTGCCGAAAATGTATCAACCGTTCTGGCGCTGGCTGCACTTGTCTTTTCTGGCCTTGAGCCTGGTGCGCTTTCTCTTCGCTGCACTGGTGTTGATTGTGCCGACGGCGTTGATGGGCGCAACGCTGCCAGTGCTGTCGAGTTATTACGCACGCGAATTGAATCGCATAGGTTTGCGCGTCGGCTCGCTTTACGCGCTCAACACTTTTGGCGCGGTTTTGGGCGCGGCGGCGACCGGCTTTCTGTTGATTCCGGCAATTGGCATGAGCGCCACCACGGCGACAGCGGCGGCGATAAACCTGGCGCTGGGTTTTGCGGCGCTGCACTTATCGCGGCGCTATGAATCGCATTTTACCGAGTTGGAACTACCGGAAGCCTTTGCCGATGCCGAACCGCAAATCGGGTTAGGACAATCTGCAATAAGCAAATCAAAACACCGTCGCAACGTGAAACCGGCTACTGTAGCCAATCCTGTGCCATCGCTGTCGAAACTTTCGCGCCTCGTGGTGCTGACTTCGTTTGCCTTGAGCGGCTTTATCGCACTGTCTTACGAAGTAATCTGGAGCCGCGTGTTGGCTTTAATCATCGGCTCGTCGGTCTATGCCTTCAGCATTATGTTGGCGACCTTTCTGGTCGGGCTTGCCTTGGGCGCTGCGATGATTTCGCGTTTCGTTGATCGCATTAAGAATCACATCTTCATGTTCGCAGTGATCGAAGTCGGCGTCGGCCTTACCTCGTTCGGCGGCGCGTTTTTGTTCAATGAACTGCCGTTTGCCTTCGTGCAATTGCATCGCTATTTTGAAACCTCCACCATAGGCGTGTTGCTGCTCGCCAGATTTTTGATCGCCGCCGCCGTCATCATTGCGCCGACCTTGTTACTGGGCGCGCTGTTTCCTCTGGTGGTCAAAATCATCTCCGGCAAAGAGCAGACTTCAGGGCGCGCCGTAGGCGATGCCTATTCGGCAAACACTCTCGGCGCGATTTTGGGTTCCTTCGCCAGCGGCTTTATTTTGATACCGACGCTCGGTTTATTGGGCAGTTTGAAACTCTGTGTGGCACTCAATTTCGTGGTTGCAGCGGCGCTCTTTATCATCGCCAAATCAAAGCGCGAAGCCAAGCAGGGAAGCGCTGCGAAACCGGCAAACAAAACCAATCAGCCTGCGTCTTTTCAAATCGCGCAACTGGCCGCCGCCGCGCTGGCGATATTGTTGGTCGTCACCGTAGCCGTCGCCCACATTCCCTGGAATTCCGATTTGATGTCGTCTGCAGTGTATCGCTATGCGCCTTCGATGAGCCAATTCACGCGCCAGGATTTTTTGCACTACGTCCACAACGGGCAAGGCGAAACGGTTTTTTACAAAGAAGGTTTGACGGCTACGGTTGCGGTGCAGAAACTTGGCAACGACCGCGTATTGAAGGTCAACGGCAAACCCGAAGCTTCAACCTCCGGCGATATGCCTACGCAGGTGTTAATTGGCGCGTTGCCGTTGCTGGTGCGCCAGCATACCGACAATGTTTTATTGATAGGTTTGGGCAGCGGCGTCACCTTGGGCTCAATCGAACAATTTCCCATCAAGCGCGTCACCTGCGTTGAACTGGAACCGGCGGTGGTCGAAGCTTCCAAACAATTCAATGAGGTCAACAATCGCCCGCTCGAAGACGAACGCCTGCAATTGATTTCCAATGACGGACGCAATTTCATTTACACGACCAATGAAAAATTCGATGTGATTGTGTCGGAGCCGTCCAATCCGTGGGTGACTGGCGTGGCCAATCTGTTCACGCTGGAATATTTTCAACGCGGCGCGGCGGCCTTGAGCGCTGACGGCATCTTCAGCCAGTGGTTGCAGCTTTATGAAATGTCGCCCGATGATATGAAGACTTTGATTGCGACCTTCAAAGCGGCTTTTCCTTACGTCAATATCTTTCGCGGTGCGGCAGGCGATTTGATGTTACTGGGCAGCAAGCGCGAACCCAAGCTCGATTTTTCCATCATCAAAGGACACCTGACGAATAACAAAATCGCCGGTGATTTGCAGCGCGTACAAACCTACAACGTCACCGATTTGCTGTCGCGTTTTTATTTAGGCACGGATGAAGTGACGGCGATTTCTGCGGTGGCGAAAATCAACACCGACGATAATGCGTTGATTGAATTCAACGCCCCGCGTCGCGTCGGTGCAGCCGAAGAGACGGTCGCCACTAACCTCAAAGAATTGCTGGCGCGCACCGCATCGCCGTTGAAATACATCAGCGGCAACGATTCACCAAGCGACAACGATGTGTTGATTGAAGCGGCTATCGGCGCTGTCAAACGCGACGATAAAGAACGCGCCGAACAATTCGTGCGCTACGCTTTGGAGATGAAAGAGACGGCGCAGGCACACGGCATATTGGGCGAGTTGCGAGCCGCGCAAAACGATGAAGCGGGCGCGTTGGAAGAGTGGCAGGCGGCTCTGGTTTTAGACCCCTATCACTTTCACTCGCTGATCAATTTAGGCAAGCTCTATTTAACCAGACAGGAGGCCGCGACCGCCGTGCCGTATCTGGAGCGCGCTTTGAAAATAGATGCCACGAGCGCCAGAGCGCATCATCTGCGCGGCTTGGCCTATCAGGCCATGAATAACAATGAAGGCGCGGTTGTCGAGTATCGCAAAGCCTTGCCGGATGCAAAATATACGCGCAGTGTGCAGAGCTTTTATTTGAACTTCGGCATGGCGTTGATGTCTTTGGGGTATTACGAAGAAGCGGCGCAGATGCTGGAAGAATACACCCGGCTTGCGCCCAACGACGTTGAAGGCCACGCGCAACTCGGCGCGTCTTATGAAATTCAAGCGGAGCGTTCCTTGGACGATGCGCTGTCACGCCGTGCGGTTGAAGCATTGAAGCGCGCCTTGACGATAAATCCCAAACACCCGATGTCGCATTATTATTTGAGCAAAGCCTACCGCAGACTTGAGATGTACGACGAAGCCGACATCGAGTTTGAGTTGTACGAACGATTGATGCCGTAAAAGCCATACCACGCGATGGATAATATCAGGTAAGCGTCACTTGAGCGGTTTTTGTTTGAGATTACGGAAACCTCAAACCCGTTGAGTGACGGTCTCTGACCGTCGTGCGGTCGAAGACCGCTGCTCAACGATAGCGCGTTCCGTACACCCATATGCAAACCGCTCTAGCAGATTACAAACCGCAATCGGTCACCGGCAAAGAAGCGAAACGCGCTGTTGATCGCGCCGAAAGGTTTTTGGCGGCTATCGAAAAGGCTTTTGGAGAAACAATATGAGTCGAAGAACCCATCAAGAAGTGCGGCGCTCGGCAAAAGAAGTGCGGCGCGATGCCATCAGTGAATATCTGGCAGCGTTGGAAGAAATTTACCCTCAAGCCAAAGGCATTGCGCGAGTCCAGAAGCGTCAGGATAACCGCGTCATCGTCAGCGTTCCTCTGCCTGCAAGAGCGCGTGAGCGGATGCGGCTTTTTGATCACATGGCAGAAGTTGGCACGAAGCTGCTGCTTGAGACCAACGAATATATTATCTTGTCGAGTCAATGAACTATGAGCAACCGAAATTTTCTTTTGCCGCTTTAGCGGTTTATGGCTTGAGGCAGGCTTTGAAAAGTCTGCACAAACATAGCGCTGCTGATTTCGCGTCGCTATGCGACGATGGGACGAACCATTAAATTCACCTCAACCGTCACGACGCGACGCAGCATTATCGCCGAGGTCACCAGCGCAGTTCTGAAGGTGGGCTGAGTGCAACTTGTCGCTATGCGCTCGACGGACAGCCGAATCCGCCTCTGCATAAATGGCTTGGTATCAACCTGTCAATCAAGTATTCTTCCCTTCGCAAGAAGTTGGGCGTGGAGAGTGAATCTTCCGGTACTAGATCCAAGAGCAGAGCCGTGTCGTCGTACCGCCTTCAGACGGAAGATGAGGTTAAAGGCGGTACGACGACAGCGTTTCTTGATTCGCTCCGGTGAATCACTGCCAATTTTTTTACTCCGGATTTCTCATCTCGTGGAAACGGCGGGGACTTTGCGGGTTGTCCACAAACCCTGTTTTCAACCACAAGGAAAGCTCTATGCTATCGGACGAAGACCGCGACACGGAACCGCAAATGACCAGTATCACGCCAAGCGAATGGGAAGAGCGCAAACAGTTTGTGGGCTTCGGGGTGCAAGACCAGATGATTTTGCGTGAACTCCATTTGGTGGCGCGCTCTTATGCCGATGAAATCATGGACGAATTGTACCGGCGCTGGCTGCAACAGGATGAACTCAAAAAATATTTTCCTGACGAGGCGACCTTGACGCACGTCAAGGCCATGCAGAAAGCCTATTTTATCAGCTTGACGCAAGGGGAATATGGAGCCGCGTATCTGGCGAATCGTTTACATATAGGGCGCGTCCATTATCGCATTGGCCTGACGCCGCGTTGGTATATCGGCTCTTATGCGATCTATCTGGAATTGGTCTTGCCGAAAGTTCTCTCTGCCTTTGAGTACGATAGAGTCAAACAGCAGCAGGCGATTACTGCGCTCACGAAGATCATCGCGCTGGATCAAGAACTGGCGCTGATCGCCTATTGGGAACATTCGGCGACTTGAGCCGAACGATGCTTCTGTCGTTGCCGCCGGTGAAGAACGGCAGGCAAGATTTGCCGCTCACACTGGATGTCGTGAGTGAGAATTGTGCATGAAATAACCTGCAAAACTTGAGTGATTTTCTCATGCCTGGTACGGGCGACCACCGCAGGGTCGCCCGTACAGGGTCGCACTTTAGTTCACCCACAACTCTAATCTCGACTTGGTACATTTTTCAGAGGCGAGCCAGCCTTGCCAATCCCCCCGATGGCAATCAGGGGATGCTTAAAATCCAA
>JACQDB010000079.1 GCA_016201275.1 Acidobacteriota bacterium
CGGTCGAAGACCTTCGTGCGGTCGAAGACCTTCGTGCGGTCGAAGACCGCTGCTCAACGATAGCGCGTTCCGTACCCCCATAGGAAAACCGCAACCTAAGCTGTGGATTGGTGCTGGCCAATCTCAACTTGTACAAAGTCGAGTGAAGAGGAGTTCAAATTTTATCCGGTTGCAGCGCCGCCCCCCGGTTGTCTGCCGCAGGGGTTGGCGTGGCAAGCTCGCGCCTGCCAACGCCAAACTACAGCGTTGCGCCAACTCAATCGCCCGCCGGGACGTTCTCTTGAACGGCATCTACGCCGCCTGCCGGAAGCATCGGCGCGTTGGGCAGCATTCGCGTCACCACCGCTTCCAGTTCTTTGACTTTGACCGGTTTGGAAATGTAATCGTCCATGCCAGCTTGGATACATTTCAAACGGTCGCCTTCCAGCGCGTTGGCGGTCATAGCAATGATCGGGGTGTGGCGGAGCGGGCCTTCGCGGCGGCGAATTTCGGCGGTCGCTTCATAGCCATCCATCTCCGGCATCTGACAATCCATCAACACCAAATCATATGCGATGCGCCCTACGGCTTCGACCGCTTCCAAGCCGTTAGCCACCACATCGGCGCGATACCCCAGACTCTGCAATTGGCGTATAGCGATGGTCTGATTCACCATATTATCTTCGGCCAAGAGGATGACGATATGCGGTTTCATTGGAGTTTTCGGCCTCGCCGCCTCAACCACGGCGGGCGCGGTCACCGAACTTGCCGCGCTGCCTTTTGCTTCGGCGACTGCCGCCGACATCAAAACCCTGGTCAGACAATCAAACAAGTGTGACTGTTTGATCGGCTTGGTTAAACAGGCGGCGATCCCTGCCTTGCTGGCGATCTCGTAATTTCCACGCTGCCCGTAAGAGGTCAAAAGTATCAGGCGCAAACTGGAAAGTTGCGGGTCGGCCTTGATGCTCCTGGCCAATTCGATGCCATCCATTTCCGGCATCATGAAATCGAGTATCGCCAAGTCGTAAGCCTTGCCAGCGGCGGCGGCGGCGCGCAATTGTGCCAACGCCTGTTTGCCGTCTTCGGCCTGGTCTTCCTGCAAGCCCCAAGAGCGCAATTGATGCGACAAAATTTTGCGATTGGTGGCGCTGTCATCCACAATCAAGGCGCGCAGCTTTGCCAGATTCGGTAACTCTGCGATCTCTTCTTTAATAGCGGCGGCGGCGGTTTGTTTGGCGAATTGCGCCGTAAACCAGAAAGTCGAGCCAGCGCCCACCGTACTGCTGACGCCGATCTGTCCGCCCATCAATTCAACCAGTTGTTTGGAAATCGCCAGCCCCAAGCCAGTGCCGCCGTACTTGCGCGTCGTCGAACCATCGGCTTGCGTGAACGCTTGAAACAGTTTTTTCTGCGCCGCTTCGGGAATGCCTATGCCGGAATCTTTTATGGTAAAGCGAATCAACACGCCGGTGTCACTTTCGCTTTCGCTCTCTGCCTGCACCATGACATCACCTTGATGCGTGAACTTGAGGGCATTGCCGAGCAGATTGGTAATCACTTGGCGCAAGCGTCCGGGGTCGCCGCGCAGCGCCAACGGCACATCGCTGTTGATTAAGGAAGCGATTTCGATTTTCTTTTCAAACGCTTTTTCGGCTAACAACTCCACCGTGCCTTCAATGGCGCTGGCGAGGTCGAAGTCGAGAGTTTCAAATTGCAATTTACCGGCTTCGATTTTGGAAAAGTCCAGGATGTCATTGATGATGGTCAACAAGTTTTCGCCGGAAGCCCGTATGGTTTCGGCAAACTCTTTCTGATCGGCGGTCAAGGCGGTATCCAACAATAAGCCGGTCATGCCGATGACGCCATTCATAGGAGTGCGAATTTCGTGGCTCATATTGGCGAGGAATTCCGATTTCAAGCGCACCGATTCCAGCGCCGCATTGCGCGCCTCTTCCAATTCGTGTTCGGCGCGGCTGCGTTCGGTGATGTCCTGCGCGTGTCCTAGCACATAGGGCGGTTTCCCGGCCTCCTCAAGGCGCGAATTATGATACATCCAGATGCGTTCTTCGCCATCTTTGGTCAACAGATTCAACATTCCTTTGACGCTGGTCTTAACGCGAAACAGGTCCAGGTAATGAGCGAAATACGGTTGCAGCAGCGGCGGGATGAATTCGACCAGATTGTGACCAACCATTTCGTCGGGCGTATAACCCAGAGCTTGCGCGGCAGCCGGATTGACCGACCACAACTCGCCCTTCAGATCATGAACACAAATCAACCCTTGTCCGTTTTCGACCAGATTGCGAAAGCGTTGTTCACTCACTTCCAGCGCTTCTTGCAGTTGTTGACGCCCGGCAATCTCTTCGATTAACAGCGCGTTGGTCACGGAAAGATCAGCGGTGCGTTCAGCCACCCGCATCGCCAATTCTTCACGCGATTTTTTCAACGCTTCGGCAATTTGCATCTGCTGATGAATGTCTGTAGAGGTGCCTATCCATTTGACGATGCGCCCTTGAGCATCGCGTTCGGCGGTGGCACGTCCGAGGTGCCAGTGATAGCTGCCATCGGCGGCGCGTTTGAAACGGTACTTGATTTCATAATCCTCGCCGCTCCGCACCGACCGCAACCAACGCCCATAACAATCGGCCAGGTCGAGCGGATGAATGACCAACTGCCAGCCCCGCTTCTCAGTCTGTTCTTGGGTGATTCCCGTATAATCGAACCATTGCTGATTGCAATAATCTATCGCGCCATCGGGCTTCGCAGTCCAAACAATTTGCGGCATCGCATCCGCCAAATGGTGAAAGTGTTTTTCGCTGATCTCGCTACGGGCTTTTTGTAGCGCCTGATTTCGCATCTCCCGCTGTCCCTGCACACAGGCAATGAGGAGGAAAAAGACCTCAAACACGATCCAGCCGCCGTGTTCCAGCGTGAGCCAGATACTGGTGGTCGAAACGCCGTAAACCGATTGCGGCCAGAATAGTCCGCCGATCCAATGATTCGCAAAGGCGACCAGCGTTGCCGGAATCAATACCCGCCAATCGCGGTAGAAAGCCAAAAATGCCAACGACCCGCAGATATGAAAATGGGTCTCGGTGCGTCCACCCGTCAGATGAATCAGTAAGCCGCCCATCAATACTTGCGCGATGGCGATGACCCAACGAGTTGACACCGCCCCACTGCGTGTCAAGCCTAACAGTATGGGGACGAGCGAAATCACGCCGCCGAAAATGATGGCGGTCGAGAGGAATGGTGGCGGGTGCGGGCTACGGCCTGCAACGGTCTGCGGCGCAATCCACAAGGCCACGCCGATGGCCGCTAACCATTGCGTCGCCATCAACCAGATGAACATTCGATCTGTCCAACGGTAAATGGCCTGTTGATGGCGCACCAACAACTGTTCAGCCAGCTCGCAGGTCTCCGGACTGACGGCTGCTTTGGGTTTGATCCTTTGCATAAAGGGCTTCCTTCAGGGGAGTGTTCGTAAGCGGATTGAGATACGGACAACTAACGCCGCAAGGTCTGAGAATTCGTCTGGCTCGGTCGCACGGCATAGGTCGGTTCCCAACTCAAATCGTCAAAAATTTTTCCCTGTCCGGTTAGAAGCCGACAGGCAGCTTGCGCTGGTACGCCAACCCCCGCAATCGTGGCCGAGGTTCGCAGGACAGCGACGCAACACTATTTTTGTTAGTCGGGAACAAGCAAGAAAATTTCTCCGTGCCAGCCCTGTTGCAGGAGAGAGATCGTCTAGAAGTTCGCAGGCTTTCCAGTTGTTTGATTGACCGACAATCAAACAAAAATTGGGATGGTGTAGATAACCAGTCGCATCATAGCACGCAGTCTATCGCATCGGAAGGCTTTATTAAGAAGCCCGAAAAGCTTATCAAAGCGGGAAGAAATCGGGTTGAGCAAAACGATGCCGCACACTGCATCATCGCCGCGTCTCACACCTGCGTATGCGGTTGTCGCAGTCGGGCTATTGATGATTGAAGGCGGCTGAAAAATTTGCGCCCGGCGTTTGCCCTCGCCTCTGTCAACGTGCGGGGCGTGAACAACGCAGCCGTGTTGCTTGACATTCTCTCGCGGCGCGAATTTAATCCTCAATGAATTTCACAATGACCGGAAAGGTGTTCATGACAATTCCCGCAGATTTCCCCTATGGCCTGGTAGTGTTCATATTCGGTCTGTTAATCGGCAGTTTTCTAAACGTCGTGATTTATCGCGTACCACTAGGCGAATCTATCGTGCTACCGGCTTCGCATTGTCCACATTGCAACACGCCGATCAAAGCCTATGACAATATTCCGGTGTTGGGCTATTTGTGGTTGGGCGGCAAATGTCGAAACTGCAAGGTTCGCATATCACCCATCTACCCGCTGGTTGAATTGCTGGTCGGCATACTCTTTTTGCTCTGTTACTGGAAAGTCAGCAAACAGTTTTCGAGCTTCGATCAAGGGTCGTTGAAATACTGGCTGGCGATAGTCGCCAATGTCATATTCGTGGCGCTCATCGTGCCACTGATTTTCATAGACCTGCGCTACAAGCTGTTGCCCGATGTCATCACCAAACCCGGTTTGGTATTGATGCTGGCCTGGCGCGCCATCGCGCCGGAACCCATCGTGTTACAAATGACGCGGCAGACTTTTCACTTGATGCGTTGGCCGGATTGGGCGATAGCGTTGCTGGGCGCGGCGATTGGCGCAGTGGTGGGCGGCGGCAGTTTATGGCTGGTGCGCGAAGCCTATTTTCGTTTGAAAAAAATCGAAGGGATGGGACTAGGCGATATCAAGATGATGTTTTTCGTCGGCGCGTTTTTAGGCTGGCAACTGACCGTGCTAACCATTTTCATAGCGTCATTGCTCGGCTCCATCGTCGGCATCACCTTGATTGTTACACGCGGCGGCAACACCAAGATGGAGATTCCCTTTGGCGTCTTCTTAGGTCCGGCGGCACTCCTCGCGCTCTTCGTCGGGCAGAGTTTCATCAACTGGTATTTGGGAATGTTCATATAGAAATCGCGTAACTAGAGGGGGTCGCAGAATTCCAGCAACCGCCCATATATTGTAGATAGTTAAACCATCACCCACAATATCTGGACAGCACATCCATTGCTGCGACACCCTCTAACGATCCAGCCCTCTTTGCCTCGCAGGGGCGTAGGAGATTAGGTAGCATTTCGTCCAAGCCGCCATCGTAGCGGCGTTTGCCCCGCCGGGGCGTAGGAGATTATTGGTCGTGAACTCACGCGAGTTGAACGGACATATTTGCCCCGCCGGGGCGTAGGAGATTAGCCCGTGCTGCAGGCACTGGAACTAGATGGGGCAAACGCGGCGCGCCCTGAAAGGGTGCAGGAGGTGCGATGCTGCAAGCCTCCTGCGCTCTTCCAGAGCGCGACCGTCAAGCCGCCTGCGTTTTCCCGTGGCTTCACCACGGGCTAATCTCCTGTGCGCCTCTGGCGCA
>JACQDB010000099.1 GCA_016201275.1 Acidobacteriota bacterium
AGGTCGGCGACGAGATCACCGTGTTGGTGCGTCAGCCGGACGGCACCGAGTACCGCATCAATCAAGCGGCGTATAAAAAAGCGGACGGCTCAACAACGGTCGGTCGCAACGGCGGAGTGGTGACCAGCGCCGACGGCGCGAGTGTGTTGGCGATAGCGAAAGATGCCATCAGCGGCCAGGTGGATTTGAAGTTGACGCCGAAAGCCGAGGCGGAGATACCGATACCGCGCCAGAATGAAATGGAGGCGGCGAATATGCCCTTTGGAGCCGGGATACAGATCGAAGCGCAGGGGACGTTCACGGTAACCAAAGAGTTGCATTTGGAATTGCCGGCTCCGGCGAGCGCCACAGAAGGCCAGCGCGCCGCGTTCATCAAACCGGCGAAGATTAGCGAGAACGGCCAAGAGGTGGATATATGGGAGGTGGTGACTTCGGGGCGCGTCGAAGGCGGCAAAATCAAAACCAATTCGCCGCCATTTTTTGGACTGGTGGGGCTGGCCCCGTTCACCACCGTATGGGCGTTTATGCCGGTGCGGCAAAAAGTGGTATTGGGGACGGTGAAAGAGCCGACTTCAGCGACCGACGCCACCTTGAAACCGGTGGCCAATGTGCTGTGCATATTGGGCAACAGTACGTTCAGCGGGTTAGCCAATCATCTGACCGCCAGAACCAACGCGGAAGGCTACTACTCATTTTTTGATGTCAGCACCCAGGTTCCGACTTCAGCCTTTGTACACGCGATTGATGATACCAACGGACGCCGAGGCATAGGCGCACCGGCCTCGTACTCAAGCGTAGAAAGCCGCTTCCTGCAAGGGCTGCAAGGGTTTGAAACCTACCGTGTCGATATCGCGCTGGCGGCCAGAAGCGGCGGCGGTGGTGGCGGACAGACGCCGCCGCAATTGATTTTACGTGCGCGATCAACATCGGGAGCAGAAGGTCAAGACCCGCTAGTTCAACATAGAGTTGTAGCAATTCCCTCACCTATAGTCTTAGAGCTAGTGACAGATCCTGCGGTTTTATCGCTAAATGGAAATGTAAACATTGGCGGTTCAGTCGGCAATTCGCTTAACTGGACTCGTGTTAGTTCTATTCCAGACCTGAATGGTCAAGTGGTTGAAACTTGGAGCGCCGTCTTTGATGTCACAACCGAAGGAAGTTACAACATTGTTGTTACAGCACGCACAATTGCCGCAGACCCGGCAACGGAAGCAAGGATTACCTATAACTTCATCGCCTTACGAAACCCGAATACACGCCCACCACTTGAAGGAGCGCCTTTCGTACTCACCTCCACGCCATCTGACGGGGCAACCAGTGTTGACGTAGCAACGGACATTGGTATTGAATTTTCGGAGCCGGTGACAAATCTATATGCCGGAAGTTCGGGGGCGCGAACGATCTATCTTGAAGAGACCAATATCCACGAAATAATCGGCGGCACAATAACTTCGGGCGGTTTAATAGTAGATGCGACCACGCCAAATATTTCGAGCCTTATCTTGAGACCGGATCGCGCTTTAGATGCGAATAAGCAGTATTGTCTGCGGGTTACATCCGAGGTGAAAGATAGCAATAACAATCCGCTTGATCAGCAGCCCAATACGTCGGGCAATCAACCTTTCCAGGCGTGCTTCACAACCTTCAGTGGTTCGGTGTTAAATGATTCCCCGATAGCAGATCCGGGGACGCGCATAGTGATCTCCGGCAGCTATGCCATCACGGTTGCCGAAGAGAGTGTAGGGAGATCAACGCTGCGGATTTATGACATCGCAAATCCGCAAACGCCAATACGAGTCGGGCAACTGGTTTTGCCGCAGAGAGCCTTAGACATAGCAGTAAATGAAGAGACGACGTTCGGAGCCAAGAAAGATAAGTTCACCAGGCTTGCCGCTGTTGTAACCCACAACCCGCTGCAACCTAGGCAGTTTGCCAATGTTTGGTTTATCAATCTGGATGTCGCCGAGCAGCCTAAAATAGCTGGTGTGACTTCGCTGTACATACCGGAAGGCTTGCCGACCGTGCCGCTTTCCGTTCAGCTAAAGGGAGAGAAAGCCTTCATCGGCAATTCGCCCTATCGCGGCGTTATCGAAGTTGATATTCCCAAATCCATAGAAGCATTTGAAGCCTTTGATGACCCCGATACTCCCACTAGGCTTGCGATAATACCGGGGCAAGGCTTTGCGCTGGAATCAAAAAATCAATCTCTTCGTTACGCACAATTACTGACGCAACCATCGGTAGCCAGTTCTCTAGCTGTTTTGGAACAGCAAGTTATCAGATTGGGAAACCCTTACGGCGGAATGAATGTTGTTTATGCCATAAATACCAGCGCCAAACAGATAATGATGCTTGGGTTCGCCGCGCAGTTCAACGGCCTTAACGATTTTCTCGACAGTAATCAGGACGGTGCAGATGATCGCTTGATCGCCAACCCGATGGTTAATCCGCAAGACAGCACACCGGCGCGAGTGCGTGCCATTGCCGATGTGCAGACCAACACAGGTCGTAAAGATTTGGCAATAGCCTTGGGAGGCAATAGGCTCTGGATATTCAACGTCAAGGATCCTGTACACCCTGAGCAATACACTTCGCGCACCTTTGCAGAGATGGGACTCAGTGGAGATGCCAACAGCGCCAGCTATTTTGATATAGAAGGGACACTTGCTTATGTGGGCATGGGCAATCGCATTGCAGTCATAGATTTCTTTAACCCCGAGAACCCGCGCATCATAGCGGTGATCAACGGAATCGGCAGTAATATCACCGCTTTGGCAGTCAAAGAAGGATTTATTTTTACCCTGTCGCCCGGTTCTGGGACGCTTGACGGTTTAAATGTTTCGATAGCGCGTCCGGCTTCGCACGTCTTTGTGCATGGTTACAACGCCAACGGCATTGAAGCAGACCTGTTGTGCGCCAACCCGATTGTCATCTCAAGAAGTACGCTGGAAATGCAACAGGACGCTGAAATCTTTTTCATGTTGTTTGGGCAGATTACAGCAAACGCGGCGCAGATCAATATTAAAAAGAATAATGAAGTCATAGGCACGGTGCAGGCTGAAATCTTGAGTGCCACATCGAAAGTCATCAGAGGCAAAGCGCGATGGCGAACAAGCGCAGTAATTGACCGCGCCGCGAAATATACGGCAGAGGTAGTGTTGAATCCGGGAGTCACAGGCGAAGCGCGTTTGAAAGCGGAACCTATACCATTCAGTTTCCTGATCAGCGAACACATCCCGACAATGGCAGTTGAAATCAAGGGGATGAAGGAGGGGCAGCCTGTAAACGCCGTTCTCCCGGAAGAGGAACGCAGTTATAGCTATTTATTGGGCAGCACAGCGAGAGTCAATATCTCGGTCAATGGGGTCAATAAACTGGCAGACAAAACGCGCAATGTGGGGTTGCACGTCGAAGCGCCAGGTTACTCGGACAGCTTCGCACCAGATAATTTCTTAACCGGGCTTGCGATAGGTAAACACCGACTCCTTTTATCGGCGACCATGTTGTCGAACCCTGCATACACAGAGCAAGTCGAAACCACGGTTACAGTGGCTCATAATCTGGAAGAGGTGCGTGCGCCGGGGCACATTGTGGTCTCAGGGGTTGATCTATTTACAGGTAATCTAGGCTTGACCCATACGGATGTGGCAGAGCTTGGCAATCGTGGTTTGTCGCTGTCACTGATGCGCTCTTACAATAGTTTGAGCTCCGATGCCTTTTCGCCGTTTGGTTATGGCTGGCATCACAATTATCAAGTTCTACTTGTGCGAACCGTCAATACGCGAAACAACACTGTTGAGTTGACCATGCGGGGCGGCGATGGTGAAGGGATGAAGTTTGATGAAGGAGCGATTGACGCAGAGATGTCCGCCAAGCCTCCGCATCAAGGAAAACTGGTGAAGCGCAAAGATGGCAGTTACGATTTCTACACCAAAGCGCGAATCCGTTATCACTTCCCCGGCGCACTCAATTTCGATTCCACAGTTCTCTTCGATCACGGCTACATGGGGAACCTTGATTACATAGAAGAACCGCACGGCATAAAGCTTCAACTTTCTTACAATGGCGGTAAACTCGAACGGGTAACCGATTCATCGAGCCGCTCACTCAACTTTTCATACGAAAGAGCGAGTTCGCCATTTGTAGGATTTCTAGGCACCTCGTTTAACTCGGCTCAAAACCGCACCTGCATACGCAAAGAGGAGTTTGCTTTTGCGGCGAACAAGCTGTTGAAAGCGGATGTCGGGTTGGCTTGGCGCATCAACAAAGTGACAGGACCGGGCGGCATTGAAATCAACTATGAATATGATGCGGAGGGCAATCTTTTTAAGGTAACGCGCAAAGGAACAGATGCCATAAGCGCAGCGACAAGCGATGCGGTTTGGGAATATGGTTATAACCCGACGTTGTCGACCAGCAGCAGCCTGGATGTCTCGCACGTACTCAAATCGGTAAAGAATCCCAATGGCAATACGACAACCTACTCTTACCATGCTGCTTCCGGCTTATTTGTCGGTCGCATTGATTATCCCGAAGCCGCCGACAATGATTTTACCTATAGCGTAAACAACGGTGCGATCACCGGCGTCGAGGTACTGGACGGCAAGGGGTATAAGACCACATACACACTCAGCAGAGAAGTTGGGGGCGGTCACACCATTGAAATGCAGACGCCAATCACCATAGGCTCCAGCGATCTTGCGGTCACCACAACGCGGTTCAACGAGAAGGGGTTGAAGATTTATGAAAAAGACGCCGAAGGCTTGATCACGGAAATCGCTTACGATCTGAATGGCAATCCTGTGTCCGTGACCAGAAACTCGAATGCTGGGCAGTTGACCAACCACTATGTCTATGGATCGCTATACAGCAAGCCGGAGTCAATGGTAGACCCGAATGGGAATTTCACCAGGTATGAGTACAACGGACAAGGAGATTTAACTCAAGTCAAGTTGCCTACGAACAACACCATCCTCATGAGCTATGACAGCAACAGCGATTTGTTGTCGGTGAAGGATGAGCGCGGTTTGCTGACGCGGTATGAAAATTTCGATCAATTCGGCAATCCGCAAACTATCCGGCGACAGACCGAAGTGAATAAAGAGATCGTCACCAATAACACCTTTGATATGCGAAGCCGCTTGAAGACTTCGAGCAGCACCTTGGGACCGGGCGTGTCCAATAGTTATGACGCGCTCGACCGAGTGAAGATCGCAGACACCAACGATCCCTCAAACATCCGCGATTCGTTCACCACAACTTACGCATATAAACCCGGCGGACAAGTCGCAAGCCTAGCGATAAACGGCGGTGGGCAGAATTATCAAGTTCTATATTCATACGATGGACTGGAACGCTTGCTGGGGGTGACTGAGACCGGCAACGGCATATCCGCATTGACGCAAGCTTACATATATGACCGCAACTCGAATGTCGAGAGCGCCACTGACCGGCGCGGAGTGACCACGACGTATCGCTATAACGAATTGAATTACCCGCTCGAAATGAAGATGACCGGGGCGCATTCGCCAGCCACTGAAAGCAATGTCATCACCCTTGTGCCGGATAAAGTCGGCAATCCCAAGAGTCGCACAGACATCTATGGCAACAGCATTTTCTATGGCTATGATGGTTTTCATCGCCTCACCTCGCGCACCTATCCAGGCAACCTGACCGAGACCATGAAGCTCGATGCCAATGGCAATGTCATAGAGTTCAGCGATAGAAATGGGCGCACGACGGCGACGACTTACGACCCCTTGAATCGTCCCAGTCAAGTTACCGATGCCCTACTGCGGAGGATCAGTTATAGCTACGACGATGTGGCGGGCAGCATGACCATGACGCATCAACCGCAAGGCTTGACGGTGGAAGCGACGACCGACGCCGTCAATCGTCCGCTGAGTCAGAGGGTGAGATTTGCCACCACCGAGTATGTCACGAGCTACAGCTACAACGGGCGCAGCGTGCAGATCACCGACCCACGCGGCACCGTGGTGACCAAGAACCTTTCGGCAATGGGCGAAGTCGGCGACACCTCGCTGACCTTGGAAAACGGGGCGCTGCTCAAGACCGAGATGCGCTATGCGGCGCTCGGCGGCGTCAAATCGTTCAAGGATGCTAACAATCGCACGACGACGTTTGACGTGGACGCGCTGGGCAGAACCGTGTCGGCAAGCTATCCGACG
>JACQDB010000080.1 GCA_016201275.1 Acidobacteriota bacterium
TAATTCTTGCCTTCACTTGACCTTTGTTCAAAAGTTCCGTCAAATATCTTTCGTCTGCTTCACTTAGCTTTAGATGTTGTTTTTTCATACATCTATAGAAATGACTAAAACACTTGAAAATTTAGGTTCCGGTGTACTAAGGTTGTCCGCAAGATGATTCGGAAAGCGAACGGTAAATAGGTTCCGTCATCCGTCCACAAACGAAAAAGCCCGGCCATCTTTCAGACCGGGCTGGATGCTGATTCTGCGGTAAAGTCGAAGGGAATATAAAGAGATTCATCGAGGTCATTCACCAGCGCCGGCATGGTTTCCCGCATCCAGGCGACTTCAGTTTCGGTAAGCGGTTCTGATACTTTCGGCTCGTCGTACCAGTTCTGCGGGCCGAAGTGCATTTCATATACCTCTTCGAAGGTGAGGCCGATGTGAGCGACGCAGAACCTGGGGAAGCTGCATTTTTTCATCGCCCGCTGCCGGCATGGGGTTCCCCGTTTCGTATATGCCGAACAGGGGCGAGGGTAATCTTTATTAACGAATAGTCTCCACACGTCATGCTTAGAGCGTTGGCCGTGTTGGAAATGTGGAGAGGCCAAGCTGAATGGCGTCTTGCCTCCGTGTTTGCGGCACCGACCGTTGCGCATCGCGACCGCTCTACAACGCCGATCCGCTTCGCAACCCGGACAGGCAAGGCTCTCATACTCGGCTTTGGAAAACCGGTATTTGCAACCCCGACAGTTGCGATTTCGCGCGCCGCATTTTGGCAGGTCCTGAATCAACATAAAAAAAATTCAGTCGTTGTCATGGGGTCACCACCCTTTATACAGGGTTACGAAAGTTGTCCAATCATAGAACACTAGCTCTTATTGAACACCTTACCCGCAAAAGCTGCGGTGATGGCGTTGCTGATCACCGGCTCGAAATTCTCCTGAAAGTAACGCCAGGCTTGCTCGAAAGAATGTTTCCCTTTGGTTCCAGGATGGTGAACCTCTTTGACGACGTAGTGTTTGCCTTTAATGGTGAAGGCGAGAGCTTTCTTGTTCTTTGGCCTGATAATATGCGGCCTGGTCGGCTCTTCTACATACTGCATCAGTGGGTGTTGCGTACGAACGCTGGTCTCAAGCTTGCCAATCGTCGAGGGAATCACCTTTATGGAGGTCCTGATTTTCGCAGTGCCGTCGGGGATTGGCTTTCTGGCAAGGTCACGGGCCGTGCGGATCGTGCGGTTTTCCGCGATGCTGATGTTCTTCCGGAGCAGATGCTCGAACTCGGACGGCCTGCCAATCAATAAGCCAGTGGTTTTTATCTCAAACTTGATCATTTTTTTATCCTTGAGGTTGCGTTTTGCTCAACTGGGCAGTTGCCAGGTGATCGGCTCTACCGCCTCGAAGATATCGCAGGCTACCAGACTCAATTTGCCCTGCGCTTCATCGCGTGTGAGGCCGCCATTCAAACAGGCATCTTTCAACGCGTCAATCAGATCGCGGCGCGCCTGATTTACCCTGTCACTGCTGAAGGCGATTTGACGCGGCGGCAGTTTTGAGAGCTTTTTGCCGGGATGAAAAACGGATTGTTCGGCAAGATAGGTGATGTCCGCTTCGGCGTAATCCAGATTGTCGCCTTCGCCCTGCACCACAATCTTGCCATGTTTCACCAGATAATCAAGCTGGCCTTTATTGATCTGTAGGGCTTCACAAGCTTCGTTTGCATCCATCAGGTTTATCCTCCTGTTTTCTGGATATGTATTCCTTGCCGTATATTCCATTGTTTAATAGAATGCGCGATGATGGCAGAGCAGAATAGGAATATCAGCATTATTGCACAGGCAGTTTTAATTGGCTCTATCGCTCTCTTCTTTGGCGCGGAGTATGCGCCAAATATCATTGGCGGCCTGCCGTCTTTTATGGCAACCACTTTGAAGCTCATTGCTGGTGTCTTGTTTGCCATGGCGGTTTTTGTGTTGATCGCTCTAACCAGACCACGCAATTAAGAGACTAGCTGGCGATCCCGGTACTTTTCGTTTAGATGGCGCTCGGCGATCTCACCAATCTCCCGCCCGCTTTCCGCTACCGCTTGTCGTACCGCCGCTTTGGCGACCGCCTCCACTTCTGCAGGGTTTGATGCGCCGCGCGCGTCCACATGAATAGTGAGATTGATCTGCGGATTTCTGGCGCTCATAACTGCTTGGAGCCTAGAAGCATCAATATGTCGCCCGGCGTGAACATCGGCTGAATAGGACGCGCCCCGCCACGGCGACGGCAGTGGCTTAAAGATTCGTCCGGGTGTGCTGCCGGCGCCCGGCGATCCAGATGTGCCGCCGGTACTGCCGCCACTGGGAAGCGGAAACATTTTGGGATTCAAGGAATCAAGCAAAGTACGAAAACCTCCGGAGACATCGCTGGTCGCCCCGGATAACTCTCCCAGCTCTCTCATGTATTGCGGATATTTTTCCCCGACCAGAGTTCGCAAGACGCCAAGCTGGGCTTCGTCAAAAGCGCCAGATTTCTTGATTGCTTCAAACCATGAGCCAAGCTGAGACGCGCTGGAGAAACTCGGAATCTGTTCGCGCTTGAAGCGTTCGCTTAGTTCGCTTTTACCGAGTCCGGCTTCATAGGCTGATTTTACAATACCCAGGAAACTTAATGAGTACAAACCGCGCTCACCTCTGATGCCTGCCGTCATCGAGCCTCGCGTGATTGAAGCCAACTGTGAAGCGAAGTCACTGGCACTCGTCGTGTAACCGCCGGTCTTGGTTGCCTCGCCTTTTTCAACCAGCTTTTCGCCGATTTGCTTGTCTATCTCTTCGAGTTGTGCCTGACCGACGCCCGGCAGGAGTTTGCCGCTTCGTATATCGGCAGCAATCTCATCGCGCTGCTTTTGCAGGTCCTTAATGTCGTTTGCCGCCTTGCGCTGTTCAACCTCTCGTATGCCTCTATCCATCAAATCGGCAACCACGGTTTCAATCGCAAAACCAATAACACCCGCTTTGATTGTCGAAGTAATCGAAGAAGCAATTCTTCCTCCCAACTTGCGCCCCGAAGTGCTAACCGCCCCTGATGCGCTGTTGATATTTGTGGCGAGCTGTCCGGCCATGCCACTCGTGCTTTTGAGTGAAATAAACAAACTGTTTTCCGCTGCCGCAATTTTTGAAGTAAGGCGATAAATATTGATTGCAGTTTTGATCTTGACGAACGCGCCGTAGCCGACAAGCGCCGCCGAACCGAGAGCCAGCACTTCAGCCGCATACTTGGCGACTGTAGGATGCTGCCCCATATAATCACCGAAGGCTCCCAGCACCACATTTGCCCGGTCTATGGTCGGCTTCAAGGACTGCATCAATGGCAGAAAGGATTTTGCGATGGCATTTTCTGCCGTGCCTTTTACGTTCTCCAGCAACGTGCCGAATTTCTGGGTTTCGATATTGATTTTATCCTGCAGGGAAGCAACCGAGCCAAGCTCCTGAGCATAGGCATTGTAGCCCTTTAACCCGATCTCAGAGAGCGCCGACGCTGCCGGCGTGCCTCTTGCGCCAAATACATCATGCAGGATCGAGGTGCGCTCTTTGGTGCCGAACTTATTGAGCTTTTCAAACTGCTTGACCATATTTTCAATGCCCAGAAATTCGCCCTTCTTATCAAAGAATTGAAAGCCAGCTTTTGCCCCCGCCTTCTTCGCCTTTGGCGTGTTCATCGGCAGGCGTTCCATCAGGTTGGCGATTGCCTCGCCCCCAACCGAACCTTCCAGGCCGTAGCGCTTCATCAAACCAAGCAATTGAAGATTGGAACTCAAGCCCGAAAAGCCCTTCAACCCGAGCGGCATCCCGCCGCGTGGAATTGAATACTTGGCAGCTTCGATCAACTCTGATGGCTTATAGCCACTCAGGGTATTGATGCGCGCCAAAAGGTCTGCGGCTTTGACCTGATCTTCCGGCTTGATCTGCGCCATGGTTGAAAGCTGTGCATAAACCTTGCCAAGAGTTTCAAAGTCTTCATGTGAGGTCACGGCCAGGTATGCGGCAGCCTCCCCAGCGCCCCCGAGGATCTCTTTTGCTCCCATGCCGCCTTCGCGCATCGAGCGAAAAAGGTCTGCCATCGTGCGCGTCGAGCCGGGCAGATTATTACCAAGGCGAATCGCCAGGGCTTCAAATTGCGCCATCTGTTGATTGAGTTCGGCTAAATCAACCTTACCGTCTTTGCCCACTCGCATGATAGACATGCGTACATCATCCATCGCATCTTGAAGATTTCCGGCAACCTTCAGTCCGCCGCCGGTGGCCGCAAGCCCGCCGAGGCCAACCAAGCCAATCTTCGTGGCTTTCTGTGATTCTTTATGCAGGTCTGCGAGTTCCTTTTTCATTTCGCGGATGGCGAGGCGCTGGGCGTTGATCTGCTCCCGATACATACGTTTCTGCTCATTGAGCACGAACCGCTGATGGCGCAACGCCTCAGCTCGAGCGCTCTTTTCATCATTCACACCACGAAGAGTAGTTCGCACGGACTCTTTTGCCGTAGTTTGGATTCTCTTTATTTCGCTGATAACCTGGTCAGCGCCCGTGAATTTTCCTTTGATCTCATAGATATTCGTGGTCATGCTTTCCTCCCTTAGACGCTGCCCAAGGCTTCGACCATTAACAGACTGTTTGCCGGTCTCGGAAATTGGGCAATTTGATAGGTGGCCATTTGTTTGTCCGGAGTGATGACAATGAATAAAACTTCACGCTCCGGGTTATAGCGCCCCATCCGTTGAAGCGTTTCGGCAATGTTGAAACCGGCAAGCTTGGCAGGCTTTTCTTCTTTCAGGGCGAAATACTCAACATTGCAATCATACGTATCCGGGCCGCTGATTCTGACTGTTGTAAAGTCCACGATCACTGCGCCCCGGTCTTTTGTCAGATACTCGTGATAGGCAATTGCGGCCATTCGCATCCAGGTGTTTTGAATGAACAATTGCTGGCTGCGCTCTGAAAGGAATACGCGCTGTGCGGCGTTGAGATCGCGCGTATCGCGCCGGCGAAACCCTTGATAAAAGGCTGGCTCGACGCGAAAGCTAGAGCGCAGTTCTTCAAAGCGCCTGGTCATGCTGAAGGCTTCCCTCGGCACCCGGTTAACGCGAAACCCATCTCTTAGTTTGCTCATCGTTTGCTCCGTTCTTCAATTGTTGGATACCTCTCCCGAACAGGGAGTCAGCTTCGCCATGACGTCAAAACATTCAACTGGCGTTGGCAGATCCTGAAAGGCAACCAGATAGTCAAGCAGGCTGCCATCCGGCATACGCACGAAAAACAAAACCTCTTTTTCAGGATTGTAGGTTTCGATCACGACAACCACGTCGCTCGCGTTCATCTCCAGGCAAAGGGCCAGCAGCTCGGCGTCTTTAACGGAAAGGTACTGCACATCGGCGACCGCTTTCCAATTCTCAGGATCAATAACAAGCGCTTCGTCCCAGCGAATATAGATTGCTCCGCGCCCATCCTTCTGAAAGTGCAGCCAGGCAATCGCCCCAAGGCTCAGCCAGCCACTTCTGATGAACGACTGCACGGCAGGCTCATGATTGGGAGGTGAACTGGCAGCTTGATAGCTCATAGCTTTATCTCAACTCGCTTTTTTTCGCAGGGCCTGGATCTCAAAACCTTTGATTTGGAGCTGCCGCCTGCAACTCTGTATAGTCTTTTCAAGTTGTCTGGTTTCCCGGCGCAACTCGCTGCGCTGCGCCCGCACAGCTTGCCAGGCTTCCGGTTTAGCGGCTTGATACAGTTCCCTCATAAGGCGATTGAGCCGAGCCAGTTCGCGAGCGTTCAGTATCTTCTGCCCATAACTAGCTTCAAGGAGTTGACGAAGCTTTGCATACTCCGCTACCTTTTCGCGAACTGGCTCAATCTCTTTTTCGATTCCAGCAATATCCATTCTAAAATCGCCTGCCGATCCTTTTCGGATAGACTTCCGAACTGCCATCGCCCGATGTGACAATATGTTCTTCTGATCGCGTATAGAACGGCTGAACTGTTCCGGCTTCCGGTGGGGTCACCTGGCGGCGTTGCGCTTCAATGATTTGCGCGCAATGTTGCGCCGCCCGATCAAGAACAGCCGACTGGCTGTTATAAACTTTTTCCTGCCAGGCATTCTCATCCACGGCTGCGAGGTCAAGTTGTTGAAAACGAAAAAGCCGTTGATTGAAGTCGCCCTGGTAGGGGCTGATATCGCGTGTTTGAATTTCCTGACTCAATTCGTCGCGCCTGATCGCCAGACTTTTCAGCACCATCTGGTAGGCTGACTGTTGGGCACTACAGGACGTGATGACCTCCACATTGCGGTCCGTTATTCCCTGCGATAGTGCCGCTTCATTCTCCTGCTGTTGCGCTTCCACCTCGCCGATCCGGGTCTCAATGGTATCGAGTTCGGCGACGAACCCGGCTATCTGCGACTGGGCGCGCGCAAGCCTGTCGGCGCATTCGAGCAGCGCCTGAGCGTGCTCGAAAATATTTCGGAGTTCTTCCCGGCGCTGGCCGACACCTGGCTGCCCCTTCAGATCTTCGAGTTTGAGCACTGCGAGATCGCGCACGGCTTCGATGTGTTGTTGCTCTTTTATCGTCAATTTTATTCCTCCTTACGGTTGCTCATAAGAGGCTTGCGGAGGCCTCATGCACGTACAGCCTTTCTGTTTTAATTGGTTTGCATCCAGGGTGCGTCAAGCTCCCCTTTCCTGGTTACCGACTTCAATTCTTTCAGGTTGTCCCAAAGCGCTTTGCGCTGATCGAAAAGTCTTTGTCTGGCCATCTGGCGATGCGCCTCCGGCAACTGCTCGTTCAACTTGGCGTTGGCCTCCTCGATCATTTTCAAGCTGGTACCCATGACACCCGTGAGTGCCTCAATGCGCTGCCATCTTGTGAACTCGGCGTCATCGGTCTGCACGTTGGCTTCGCGCAAGGCGCGTTGATGAAAGGTTTCGAGTTGCGTTTTATCGATCACCGTTTCAATAGGAATTTGCATGGTTTTAATCCTCCAAATGGTTAAGGTCACAAAGAAGCATGCTCCGATATGCCTCCAATCTATGAAGGCGCGCTGATAGCCTTGCCTTCTCTTTGATCATGCTGCGTCGGCTTTCGACGAGAGCAGCGAAGGATTGATTCGCCCGTAGCCGGCGGCGCAGCTCCCACTTACGCTGGTGATCGTTACTGAATCTGGCAATCGGTTTTTGCTTCGTGCTGAACACCGACTCGTTATAAATTTCATCAAGCGTATCAAGCTCAAGATCGGCCATGCTCTGCTCGACTACTTCAAGGCTTTGGTACTGTTGAGCGATGATGAGTTCGAGTCGTTCAATCTCGCTGACTATGTTGACGAGGAGCGGGCGCGACCCAGACTGCTCCGCGACGTAGCCAGCCAGTTGCTCATCGAGATTTCTATTTCGATGCACATCTGAACTCATCACCGCCCATGCCTTTCACCAATTAAAAGTCCGCATTTCATCATGCAGCTTTGAGCGCTTTACTTGCGCTCTCTACCCACGAAGTCGGATTACAGCCTAGCCCTACGACGCTACACTCCAGGTTTACAACATCATCAATCATCCGCCTGCCATCCTTTGCGACGTACTTGTCAACGATGAGCACGGAAACCGACGCGGCGAGGCGCACAACTCCCTCCAGCATCATCTCGTGAGTTCTCACGGCTGCCGGGTTCACCTCCGTAACAATGCCGTCATAGGTCAGGCAAAGGTATTCGGCATTTTTGCTGTCAATGCTGTTCCAGACTTTTCTCTTAGTGAGGGTGGCCTCTTCTACAACCCCGAACACATCATCAGGCACATTATAGGAGTGATTCAAAAACATGGTCATTCCCTTGGCCGTGTCCTTCATCCGTTGCAGAGATTTCTCTGTGAACACATCGCCACTAAGATCGGTCGCATCGCTCGACGCTATCAGCGAGAAGCGGCGGAGGCCGTCGCCACCTATGGAGGCTTTAATCAGACCATCGCTGTTGATCTTGAAGATCGGCATGGCCTGTGCGACACCCGCAGCGCTCTTGCTGACCCGGTCACTGCTTACCATCGCCAGAATCTCACGCTCTGCGCGGTAGATTTCAGGCATCCGGTCAATCAATGAGCAGATCTCCTTCGCTTCGGCATCACTGATGACTTGATTAGGGCGCGCGGTTTTGATCGCAGTCTCCAGTCGTCGCATTTGGCGACCAACCGAGAAGACTTCAGCAATAAATTGTCGGTCTTTTTCGAGTTGTTTCATTGTTGCTATCCTCAATTGTTGTTTATTAGGGGCTTCCTACATCGGAGCGGCAAACATATCAGCCTTCTCCAGCTCCTGAAATTTTTTCACCTCTTCTTCAAGCCCCGAGATCGCAAATCCGATGTCAGCGATCTTCCGCATCAGGTCAGCCGCTGTGCGAATATGGAGTTGGATTTGTTGATTGATAACCTCCAACTGACTCAAGCAGGCTTTGTGGATTGCTTGAGTTGCATCCCTCTGCTCAAGCATGGCGATCATCTCAGGAAGGGTTGCATCCCAGCTCTGTCGAATCCGGGATTCAAGCAACGGGAGTGACTGTTCGATTTCCTGCGTGCGCTTTACGACTTGGTTGTATCGGGTTTGAAGCGCCGCTTTTTTTGTTTCCATCTCGGCCTGTTGCCTGCGTAGCGTTTCCTTCGCGGTTTTATGGTTCTGGATTTCCCGCAACACATTTTGGTGTTGAGCAATTTCGATTGGTTTCGGCATAGTTTTTCCTTTTCTTAATTGGTGTAGCTTTTGCGCCCCGACTCTTCGCCATAGAGCCGCTCAAGGTGAGTAGCTACGGGCTCGTTCACTTGTTCCTGTATCTTCTGAAGCCTGAGCTTGATAAAAAACATTTCCGCACGATGTTTTTCCAGCCATTCCTGATCAGAAGATTTAGTGCGACCGAGCAGTTCAGCCAAAGCCGGGGCTTTCGATTCGCCGCAAACATGGCAGAGCGGCTGATCGCCCAGAAAGAGACAAGGCGCGGCTTCCAGCGTCATCGAGCCACCGCACAGGCCACACTGACTTCTGCCAGCTTTGGCTATCTGAATTGAAAATCTCTCGTTCATCATTACCTCACGCGCTAAAGAGAAAAGCCCGCCGAAACGCTGACGGTCGCATCAATCTGGCTTTGCACACCCTCGCAGGCTAAGCAGGGTGAAATCAAAATATTGTCGTCACCCGTCAGGCGTGACTCGTGCGAAGCTTGTTAGGGCTCGCACTTCATGAATCCAAGTCAAATATCAAGTACATATTTTGTATGTGAAATCGCGCGTCAGTTGCGCATGAAATAGTTATCGTTAGCCTGCTTCTTGATTGCTTAGTGGCGCGGTGTGCGCCGGTTTAGTTGCTAGAACCCTATACCGGGAAGAATAAATCGTCAAGTTTTTTTCGTATATGAAAAATGAGACGAAAATCATGACTCTTTTGTGATTGACGATTTGCAGAAATGACCTTCAACTCGCGTGAACGAAAGACGCGAGTCTTGGGTAAGGGAATCAATTGAAAGATTGACGAGTGCAACTAATACACATGATTTCGGCATTCACACTTGGGTTCATCCGCACATTCGGTGGAGGTGGCTGCAAGTAATAGAATCACAAAGAGTTACAGCGCCGCCTCTTTTGGTAACAAATTCTTGTATCTCTAACTTGCATAAGGCGATAGCGGAATTTTCATCATCGAAATTGCGGATGAACCCAGTCCCGGTTGCCAAAATCAACACATCAGTCTCTACCGAAATCACTGGGGCGCCATCCTCCGAGATACTTCTCGGCCAGATGCAGTAGATCATTCGTTTCGTCGGGCTGCGAAGCCTTCAATGTCTCGATACGCTCACGCAAGGTAGCTTCATCACCGTACAGCTCAACTAGAGCGTCCCATGCAAGGCGAGGATATCGCTGTACAGCCCGACTTCCCATTGCTTGACTTTGCACCTCGCTTCGCGCTGACCGAAGTAGCGCGACTGTCACGCGGGGAGAATCGGGAACCACAAGCACTGGTTCATCTGGATCTGCGTCCCTCTTGGTAATGAGCAGAGTCCTTAAGAGTGATTTTTCGTTCGCAAGCATGTCTGCGCCGGCTGCGCGAACCCTGGCCCGCCACTCTTTCTCTAACTCTCTGGCCGCTGTTTCAGATGCGAGTTTGTGGCCAGCCCCTTCTCGATATCCAACGTCTGAGATAAGCTCCAATTGGGAGGATAGTGACGGAACCTGAGGTAGTATTTCTCGAACTGCAATTTCTACCGCTTGAGGATCATTGAGCACACGAATGAGCCGATAGACTACTCGTCCAACGATAAGCTGGGCGCCAAACTCAAACATCCCGCCCTGCCGATCTGGCAACACAGGCAACAGATTTAGGAGAACCACTGTCGCCGGAACGATATGAGTAGGTCTGAATTCATCTTCATAAGCTTCGAGAGACGAAATAACATCCTGCAGCCGTTCAAGTTCAATAGAAGATAGATAGCTTTTAAAGGCATTACGATCTGTCATACATTCCCAGGCTTTCTCAGCATCCGTGAATGCCTGTAAACCTTTGCCTACGACGCGCTCTAAGTACAAACGAAACACTTCCTCATGAGCTACACGTCGCTCCCGAAGCCAACTCCTCTTCCAATCACTTCCATAGTTAGATCCACCAATGTGCCGTCCCCCTGCGGGAAACAGTCGTTGAATGAGTGAGCGGATAACCTCTTCGCGCTCGCCAGCCGCCTTGATCAATCTGTCAATCTGCTGCTTAAGATGCGGGGAGTTGGCATGCCTTCCATATCCATCCGACGTATCAGTAAGGCCCCCCACTGCTCCGTTTATGCCACGGAAGACGTCAGGTAAAAAAACACGGATCGCCTCGAGGGCAAGTACATCTACAAGAGCCACTTGGCCACCCAAGTCCCGGACCGTGCCGTGGATGGCGGCTGCATAGCGACGCACATCTCGCATATTCCGAATTAGCGGACGAATGATCTCCATAAAGACATCAGGCCAAGTATTCTGATCAATCTGTCCCGGATTCTCGATCTTCGCAAGTGCTGCATCCATGGATTTGAAGATCTGGGAGTTCAATACGTCCGTAGGCACCGCAGGAAGATCAATCCCAATCTGTAGAATTTTCTCCAGGTAGTCGCGACCTGGAATTCCCTGTTCTCCAAGCGCCTCTTCCACGCGAAGCCGATCGAAAACCAAAAGGTAAATGATGTTTGGGAAGTTTGCCGTTAGCCGAACGAGCTTAAAGACATCTCTGATCTCTGAGGTGGTTAGACGGTCAATGTCATCGAGTACAACAACAATGGGCTTCTCAATCGATGCAAGTGCTTTGTGAACCTTAGACCGACGAGTACCCATTCCTTCTTTCTTACGCTGAAGCAGTTTGGCAAGTCCCTTTGTAGCGACTTTACCGCGCTCGATCCATGTACCAACAAGCGGCAACCATCCCAAGCCGGAAAAGGTTTCGCCGTAATCCTCTAGGAGTTTGCCTATCTCTGCGAAACCTGAACGGATCTTCAGTTGAGCGGAAATTTCTACAAAGAAAGCTTCCACAAGTTGTTCCGCTCCGCTGAACATCCAAGGGTTGAATTCGAGTACTGGGATGTCGGCGTCTTTTAGGTGGCGCCGAGCAAGATTGACGAAAGAGGTCTTTCCTGAACCCCAAGGCCCCAAGACGCCAACGACTATCCCCTCGGCTGAATCAAGGGATAAGATCTGCTCTGCGAAAGAACGGGCAGGTTTAGCTCTACCGAGGGCGTCTTCTGCCGGATTTTGGATTGGATTATCTGTAGCGATACCCCTATCGCTCTTGTGGACCGGATCCACAACGGGCTTCGATGCGCCGAGGGACAACGACGTGTCATTTTCCTTGCGATGAAGAAATTTCGATATCCAGTTCACGGTTCAGATTGTACCTACCTTCTCAAGCATAAATGATTACTTGTTGGGGAACTTCAGCAGCTTGCCTTCCGAAATCGCATGCTCTCTGGCTTCCGTTTTATTCTGAGGCGGTCTTTCATTTTTCAAGAGATCAAAATGCTCTTTAGCTGCTGTCTCTGCGGCTTCCGGCGTGTCAAATCCGAATACGTCTTCACAGTAAGTTCCTTGGCGATCCAAACCATAAAGCGAATAGCCGTAGCCTGTCTGCGTCGTGAAAATTAAAGCAGAGTCATCATAGATTCCATTTTGATTTAAGGTGATCTCTTTTATTCTTTCCTGAATTTTCGGTTCTTTAGAGCTATTCATGATCCAACTCCGAATTTATGAGTTGATGAAGTGGCCAGGCTGCCTTTTTAATGTTGCTGCGCTATGACAAGCCAGCTTACATTATCCATCGACCTCGACCTCTACTTCGGGTTCAACTTCTATATCACTCTCTGCTTCAATTTCCGTTTGTAGCTCAATAATCGCTGTCCGAAGAGGCTCGTAAATAGGAATCTCCTGCCCAAGAATCTCAAACGTGACAGCTAATGCGTAACGAGCTGCCGAGTCAGGATCGCGGCTCCAGCCTTGATGACCAACAACCGCAATACAGAAATGATCAGGTAAGCTATTAGATTTGACCACTGCCCAGTCCTTCTGAACGGTACCGCTATTCCGCTTCGTGGTTCGAATGAGTCCGGCGCTAGAGCTTTCATGTAGTGTCCAGGGAAGAACTGATCCGGGAAGGGGTTCAGCATCATTCTCCTCATCCTTAATTGCGCGAGCATGAAAGTCCTTGATCCCTTCTCTAAGCTTGCTGCTTTTCCAATCCAGCCACGTTGATAAATAACGGCGTAAATAGCGCCGTGTGCGTCGGGGTTGTGCAACGTAAGATAGAGTGACATCAATGCGAATATCAAAATCGTCGGCCTGCTGGCGCAGCGGCGCGGGAATAGGAACTTGGTAGATATGGCACTCACCTGCCTGTATGGCTGTTTCGGCACTCGTGATGAAAGTGGTGCGATAGTCAGTGTTGGTTGTGGCGCGAGCCTCGTCTGGGATGCCATAGCCAATGCAACGGATAATCCGGGAAACCTCATCCATCAACTCCTGCCGCCGCTGTTGGTCATGTTGGGAGCTAGGATATCGCAAGGCAATTAACCGTCTTTCGGCCCAGGTTGGCCAACGAGCTGACTGAACGATAAGCGCACGATACAAAAGTGCAGGTTCATCTGGCAAAAGTTGCTGTAGTTGAGCAGCAATCCGGGCAACCTTTGGCGCAGCAAAAGAGGTTCCGCTTTGATCACGCTCAAAGGGAGGTCCTGGAGGAAACATAGTTGAGCGAACCAGTTCAGGACAAGACGCCGCAATCATTCCTCCGACATTTACATCAGGCGGTAAGTTGTTTGTGCGTACAGCGTCGCCGCCATACTCAACAACCTCTGGTTTGATAACGTTCCAAATACTAGGACCGGATCGTGAGAATGCTGATGGATGACCACGATCCCGAGCAAAGGTATGCCAGTCCCCGTTTTCAAAATTGCCATAGGCAACCGAACCAACAGTGAGAGCCTGAAGACTTTGCCCAGGGTTGGCAATCCGTGTGGAGGGTTCATATAAATATTTTGGGTAGCCACGCTCGGCAGCCAGATGTTCCTTTATGCCTAAGTAAGGGCTAGAACCTTCTAGAGGGAGATTGCCGGCGCTTTGAACGATTAGTACGTCATAAGCATTACACAATGCATCAATCTCTGCTGCCCACGCTGACATATATCGAGTGCGGCAGAATACATTCGCATTAATTGAATGATTAAAAATTCTCGTGTTGCGCGGCCCTAGATGAAACCGCTCAATAGCAGCGCGCATAACGAGAGGAGGAAATATCTCCTCTGGCATTTGGTTTTGCTCATTAAGCACTCGAGCATTCTGGATCCAGAATAGCAATTGCGGAGATCCATCTTTAGGAATAACTTCGCCATAGAGAACTGCGCCAGCTACGCGGGTACCATGCCCAGCGGGTGCCACGTAATCGCCTACATCGGTTGACATCGTTGCAGGCAGAAAGCAGTGCGATGTCGCCTGATCTATGGCGGGTTGAATAAGGAAGTGACCTTCCTGGATGCCGCTATCAATGACACATACTGCTGGCGCCTGGGCTTCAGGCGCGGTAGGTTCTATAGTAAGGGTAGGCTGTACACCAACATTGTCTACTCGCTGCGGCAAATCGATGTCTTCTGGCTCGACGACTTCAAAGATGTAAGGATAGTTCAGGATCAAATCCCTTAGTCCTTTTCCTGAAATTTTGAGCCGAATCGTAAAGCTGTCGGGAAGGAAAGCATCGACCTCAATACCATCGATACTGTGTAGAATTTCACCGTGATATGTTTGAACAAACTGAGCAATCTCGTTCTCACGTTGGAATTTAATATTATCCCATAAATCGTAGGCATCACTGCGAGCCTGCGACCAATCGAGTTCTCTCTTAGCCCAATCAGCATCAGATTCACTCTTGCGTTTTTTTGGGTGGGTCGGGATATCAACAGTGCCTGCACAGGCAATACCCATATCAACGCAGTAGAGTTGCTCATCTTTGATCCCCGGCCATTCCGCCCATAGGTTGACTGAGAGGATACGGCTAAGCCGGTCTGCTTGATCCGGGTCATCGAGCAGCTTATGTACCTTCGCAATTGTCGCCGAGCCATGAACTTGTACGGCGAAGCCTTCGAGCATTTTTTGAAATAGTGCAAGTTCGATATCTTCAGAAGCGACGATTACATATCCCTCCTCCTGCTCGGCGACAATCTCAAATGCAAACTTTTCCCGCAACGCGTCCAGTTCGAGGCTCGGATCAATCTGCAAGAGAATAGGGATACCCTGTGGAATAACGGGTAGATTTTCTTTTTGTCTTTCGGCCTTACGCTTCTTCCAAATAGTAGTCAGTGATTCCGAGGCATCTTGCAAATATTCGCTATGTGCTTGTTGTGACTGCTTGTTTGCTTTTGTTTGCGGAGACTGTCCACCACCGCCTTGGAGACGCGCCCTACCTTTATAACGTCGCAACAAAGGAAGATATTGGAATTGGCCATCATCCGGCATCCTTTATTCCCCCTCGAGTAGAATCATCGTTTCTCCGTAGCTCTACGATTGCCTGTTCAAGGTTTGATTGAGTAACGACTTTTATTCCTTCAAGAACAGCGGCCTTGGCAGCATCTTGAGCTGTCTTTACCACCATCGCTGCGGAAGCACCGGATAAACGGTCAGCCAGTTGGGCCCAATCAATCGGGTCGACAAGACTCACTGAAGACAGAGCCATTCGGAGGAGTCTCTCGATCTCCTTTGAGCCAGGGAGGGGTACGAGAAACACATCATCAAAACGACGAAAGAGTGCCGGATCAAGCGACGACTCAACGTTTGTGGTAGCAACAAGCAGACCAGGAGCGTCGTAATCCTCCATTAACTGGAGAAGCGTGTTGACTATACGAGAGGCTTCTCCAATATCATTGGTATTGATACGTGAACGAGCGATGAAATCACATTCATCCAGCAACAAAACGCAAGAGCGCTCCTTGGCTGAGATGAAGATAGAGCGGAGATTAGCAGCTGATTCCCCAAAGTATGATGAAATCAGTGTATCAAAACGGATCTTCATAAGCGGCAGCCCCGTCTTCCAGGCAAGACGTTTAGCACCCAGTGATTTGCCACACCCCGGCGGGCCATAAAGTAGAATAGTCTTACGTGGGCGAAGTCCATAAACTCCAAGCCTATCTCTAGCTGCATATTCGCGTTCAATTCGTTCGAACCGTTCTTCAATCGCTGGTGGTAATACCATGTGGTGTTCCAGTGATTCTGGAGTGAATAATGTGGCAAGCGATTCTCCATGCCTCCGGCTGAGAGGTAACTCTTTGAGCTTTCGGTCTGGACTTGCTATCGATCTCTGATCATCCCTTTGTGGCCGAGGCTGCTTGAGAATTGCTTCCAGTTCATCAGCGAGTTTTTTGTGACCTGTGCGCCGTTCAGCTTCAACAATTTTGTCAGCAAGGCGATCAAGATCGCTATGCTGACCGTTAGCGATAGCACGAACCACTCGTTTTAGAATGTCGGCATTCATATAATCCTTGCCTCTCTTCGTAGCTGATAACCTACATACCATAACAGCATTAAAGTCTTGTTTCTCCCTACGCAGGTTTCCTGATGGAGGGCGTTAGACGATTTGCGGACAAGTGATTAACGTGCGATGCTTTCTTGTGTCCGTAAATCCGACCCCATAATACCATCCCCTTCTTCCGGTTGCCACTGATCATCAGTTCTGAAACATTCAATAATCGAAAAGTTTATTTGACAAGATGGATATAAACTAATTTTACGCGAAAGTGTAGTTGTCAGGCAATAAGGGGAAACTTAGGTCCCCTGGTATCAGCAAAATAAAAGCCCGGCATCTCTACCGGGCCTGACGCTCCGCTGCGCTCTTTCTACGCTTTGCAAATTCTCAAAACCCTTACGTCCTTGAGAGCCTGCGGGAGCCAACTCAAAATTGCAGGGGTACGAAAATGCACCCCTATATATTAATATCAATAGAGAGTAGTAATAATCATTTAAGCACTCTCTTTGTTCTGCATTCCTTTGCCGCAGCGTGCGGCAAAGGGTTTTGTAAAAGCTGCGTCAACACCTGATGACGAATGCCTGCGTCAACCAGCGCCGCGGCGACCTCTTCGACACGGCGCGGCACAATCACCAGCGCGCCCGAACTCCTGAGCCACGCATGACAGGCGATTTGCGCCGGCCTGAGCCTGCCGTCTTTGCTCTTGGTTTCGAAACCGAGCAGCCGACCCGATGGCGGCAAACTCGCGGTCACATCCGGCCAGCCGTCGGTCTCAACGGCGCGGCCTGCGACCTTGCCCTTATCGTCGAAGACCAGAGAGGCATCGGTGACGCTGTGCGGCAGACCGATGAGCCGAAGCAAGGCGACGATGGCGGATTGAATGCTGCGCTCCGGGGCGCGCTATCGAAACTCTGCGGCGGTCATTTGTTGAAAGCCTTGTTTGCTCATAGCTGGATCGTGATTGAATGTTCCACTTTTGTTCCACTACCAAATGTCAACAGACAGTAACAGATGGTAAAATCAATGCGCTTCAACGGCTGCAACCTGTTTGAAATGTAATGAAATGTCATCAAATGATAAGGCGGGAGCATCCTGCTTTTTTGCCTACGAAGCAAAAGGTCGCACGTTCGAGTCGTGCCGGACGCATCAACCCTTCTTAAATAAATACTTACTTTCTAAGCTCGACTTTATCCATCACGCAGCGTAGCAGAGCGCATCTGTTAAGCGCTCAAATAACGCTCGTGGGATTTTTATGACTTCAACCTCTGAACTCGACGTTGAAAAATGGCAATTGTTCCACAAACAACCTCTTACCAAAGCCAAAGCATCCGAGAACGTCGGCTGCTTTTTGCCGTACCACGCCGCTGTCCGTGGCCATTGTTTGCTCTCTTTTTGCAAGCTCTCCGCCACCAGTGTCA
>JACQDB010000081.1 GCA_016201275.1 Acidobacteriota bacterium
ATCTAGCAACGGAGAGCCGAGGCAGTGAGGCAATTCGTCTGAATCCCCCAACGGAGAGCCGAGGCGGTTTGGTCATTCGCCTGCCCCCCAACGGAGAGTCGAGGCGGTGAGGCCATTCGTCTGAATCCCCCCAACGGCAGTTGGGGGATGCTTAAAGCCCAGCCTACACTCAAGCAAGCAAAGTTTTTTTTGCAATCCCCCCGATGGCAATCGGGGGATAGTTAAAGTCCAGCCTTGAGCATTGGGCAAGGTTGGACTTTAAGCATCCCCCGACTGCAGTCGGGGGGATTAGCAAGGCTGGTTCGCCTCTGAAAAATGTACAAAGTCGAGCTAATTAGAGGGTGTCGCAGAATTCCAGAAATCGCCTATATTTTGTAGATAGTCACACCAGCACACACAATATCTGGACAGAACATCCTTTTATACGACACGCTCTAATTACCCAGCCGGTTTGAAAATTGCCGGTTGCTGCGTCGTTTTGCGCCGTAGGCGCACCGCAGAGCCAAGCCAGCGGTCAGAGACCGCTGCTCAACCGGAATCAAGGGATTATATTTTCTTGCCGGTCGCTTCGTTTTTGCGCCAGAGGCGCAGCGGAGATTAGCCCCTGGGAAAGTTATGGGAAGGCGCAAGCGGCTTGATGGTCGCGCTCTGACAGAGCGCCGGAGGCTGGCGGCGTCGCCTCTCCTGCACCCTTTCAGGGCGCGCCGCGTTTGCTCAACTTGATTCCAATGCCTACAGCACTGGCTAATTTCCTACACCCCTGCGGGGCAAAGTCTATCGTCACCTTTTTGATGACCGGAGGCGAATAATTTCCTACCCCCCTGCGGGGCAAAGCAGGCTGGGTCGTTACAAAAAATCAGGCTCGACCGGCGACCAACTTCGCCGTCTTCGAGCCGTTTGCCAGTGCTTGCACGGGCGAGTTTCTGTGGCCGCTCCTTCATCAAAAGGGGCGACCACAAAAGCTCGCCTGTACTTTCATGTGCAAGGCGCTCTCCGGGTGGTTCACTTCAATTTTGCGCTTGGCGAATAGCGGTCAAAACTTCATCATCGCTGGGGCGAAATATCGGCATCACCGATTTGCGATAGCGGATGACGCCCTGTTGATCAATGACCAGGACGGCGCGTTGCGAACCGCCGAACAACGATTTGACGTTCAGCAATTTGCTGACTTCGCCGTTTTCGTCGGCCAACAAAGTCTGTGGCAGGTTGTAATGCGCGGCGAATTTTCTATGCTGTTCAACTGTGCCGACGGAAACCGCTACGACCTGCGCGCCGCTGGCTTCATAATCCGCCCAGTTGTCGCGCATACTGCACATCTGTTTGGTACAAACCGGCGTTTCATCTTTCGGATAAAAGACCAGAGCGACGACCTTGCCGCGATGTTCGGATAATCGCCAGGGCTGCCCGTTGCTATCGAGCAATTCAAAATCCGGCACGGCTTCGCCGACGTTGGTTCCGCTAGTTGGTTTTGCGCTGCTCATGATTTTCCTCGCCGCGTGCTGCCGCGCAGCGTCCTTTCGTGATTGGAATTTTGCTGCAAGGCATTGTCTATGGCACCTCGGCAAAATGCAAATTCAAAGTGCCGCTTAAAAAATCAATTTCAAGGCCAGGCGAAGGCGGCGCGGGCTGGCATCTACTTCGCCATCATCGGCGAAGCCGCGTCCACCGGCGTTTTCCAATATGAAATTCGGGCGGGCGCGATTCGGATGATTGAA
Organism: Acidobacteriota bacterium; assembly: GCA_016201275.1. Taxonomy (GTDB): domain Bacteria; phylum Acidobacteriota; class Blastocatellia; order UBA7656; family UBA7656; genus JACQDB01. The sequence continues at coordinate 1,716 of JACQDB010000081.1, forward strand.
CAGGTTGAAGGCTTCGGCGCGAAATTGTAGCGACACTTTTTCGCTTAATTTCGTGGTCTTGAGCAACGCGAAATCCAGATTCGCCAGTTTCGGACTGAACAAACGATTGCGCCCTTCGTTACCAAAAGCTCGCCCCGCCGCAAAGGTTTGCCCGAAGGCCATAGGCGATAATCCCAAACGTCGCGCCGCCTGCTCGACCGCATAATCGTTATAGACGAAGCGCGCTTCTCGCCAATCTCCGGCGTGATACGCCGAGCGATTAGCGATGATGAATCCCGTGGCGCTCACGAAGGGCGTGCCGTCGGCGTTCACAAAGAAACGATAGTATTGATTCGCCGCATTGGAAAAAGCCACGGTGTCCGTAGGCGCAGCAAGGTTGCCGGTAAATGGTCGCACGTTGCCGAAGCCTTCGGCAAACATCGCCGAAAACGTCGCTGCTGAAGGCAACGACTGCCCGAAATATTGCACCGCCGTGTAAGGCGCGCCGCTTGATATTTCCAGTATGCCGCTCGCCTGCCAACCTTCCGTCAGCTTTGCCCAAAACCCCGAACGCCCACGCACACGCGGAAAACTGTAGAGGAAAAATCCATTCAGCGAATGCCGACGATCAAGATTCGATAGCGCGTGTTCGCCACCAGAAAGATCCACAGGATTCTGCGCGAAGGATTGCACGCCGTTCAAGTTTGGCGTTTGTTGAATGCCGGATATATTTGCCATTGCATAATCCGGCACATCGTCGGTCAACTTCGACAAGGTGTAAGCAAGTCCCGCTGTCAGCGTGTCAATCACCTGCACGTTGAGCCGGGTTTGCAAGGCGTGATAAATGGAGCGACCGGTGCTGGCATAAAGACGCGAAGTAGCAAACAACTTGGCGTCAGGTGACTGGCGATTGGTCGCGCTGCCATCGAGCAGACGAGTCAAACCAATGCCGCGAGAGCCTACATAGTTCAGTTCCCAAAGCGCCTTGCTATCGAAATCACGAGTCGCCGACAGATGCCAGTTCAGCGAATAGGCATTGCGAAAATCGGCAGTCAAAGCGACCTTGGAAAATTGCGCCGCATCGCTGCGCGCCAAGGTACGCAAGGTCGCCGCATCAGGCAAATCGGGAAAACGCGGCAAGCCAGGATAGGCTGCCGGATTGATGACCGCCAGAAAAATATTCGGCGAGCTTCTTGCCACATCAGCAAGTGGACGATACGCGGTCGCGTCATAAGCCATTGAGACGCCGCCGCGTATCACCGTCTTGTCGAAGCCAAAAGGATTGAAACCGAACACTTGAAAACGCGGCGTGTAAGCGAACCCGAAACGCGGCGCGAAGTTGTTGTTATCGCCTGCGACCTTTGCCAGAGTTCGACTAGAGAGCGGCTGAGAAACCGCAAAGAGCGCAGTGGTCGCCGACGCTTCACGTTTGCGGATTTTTTCGGCAAGCGCGTTGAGGGGCGGCGTGGAGTTTTCATAACTCAAGCCGTAAGACAACGTGAGATTGCTTTTCACGCGCCACGAGTCATCGGCAAAATAGTGTTGATGGGTTTCGGTAAAAGGCGTTCGCGCCTCGCCTGCGGCAACCGTCAAAGTGAATGCCTGATTCAAAACAAAATCATCGAAGTTGAAAAAATTGTATTGTCCGCGCTCGCCGCTCAACTCGTTGAAGGTCGTCAAACGGCGTTTGACCTGTCCACCCCACTTGATATTGTGAGGACCTTCGGCGCGTGTAAACGTATCGGCAAATTCAAAAACCGAAGAGTTGTAATGCGCGGGAAGTCGCGGACTGTTGCCGTAAGCAAGCCCGAAAAGCCCAATGTTTACGCTGCTTTTTGCCTCATAGGGATTGTCGCTGGCGCGAAAAGACAAGCTCGAACGATTGAAGACAAAGGTCGCTTCGTTAATCGAAATCGGCGAGATATTTCTCGACCAACGGATTAACCCAAGGTGGCCGTCGTTGTTGGCATCAGCGGTGAAACCGGCGACCAAGCGGCCTGTTGAATTGCGCGTCTGGCGTTTGCTGAACCAGTATTCGGCTTGCAGAATATCGCGCAACGTCAAGTTGGCATCGAATCTGGCGTTGGCTTCATAACCTGTCGTTGCCGCCGGTAATAATCGTGTGATTTCACCAAATTCAATTGGCACGCCTTGAATCATGCGTTGAAAAGTTCGACTGATGTGGGCTGGGCTGACGGTTTGTTGCAAGGGACTGCGTTTGAGCAAATCCGCCACCGTCGGCGAATCGGGAAAAAGCCGCCCAAGTTTTTCCAGCCCCGCCAAGGTGGGCGTTTGATAAGCCGAAGTGGAATCGAAGAAGCGATTGGCGCGTTCGCTTTCGCCTTGAAACGAGCCGAAGAAAAAGAAGCGGTCGCGTTGGATGGGGCCGCCAAACGTAGCGCCGTACAAGCTGTCTTTGTCTTTTGGTTTCGCCGTCAAGCCGTTTCTTCTTTCCAGCGGCGAGAGCGCCCCCAAGCCGCGATGCAAATAGTAATCGAAGAGCGAACCGTGAAAATAATTTGAGCCGGAGCGCGTTTGAATATTGATGGAAGAAGCGCCGCTCATGGCGACCTCGCCGGAACTGCGCGTCGTGGCGACAAAGAGCGACTCAATCGCCTCGGCATTACGAAGCGCAATCGTCGGTTGTCCATCAAGGCCGTTGTTGTCCACTTGATTCAAGGTGTGCGTAGTGGAGAGCGGACGACCGCCGTTGATGAAGAAGCGAAAATCAAATTCGTGTGTGAAGCCGGTTTGCGGACGATTCAATCCTTCGCTTGAAGTCTTGACGCCCGGAGCCAACAGCGCGAAGCGTTCCAGCGGTTCCAGCAGCGGCAGGTCTTTCACTTTTTTCGGTTCGATGGTCGTCGCAAGTTGCGCCGTCGAAGCGTTCAAAGCTGAAGCGACGCTGGTGACCAGCACCACTTCCGTAACGGTGGCCACAGACATTTCGACGCCGGTGGCGGTGACCTGCCCGGGTTGCACGGTGACGTTCTGCAATTGCGTGGTCGTAAAGCCCGGAGCCGCGACCGCTATGGAATATTCACCGGGCGGCAATCCGGCCACGCTGTAATTCCCGTTGGCATCGGTTTGCGCCATGCGCGTAGCGCCGGTGTTCTGGTCTTTAATCGTAATCGTGGCGTTGGCAATCACCGCGCCGTTGGCGTCCACCACGGTTCCCGGCGGCGCTGGCGCACTCGGATTGTTGAGCCCCCCACGGCTATCCACAGAGGCCGCGTTCTGATTTTGCGGCGTGCGTCCGGTCAAAAGCCGTAACGCTTCAAATGGCGTATTCGACGCGGGGTTTGCCGGAGCGTTGGCGGCATTGGCCTGCGATCTTACATCTGCAACAAAACTTCGTCCGTTCAGAGGAAGATTATCAACTCTGCTTGTGGTGATGTCGCCTGGTGGATTTGGCGGCGTCGCCGATGGATTGGTTTGCGGCGCGGCTGGTTCGATCAAGCGTTCGCGCTGCAATTCGGCGGTTGTCGGCACATACATTGAAGTGTACGGCGTCACCAGATTGAACTCTTTTGCCAGTTGAATAACTTCGTCTTTGCGTTCGGGGGTCTCGCCGTACAGACGAATCTGCGCCAGCAACGCGGCGATTCTTTCATGCGCCCAGAGCGTTGCCAGAAATTCGTTGTCGGTAGTTTCGAGTGGAAAATTCAGGCCGCTGAAATCGAAGCGTTGCGCTTCTTCATTCATTCTTCCGGTCAAGATTACGGTAGCGTCGCGCAGCGCTTCGGCATTGCGATAGCGCCCGAAAATTTTGATCTGGCCGCGAGTGTAAAGGTCTGGCAACTCGGATGGCTGCATTCGTTCAACCTGTAGCGCGCCGAAATCAACTTGCAAATCGGCCAGCACAGGCTGCGCGACGCGGGCAAAAAAAGCCGACACGGTGCGCTTGAGTTCGGCAGCATCGTTGATGTTCGCAGTTGCGCCGCGATTTTCCGTAGAGAGTTTTTCCAGCAGATAATGATTCACGCCTGCGCCTATGCCAAAGGAAAAAAGTTTGACCCGCTGATGATTGGCGGCGCGCACGTTGGCGGCAATGGTATTCGGGTCGGTGATACTTGCAGACGGTTCGCCATCAGTTAAAAAAACCAGATTGTGCGGACGGCCATTGTCTTCAAACATCTGCATCGCGGCAATCAGCGCGTCGTTGATATTGGTGCCGCCCACGGCTTTCAATTGGTCAATAAAATCAAGGGCTTTGGCAAGACTGGCGGGGCTTGCCATCAACATCGTCGAACTCATAGGAATGATGCGATCATCAAAGGCCACGATGTTAAAGCGGTCGCTCTCTTTCAAGGTCTGCTGCAAACCAAATTGCAAAGCCGCTTTCGCCTGCTGTAGTTTGTCGCCTGCCATTGACCCCGAAATGTCTATGACAAAGAGGCAATCTTTGGCGGAGATGCGTCGCCGGTCGAAATCAATTTTCGGCGACAGCAGCATCAGAAAGTAGCCGTCTTCGCCTTTCTGGCGATAGGTCAACAACGACAGCGACACATCAGTTTCAGCCAGGGAATACTGCAAGGTGAAATTTTCGGCAGCGCCGCCGCCAACGGTTTCGAGTTTGCCGCTGACGTGGCGCTCGCCATCGAAATGGAAATCCATCGGATGCGAGGGCGAGAAGACATTTTTGATTGCGGCGGTGGCCGACAAATCGAGTTCGATTGCCACTTTGCCGACCGGCACGCGCAATTTTTTATAGCCCTGTCCGAGCGCATACGCGAAAGTAATCAACTGGTCTTTTGCCGCAAGCACCTGCGAATAGACCATCTCTACGCGCTTGTCGGAATGCGCCGGGATCGGGTAGATGTGCGATTGAAACCAACCGCGTCTGGTCATCTCTAGCATCGCCGGGTCTTCGCCCTGAGCGGCGGCGGCGGCATAAGCGGCGCGAGCCTCCTCTTTTTCTTTGACGCGCCCGACGCGGCGTTCATCGCCATCATAGACGGCAAACTCCAGAAGGCTTGCGCCTTCGGGAACAGGAAAATAGTAGGTGCCTTCGAGGTCTTGACTGGTGTCGTTGCGGAATTGATGTTCGACGCGCACGATGGCGACCTGACCGACGATCTTCAATTTGATTTTGATGGCGGAAACCGGCAAGGTCGAGGGGATCGGCTCGTTGGCTTCGGCGCTATTCGGCGTCGCTATAGGCGCGGCGGTGAGTGGGTTTTCGGTTCCCTGCTGTGGTCTGGTTGGCGGCAGCAAATGGCGGCGCGGTGTGATAACGCCTTGAGCAAAACCATTGATCGCCGCAAAAACCAAGACCATAGACGCGATGAATAATCTCGGTCGCATAACTTCTTCCCCCTGAGTCGCGTTTGAGTTGAGTCGGTTTGGGCTGTTCAACCCTCAGAACGACTCTTCCATAATCTTCTTGCATAAAGAAATCCGTCACCGACAAGAGGTTTTGCCAACTCGCCGCCGCCCCTGCCCTGCCAACCGGCCTGCGGCTCCCTTTGATGAAGTCTGGGCGCAAAACCCATACCGACATAAATGTAAATCTGTCATTGGAAAACAACAATTTTGTCACCCTCCCAAAAGCCCACGCATGATTTTTTGCCGCAACCTTTCCGCCTTCCTTCCGTCATCTGCTGTTCAAGGCGACTGGCCTGCTCATCGCAGCCGACCACGCGGCAGAATTCGGAGTTTCCCAAAATTATATTTATCAACTGATTTACCGCGCTTGAATTCGCTTCGCCAAGCGACAGCACGCTATTTGTTGCCGTGATGGTCAAAAACCCAAAGCGACAATTTTGTGTCATTGGATATTTGAAGTTACAGAATTGTACTTCGCGCATTTTTCCGTTTCTTCTCTACAGAGCGTCGAGCTTGAAAAACAGCCCATAAACAAAGGGGTTTTGCGCCTGCTTCGAGATTCACACGACTCTGGCATCCGGCTTGCACTGCGGTTAGCGAGAATTATGTAGATGCAAATTAATCTGGCAACAATCGAGCAACACGCTGGTGAGAAGCTGCGCCGCATCGCAACACAGATGGGCGCGGGTGAGCGTTTAGTAGCGCTCAAGAAATTTTTGAAGAGCGAAACGCAGCGGCTACAGTTGCGCCACCGTTTCGGTATCGCTGGCACCCAGATCGTCGCGGCGCGCAGTTTAATCGTTGACCTGTTGATTAAACAAATCGTCCGCACGGCGGCGCTGGAGCGCCTGGGCGAGGCCGCTTCCGGCGAACCGTTTGCCATCGTCGCGCTGGGCGGTTACGGCAGACAGGAACTTGCGCCGCATTCGGACATAGACATCATGCTGCTGCATCAAGGGCGCAAGGATGCCAAGCTGGCGGCGCAACTCAACGAAGCGGTTTTATATCTGCTCTGGGATGTGGGTTTCACCGTCGGTCACAGCGTGCGCTCAATGGGCGAATGCCTGACCATTGCTCGTGAAGACCTCGTCTCGCGCAATTCGTTGATTGATGCGCGCTGGTTATGCGGCAACGCGGAGTTGTTTGAAACGCTCGTTGAGCGTTTGCACGAAGAGGTCTTTGACAAACAGAAACCTCGCTTGCTGGGCGAGTTGATGGACGAGCGCGCCTTGCGTTATGAGAAATTCAGCGAAGCCGTCTGTGTGCAGGAACCTAACATCAAAGAGACGGCGGGCGGCTTGCGCGATCTCCATGTGTTGTTATGGGCGTCGCGCATTGCTTACGAGCAGAGGACGCTTGGCGGACTGCTGAGTGAGGGCATCATTCCTGAACGCGATATCAAAGCCATTCAGTCGGCCTATGATTTTCTGCTGCGGGTGCGAAACGAATTGCACTTTCTGACCGGGCGACGCGCCGATCTGTTGGCGCTGGATTTGCAACAACAGGCGGCGGCCAATCTGGGTTACCAAGACACCGCACAGCAACAGGCCTCGGAAGTTTTCATGCGCGATTATTATCTACACGCCAGACGCCTGCATCGTTTGTGCGAAGCGCATCTCCATCGCGCTGTCGCCCGTCATAGTCGTAAGAGCTGGTTTCGACGGCCTCGCATCGCGCCGCTTGCCGATGGTTTCGTGGTGCGCGAGGGGATGTTGGAGGTTGCGGCGGCCACCGGCGCGACGCAGACCCGTTTGAACGGCCAGCGTCTGATGCAGGCTTTTGCAGCGGCTCAATCAACCGGCATCCCTTTCAGCGTAGCCATGCAGGAGCGCATTCAAGCGAGTCTGCCCGTCGTCAATCGCACCTTCATCACTTCGGTTGAGGCGGCGCAGAGTTTCCTCAAAATCCTGCGCGCCAAGGGGCGCGTAGCGGCAGGCTTGCGCTTGATGCACGACCTCGATTTTCTAGGCAAATTCCTGCCGGAATTCGGGCGCATTACTTGTCTGGTGCAGCACGATTTGTACCATCGCTACACCGTTGATGAACACACCCTGCGTGCGTTGGAAACGCTGGATAAACTGGCCGCGTCGGCCAGCGAAACGCTGGATCGTTATCGCACTGTGTATCACGAAGTCAAAGATGTCGAACTGCTGCACCTGGGTTTATTGCTGCACGACATCGGCAAAGGCTTGGGCGGCGGCCATACCGCCAAAGGCATAGAGATCGCCGACAAAGTTTGTGCCCGTCTGCACCTCGACGCTCAGGCGACCGCGACGGTGAAATTTTTAATTCGTGAACATCTGACCATGTCGCATATTTCGCAACGGCGCGATCTGGCCGACGATCAGGTGATAAGGGGCTTCGCGGCGCAAATCGGCGCGCTGGAAAATCTCAATATGCTGACGCTGTTGACTTATGGCGACATCAACGGCGTAGGCGCAGGCGTGTGGAACGAATGGAAGGACGCGCTGTTGTGGGAACTCTACATCAAAGCGCGCGCCGTCTTTGAAGATGCGAAACGCGATGTCATTAATTTGCGCGACAAGATTGCGCGTATGCTGTCGAGCGAAGTTGACTACAATGCGGTTCGCCATCACTTCGCTTTGTTGCCGCCCGATTATGCGCGTTCAACGCCTTCGCAAACGATTATTGAACACGTCCGGCTGGCGCACCTGTTGCACACGCATACGGTGAAAACAACCTGGCGCGTCAATCATCAATCCCGTTGCACAGACCTGCATTTATGCGCTCGCAATCGGCGCGGCCTCTTGGCGGCGGTAACCGGCGCGTTGACGGCCAGAGGCATCAATATTTTGAGCGTGCGTTTGCACACGCGAGCCGATGGCTTGGCGGTTGACTCTTTCAAAGTGCGCGATACGGATGGCGAACCGATTGCCGACCCGGCAAAGTGGGAGTTGATTGATAACACTATCAAGCGCGCTTTGAATGGCGAGCTGGACGTAGAGGCAGCGGTCAGCAAGCGTTTGCGGGCGCAGCGCAATTCGCGTTTGCAGAAACGGCAGATGCGGTCAGCAGCAGCGACGCGCATCAACTGGAACCATCAATCTTCGGAGCGCAACACGATTTTAGAAGTGCGAACCGCCGACCGCCTGGGCTTGGCTTACATCATCGCCAGCACCTTGTCAGCGCTCAATCTCGACATCGTGTTCGCCAAAGTCGCAACCGAAAAAAATCTGGCGCTGGATATTTTTTATGTAACGGACAGCGCCGGAGAAAAAATCAGCGCGTCGGCTTTACCGGAAATCGAAACGGCAATTCGCAGCGCTCTCGACCATGAAAGCGTTAGTTGAGCTTTGTTCATAGGCGTGCGAGCGCTCCAAGACCGCGAAGCGCAAGGCTCGAAGCTGGCGCACGGCGAGCGCTGTCGGTCAATCATGCTCTTGCTATAAAGGGAATTCGCCAAGCGATTTTGCCGAGGGCAACAGTATTTCTACACAGGAGATCAACGATGAAAAAGATTGAAGCGATTATTCGTCCGCACCTTTTGGAAAGCGTCAAGGATGCCTTGCAGACGCTCGGCGTACAGGGCATGACGCTCAGTGAAGTGAAAGGTTTCGGGCGACAGAAAGGCCACACCGAAGTTTATCGCGGCAGCGAATACAAAGTTGAATTCGTGCCGAAACTGAAAATTGAAGTGGTGGTGGATGAAGAACTGGTGGACGAGGCCGTGGATGCCATCATCAAAACGGCGCGCACGGGAAAATTCGGCGACGGCAAAATTTTCATCTTCGCTGTCGAAGAAGCGATACGCATACGCACCGGCGAACACGGCATGAATGCCGTATGAATACTGGCGTTGCCGCTGCGCGCCACTCGAGTGCCGCACGCAGTTCAACCGTTTCCGGCACCTCCGGTATGCCGTTTGGCAACGCCTCAATCAGGCGCAGAAATTGTCTATTGATTCGCCAAAAGATTTCGCACGTTAAAGGAGAAAACCATGAGAAGAGCGGGTGCCACAGGAGTTTTGTTGGCTTTGGGATTATGTTTCTTGATTAGCCAGGGAGCCAGTTTCACGGCTTTCGCGCAAGCCCCGGCGACAGCTACACAAGCGCCGCCTGCGCCGGTTGCCGATGCCAATGGCGGCAGCACCGGCACGGCCAGCGACATCACCGCAGCAGAAGCCGGTAAGCCGACGCTGGATGAAGTAGCCGCCACCGTAGGTCATAACAAAATCGCCATTAATTTTATATGGGTGTTAGTCGCGGGCTTTCTGGTCATGTTTATGCAAGCCGGATTTGCGTTGGCCGAAACCGGCTTCACGCGCGCCAAAAACGCGGCGCATACCATGTCCATGAATATGCTGGTTTATGCCGTAGGGATGTTGGGCTTCTGGTTATGCGGTTTTGCTTTAATGATGGGCGGCGTCGGCTCCACGCCAGCGGTGGGCGCTGCGACTTCGGTGCTAAACCATGAGGTCACCATTTCAGTGGCCGGCAAAGCGTTCGGCATTTTGGGACTGAAAGGTTTTATGTTAAGCGGCACGACATATGATGTCGGAGTCTTTGCGTTGTTTCTCTTCGCTATGGTGTTTATGGATACGGCGGCGACGATTCCGACCGGCGCGATGGCAGAGCGCTGGAAGTTTTCGGCCTTCCTCATCTTTTCATTTTTCATGGGCGCGTTGGTTTATCCGATCTTCGGCAACTGGGTATGGGGTGGCGGCTGGTTGGCGACGCTGGGAACCAATTTCGGACTCGGACATGGCTTCGTGGATTATGCGGGTTCGTCGGTGGTGCATATGACGGGCGGCGTCACCGCCTTTGTCGGCGCGAAACTGTTAGGCCCACGCATAGGCAAATTCACTGCCGACGGCAAACCTGTAGCATTGCCCGGTCATGATTTGCCTATGGCCTTGCTGGGCGTCTTGATATTGGCCTTCGGCTGGTTCGGCTTCAACGCGGGCAGCAGTCTGGCGGGCGGCGATTTGCGTATCAGTGTCATCGCCGTCAACACCATGCTGGCTTCGGCATCGGGCGCGCTCATCAGCGGCCTCTATGTGTGGAAACGTCTGGGCAAACCGGATCCGAGTATGATGGCCAACGGTATGCTTGCCGGTTTAGTTGCGATCACCGCGCCATGCGCCTTTGTCACCAGTTGGGCGGCGGTCTTGATTGGCGCGCTTGCCGGAGTGCTGGTGGTCGAAAGCATATTGTTTGTCGAACGCACGCTGAAAATAGACGATCCCGTAGGCGCAATATCGGTTCACGGTGTCAATGGCTTTTTTGGTGTCGTGGCGCTCGGTCTGTTTGCCGATGGCACCTATGGCGATGGCTTTAACGGCGTAACCGGCACTGGCGTGACCGGCTTGTTTTATGGCGATGCCAAACAATTCATGGCGCAATTGATCGGTCCGCTGGTTAACATCATTTTCGTTGGCGTGGCGTTCTTTGTCATTTACAAATTGATTGACAAAGTGGTTGGTCATCGCGTCAGCGCCGAAGCGGAGATCGCCGGACTCGATCTGCCGGAGATGGGCGCGCTGGCCTATCCCGATTTTCAAATCACTTCCAACACCTTAACGGGCGCTTACCGGACGCAGCCGACGGTTCAAACGGCCAGCGAAGAGGGTTTGGCCGGAGTGATGTTGAAATCACAATAATCATTTTGTTTGCGGGTTGCTGGAATCACCTGTTCCTGGGGAAGCGCCTCCATCACCCGCAATACAGCAGGGACGCTCCGTTTTTATGATGCTGCAACATCATGACGAAGCGTCCCACTTTGCAAAGCACGAGCAACTGTTAAGGCTATCGCGCATTTGCGTGTCCAGTGTAAAACTTCTGCGAAGAGCTTGACAAGCTTGGCAAGCTGGAATCTCCACGACGCACGATAGCCAACCATCAAAGCCGGTTTCGAAAGCCGGTTCACTATAGTCTTTAAGAAGATTTTTTTTCACCACGAAGCACACGAAGACTGCAAAGAAAGAACTACGAAGGATGTCAAAACCCCTGATTTTATTAGCGCTTCTTTCATCTTGATTGGCTCTTGGTAATCTTTGTGTCGCTCCTGGTGAAAATCTTTTTCTTGCTGTCTATATCAAAGGAGAGACCACTATCATGCTGATACGCAGCCTTATTTCATGCGCCTTCCTGTTGTTCTTCATGACATTTTGCAGCCGCCTCGCCGAAGCTCAATCCACCATCTTCAACATCCCTTCTACCGATGTCGTCGGCAAAGGCAAATCATATTTTGAATTCGATTTCATCTCGCATTTGGAGAGCCATCGCAACGGCGGCTTTCAATCCTATGTGCCACGCGCTGTCTTCGGTTTGGGCAAAGGGCTGGAAATCGGCGCGAATGTTTCGTTCACGGATGCGCTGACGCCCGCGCAGCCCGTCGAGTTGCAACCGAATCTGAAATGGCAATGCTACAGCAGCGAGAAAAGCGGCGTCGCCATTACTGTCGGCGGCATCGCTTATCTGCCCATCGCGCACACCACAGGGGTAGATAAATTCGGTTTGATTTACAGCAACGTCAGTAAAAAATTCAGCGGCAAATATGGCCCCAGACTAACCGGCGGCGCGTATGGCTTGCTCGGACGCGAAAGCGGGTTGGGCGCGAAGGCCGGAGCTATCGTTGGCTATGAGCAACCGCTGCACACCAAAATCGCGCTGGTCGGCGATTGGTTCAGCGGCGCGAACCGCTTCGGCTATGTGACTCCGGGGCTGGCCTTCACGGTGTCCAAAACCAGTATCTTTTACGCGGGCTACAGCATCGGCAACGAAGGCCGCAAAAACAACGCGCTGTTCCTTTATTACGGCATCACCTTTTAAAGGTTGCAGCACGAGCCGCAGACCAGCGAACCTGAACACCGTTTTTCAATCACGAGGCTCACAAAGGGCGCGAGGCTACCGAATTGCTTCTCCGGTTTCGTGTGCTTGGTGAGCTTCGTGGTATGATTGGCTTCTTCATCCTTGTTATGACTCTGATCGAAGGGAGTTTTTTCGTGCAAGAACCTGCAATGCGCGTCGTCGCATTTTTTTCCGGCGGCGAAAGCGCGACGATTCTGCTGGCGCTTTTTGCGTTGATCGTTGCGGCAAAACTCCTTGCCGAATTGTTCGAGCGCCTGCGACAACCGGCGGTGATTGGCGAAATCCTCGCCGGAATTCTCATCGGCCCAAGCCTGCTCAACTTCATTCACACGACGGACGCGGCGGGCGCTGCCACCACCACCGGCATAGTCATTGACAGTCTCGCCAATATCGGCGTCATCTTTCTGTTGTTCACCGTCGGTCTAGAAACACGCCCCAGCGAACTTTTCAAAGTCGGCAAACTCGCCACCAGCGTTGCACTCCTTGGCGCGGCGCTTCCCTTCCTGACCGGCTGGCTGTTGATTCTGTATTGGCCGGGCGGACATTCCCACATCGAAGCGATCTTTACCGGCGCGGCGATGGTTGCCACTTCCGTGGGTATCACGGCGCGCGTCTTGTCAGGGCTTGGCTTAATCTCCACCGAAGCCAGTCGCGTCATCCTGGCAGCGGCGGTCATAGATGATGTCATAGGCCTGCTGGTGCTTGCGGTAGTGAGCAGCCTGGCTTCCGGTCACGTCAATTATTTGCAGATCAGTATAACGGCAATTCTGGCCGTGGGCTTTACCATCTTCGTGGTGCTGGTTGGCGCTAAGGCCGTCAACAAAATCAAAGCACCGGTCGAGGCTCTGCGAATCAATCATTCATTGTTCATCTTTTCGATCATTCTCTGTTTCGGTTTAGCGGCGGTAGCAAACTTCATAGGCATTGCCGGAATTGTCGGCGCGTTTCTGGCGGGAGTGGCTTTATCGGAAGCCTCAGACGATACGGATTTGCATCAACAGGCACAGGCGCTGACGGAATTCACCACGCCATTTTTCCTGGTCAACATCGGCTTAAAACTCAACCTTGCGGTCTTTCTGTCGCCGCAGATATTGCTTTTATCCGTAGTCGTTACGGTGCTGGCCATCATCACCAAATTGATCGGTTGCGGTTTACCGGCTTTGACACTGGGCAGAAGACGGGCGCTACAGATTGGTGTCGGCATGGCTCCTCGAGGTGAAGTCGGCATTGTTGTCGCGCAAATCGGCTTGGGGCTTGCGGCGGTCAGCGATGCGATGTACGCCGTGGTGTTGTTTATGGCAGTGGCAACGACGTTGGCCGCGCCGCCGTTAATCAAAATCGCGTTTGCCAATGAAAGCGCGGTTGACCGACAGGCCGACGGTCGTGAACTGCATTATGAAATTCATTGAATATCGTTGCTTGACCTGCGTAGAGCCTGCAAGTTTGCCATAAGCGTTACCGATGAAGACCGCGCCCGGTACTTTTTCGCAGAAAAGATTTCCTGCGTGTGGCAAAATCGCCGTCACCCCGGTGCGTATCTGGTCGCCGCGAATGACCGTCGTGTGGCCTACCTGCCCCCCGGCACATCGGTGATGGGGTTCCCCGTTCCGGTCGGCAATATACCGATAGTCAGCCCCAGTCACGCGCTCACGGTCGGTCATTTTTGCTCATCGCCTATCCTCTCAGCGCCAGAATTTCGGAAAAACTTTTGACTGGTCGGCAGAAAAAATTAGTGGTGATTTTCTACCTTTGATGGTTTATCATTTTCTCACTGCCGTTTCGATTTGGTCTGGCAGTTTTGCGGTTTCTCCAAACGCATAGTACCACGCTCCCTTTGCCCTCTTTGCCCTCTTTGCCCTCTTTGTCGTTTTTCATTTTGTCGAGTAACGCACTTATCAGGTAAGCGATTCGCAGGAGGCTCCATGCTTCAGCATTCATTTGACGAGCGCATTGAAGTCGCGCTCATCAACGAAGGACTTTTAACTCAAGAACAATTAACCAGAGCTAGAAATATTCATCAGCATTTGAGCGGCACGAAATCACTCAAAGAAGTTTTGATAGATATGAATTGGGTGAACGAAAAACAGCTAGATGAATTTGTGCGCCGCCAGAAAGCCAAACAGCGCATCGGCGAAATCCTTGTCACCCGCAAGCTCGTCAAAGAAGCCGACGTGCAGACGGCTCTCGAAATGCAGCGCAAAACCGCACCAAAAGCCAAACGCATAGGCGAACTTTTAGTTGAGATGGGACTGGTCGAAGAGCGTCATGTGATTGACGCGCTGGCAGAAAAATTTTCCCTGCCGGTGATCGAACCCGACATCAGTCAGATCAATGTTGACTTGGTTCGCAAAGTCTCGCTCAAATATCTGCGCCGCCAATTCGCGCTGCCCATCAAGATTGAAAACTCGAATCTGCTGTTACTGGTCGCCGACCCGACCAATACCCATTTTATCGAAGAGTTGGCACGTTTGTTTCAATGCCACATCCATCTGATGCTTGCGCCAAGCGCTGTTATTCTGCAAACCCTGGACATCATGGATGCCATGTTGCAGGGCAAAGATTCGGGCATTGCCGATTATCAAAAAGTCAAATATCACACGCTGGAAACGCCGCCTCCGGCGCAGATCACCGCCGCCGAAGATCGCGTCATTCAGATGGTGGATCAGATGATCCGCTCGGCCATTGAAGAAGGCGCGTCCGATGTTCACTTGGAACCGATGGCCAATAAACTGCGCCTGCGCTATCGCCTAGATGGCGTGCTGGTTCACAAGATGGATTTTCCCAGAGACTACACGCCGCGCATCATTTCGCGCATCAAGCTGCTGGCCGAAGCCGATCTTGCCGAACGCCGCAAACATCAGGACGGCAGAATTTTCGTCAAGACCGAAACCCAGGAGATAGACATACGCGCTTCGTTTTATGCGACGGTATTCGGCGAAAACGTGGTGCTGCGAATCTTGAACAAAGCCTCGCTGATCAGCATACGAGAATTGGGATTCGCGCCCAACATTTTGAAAACCTACACCGAAGATGTGCTGTCCGCGCCTTCGGGAATCACTTTGATTACCGGGCCAACGGGGTCTGGCAAAACCACTACGCTCTATAGCTCTGTGGATTTTTGTAATGACCCGACGGTGAAAATCATCACCTGCGAAGACCCTGTGGAATATGTCATTGACGGCATTTCGCAATGCTCCATCAATGAAAAAATTGGTCTGACGTTTAACGAAACCCTGCGCTCCATCGTGCGCCAAGACCCGGATATTATTGTCATCGGCGAAATTCGCGACAAATTTTCCGCCGATGTTGCGGTCAATTCAGCGCTCACCGGTCACAAAGTTTTTGCCACTTTTCACACCGAAGATTCGGTCGGCGCGCTCGTCCGTTTAATCAACATGGACATAGAGACTTCGTTGATTGCCTCGACCATAGGCTCGATACTGGCGCAACGATTGGTGCGAAGAGTTTGTTCGCAATGCCGCGTGGAATACACGCCGGAGGATAAAGTGTTGCGGCGTTTTGGACTGAGCCGCGCCGATTTGAGCGGCTACAATTTGCAGCACGGCAAGGGCTGTACCCATTGCAATTTCACCGGCTATAAAGGCCGCGTGGGAATTTATGAACTGCTGGTTCCGAACGTGGACATACGCGATGCGATTTTGCAGAAGCTGACCATGCAGGAGATTCGTCAAATCAGTCTGGACTCTTGCAACCTCTGCACTATGCAGGAAGACGGCATGGCGAAAGCTTTGCAAGGCCACACTACGCTCGAAGAAGTTTTAGAAAATGCGCCGCGTGTATTTCATCACCGCCCGTTGAAGACCTTGCTGGAGATTATTGGCTGAACAATGAATGGAAGGCAATATAGGCTTAGATACCAGGAGAACGAAAAGTGACCAACATCAAATGCAGTTCCTGTGGATTAATAAATTTCAAAGACGTTCAAACTTGTAGAAAATGTGGAAATGCTTTATCACCAATGCAAGCCGCCCGTTTCGATCAATCTTCAGGCGGCTCTCAGGTACAACCTCAATGGCAATCTACCATCTCTTTTCAACAAGAACTCGGTCCGGTGAATCCTCCTGCAAAAGTGTACTCACTTAAATGGTCACTCATTATTCTAGGTGCTGGACTGACTTTAATAGATTGGTTACTGCTTATTTATGCCGACATCCATCCGCATTTATCAAGTGTTGCTGGACCAATGGTTTTGATCATAGGTCTTTCACTTTTTTTTGTTCCCCCTCAATATCTAACAACTATGGGCGAGGTAAGCACAAAAGGTAAAATAATCCTCGCCATTGGTTTTTTTGTAGGTGCATTTCTTGGCACGCTGAATCAAAATATAATGAAAAATTTTTAACCTAGGAAAAGAGAAGATGTTTTTTATCATCGGCATACATTTTTTTGTGTGGGGACAGGAGCGCGCCGCTCAAGCGATGCACTGCACCAACTGCGGAATCGTTGCGCCTTTTCTGGTCAGGAAAGGTAGGCAATTCATCACGCTGTTTTTCATCATCCCGATTCTGCCCATCAGCGGAGTGAAACATATTTTGCAATGCCCCAACTGCCGCACACGCTTTCAGGGTGCCTAAATAGCGCGTGTCGCAAAATTCCAGAAACCGCCTATATCTTGTCGATGGTCAAATCGTCCCACACAATATCTGGATAGAAAATCCATTTCTGCAACACCCTCTAAATAACGATTAGTTTGCCGACGCTCAAGAGCAGTTTCCCCCGCTCCGACAAGCGGTTCCCACCTCGCCACGCCTTCGGCTCACCAAGTCTGCCGCGTTTGATTTATCTGCCGCCGCCGGTCAAAACATATTCGACCATGTAGCGACGCAGTTTGTCGCGGTTCTGTTTCAGATAAGCCGGATAGTCTGCGGCGATGCCCTGATCGGGACGCGCCAATAAAATATAGGCTTCGAGCAAGCCATCATCATTCAGCTTCTTCAATTTTGCCAGCGCCGAATGCAAAGTCTTGGTGCGCTTGTCGGTCATCGCTGCCGTCAAGACGCTGCGTAACGCCTCAGCCTCTTCGACCAGAGAGTGACGATAGGTCTTTTCGTTGGGAAAGGTTTTGGCAAAGGTTTCCTTGTGCCACTTCACCCGCGCTATGCTGTAAGACAACCACGCGAAAGTGCCATCCTCAGTGCCGCCGATTAACTTCGCATCGAAATTAATTTTGGCGTCACCCTTTTCATCAAAGGTGACGCTGCTGGGAATTTCTATATTGGGATGCGCGATTGTGGTGTTGGTCACCTGCGCCCATTGCGTCAGCCCAACGGCGGAATAGCGGTTGTACGGTTCGCTGATATACGCTTCGATATAACGATCACGCGCCAACTCTTTCTTCTCCTGGCGCATCAACGGCGTCGCCGAATAGCGATAGGCGGTTTCGCGATTCGGATCAATAGCGATGGCTTTTTGATACCAGATTTCGGCCTGCGCGAAATCGCCGCGCTGCGTGTACACATCGCCGCAGAACAGCGCCGCTTCGTAAATTTTCGGGTCCAGTTCCAGCGCCTGCTGATAATTTTTCAGCGCCTCGTCCAGTTTCCCTTGACTGAATAACGATTCGCCTTCGGTCATCAATTCATTGGCCTGCGGGTTGCTTGAAAAAGCTCTGCCATCTGCGCCATCCGGCGGGATGCTTTGAATCAACGCCTCAACCAACTCTTCTTTATTGCCCAACTCTTTCGATTTGAGAAAGGCTTCGCGGGCGCGCACCCGCAAGGCTTTGCGCGCCAGTGGGTCTTTGACGGTGCTGGCCTGAGCGAGCAGCGAAAAGCCCAGGAAAAAGCGCATCTGCGAATTGTCCGGCTCGGCGGCGACAATCTTTTCCAGCATCGGCAAGGCTTCGGTGTAGCGTTGCGCCTTCAACAACTCGTCAACTTTCTGCTTCATTGCGGGGAGCGTGTCGCTCGTCTGCGCGTAACTTGAAATTGGTAATAGCAACGCCGCCAGCACCAAACACAGCAGCGCGCCGCGTCGCGCCATGTGCATCAATTGAGTGTGCAACATGATTTCTCCTTGAAAAGAATTGGTTAAAAAAATTTCAGACACCTCTTTTGATACCACGTTCAATCGGCGGATTCAAACCAATCACATCACTCTGAACTGGCAGTTGCGGGGGAAGGGAAAACCTTGCGAGACGCAGCCTTCGACTGATGAGTAGGGCAAAAAAAGTAAGGCGTGATTGGCAACCCACTGCGCCGGTTTCGCCCTTGCAGGGCTAGTCGTTGGGACTCTCGCTTTCCTGGCGCGATGCGCTAGGCTATAGAATTTCGCCCTTTCCGGGCGGCGAACAGGGCGCTGCTTTTTGCTGGCGTCCCACTTTCACTTGCCCCCTACCGACTGATAAATTGCATTTGGCTCTTGGGCGGACAATTGCTAATCTAAGTTTTTCAATTTTGCTTTGAGGTATTGCCCAATGTTCGACGCCAAATCGTTATTCCGCCTTCATCAAAAAGTCGTTGGCAAACGCTCGGCGCTGCTCTTGCTACTGGCTTGCGCGGTCTTGCTGTTGAGCGCGGCGCAACAGAAGAAGCGCGACACCTTGCCCGCCAAGGCGGAAGCGAACGCCGTCACCGTCGCCGAAGCGGCGCAACTGGAAGCCGTAGTGACCACTACTTTGGGCGTGTTTCGCTTCGAGTTTTTTGCCGACAAAGCGCCCAGGCACGTTCAACAATTCATACGGCTGGCGCGTTCGGGTTATTACGATGGCTCGGCTTTCTTTCGCGTCATCCCGCGAGCGATGGTGCAGGGCGGCGATCCGCTGTTGAAGAATGCCGCGACGCCAAAAGACCGTTGGGGCACCGGCGGTTTGAATTTATTGGCCGAAGAAATCACCGACATCAAGCACGTTCGCGGCACCGTTTCGACGGCGCGCATTCCCGGCAAAGCGGGTAGCGACGGGGCGCAGTTCTTCATCACGCTCTATCCAATTCCCCAATATGACGGGCAATTTTCAGCATTCGGATTGGTCAACGAAGGCTTAGAGGTGGTCGAAAAAATTTCCCTGGCTGAGGCCGATGCTCAACAGCGCACCTTGACGCCGATAAAAATTCTCAGCATCAAAATCGAAGCGAAAAAGATCGAGCCGTTCAAAGACGCTACCGTTGACCAGTTGCGGCGCGAGGTTTTATTGCGAACGACGATGGGTGACATCAGTCTGGAAATGGATCCGGCGATGGCTCCCGAACACGTTCGCAATTTTTTACGGCTGGTCGAAACCGGCTGGTACAATCACACCGAATTTCATCGCGTCATTCCCGGCTTTGTTATTCAAGGCGGCGTCGGCGCAACACGCGCCGGAAGTCCTACGCATACGGCTGACCGCTGGGTTCATAATCTCAAACCGGAGTTCAGCAAACTGCCGCATACTCGCGGCGTGCTGTCTATGGCCAGAGGCGAGACCGAAGATTCGGCCAGCACTTCGTTTTTCATCATGCTAGGCACGGCTCCGCATCTTGATAACAAGTACACGATTTTCGGCAAGGTCATAGACGGCTTTGAAACCCTGAACAAAATCGAACAAGCGCCGCGCCACGGCGAGCGACCGGTCGAGCGCATAGAATTAATCGAAGCGGTGATTAAACCGTAAAGCGCTGCGAGAAAATCCAAAGCGGTCGCCTCAGCAAAATCGAATAGCGCATAAAAACGCCCGATTTTATTGAGTTTTTTCGACCCTCAAGCATTTTGCAAGCACGGCAAGGCAATCACAGGAGCAGGTTTGAACCAATATCGAAAGGTGACGATTTATACGGATGGCGGGTGCATAGGCAATCCCGGCCCCGGCGGTTATGGCGTGGTTTTGTTATGCGACGGCCATCGCAAAGAATTGACGGGCGGCTTTCGCCTGACCACCAACAACCGCATGGAGATGATGGCGGCCATTGTCGGCCTGGAATCGTTGAAGCAGAAATGTCAGGTAACTTTGTACAGCGATTCCAAATATGTCGTGGATGCCATCATGCAGGGTTGGGCGGCACGTTGGCAACAAAACGGCTGGTATCGCAACAAAAAAGAGAAAGCCTTGAATCCCGATTTATGGGAGCGCTTGCTGGCCGCTTGCCAACTGCATCAAGTTGAATTTGTCTGGGTGAAAGGTCACGCCGGAAATGTCGAGAACGAGCGTTGCGATTATTTGAGCAAGCGCGCCGCGTATGGCAATGATTTGTCGGTTGATGAAAAGTATGAAAACGGTTCGTAAACTCCATGCGACCATCAACCGCGCAGCGCGACGATTTACACCGCATTCGTCCGACGGGCTTGCGGGAAAGGGATAACCTGGTCGTTCTGCTTTTTACCAGTATCTGAATTTTTCGATTTGGCTTTATCGGAATACATAGCTTGATCGGCCACATTCATCAACGCTTCTATGGTGTTGCCATCTATCAGAAATTCGGCAGCACCGATGCTGATGCCAGCGCGTGTGGTAGAGCCGGAACTGGTCATCAAGACAAAATTTTCGACGGCGGATTTGATGCGGTCAATCATGGCGAGCGCTTCTTCTTTGGTGGTGCGCGGCAGGATGGCGATGAATTCATCCCCGGCATAGCGCCCGAAGAAATCGCAACTCCGCATCTGCGCGCTGATGATGCGCGATACCTCTTTGAGAAATTGATCGCCGACCTGATGCCCCAGCGTATCGTTAATCTGTTTGAACTTGTCCAAGTCCATCATCAGCAGAGAGAACTGCTCATCGTGGCGTTGCGCGCGGCAGGCTTCGTTCTCGAAAACCTCCAAAATCGCCCGTAAATTGGGCAATCCGGTGAGTTTGTCGGTAAAAGCCGTAGCCTCCATCTCTTCATGATTGAGCGCGTTTAGCACGGCGTCACTGGCCAGTCGGGCAATGGATTCGACCAAGCGTATGTGTTCGAGCGAGTATTGCCCAAGCTCCGAAGAATAGAGCGCCAGCGCCCCGACCACGCCATCGTCTTTGCCCAACGGCACTACCACAGAAGTTTTGTAGTGCTGGCTTACCTGCACTTTTAAGGCGTCCAGATCAAGGCGCGGGTCGGAATTGTACATGGGTTTGTTATTGGCATAAACCCAACCGACGATGCCAGAGCCGGATTTGATCGTATGCGAATAAAACTCTTCGCCGTGAACGCCGCGAGTTGAAGCGACACGCAGTTGTTCGCGCTCCTTGACCTTTAATAACACCAGGCTGGTCGTCGAAGGCACAATCGCTTCGACGCGTTCGAGCAAGATGGACAGGGTGTCGCGCAGAGAAAGACTGCTGCCTACGGTTTGAGCGATTTCATAGAGGATGACCAGTTCTCTGTGCGCCGCCGAAATTTTTTCCAGAGTGCGCGCATAATCCTGTTTGGCAACCACCGGAGTCAGATTGCCGGAAGCGCGTTCCACTTGAGCAAGCAACTCCGCGGCCTCGGCGTCATCAGGCTGTTCCAGTTGGCGCGCCGCGATCTCGGCTTCAAATTCGGGCAGATGTTTGAGAAAGATCTCGACGATGGTCGGGTCATAATTTTTTCCCGCGCCCGCCTGCAACATCTCTATGGCCTGTTGCCGCGTCATGGCTTTGCGATAGTGGCGTTTTTCCCGCACCGCGTCAAAGCAATCAATGACGCTGAGAATGCGTGCGGTCAAAGGAATCGCTTCGCCTTTGAGGCCGTCTGGATAGCCGCTGCCATCCCAGCGTTCGTGATGATGGCGGACAACCGGCACTACCGGATAAGGAAACTTCACCTGGGTGAGGATTTCCGCGCCGACCAGAGTGTGAATCTTCATCTTTTCAAATTCGGCTTCGGTGAGTTTGCTAGGCTTATTGAGGATATAATCCGGCACCGCCAGTTTGCCGACATCGTGGAGCATGGCTCCGGCTTCGATGGCCTGAATTTCCAGTTCCGAAAGGCCGAACAATCTGGCCATGCCGCGTCCGTAAATCTTCACCCGCTGAACGTGATCGGCAGTGGTGCTGTCCTTGGCATCAATCGAGAGCGCCAGCGCCTGCACGATGGACAGATGCAATTCATTCATCTCTTCGATCTTCTGCATCTTCTCTTCGACTTTCTTGTTGTACTGCGAAATCGAATAGTAGGTAATCAGGAAAACCGGAACCGCCGCCAGCACCATCACCCAGCCGACTTGCTTGACACAGATATAGAGAAACAACGTCAACATAGTCAGAGGGAAATAGGTCACGCCGGTCCACAGTTGGTTATCAATCCAGTGTTGGCGGATAGAGCGGTTGTAGCGCAAGCCCAAGATGATGGATAACAGTGTGCTGTTGACCACAAAATGTATGGTGGCGGCGACCAGCAAAGGAGCCACCAGCGACAGCACCGGATAATGAAAGCCGGGGTTCGGCTGGCGCTCTTCCAGTCGCAGCATGGCGTCAAAGGAGAACGTCGCGGCCTGAAACGATAAGGCGTACATGGCCAGGGTGAAGAAATTGCTCTGCCAGCGTTTGACGGTGCGCCGCGAGGCAATCAAACCGTCTATGCCGCCGATGACGATGGCGGCGACCGGCCCTTGCAGGATCAGGAGGAGGAAGGTCAAGGCGTCGGAGAGCGAAATCGAAAGCTGTTGTTGGCGCTTCAAACTCATGCCCGGCGTAGTGATCTGCACCGGATAGAGGCTGATGGCGACGACGCCCAGCAGAAAGAAAGCGAACTGAATATAAGTGGGAGTTTGAAAATTGATGAGCAGTTGCTCCAGACACGCAAGCCAGAGCAGTCCGCCAATGGCAATGATTGTCCATTGAAAGATTTTGCTGTGAAAGCTGGCTTGCGGTTTGTCTTTTTTATCCATCGCTTCCCACTGGCGTGACGCATCAACAGAACGAAGTAGAAACGCCATGCTCTTTGATACAAAATGGTAGCGAACTCAAAACGGCGAGAAGGCGATTATCAAAGAAGGTCTTCGCATCTACATTCGGGGTGATCAACCAGAACCCACATTCCCGGTCTGAGGCCGCCACTGTTCTCGTATGAAAACCGGCACTCAGGGTTTGCTAATTCTTCAGGTTTGGTACCAGTAAACCTGTTTTACACGGCGCAACAACTCGATAGCGGTACGATTTTTTCATTGCCTCGATTGCCCTTGGCAGAACCCTTGTGGCCTCTGCACAAAGAAAATCCTTGACTGGAAATCTGGCAAAACTCAACCTTCTGAAACCCTCGTTTCGCGGTTGCTCCCCCGCTTTGCACCACCCCGTGCGAGCGCTTGGCGCTGGCAGTTATTTTCAGGCGTTGCCGCTTAACGGCTGGCGAGTAGAGACCGGCGTGGACATTTGCTTGTCGAACTGCAAGAGTAGAAAAATTTTTCCAGGGCAGCGGCGTCAGCCTTGCGCCTGACCTTTGCAAAGGGCGAGCGCTGATCCGAAGGAACGAGAATCCGGCGGTATCAAAAAATCTATCAGTCCATTTTGGAATTATAAAATGTAGAGTCTTCATCTCACCTCTTTCCTTACACTGTTCACACGCCTGCTGCTGGATGCTTCCCAGAAGGAGCAAATGTTGTGCCTTGTCACCAACAAGCCGCCGAAAAAATTTCTTACTTATTTTCAGGCGTTTGCCAGAAATGCGAAGGCCAACATAGCGTCAGCGCCCCATCAAATTGACCGACCATCAGCAATTTGACTGACCGTTTTTGAACTATTGTTAAGGAAAACTGTCAGTCGCTTTTGCTGTTTTCTCAGGCTGGTTGAGTGATGAAAACGCGCTTGATAGGCGGTCAAGAAATTGGTCGTTTGGGTTCCCCTCTCCCCTTGTTCGCACCTCAACCTGAGTTTTTTCGATCTTGCTGCCGTGGTCTCAAAAGTCTTACCCACGCGGCACGGCAACCGCACAGCCGATGCAGGCCAACCCGCGTAAGTCTTCAGGGAACCGGTTGCATGGCGGCGGTATCATCACCATAAAAACTGGCCGAGACACGGATTTTGCCATCGCCCAACACCACGCCATCGCTCAAGATCACCCCTTCCCCCAAGACTACGCCATCGCCCAGTACCGTGCCATCGCTCAACACTACACCTTCCCCTAAGACTACACCGCTGGCGAACACCTGGCCGGTTGCCAGATAGGTGGAAAAAGAATGCGTCAAGGCTCCCGAATTGATGCTGACGCCGCTGGTGATGAGGTTGGGGTTGTAATAGAGTTGACTGTTTTGATACCAGGTGACCCAATCCATCTCATTGGCGTTGGCATAAACTGGTTGCCATTTGGTAATCAAGGCACTGCCATACAGGAAGCAATAATTGGTGATAACACCCTGCCCCCAGACTGCTGTCTGGTTGGAAATGGTGCTGGCTTGCGGCGAGGGCAAAGCTCCGATCAACAGCGCGTCGCCATAATACAGATTTGCCAGATCGGTTCGCATCAGTTTGGCGATTCGCACAGCGCCATCTATGTTGACCTGTCCGGCTCCCTGCTCCAAGGTGTTCGCGCCATTCAACGTCTGCGCCGTATAGCAGAGAATGGTTTTCACCAGATTGGGCGTCAGGCTCGGATTGACCTGCAACATCAAGACAACCGCGCCAGTCACAATCGGCGCGGCCATAGAAGTGCCGCTCAGATACATCAGTTTATCTGAGATATTTTGATAACTGCCGGTCGCCAAGGTCGGCGCGATGGAAAGAATATTATTGCCGCCGCCGATTTTACCATTGGAACGCGCCCCGATGATGCGATTGCCCGCCGCAACCAAGTCCGGCTTGATGTAGTTTTCATATTTTCGGCGACCATAAATATCCACCGAATAACTGCGCGTCGGGCCACGCGAACTATAGGTCGTGACGACATTATCGGAACGGGCGTCGGTGCCAAAAGTATTGAGAGCGCCGACGGTAATCACGGTCGGGTCTATGGCCGGTGAGTTGATGCCGCCATAGACTTTGCGTCCCTGCGCGTCTTTGCCAAGGTTTCCGGCTGACGCTACCACCACTATGCCATTGGTAAAAGCGCTATAGACAGCGCTGCACAACGGGTCGTGAAAATGGTCATCTTTCGGAGAGGTGCCAAGACTTAAATTGATGACGCGAATATTATAGGCGGCTTTATTGGTGATGCACCAATTGATTGCCGCCATGACATTGCAGGTGGTGCCTTGACCATTCTGATCCAGCACCGTCAAGTCCAGAAGACTGGCATTCGGCGCGATGCCACGATACGCCCCGTTGCCCACCGTGGCGCTTCCGGCAACGATGGAAGCGACGTGAGTGCCATGCCCGTAAGGGTCATTGACCGTCCCTGTGCCGGTGAAATCCTTGCGATAGACCACACCGGCATGACCGGTGCTGGGTTTGAGCAAATTGTGGTTCTGGTCTATGCCGCTATCGAGAATCGCCACGCCTATGCCGCGCCCATCCACTGTCGTCCCCTGCACCAGAGCGCGTATATTGAGCGCTCCTTCTTCGGTCTCCAAATGACCGTTGCTGGCAGAGGCCACGGCTCTATCGGGACTGATGTAGTCAATCGCCGGATCAGCAGACAATTCCGCAAGGCGCGCCAACGGCATATCGGCAGCTACCATGCCCAAAGCGCTGAACGATCTTTTTAACTTGCCGCCCAAACCTTTGATCTTCTGGCGCACTTCATTCTTCTGATCTTCGGTGATTAGCGTCATGGCGGCCTCGCCGGTCATCGCGTCGCCAACCATCGCGGCGTTGCTCTGCGGTCTGGGCAGGCTGATGATGACCGACATTCGCGCCGATGAATCTTCCACCGATAGCGACTGCTGCTCTATAGCGAGTTGCAAATCAGGAGCGATTTTGCGTGGCGGAATTTCGGTGCTGAGAGATTGTGGTGACTCGGTTGCAAGCCAGGGAGTTTGTGAGCGGCGCGGTGTTTGCGCTATCAGACTGGCGGAGAGGCATTGAAAAACCAGGAGAAAAGTCAGGAAAACAATAACCCTTTTCCTAACCTGCTGCCAACATCCGAGGGACATACGTTTCATTCAGGTTTTCCTTATTGTGCTAGGTACATCATTAAATGGAATAGTGTTCAGGGAGGCATAACCGTGCAAATGATGTGCCTTCCGACGATTACCCGATTTGGGGAAAAACGCCGTTACGTAGGGAAGGTAAGATGACGGTTTGACAGAAGCGTTCCGTCAACGATGACGGTTCGGTTGACGGAATTGCGGCATTTTGACTGATGGAATCAGTCATCTGAAACGATTTTTTCAGCCTTTTGACGGAAGGGAGAAAGAGCATATCGGTGGGAGTTCAACGGGGCGAGAAAGGAGAGCGCGACATTGCCAATACGGATGGTGGATGAAATAACCTACAAAACTTGAGAGATTTTCCCATGCCTTGTACGGGCGACCCTGCGGTGGTCGCCCCTTCTTGAAAGCAACATGATTCCAAGGAGGGGCGACCACCACAGGGTCGCCCGTACAGGGTTGCACTTGATTTCATCCACCATCCTAAGCAGCAAGGCAGGCCATCGCCACGTCCGTTTTTCCTGCTTGAATAGACCGAAAAACTTTGGCGTAAGGACTTGCGTCATGCGCCATTCCACAACATCTTTGCAGCGATTTCGCCCGACTCGTAGAGCGTTTTCAAGTGCAGGCGCAAAGCCTTTGTCGCCAACCTTGCGGCCTGCTATTTCTGGCTGAGGCTCTGGCGGATGCGTGCGGCATACCAGTTGGCTTTGGCGCGCACCGTGCCTTCATCCAGAGTCAAGACGCGACGATTCTGCATGACCAGCTTGCCGTTAATCATCACGGTCTCGACATCCGAGGCTTTGGTCGCATAGACCAAGTGCGAATACACATTGTATAAAGGCGTTTGATGGACGCTGCTCATGCCGACGATAATTACATCGGCGCGTTTGCCGGTTTCCAGCGAGCCGATCTCTTGGCCCAGATGAATGGCTCGTGCGCCGCCAATCGTCGCCAGTTGCAAAGCGTCTTTGGCATTCAAGGTTCGCGGGTCTTTGGAAATCAGCTTGTGCAATTTGGCCGCCGTGTCTATCTCTTCCCACATATTCAAATCATTATTCGACGCCGCGCCATCGGTTCCCAAGCCGACATTGACTCCGGCCTTCAACATCTGTGGCACAGGAGCGGCTCCTGCAGCCAGTTTCATGTTCGATTGCGGACAATGCGCGACGCCGACTTCACGCGCCGCCAGGGTTTTAATATCGTCATCCGTAGGCCACACCATGTGCGCGGCAATCACGCGAGGGTCTAAAAAGTTCAGGCTTTCCAAATAGGCGACCGAGCTGGCCTTGTACCGCTCCATAATGGTTTTGGTTTCCGAAGGGTCTTCGGCAACGTGAATCACCAGCGGCACGCCGAAGCGTTGCGAAAAAGCATGAGCCTGTTTCAGATGCTCGGTCGAAACCGTATAAGGCGCGTGCGGCGCGATGGCTGGAACGATGAGGGCGTGGCCTTGCCACTTCTGCACGAACTTCTCCGTATAACTCAGCGCCGCCTCCCAGGTCTTGTTGTCGGGCGCGGGGAAATCCAACACCGTTTCGCCCAACACGGCGCGCATACCGGCGCTGGCGGTCTCTTGGGCAACGGCATCTTCAAAGTAATACATATCCACGTAAGTGGTCGTGCCGCCGCGAATCATCTCCAGACAACCCAGTCGAGTTCCCCAACGCACGAACGCCTCATCTACGTTTTTCGCTTCGGCGGGAAAGATGTACTGGTGCAACCATTCGGGCAGCAGCAAATCGTCAGCGATGCCGCGAAACAACACCATAGGCACATGAGTATGGGTGTTGATAAGTCCCGGCATCACCACTTTGCCGTTGGCGTTGATGATGCGTCGCGCCGTGTATTGACGGGCGATTTCAGCACTCGTGCCGACGGCAACAAGGCGTTCGCCGCGAATTGCGACCGCGCCGTTTTCAATCACCCGCGAGGCGTTATCCATCGTCACCACCGTGCCGCCGCGAATAATGGTATCCACTCGCTCTGCTGCAATCGTTTGGAAAGGCAAAGCCGTTGTCAGTAAAATAAAGGTCAACACAAAGGTTGTGATAGTCTTTTTCAACAGTTCTCCTCCGCAAAATCTGCGCCACAATTCAAGTAAGCATGAGTTTGTTCTTTTGACCTGTACCTGAAGGTCGCTGGTTATTTCTGCGCTGGGTTTTTCTTATCCTGCACATTTCCTGCGTGTGGTGCTGGATCACTCAAAATCGGAATGGTTCTTTACCATATTAAGCCGATGAGGAGCAATGCTCCTGCGAAACTCAACACCATTCCACCAATCATTAAATCCTCGAGTTGGAGTCCAGCTTCAAGTACACTGATATGAGGTTTCTGAGGATTGTAGTAAACTCGTATGCAGGTTTGGGGTAGAAATCTTTGCAGGCGTTGCTTCTGAGACCGGAGAGAAGTACCTCCTTCCCGATACCGTCGAATACGCTCTGAACGATATTCTTGTCCCTCTACAATATATCGGTATCGCACAATTGGTTCGTATATCTTCGTGCCCTCATCCAATTCTTCGCGAATCGCAAGATCATCTACCACTCCCTCAACAAAAGGCCACTTGCTGGTTTCCCATTCTAAGTAAAGCGCTACTACTGTATGCGCCAATATCAAAATACCGAAAGCGATGAGCCTGTTCAGTTCAAACAAATGATCGTCACGACAACCCTACAACTTATTCACGGTTCAATCAGCCGACGCCTACCAGAAAACTGCTGTCGAAGGCTTTGGGCAATAGCTCGCGGATTTCGCATTTGGAAACGTCGCCCGACAGGTTGGCTAAAATCACTGTGGTTTCATCTGCCGCGAACTCCCAGATCATCTGCCGACAACAGCCGCACGGCGGCGTCAGATTTTCGGTATCCACGACCACAGCGATCTTGACGATTTCGCGTGCGCCTTCACTCACGGCTTTGAAAATCGCCACGCGCTCGGCGCACACCGTCAAACTGTAGGTTGAATTTTCAATGTTGCAGCCGCTAAAGACGCGACCATCGGCGGTCAGCAGCGCCGCGCCCACTTCAAATTTGGAATACGGCGCGTGCGCTCTTTCGCGAGCTTCACCGGCTAACGCAATCAACGCTTCATCACTAATCATAACGCCCTGCTTCTTGGCAAAAAGATTTCGCGGCGGTCCTGCGCTTCACCTCTGGGCATTCAATATGGCTTTGATCTTACCCGTGATTAAATCAATGCCCACCAGATTGCTGCCGCCTTCGGGAATGATTATATCAGCATAGCGTTTCGATGGCTCGACAAATTGCAGGTGCATAGGCCGCACCGTCGTTTGATACTGCTCCATCACCGATTGCGGCGAGCGCCCACGGTCTTCGATGTCGCGTTGCAGACGGCGTATGAAACGTATATCGGCATCGGTATCCACAAAAATTTTCAAATCCATCATGCTGCGAAGTTCGGGGCTGTAAAACACCAGTATGCCTTCGAGGATGATAATCGGGCGCGGTTCGATGTGGCGCGTCACGGTGGTGCGCGAATGCGTGGTGTAGTCGTAAACCGGCTGGTCTATGCTCTCGCCAGCCTTCAAGGTTTGCAGATGATTAATCAACAAATCGTTATCCAGCGCATCGGGATGATCAAAGTTGACGTGCCGTTTAATCTCCAAAGGCATATCGCCAAGATTGCGATAGTAAGAATCCTGTTGCAGATAGACCACATTATCTACGCCGACTTCCACAACGATTTTATTGGCGACCGTGGTTTTCCCCGACCCCGTGCCGCCGCTGATGCCAATTACCATAGCTTCTTCTATGCCCCTGTCACGCCAGACGCGGGATGATGCGAACAATTAATTCCGCCAGTTGTTTACCGGCGCGTTCGCCGATTTCCATCACTTCGCTGTGGGTGATTTCCTGGCTGTGCATCCCCGCCGCAATATTGGTGATGCAGGAGAACGCCAGAATCTTCATGCCGCAATGACGAGCGACGATGGCTTCGGGAACCGTTGACATCCCCAAGGCGTCGCCGCCCAAGGCCGCCATCATACGCACTTCGGCAGGCGTTTCATAACTCGGCCCACGCAAACCTAAATAGACGCCTTCGGCCAATAATAAATCCATCTCGCGCGCTGCGGCTCTGGCAATGTCCAGATAAGCAGGCGTGTAGATGTTGGTCATATCGGGAAAGCGCGGCCCGAAGCGTTCATCATTCGCGCCTTGCAAGGGGTTGTCGCCCATCAAATTGATGTGGTCATTGATGAGCATCAAAGTGCCGGGCGCAAGATATTTGGCCGCGCCGCCCGCCGCATTGGTCAGGATGAGCGATGAAATGCCGAGCAAAGCAAAGACGCGCACCGGCAAAGTGATCTCCGGCATCGCATAGCCTTCGTAAAAATGAAAGCGGCCTTTCATCAGCAACACCTCAACGCCGCCGAGCGACCCGGCGATCAATTTTCCGGCGTGGCCTTCGACCGTTGACACCGGAAAATGTGGAATGTCGCCGTAAGGAATTGCCACCGCCTCTGTGACCGTATCGGCGACGCCGCCCAGCCCTGAGCCTAACACTACAGCGACACGCGGTTTGCGCGTGCCGATTTGCATGGTGATGAAGCGTGCGGCTTCGCTTGCTCTATCGTAAGTTGAAATTGCCACTCCTACTCCTTTTCATTGTGATTTGCTCAACGCTTCTTTGCTTCAAACATCACCCAGGGATTGGCCTTGATGTCGCGCAGCAAGGGCGCTTGCCAAGCATATTCGGGATGTTTTTCCAGAAACGGTTTGACCATAAATTCGCTGCCATCGGAAAACCCCAAGCGCGCCCAAAACGCCATGCGCCTGGCCAAATCGGCGGTCACTACTTTGCCATTCACGGTTCCCATCGGATAGTACGGCGTCGCGCCAAACACCGAGCGCTCGTCAACTTCACAATGCCCGTTCAAGGTTGATCCGGTTGACCCCTGCTTGTGCAAAACTTCGTCGTAGTTATCCGCCAGAAACTGCTGCGCTTCTGCCGCGCCGATTTTGCCTTTATGATTTTTCATCAAGGCAATCCAGCGCGCCTTTCTATCACTACACGAATTGGAGAAGTTGGTCAAATCCACGGTGCATTCTTCGGCAATCAATTTGGGATTTTCGGGAAAGTTCGAGCCGATGAACGCGCCATCGCTCGTCGTTTGAAAGGTCACATTTTTTAAGCCCAATTCCAGCTTGCCGATTTCGTTACTCTTGATGTCGCCGACCAGCCAGGTGTTAGCATAGCCGCCATTGTTGCCCGCTTTCATCAGGCGCGCAAAATCGTCGAGCGTGTTGGCATACTGTGCAGCTTTGCGGGCGCGCACAAATTCCGGCACGCCCTGTTCATTGAAATTCAAATAGCCGCCGATGGTGGTTTCGGTAATCACCAGGCCAGCGGTGTTGATGGCGAAATCGTCGCCGCTGTGAATGAAGCCCGGCCACGCATCCATCAGTATGCGATGTCCGCGCAGTGGCACAATGTCAAGCACGAGATTCCAACGCTGACCGATGAGGTAATGCACCCAAGCATTGTGCGCCATCACGATTTTGCCATCCGCAGTGGCGCTGCCGGTAGCAATGAAGGCGCTGCAATAAGGCGGCGCTTTGCTTGTCGCCTCTTTTTGTTTCGCTTCCAGATAAGGCACGTAATACCACGCCAGTTCAATCCAACCGTTGTGCGCTGTCATATCAATGGCATCGTAGTGGAAACCCCGCGCCCGCAGTCCCGCCGCCATGCCTTCGAGTTCCTGTTGATACTCGCGGTCAATCTTAGCCCAGAACATACGCTTGGCCGCTTGCCGATAAAATTCCCAATCTTTTTTGGTTTCGTTCTTCAGGAAAAGTTGCAGAGCGCGATTCGCGTCATCAATTTCACCTGCGAGCAAGTAGCCGTATTGAAAACCGATTTGTCGCGGCGTGCCTTCCAGGTGTGCATAAACCCAGCCGCCTTTTTCCTGTCGTGAGGCTTTTCCCAGTTGCCTGTCCTTTTTGACAGGCGGTTCGGGAGGCGTCAAGCCCGTGTCAATCAAGCGGGCGGAAGGCTTGACCGCTGGCTTCGGCGGATGTTTCTGTTGCGTGAAGCCGGAATCCACCACCTTTTGCGTAAGACCTACGCGCTTTGCGGTTGCTTTCGTGTGGCTCAAGGCCGCAGGTGTAACCGGCCATCCGGTGTTGATCACCAGAGACCCGATGATTACCCATCGTAAAATTTTCATCAGTCTTTACCTCCTTGGTTTATCACAAACACACTCTGACTATAGCGACGAAAAAGTTATGATTGCGGCCTGCTCAAAAAAAATTATTGCTCCTTGGTATAAGGAATGCCCAACGCCTTGGGTGGAATGGCGCGGCCTATGAAGCCCGCCAGCACAATCAAAGTTAAAACATAGGGAATGATTTGAATAAACTGCACGGGGATTTGCACGACGCCTTGCATACGTATGGAGATCGCTTCGGCGACACCGAACAACAGGCAGGCGAAAAACGCGCCGACCGGATGCCACTTGCCAAAGATCAAGGCCGCCAGCGCGATGAAGCCGCGCCCTGCCGTCATATTGCGCGTGAACAAAGAGTTCTGCCCTATGGATAAATACGCGCCGCCGATGGCCGCCAGCATACCGCTCACCAACACCCCAGCATAGCGCAAACGCGCCACGCTGACGCCAGCGGTGTCCGCCGCTTCGGGGTTTTCGCCCACGGCTCTGAGGCGCAAACCGAAGCGCGTCTTGAACAAAATGTAGTAAGTGACCGGCACCATCAAGAGCGCGAAATAGACAATCGGTTTATGCCCCGAAAGCACTTCGTTGAGTTTAGGAATCCGATCAATCAAGGGAATGTTCCAATCCGGCAAGACCTGTTCGCGGGGCAGTTGCGGGGTCGCGCCGGTGGATTCAAACATCGCGCCGGAAGCCAACGCCGGAATGCCCAAAAACAAAATATTAATCGCCGTGCCGACCACTACTTGATCGGCTTTGAATTGAATCGTCGCCACCGCGTGTAGGCAGGCGACCAGTACGCCAGCCAACGCCGCGCATAACAAACCAAGCCAGGGATTCCCGCTTTTCGCCGTCGCCGCCGCCGCCGTGAACGCTCCCGACAACATCATGCCTTCGAGAGCGATGTTGATGACGCCGCTGCGTTCGGAAAACAAGCCGCCGAGCGCCGCTAAAATCAACGGCGTGGACAAACGAATCATCGAGGCCAACAACGAGAGATTAATGATTTGCAATAAGGTTTCCATAAACCCTCACTCTTTCGGATCAACCACGAAATCACTGCACCGCAAAGATCACGAAGCCCAAGCAGTGAGCAAGCATCTTCGCGTTCCTGGCGGTCTTCGTGGTTGGAAAACGAATTGTATTTTCCAGCCTTACGGAAGCACGATGTCGGAAATTTGTCGCGCCAGTTCGACGCGGCTGCCGACGCCTTCCAAATTCATCATCAACACGACTGCCAAACCGCGTTCGGGAAGCATATACAAATAAGTCGTCACCCGCGCTTGATTGCCGCCGTGCGATATTTCTTTCACGCCGTGGCGCTCATTCAACTGCCAGCCTAAACCATAAGCTGTAGCTTTGCCGTCGCTAGTTCGCTGTTTGCTCCACGCCTGCTTGAGCGATTCCGGTTTCAATAATTTGCCGGTCTGTAAAGCGCTGGCAAACTTCGCCACATCTTCGACGGTCGCACAGAAGCCGCCGCCGGGAATTTTATAACTCGTATCGGCAAGCTCGGAGTTTCGCAATTGCCCACTCTTGTCTTTGCTATAGCCTTGAGCGCGATTGGCAATAATCGCCGCAACTTCGTCTTCACGAATCGTCATCATCAGCGCTGGCTTGAACACATAGTCGCGGACAAAATTGAGATAGGTCATTCCCGACGCGCCTTCGATGACGCAGCCCAGCAGGTTGTAGCCGTAGCTTGAATAAAAATATTTCGAGCCGGGTTGATGAATCAGCGGGTCATCTTTGAAAAAGCTCAAGCTGTCGTTGATGCTGTTAAAGTGCCGGGTGTTTTCAGGAAAATCTTTAGCCAGATAATGGCGTATGCCGCCCAAATGCCCCAGCACCTGACGAGTGGTGACCGGCCATTGCTTTGGCGGAAAGGCCGGGCAATAGTTCTGCACCGGCGCGTCCAAATCGAGTTTGCCGCGTTCGACTAATTGCAACACGGCTGTTGACGTGATGGTTTTGGAAATCGAAGCGAGACGATAGACGGTTGAGGCTTTCGCGGCAACCTTGTTTTCCAAATCGGCAAACCCGTAGCCATTCGCCCACACCAGTTTTTTATCCATCACCACGGCAACCGACATTCCCGGAATATTCTCTTTCGCCATCGTCGCAGAGATCGCCGCTTCAATCTTCCTGATTTTATCTTGCGGGATACTCGAAACATTTTGCGCCGTCGCTGCAAGCGAAACGCCAAGCAACCACAAGACCGTCACAATAAAAACCGACACTTTACGCATACAATAACCTGCCTTACGGTTTGGGAATTTCCCTGCCTAACTCTTTTGCGGTCTCCATCCACTCATCAATGATGACTTTGTACAATTTCAAATTGAACCACACCAATCAAGCGCTGACCTTGCGGTTCGCCAGTTGAATGATTGAACCTCAGCTTGTTGAGGTGAGGTTCAATCATTCCAGGTGCTGAAAAAGCCAATGAAATCAGGCTGCTTCGCCTCTAAAAAATCTAGCAACGGAGAACCGAGGCAGTGAGGCAATTCATCGGAATCCCCCCAACGGCAGTTGGGGGATGCTTAAATCCAGCCTACACACCATGCCAGCAAAACTTTTTTCAATCTCCCCAACGGCAGTTGGGGGATGGTTAAAGTCCAGCCTTGAGCCTCGGATAAGGTTGAACTTTAACTATCCCCCAACTTCCATCGGGGGGATTCGTTTATCGTTGGCAGCGTTTCGTAGGTTGAGCTTTAACCATCCCCCGATTTCCATCGGGGAGATTGGCAAGCTCGGTTCGCCTCTGAAAAATATACAAAGTCGAGCAATGATGACTTCAACATTGGCGACTGCCTCTGCATCAGTAGCGCCATCGGCAGCGCCGCCCGGTAATTCAGGAACTTCGACGATGAAGGCTTTATCTTCGGCGCTCCAATAAATGACTAACGCGTATGTGGGTTTCGTATTCATCGCAGAATGAACTCATCAAACTTTGCCGCCGAGCAAACGCTTTGCGCCGCCGCGAAAGACGGCTTCACAAGCGACGAACAAAAT
This sequence comes from Acidobacteriota bacterium, assembly GCA_016201275.1. GTDB lineage: Bacteria > Acidobacteriota > Blastocatellia > UBA7656 > UBA7656 > JACQDB01. The sequence goes on from JACQDB010000081.1 coordinate 36,972, forward strand.
AATAATCGCCTGCAAAATCACCACCCAGTCTTTCGATACGTTGTCGGTAAAAATATCTATGAACAGGCTGGAGCGGTTCAACGCGCCAAACAACAGCGCAGCAAAAAATACGCCAACCGGATGATTGCGCCCCAACAACGCCACGGCTATGCCGGTGAAGCCATACGATGCCGAAAAACCGTCATAGTAACGATAGCGATAGCCCAACACTTCATTGATGCCAACCATTCCGGCCAAGCCGCCGGAAATCAACATCGCCAAAATAATATTGCGGGTAATCGAAATGCCGCCGTACTCTGCCGCTGTGCCGCTAATGCCGACCGCGCGCAGTTCATAGCCCCACTTGGTCTTCCACAAAAACACATAGACCAACACGCACATCAACAAGGCCAGTAAAAACGCGATGTTCAAAGGCAGTCGCTCAGGAAAATTAATCCCCAGCGGCGCAAGCAAAGCGTGCATACGCGGCAGGTGTGGCCCAACCAACGCGCCGTCTTTGAGTTCGGCAATTGGCAGCGTTTCCAAGATCGGGTCGCCCTGCCTTTTATAATAATATTGCGTCAAATACGTCACGATGCCGACCGCTATGAAGTTCATCATGATCGTGGTGATGACTTCGTGTGCGCCGAACTTCGCCTTCAACACGCCGGGAATGCCTGACCACAAACCGCCGACCACCACCGCCGCCATCATCGCCAGCAGCGTAACCAGATAAGGATTCGTATGCGGCAAGGTAAGCCCTACCCAGGCGGTCGCAAACGCCGCCATCGTCAATTGCCCTTCTGCGCCAATGTTGAGCAAGCCACATTTGAACGCCACCGCCACCGCCAGCCCCGTGAAGATCAGTGGCGTCGCGTAAAACAAGGTGTAGCCAATGCCATCGAGTGAGCCGAATACACTGGAAAAAAACAGTTCATAAACCAACAACGGGCTATCGCCAACCATCCAGACGATAATGCCACCGACGAGGAACGCCGCGACGACCGCTATCAAAGGAAAGAGCAATTCTCGAAGGGGAGAAAGGGAGAAAGGCAGAAAGGGAGAAGGAGAATTTGAAGGTGAACTGTCTTTCATCAGTTTCTTCCTCTCAGACCTGATGGCAATACCCAGTCAGCAGGATTATTTATCATAACTACAAAAATTGCGATTATCTCGTCATAGATTTTGAATAAGGCTCTGCCGATTTCAGGAGTAAGATAGTCACCACGAACAGCAAAGTCTAGCCAAGTCTGCGTCTCAGCGGCTTCGGCTTCAGAGTCATTTAGCTTGCTTACAAACGCCGCTTCATAACGTCGTTTTCGCCAAGTTTCGGCAAGATTCGCGCAGACTGAACGTGACGACCTGCGAATCTGGTCAGTCAGAGAATATGTTTCCTCTTTGGGAAATTTCTTACTCAATTCAAATACCTGCATTGCCGCTTCAAAGGCTTTTTTATATATATTCAAATCCTGATGCCTGATAATTTTCTCACTCATGCCTGAAATTCCTTCCTACTAATTTGTAAACGAAAACCAATCCCCCATCTCCCCTTCTCCCCTTCTCATTTCCCCCCCGTCATCATTAAGCCAATCGCTTCTTCAGTCACAGTTTTTGGATCAACTTCACCGACAATGCGACCGTCGTACATCACGATGACTCTATCGCTGAGGCTCAAAATTTCATCCAGTTCGGCAGACACCAGCAGCACCGCCGCGCCGTTATCGCGGTACTCGATAATTTTTTTGTGAATGAATTCGATAGCGCCTATATCCACACCGCGTGTCGGCTGCGACACTAAAATCAAGTTCGGCTTGATGTCCATCTCGCGGGCGACGATGAGTTTTTGTTGATTGCCGCCCGATAAAGATTTCGCCGCCAACGCGATGTTCGGCGGACGCACATCGTACTCTTGCACCAGACGGTTGGCGCGTTCGGCGATGAATTTTTGATTTAACAAAATGGCTCCTGAAATCGGCGCATTGCGATGCACGCCCAGAATGGAATTGCTCGCCAAATCAAAAGGCAAGAGCAGGCCGCGACGATGACGGTCTTCGGGAATGTGGGCAACGCCCAGTTGTTTGCGCTGTCGGGCATCAAGCTTGTTGATATTTTTTTCTTGCAGCAACACCTCGCCCGCTGAAGGCGCGCGCAAACCGGCGAGGATTTCAATCAACTCGGTCTGGCCGTTGCCTTCGACTCCGGCGATGCCTAAAATCTCGCCGCTGCGAACCACCAACGAAACCGCGCTCAACGCCGCGTGGCCTTGCTTATCGGTCAGCGCCAGGTCTTTGACTTCGAGCGTCGTCGCCGCCGGTTGCGCGGGCGCTTTTTCCACCCGCAACAACACCTCGCGCCCGACCATCAAGCTGGCGAGCTTTTCGGCAGTGGCGTCTGGGGTGGCCAGTTGGCCGACGACTTTGCCATCGCGCATCACGGTGATGTGGTCGGACAGCGCCAAGACTTCGGCGAGTTTGTGCGTGATGATGATGATGGTCTTGCCCTGGGCTTTGAGGCCGCGCAGAATGGCGAACATTTCGTGGACTTCCTGCGGCGTCAGCACGGCGGTCGGCTCGTCGAGTATCAATAGGCGAGCGCCGCGATACAGCGTCTTCAAAATTTCGACGCGCTGTTGCTGGCCTACGGACAGGTCGGCGATGCGAGCATCAGGGTTGATCTTCAAGCCATATTGTTCGGAAATTTCGCGGACGCGGGCGCGCGCTTTTTTATAATCAATGGCGATGCCTGTGGTCGGCTCCGCGCCGAGGATGATGTTTTCCGTCACCGTCAATGTTTCCACCAGCATGAAGTGTTGATGCACCATGCCGAGTCCCAAAGCAATGGCTTCACGCGGGCTGTTGATGGAACGCTGGTCGCCATCCACAAAAATCTCGCCTTCATCGGCGCTATAAAATCCGTAGAGGATATTCATAATCGTAGATTTGCCTGCGCCGTTTTCGCCGATGATGGCGTGTATGGAGGCGGCAGGAATGGCGAGGTTGATACAATCGTTGGCGAGGACTTCGCCGAAGCGTTTTGTGATGCCGCGCATTTCGACAGCGGGTTTGGTTTCGTTACTCATATAGTGTGAAGGTGCAAAACAGTATTGAGCTAAAGGCTCGTGAAGCGGCGTAATGATAATGGATTAACGAGCGGATGAAAAGGCAGCGGATGAACGCGGCAAAGGAAAAATTGCTCAACCAAAAACGCGAAGGCGAGACGTTGCATTTCTTCAACGTCTCGCCTTCGTGAGGCATCGGTGCGGCGGAATTACTTATGTACTTTCGCGGTGAGGACAACGATCAAACCTTTGTCGCCCATCGTGGTGGTGCCGACGACGACCTTTTCACCTTCGCGCAAACTGACGGGCGAACGGAAACCGACGTTCTGGTAAGTAATTTTCGGGTCGGTGCTGCTTCCCATAACCAAAGGGATTCGCAAGCTAAATCCGAATTGCCCGATTTGCACAGTCGTTCCGGCAGAGGTTGAAGAATCAACATAGATTTGCCCGATGGAGTAATCATAAAAGATCTGATTGCCGGAAGGAACCGCGATGGTGTTAAACAATTTGGCTTCTGCCACGCCGTTGTTGCCGACTCCGGGAGCGCCTTCTTTGGTGCGATGCAGCGCCGAAAACATCAGGCTGTAGTTTTTGTATTTGAGAGCCGATTGCAACTGATTGACGACCTCTTTCAAATCCGCAGGCATCTCTTCGCCTTGTATAGCCATCGCCGAACCAATCAGTACATGGATGCGAAACTCGATGTCGGGGCGCGGCGCTTGCGGCGTGTCCAGGCGTTTGATGGCTTCTTCTATCGCCGCTATGTTTTCGGGAAAATCTCTGATGGTGATGGTTTTGAATTCATCACTGTAGGAAATTTGTGCGCCTTTAAAGCCGCTACCTAAATTCGCCACGGCCTGACGAACGGCGCTTGGTTCTCTATACTTAATTTCAAATACCTTGCCTTTGAAGCCTTTTTCGCTAATAAAATCCGGCTCTTTCGCAGGCGGCGCAGAGGTCGCTACGGTCGGTTGTTGTGCGCTGCGGGTCGCGCCCGTCGTTGATGCAATCTTCGGTTGTGTAGTCGCTCTTGGCGAAGAGGAGGGCGCGGCGACCGCCGGAGCTGTGGGCGTGGCCTGAACCGTAGCTGTCGTTGCGCTACGCGCAGGCCTTGCGGCAACCGGCGCAACCGTTGTTCGTACAGGCGCAGCCGTGGTTGGCGCAGAGGCTTGCGCCGGAGCAAGAGGGGTCGCCTGCTGACCGAAGGCGACAAAGGCCAGCAACACGATTATGGCAAACAAGGTGAGCAATTTTTTCATGTTCGTTTCTCCTATTCTGTATCTAGTTTCAAAGCTTGAGAGCTACGCATTTTCGGGGCGAACCAAATGATGCGAATGTTCGGATCAGCAGTTTGCAATTCCATTCGTGTCATTTGCAAAGTGTCAAAAAAAACTTCAATATCGCCCGTGTTTATTGGGGATTTTTCAATCCCGCCAGTGGTTTGATTCGCCGCAATCACTTCTTTGGGGTGCGTAAGTTCTGGCTTCACCGAGGGCAAAGTCCAGGGCAAAGTTCTCTCGCGCTTTTGCCGCAAAGGTTTTTTCGGCTGCTTCACAACGGTGAAATTCTGCGACAGATTTTCTCGCTCTTCCTTCGGCAACGGTGGCGCATCTTGTCGCTTCTCTGGGGGCGGCTTCACAATCACTTGCTCTTGAGTTGCATCTGGCTTCGGCTGTTTCGCATAAATGAAAAAAGCGATTGCGCCGACGAGCAGCACCAACAGCATGGCCAGCGCCCAGCCGCGTCGCCATCGCAAGGCTTCTGTCAACCGATGAAACACCGACAGACGCGAAGGGCGTCGAGCGATCTCCTGCATCACGTCGCGCTGCAAATTCAGATAGAAAGCCGCATCGAATTCCGGCAATGCCTGCGTATGTAGCCAACTCTGGCTCGCCGCATAATCATGCAAAAGCGCCGAGCAAGTTTCGCAATCACTCAAATGCCTGGAAGCTTCCTGCATTGCCGCGTCCGGCAAATCCTTTTCAACCAGCAACGGCATCAATTCAGTTATGCGCCGACAATTCATCATTCCTCCTCATCGTTCAAGAAAAGCTTTGGTGCAGCAAACCCGGCAGCAAAGCGTTTCGCCTTTTTGCGGCAACCGCCTGAAGGCGGAACTCCAAACCTCATCTCCCCGTCTCCCCGTCTCCCCGTCTCCCCGTCACCGCTGCAATCCCTTGATGAAGCGCTCGTGAAAGCGTTTCAGTTTCGCACGCGCCGTGCTGATCTGCGACCGCACGGTGGTTTGGCTCGAACCAAGCAGGCGCGCTACTTCGGCGGTCGAATGGCCTTCCAAATCGCGCAGCACCAAGGCCGCACGTTCCTTGCCGCTCAAGGTTTGCAAGGCTTCGTCAATCAAGGCTCGATGCTCGGCGTTGATGGCTGCCGATTCGACATCATCACGACTGGCAAGGGCGGCAAAACTCCCAGCTTCCTGTGCCGCTTCAAACGAGGTGAAGCGCTCGGTCGCGCCGCGCTTGCGAACGATATCCCGGCAGGCGTTGATGGTGATTTTGTACAACCATCCGGCAAAATCCTGCTCGGCGTCATAGCTTTTCAAATAGCGAAAGGCTTTTAAGAAAGTCTCCTGCGCCGCGTCTCTGGCGTCTTCACGATTGCCCAGCATTCGATAAGCCAGCGCCACTACTTTGCGTTGATAGCAATTCATGATTTGCTCGAAAGCCGCCGCCTCACCGGCTCTGGCGCGTTCAATCATAGCCGCGACCGCCGCGCCGGTTGCTGCTTCCGCGCCGCTGCCGATGCCAAAACCGTTTGTCATTAAAGCGATGTCGCTAACCTCGCCGGTCATCTTCTGCCTTTCCATGCAGTCTCATGTTTTTCTACTCGCCAAGGTCGAAAACCGTTGAGAGAAATTTTCGGTCGGCTTGCAAATTAGCTGCCGGGTAAGAAGGGTCTCAAACTTGGCGTTTCCTTTGCGGCTTTGCGGCTTGACGCGAGACCGCTGACTTATGACAGCGGCAGCCCCTTTCGCGCAACGTCGCAAAGGCGCAAAGATTCGCAAAGACTCCTCTTTCTCCTCGCCGCATCAAGGGGGAAAGATAAGCGAAATTTTCACCCATAGACGCTTCGCCTTCCCCTCGCACCATTCAGCCCTTCCACCCCGACTATATTTCCAGACCCTTTGCCACGGCCTCTTGTCTAAACCGTTGTCCCGTGAGTTTGTTTCAATAGATTAAGTCGGACGGAGTGAATCCCAATGTACAAAAGCAACAAAATCAAACGTGGCCTTACAGCTTTAGGGTATGCCGTAATCTGTATGATCGCGCTCTCCGCTTCCCTGCTCCCCCAACCCTTGACCACCGCGCAAGCGGCTTCGCAAAACTATGTCATGTTTTCCATCAATGTTCAGGACTTCTCTTATCCTGAGTACAGCATCGCCACGCTCAATCGCATTCTGGATATACATGAAAAATATGGTGTGCCGGTTGATCTCTATTTGACCACGACGATGACCGATATTTATGAAGCGCAGTCGCCCGCGCTGTTGACGCGCTTGAAGACTTCGCCTGTCGCATCGGTCTCGTATCATGTGCGCCCGCCCAATCCGTACTACACCAATTATGATTGGCTGGGACTTTCGCAGCTTACTTCAACGCAGCAATACACCACGGTGATGAATTATGAAACGCACGGTTTGGATTTAGTGACCGGGCAACCGACCAGTCAGACAGGTGGATATAAAAAGCTGACCGAGGTGATGGGCTATGCGCCGTATGTGGCAGCCAATCAACCGGACGCCAGCGTTGGGCAAGAGACCAGCGACGTATTCAAGGATTTAGGCGCACGGTTTTTCATTCAACACGACCGCATCATCAACCTCGGCGACAAACTCAACGGCGTCTATCTGCGCCCTGAACATTACGACCTGAAACTTTTCGAACATGTCGGCGAGAAGGCAAAAAACCTAATAAAAACGGCCTTTTCTGAGGCGCAGGCCGCAACCGGAGCGCAAGCTCCTTACTTCGTCGGCATCAAAATGCACGACAATGATTTCTTTGCCGTGGACTCTGCGTGGGTGACGGTTTACACCAAAGGCTCGAAGCGACCGCCTTGGGACACCAGCAAAAAATCGGCGCTGCTGAGTGACGCAGAACAACAGGCGGTGTGGAATCAATATGAAGCAACGGTCGCCTACATCGCCGCGAAGAACAGCAAATATAAACCTCTCAACGCGCCTCTGCTGTGGCAAATGTTAGGCGGCACGATCACGCCGCCAGCGCCCACCGCCGCAACGACCCTCTACCTTTCCGGCACTATGCACATCGAGACGAATCAAAGCAGTTGGCCAAACCCCGACGCCTTGCTCGCCTTCTTTGCTCGCGCTACCGCTACCGGAAAAATCGCTAATCAAACCACCGCTATGCGTTGGTCTGTAGGCGCAGACATCGGCTGGTTGCAGGGCGAAGCGCGTGCCGCTGAAGTCATACGCGCCACCGAAGCGATGGGCGTCGAGTGGGATGTTCACGCGCACGAGATGGCCGACCGCGCCAATTGTTCGGCCAAGCTCACGCAACTCGGCGGACATCCGAATCACGTAGCTTCCGGCGTAGTCGCTACGGAAATTGATACTCTGCGTTCATTGGTTCGTGGCAGCAGTGGGGCAAGCTGGCAGGCAGAAATTTTATGGGGCATCGTGCGTCAAGCGAATCACGGCGTCGGTTCGGACGATGATGCGATAGGCGTATGGCGACCGAAAAATTCTACTGACTGGACGACGCATGATCCGAACGGCAATTTGATAGCGGTCGGCGGCGGCAATCGGCGTTTACCGGAAATCGAAGCTTACGCCGGTAAACTCAGCGTCAATGCACAGGGCTTGCCGCCGGTGTTGAGCGCAACGATTATGGTCTCGCCGAAAACGCTGACCATCACCAACACGACGGACGGCATAGACGCGATTGAAAGTTGGGCGTGGCGCATCGGCGCATTACCCAATATCAAGTGGGCGAATCTGCGCGAAACCGCTACCGCTTGGGTAGCCGCTGGCTCGGTCGCTTCCCGCCTTGAAAACTGGCAGTGAAGGGGAGATGGGGAGATGGGGAGACAGGGGGGAATTTGAATGTCTCGAATTTTGGCTCTCCCGTAACTTCCATGAAAGGTGTCAAGATATTGTGCTATCTATCGCAACGGCGTACAACATCTTGGGAGTCTTTACGGAAATTACGGGAGAGCCCGAATTTTTTGCTATTCAAATTTTGTAACTACCCAACCTTCTTTGCCCCGCAACGGGTGTAGGAAATTAGCCAGTGCTGCAGGCACTGGAACCAAGTTGGACAAACGCTATGCGCCCTGAAAGGGTGCAGGAGATGAATTGCCGCCAGCCTCCGGCGCTCTTCCAGAGCGCGACCGCCAAGCTGCCTGCGCCTTCCCGTGGCTTCACCACGGGCTAATCTCCTATGCGCCTCTGGCGCAAAAACTCATAGACCGGCAATTTTCAACCAAGCTGGGTAGTTAGAGCGTGTCGCAGCATTTCAGAAGCCGCCCATATATTGTGGCTAGTTACACCATCACATACAATATCTGGACAAAGAATCCAGTTATGCGACACGCTCTAACTACCAATTTTTTTGCTATCTTGATGCCGTTGGCTTCATTCAAAAGCGAGACAAATTTTATTCCCTGTCTCCCCCTGTCTCCCCGTCTCCCTGTCTCCCCTACTCTCCTACTCCCTCGAATACTCCTCGCCGATGGCGTCAATCTTGGCGACGCGGCGGCGGTGGCGGTCTTCGGTTAATTCCGTAGCCAGCCATGCGGTGACAATTTTTTTCATCAACTCGGTAGCCATCATTTTGCCGCCCAAGGTCAAGACGTTCGCGCCGTTATGTTCGCGGCTGTTTTTCGCGCTCGCTTCGTCGTAACACATGGCGGCGCGCACGCCCGGAACTTTGTTCGCTACCATGCACGAGCCTATGCCTGCGCCGTCTATCATAATGCCCAAATCGCAGGTGCCTTTGGCGACGGCTCGCGCCACGGTGTGCGCGTAATCGGGATAATCCACCGCCTCGGTCGAGTGACAACCGAAGTCTTGAAATTCATGGCCGAGGTCGGCAAGCAGGCGCTTAAGGTCTTCTTTCATCTCGAAGCCGCCGTGGTCTGCGCCTATGGCGATGCGGCGACGGCGTGCCGCCAGGCGGCGTTTGGCTCTTTCGATGTGAATGCCGCGCTCGCGGGTCAGGTCTTCGGCAAGCGAGGTCAGACGGGCGTTGTCATCTATGCGAAGCGTATCGCCCGCCACCAGATTTCGCACGTCCACTTCGGTGATTACGGATTTGCCTCTTTCATCAATCACGCTCATAAGATTGTGGATTGTAGTTTTTGCCTGACCGATTGTCTAATCGAATTGCTGACGAAGGAGTTTGCCGCGTCTTCCCGTATGCTGCGCCCCGTCGAGATGGCGACGCGAGCATAGCACTTCCCGGATGGCGCGCCAAAAGGGAGCGACGAAGTTGCGGCGTGCTGGCATTGCGGTTCAGGGCGTTTCGCCATTGGGTGCGGCTTGCCCATTTGTCGCTTTGCAATTCGCTTTCTGTAACATCTCGCGCACGATGTTGACCAGTTCATCGAAATCGAAGGGCTTATAAAAAGCCTGGTCGGCTCCGACCTCCATAGCAGCATCCGTAGTCGCGCTGCCGTGCGCGGTGAATACCAATATCGGGATATGGGCGGTCTCGCTGTCGGCGCGTAACTGCTTAATCATTTCCGTCCCGTCTATATTGGGCATACTTAAATCGGTGATGATGAGATCAGGCTTTTCGGCCTCTGCCATATACAACCCTTCGCCGCCATCGCTCGCCATCGCCACCGTAAATCCGGCATTGGTGAAATACATATGAAGAAGTTCACGAGTATCTTTGTTATCTTCGACAATCAGAATTTTGAAAGACATGGAGAAGACTTCCGAAAGTGGTACGTTCAGGAGTGAAGGGGAAGGACAGTATAGGATGATTTCGCTCTTGATGCAACGAAGTGTTCGCTGAATTACAAAACTGCCATTTGCCCAATTGTTCCGGCGTTGACAGCCATCCTACCGGTTGCGTATATTGCCCAATCAAATTCCAATCCCCCGGCAAGGAGACCCAAATGACCGCCAACCAACCCGCTTCCTTTATTCACGATCCCGGCCTTGAAGTGTTAATCACCGAAGCCCAAATTCACACCCGCATAGGCGAGATGGGAGAGCAGATCACCAAAGATTATCAAGGCAAAAATCTTCACCTGATTGCCGTACTCAAAGGCGCGTGCGTCTTTCTCTCCGATTTGATTCGCCACATAGACCTGCCCTTGACCATTGATTTCATAGGCATCTCCAGTTACGGCGCTTCGACAAAATCATCCGGCGAAGTGAAGATCACCAAAGACCTAGACAAAAGCCCTACCGGCAAAGATGTGTTGGTGGTCGAAGACATCATTGATACCGGTTTGACCTTGAATTACCTGATGAATATTTTTCAATCGCGTGAAGTCAACTCGATCAACATCGCCGCCTTGCTCGATAAACCGGAGCGTCACGAGATCGAAGTGGATGCCCAATACCTCGGCTTCACGATTCCCAATCTCTTCGTCGTGGGTTACGGCTTGGACTTCGCCGAACGCTATCGCAACCTGCCTTTCATAGGCGTCCCCAAAGACCCCGATGCCTTTGTGCAAAGCAAAGGCTGAAACGGGGCAGCGCTTTTTCAGCGGCTTCGGTCGCACATTCTATATTCACTTTCCACTTCGGATTTGAAGTGAACAAGCTGGCAGGGAATCTCCTGTTCGTCCCAGTTCAACTCCTGCGCTAATACGGCGGCAACTTCTGGCGCAACGGCAAGCACGGCGTCTCCGCCCAGCATCACGGCACGCGTGCGCCGCGCCAACACATCGGCCAGCGTCAACGCCATTTCCTCGCGCACCGCGTAAATCACCTCGGCAAAAATCATCGGCAAGCCTTCGATAAGCGGCTGGCGAAAAGCTGTTTGCTCTTGAGCAATCGCCGCAATCACCTTGGCATTCGCACCATAATTGTTCACCAGATGACGAGCCATTTCGGCATCGCAGTTTGCGCTTGCCGCAAGCTGTTGCGCGAAAGACGCAAGCGCCTCGCGCTGGATTGGTCCGCCATCAAGCCTGACTTTGGCGCTGCGACTTCCCGTCGTCGTCGGCATCGAGAATCGTTCGCGCAATCGTTTAACCGCTAAATCAATTCCCCGCTCTGCCATCAGGCGAAAGGTCGTCAATTTTCCACCGGCTATGGAAATCAAACCGTCAGCGTTTTCAACAAGCAGTTCTTTGCGCGAAACATCGGTGGTAGATTTGGCGTTGGCATCGCCAATCAAAGGTCGCAATCCCGCCCACGCCGAAATCACATCGCACGTTTGCAATCGCGCTGTAGGGAAATACGCATTGATGGCGTCGAGAATTTCTTTGACCTCGGCGAGGTTAGCGCAGGGCGAATCTTTGTCGCCGTGATAATCGCTGTCGGTCGTGCCTATGTTGACGCGGCCTTGCCAGGGAACGACGAAATAGAAGCGATGCCCGGTCAGCGACGGAATCAACCACGCGGCCTTCACCTGCAAACGCGCTGCGGAAACCGTCAGATGAATGCCTTTCGAGGGGCGCAGAGTTTGGCCTTTCAACTCGTCGAGTGATGAATGATTCGTATCAAGTTTCCTCACCTCGTCCATCCATACGCCGGTTGCATTGATGACCAGTTTCGCTTTCGTCTCAAGCAATGCGCCGCTTATTTCATCGCCCAGTCGCACGCCTGCGATTTGCCCTTTGGCATCTTTGATAAAGCCCTTGACGCTGGTGTAATTGGCGACAATCGCCCCGTTTTTATTGGCGGTTTTGAGAACTTCGATGGTCAGCCGCGAATCATTGGTCAAGCCATCGAAGTACAGCAAAGCGCCTTGCAACCCGGCGCTATCCAGTTGCGGCGCAAGTCGCAAAGCGGCGTCGCGGTCGAGGCGTTGATGGCGCGCCAGGCCAGAGGCTCCGGCAAGCAGGTCATAAAGAATCAAGCCGAGGCGCATTTTCAAAGGGTGGTCGTAATTGCGTTTGGCATCGCTATAAATCGGTATCACAAACGGCAGAGGTTCGGCCAGATGCGGCGCGATGTGCATCAATGTAGCGCGTTCGCGCAAGCCTTCGCGCACCATCGCAAAATCGAAGTGTTCCAGATAACGCAAACCGCCGTGCAGCAATTTGGTAGAGCGGCTGGAAGTCCCCGCCGCGAAATCGCGCTTTTCCACCAGCGCCACTTTCACGCCGCGTAAAGCCGCCTCCAGCGCGAGTCCGGCTCCGGTGATGCCGCCGCCGATGATGAACAAATCGAACTCTTCGTTCGCTAATCGTTTGATATTTTCAAGCCGCGTCCGCCATGAAAACTCGCTCATGGTTTGAGTATGACAAAGCCTGTAATTTTTTCAAACCACCGAAGCGCTTCCCCGCAAACCTTCAGCACACGCGACACAAAGCCGCGCCCCAGGTGAAGCCCGCACCAAAGGCCAATATCAAAACCCAGGCATCTTCCGTCAAGCGCGCTTCTCGTTGCGCCTGCCACAAAGCCAGAAACGCCGACGCGCTGCTGGTGTTGCCGTAACGCTCCACATTCATCACCACACGCTCCGGCGCAATCATCAGGCGATGACTCAAAGCGCGCAGCAAATTCGCATTCGCCTGATGCGGAATGACCAAGCTGATTTGCGAACGCGACAGGTTATGGCGCGCCAGAATGTCGTTGGCGGCAGCGGTCATTTTTTTCACCGCCTGCAAAATCACGGTGCGCCCGTTCATCGCGCCGCAATGAAGATTCGCCGCCATCTGTGCGGCGTCAAACCAACGCGCTCCGTTAGCCGTTCCCGGTGCGCGCACGATTAAATCTTCGGCAAAACTCCCATCCGTAGCGATCAACACATCTTCGATTTTCAAAGCGCGGTGCTTCCCTTCCCGGCGTGCTGGCAGCACATCGCACAACACCAAAGCGCCCGCGCCATCGCCAAACAACATACTGATTTCGGCGCTCTGCGGGCTTAACTCCAGCCCTTTCGATTGCGCTTCGGCGGCAAAACAGATTATCGTCTTCGCCGTTTTCGATTCGATCAAACCGCGCCCGATTTGCAAACTGTAGAGCAGTGTCGCGCACGCCGCTCGCAAATCAAGCGCCGGAATCGCTCGGCATCCTGCGACTTTGCGTTGCACGAGCGGGGCAATTCCCGGCGTTTGATAATCCGGGGACAGCGTGCCGCCAATCAAATAATCAACTTGCTCCGCGCCAATGCCAGCATCGTGCAAAGCATCGTTCACGGCTTGCGCGGCAAGGTCAGAGGTGGCTTGATTCGCGTCAACCCAACGGCGTTCGCGTATGCCGCAATTGGCCACTATCCAATCAGGCGCAACGCCAAGTTTTGCGGCAAGCTCTGCATTAGTGATGACGCGCTCTGGCAAAGCCGCGCCGCTGCCGATGATGTAGCAACTCATTAACATCTCCTGATTTCGTCGTAGCGCCTTCAGGCTAATGGCATGAAGTTAAGCGGCATAGATGTAGCGCAGGCGGTCTAGCCTGTGGTGGACTTGGTGGCAGAAGCGCGCGAAATCCAAGTCTTAGCTTGCCGCTGTCAGCCGCAGACTAGACTGTCTGCGGTACCGTTTTTCTTAACTTCATGCCATTAGCCTGAAGGCGGAAGCATCTTTAGTTGTAACTAGAGCGTGTCGCAAAATTCCAGCAACCGCCCATATGTTGTAGATAGTCAAGCCATCGCACACAATATCTAGACAGGAAATCCATTTCTGCACCACGCTCTACCTACCTGGCCTCTTGGTGAGCGCTGAACGCTGTGCGGCGGTGCCGCTTTGAGGTGCGGAAAGGCTGCGCCTTGCCGTAAGCTATGCTTCCCATTCTCGCGGCTGCGCCGCCTGTGGGCTTCTGCCGCCAAGTTTTTCTGAGGCACCGCCTCCGGTGCGGCAGAGCCGCGAAAAAGTAGCGCCAGCCGAGCGGAGAGTCACAGACTCTCCGCACCTCAAAGCGGCACCGCCGCAAGCACTGGCTGGGTAGTTACCTTGAGTTTGGAAATTTCGCTTGAAGTCGCGACCACAAAACATCAAGTTCATTTCACGGCTTGCGCTCTGGCGATGAGCGCTTCGACTTTGGCAAGGGTATCAAAATTTTCCGGGCGTAACTCTCTGTCCTCCACCTTGATGCCGCATTCATTTTCGATGAGCGTGACAAAATCAAGCAGTGAAAACGAATCCAGCAAGCCCGATAGAAAAAGCGACGCCTCGCGCTCCGGCATTTTCGTATGCGCTTGCTGCGCCGCCTGCTGCAAATACGTGGTGATGGTTTCCGGTAACATTAATTCATCCTCCTATTTTTCCAACGGCAAAGGTCATTGATTCAAATCACACAAGGGGTGAATAGTGCCAAACCATTTCGGTTCGTTGTGTTGATAAGCACTGATTACATAGCCGCGTGTACAGGGCTGATATTTCCCCCTGCGAAAACAGAATGTGACCAACATACAATCGGAAGCGTTTTGATGGCTGCACGTTGAAATTGCAGGCCACCTCCCAATGGAAAGCTGGCGTGGAAAAATCCATTCGCCATTGATGATTCCCAACAGACGCACAGGCCGCCCAGCAAAAACTCCCCAATCACAATTCCCTGTGGCTGAACATTGCAGTGGCACAAAATATTCTGGGATTGAATCCTTATTCAAATCGTAGGCGAACGCGATATTGCCCCATTTGATGCCCCATCTTTCCGAATGCTGGAAGATTCGGGCTACTTTTCGATTCAACTTTGCTTTTCCAAAGGCGATCTGGTTTGCACACTCAAAATCTATTCTCGCGATAACTTTTGTCCGCGCATCTTTGGGAAGCCAGCGCCTCGCTTTTGCTTTTGCCCCGCAGTGGCTAACCAGGCAACACCAAATTGCGAGGATGATAAATGCTCGTTTCATCACTTCAATATCTCGTTATCATTTGCTCGACTGAGCAACGGATTGCATTTGACTTTTGTACCCTTCATACGCCTTCATCATCGCGTCGTAGATGAGGGTGCCGACGATCTCTGCGCCTGGTGCGGTCGGGTGGGTGTAATCGCCGCCCATCAAACGCGGACGGGCGTCGAACCATTTAGCAACCGTGCCTTCGCCGCCCATCGCCGTGAAGGTGTCAAAGAAAGCGCACTGCAATTCAACCGCCAGTTTTCGTTGATACGCCACTAACTTTTTAATCATCGGGCGCGTGACGATTTGTCCGCCAGCGCCGCGCCTCCCTCTGTCCATAGGCGCAATCAACATGATGGACGCCTCCGGCAAAGCTTGACGTATGCGGCGCACCGCTTCACGGGTGTCGCGTTCGTATTGACTCATGTTCAAACTCTCGAACTGACTTTCGTTCGCGCCGTAACCGATGATGACCAAATCCGGTTGACGATGGCGCAGTTGCTCTTGCCAGTGCGCTTCGTCCAAGTAATTTGCCAGCAAGCCAATGAACGCACCGTTCACGCCTAATGAATCGTAAGCGACACCTACCGCTTGATTTTCCAACACCACGCCAAACATACGCACTTCACCGTTGCCAACCGTTCGTATGGTCAAGGTGCGCGCCATCGGCTGAACCGCCACACGATAGAAAGCCGATTTTATTTCCTCGTCCGCAGTAGCAACACGCATCTGTTTTGCGCCGTCAATCTCTACCTCAAAGTCGCCGCCGCGTGGTTGCGCCAGGTAATAAATATCGAAAGCAGTAACCATATGTTGTAGTTCACCTTCTGCCAACACACTAAATGTTGCGGTAGCGTTTGCCGCGCTCGTCGTAAAGCTTGCGCCGCCCAAACCAAAACGATGGTCGCCGCGAGAGATAAACATCGGTTCGCTATCCCATTCGCGGCTCGCGGCTGTCGCTACGCCGTGATGTTCGTACCAGCCCCAAGGCTTCGCTGCTAACACAAAGCCGTGACCGGCATCGCCGAAACGCTGTTGCAATTTTCTTCTGATGGTCGAGGTGATGCCGTCGTTGGTGATGGGCGAATCGCCGTAATGACAGATGCGCGTTGGTGCACCGGCGCTTTCGGTTTTGGCGAGCGCCGCAAAAAAATGATTCAAGGCTTTACCGCCAGGGTCTTCGATTTCTCCGGGCTGCACGACAGAGGAATTAGCCGGGTTTTCATTAGGGTTTTCGCCGTCTTCGCCGGTTTCCTGATTTGCCTTTGGTGATGCGCCAAACGGGAGCGCGGGCCACAGGCGAAAGCGCCGCAACCCCGGCAAGGCATACGGCAAGGCGACCAGCAAAACAAAACTGAGCAGCGTTTGCGAAGTCTTGTTGAAAACGACACGCGAGGTTTTCTGTTGGCGCGTGAGCCTTTGAATTTTCTGCCCTGAGCCGATCATTCTTGTAGTCATATTTTCCTAGAACCTCGTATAGACAAATGGCACCACATCGGTGCTGGCCACCAGATAAAGTCCGTTGGCCAACGCAAAGAGCAGCGCTGCCTGCGCCAGCGCCGGTAATCGTATGAAGCCGTTTCGCAAGGTCTCCATCGCTCGGTCGGGCATCGCGTGCGCGAGTAATCCGAGCGCGATCAACAGCGCTACAGGCAACCCCAAGTTGGCGGTGTCAGTAGTGAAAGTGGCGAGTTGATGAAGCACGGCGAAAGCTTGCGCGAAGCTTTCAGCGCGAAAAAACATCCACGCCAGACCGACGAAATGAAAGGTTATGAAGACGCCAAGCGCACGGCTCCAGACGGCATCTCGCGTCGCCAGGCCGAAGCGTTTTCGCAAAGCAGCAAGCCAACGCACACCAACCAACCCCGCGCCGTGCAAAGCTCCCCAGGCAACAAAATTCCCGCTCGCGCCGTGCCACAGACCGCCGATCAACATCGTCACCACAAGGCCGCCATACAACCTCGCAGAATTTTTTGAACGCCGCCCCGCAAGGCTGAAGAACACATAATCGCGCAGCCAAGTCGAGAGCGATATGTGCCAGCGTCGCCAGAATTCCGGCAAGTCTTTCGCCAGATATGGCGCATTGAAATTTTGCGGCAAACGCAAACCCAACAACAGCGCAGAGCCTATGGCAATGTCGCTGTAGCCGGAAAAGTCCGTATAGATTTGCAGCGCGTAGCCGTAAATCGCCGCCAGATTTTCAAGCGCCGAAAACCGTTCGGGAAAATCGAACACGCGGTCAACAAAGTTCGCGCCCAGATAATCGGCGATGGCGATCTTCTTAATCAAACCGAGAGCGATTAAAAACAACGCCTCGCTGCCCATCGTCGCGTCAAAATTCAAACGACCGCGCAATTGCGGCAGCAGTTGGCGGACGCGCAAAATCGGTCCGGCCAACAGGGTCGGAAAGAAACTGATAAAGGCCAGATATTCGCCATAATTTTCGGCGGCTTTGACATCGCCGCGATAGACATCCACAACGTAGGCGATGGATTGAAAAACGAAGAATGAAATGCCCAGCGGCGCGAGTAGATGCAGAGGCGACGGCGCGATGGAAAAACCAAAACCGGACAGGGCGCTTGCGGTTGCTGCGATGAAAAAGTTCGCGTACTTGAAAAAGCTCAACGCGCCGAGGTTTGCGAGCAGCGACAGCGCCAGCAAAATTTTCCGGCGGCGTGGATTGACGGCTTGCGAAAGCCAACGCGCATTGGTGAAATCAAGCAACGACAGCGCCAGCAATAACCACAACCCGCGTCCGCCCGTCAGCGCATAGAAAAACAGATTGGCGGCAAGCAACAAGGCAACGCGCCCTTGCACTTTATGAGCAATCCACCAGTACGCGAAAAAAATCACGATCAGAAAAATGTAATAGGTTCCGTTGGTGAATAACATCTATGCGCCTCTACGAATCCTTGGTTAGTACCGCTGAAATATTGAGAGCAAGAAAAAGAAGTTTAGAGTTTGGCTTTCAGTTGGCCGATTGCGACTGCGAAACCTGCCGCCTGAAGGCGGCACGCCAAACCTCATCTCTCCTCTTTACCTTTGGCCTGCGATTTTTTTTCACGGTGCGGCGTAGCAAGATAGCCGCGCAGCAATTCCGCATACAACAGCTCTGCGACTTTTTGATAACCGCGCCGCGTGAGATGCACGCGGTCTGCCTGTGCCAGTGAAAGTTGGTGCCAGCCTTCGATAGCCCCTGCGCCGCCCATCGCTTGAAAGAGATTCCAGAAAGCCGCGCCGGATTTGAGCGCGGCGGCTCTTTGGGTAGCGACCAGCGCCGACATTCGCGCCAGAGATTGCCAAGTGCCTTGAATGAAAGTGGCGCGATCCGGCGGAGCCATCACCAGTAGCGCGGCGGCAGGCGCAGCTTGATGCAGGCGATTCAACAGAAGCGAAAATTTTTTGCCGTACTCGTTCAAGTCTAGGTCTGGGTCGCTCACTTCATTCGAGCCATAAGCGATGACAATTAAATTCGGACTGCGATGTTCGAGATTGCTGGCGAGAATGTGCCAGTCCCAAGCGAGCGGACGATAGAGGCGCGCTCCATTAATACCCAACGCATCATAGACCACACCGGCTTGATGATTTTCGATAGCCACACCAAATATCTTCACCGCGCCAGGTTTGACGGTGCGAATTTCCAGCGTGTGCAAACCCTCGCTTTCGGCTTCGACGGACAAATAAAACGGCGCGAAGGTTTTTGCAGCAAGAGAGATTTGCGGATCAATCGGCTCATCATCCAACCGCACATCTATCACCCCGCCGCCCGGTTGCTTCAATAGATAAAGGTCGAAGCGGCTGCCGTTGGCTTGCAAGGTTATCCATTCATCTTTGCCTGCGGTTGTCAGGCTCACGCCTGCAAGCCCGAATTGCCCGCCTGCTGATTGAGCGGCTTTGCCGAGGCCTTCAACTTTCCAGCCATTGCTTTGGCGGCTTCGCAGATTGCCGCGCCGATACCACGCCCAAGGTTTTCCCGCCAACACAAAGCCGATTCCGCCATCGCCGAAACGCTGTTGCAATTGGTTCCGCAACTGCCCCGTCAACAAGTCGGCGGCGACGTGCGAATCGCCATAATGAAGGACGCGAACCCTCGCCAAGCCGGCGTCCGCCTTGCGTAGCGCTGCATAAAAATTGAGCATCGCGCCGTCCGGGTCTTCGATACGCTGCCGCGTAGTGGTGACGCAGGTAGGTAGTTTTTCTACAGCGAAAACTCCCAAGTTCAGTGCGCCTGAAACCGTCAGCGCCAACCCCACAGCGGTCAGGATTTTGCGACGCGATGCTTTCTGGATGGCTGCGACCGTTTTGCTCATCGGCGCAATTATCGGCATCGCAGAGGGAAACCATAACGAGACCCTCAACAGCAAGCTGGCGGGAAGACCGCGCTATGAGATTGTGGCTCGCGCTAATTGTCAGCCTGTGGCTATCCACAGAAAACAACCTGAAATATCCGGTTCGCATCCGAAGCAGGTCGGTTTCAAAATAGTGGCGCAAGTGACTGGCAAGGCTGAACTGTGGTTTGCCACATTGCTTATTGCCCCGCGACACGATACAAATCATTCAGTTTGCATTGCAATGGATTCGAGTAAGCCTATGGCCATATTAATCGCCGAAGACAATGTAGCGCAGCGGCGTTACCTGCGCGAAATTCTGGAGCGCGAATTCGCTTCGCATATGCCGATACTGGAAGCCGGTGATGGCGAAGCGACCGTGGCGCTGGCGCTCGCCCACAAGCCGTCGCTGTGCGTCATGGATATTCAAATGCCCAAACTTTCCGGCGTCAAAGCGGCACGAGCCATCTGGCGCAATCTGCCATCGGCGCGCATCATTTTCTGGACCCAGTTTCCTCACGAAATTTATATCAACGAGATTCGTAAGATTCTGAAAACTATCAAGCCGACTCCGGCCTATGGCTTCATAGACAAGAACAATCCCGAAACTCGCTTTCTGCGTTTTGTCGCCGCCGTGTTGGAAGACGGCGCGGATATGATTGATCCGGCTTTCAAAGATTCTTTCAAGCGTCCGCTGTTGACCGAGTTTGAAGCGGAGGCGTTGTATTATTTGGCGCTGGGTTTATCGAATTGGGCTATCGCTCGCAAATGCAGTTTGAGTTTGCGCGGCGTCGAAAGCCGGTTGGCGACCTTGTACGAAAAACTTTTCATCTCGTCGCCGGTTGGCACGGTCAACGAAACCTACGACAAGCTGGCTTATAATGTGCGAACCCGCGCCTTCTTTGAAGCTTTGCGTCGCGGCTTGATTAACAACGACGAATTGGAAAAAGCGGCGAGCGATTTAGAAGGTTGGATAGACCGCGACCGCCGCCGCTTTATTGAAAAGCCAAAAGAATTATGAAAAGCCGGAGAAAAATTTTATGGAAAACGGGAATAGGATGGGCGCTGGTTTTCGCATCGCTTGCGGCAGTGGGCAATCCGTTCGTGCCGGACATCTGCACCACACGAGGCTATGGTTTTCCTCTGCCGGTTTACATTGTCTGGTGCGAGTGCTTTATTGAAGACTATCCACCGGCAATCAATATTTCCTACATCGCTTTTGATTTGCTCTGTTGGGGCAGCGTGTGGATGTTGATGAGCGCGGCGCTCATCAAACGCGCAACAAGGTCGCGACAAATTGCTTGAGCCAATCGCAGGAAAGAAATCTTGAGGTCAATATACACAGCCCTATACGCAGGAGCTTTGGCTGCCGTCCTCCTACTCTTTTTGCTGTGGCCAATTCCTGTAGCGCTTTCTTCATCCGCACAACCCGATAACGACGCGGCGTCGGCGTCGCCCAACCTGCATCAATGGGGCGCGGTGACGCTCTTTCACGGGTTGCCTTCCAATCACGTTCGCGCCATCGCGCAGGACACGGACGGCACGCTGTGGTTTGGCACCGATAGCGGTTTGACTCGCTACGATGGTCGCCGCATCGAAAAAATCGCCATCGAAGAACTGGCCGCCACCCGCATCAACGCGCTCAAAATGGACCGTCACAACACCCTGTGGATTGCCACCGACAACGGCGCGTTTCAATTCTCTCATCAACAATTCAAACTGCTTCACGAAACCCTCGGCAAAGCCATTACCGCTATCGCTATTGATGCTCAAAACCGCATCGCTATGGTCAGCGAACCGGGCATCATTTTTATTTGCACAGCGGCAAACGATTCCTCCCTGCAAGTGAAAACTCTGACGCCTGCCGACTACGCGCTCTTGAACCTTGACGCCAACAATCGCCCGCTGCCGTTGACCAGCGTCGCCTGGGCGGGCGATGCCCTCATCGTCGGTTCGCATGGGCGCGGTTTGTTGAAGGTGGAAAATTCTGAAGTCAATGAAATCAACAGCACCCCCAGAGCTTTTTTCATCGAAGCGATTACCACAGACGTTGATGCGCGGTTGTGGTTTGGCGCGCAGTTGAAAGCCAATGATGGCGGCCTCTATCAAAGCGTGGATGCGAATCACCCAATAAAATCGGGCGAAAAAACCGGCACGGTCAGCGTCTTGAGTTGCGCCGCGCAGAGTTTGCTGTGGGCAGGCACGCAAGGGCAAGGCGTGTTCGTCTTCAAAGACGGCAACCTCGCAGAGCATTTCACCTTTGAAAATACCGCCGGAGGCTTGCGCTCGAATAATCTCTTCGCCATCTTCATAGACCGCGAAGGCGTTGTGTGGTTCGGCACAGATCGCGGCGTTTGCCGTTACGACCCGCAGAGCGTGCGCGTCGAAACCATCGCCGCCAATCCCGAAAGCAATTTCGCCCGCGTGTTGGCGCAAACCTCGGATGGCTTGATTTGGTGCGGCTCAAATCGCGGCCTGTTCGTGCGTTCGGCGTCCGGCAAATTCTGGAGCGAAGTCGAAGAGTTCAAGGGCAAAACTATTTACGCCCTGAGCGAAGACGCGCATCAACGCCTGCTCATCGGAACCGCCGCCGGACTCTTTGCCGGTGAGCAAGCGGCAGGCGTCAATTCGGCTGATTACTTCGCCGGACGCATACGCTTCACGCGCCTCGAAAGCGAAGCGCAGAAAGACGGCGCAGGCGACAGCATACGCTCGATCTGCGAATTTCAGGGAGCCGTTTATCTGGCGGTCTTCGGGCGCGGCATCGAACGACTGGACGGTACCAAACGCACGCCGGTCTTTCCTTCGGACAATGACGACAACAAAAAATCACAGGTTCTCAGTGTGGCGGCCAAGGGCAACGAAGCGCTTTGGTTCGGCACCGCCAGAGCCGGGGTTTTTTTATTCGATGGCAGACAAGTCAACACCGACGCTCAACTCGCGCCGCTCAACAGCAAAACAATTTGGTCAATCGCGGTCTCCAAAGCCGGCGCGATCTGGTTGGCTTCCGATGCCGGTTTGTTTGTTTACGCCAATCGCCGTTTGCTCCACGTCCTCAAAGATGTGGATGCGCGACAGGTCATCGCTTTACCCAAGCCGGAGAATGCCGTGTGGTGCGCGACGGCGGACAACGGCTTGTATAAAGTTCTGCTCAACGAAAACCTTGAACCAATTTTGACGCGCTTCGATACCGAGCAAGGACTGCCTTCGCAAAAAATCTTTGCCGTGTTGACAGCGCAAAGTGAAGCGCGCCGCGAAGTATTGATCATTGGCACGAACAAAGGCATCGCCAGATTTGCGCCGGGCAATCTCGCGCCCGCGCTCAAAGCGGCGCGTGTCATCGGCAATCGCCTGTTTCAAACGCCGGAGATTCAAGCCGGGCTGGCGCTCGAATATCCGCAGAACAGCTTGCTGGTAGAGGTGACGGCGATCAGCAGTCGCACCTTTCCCGAACAGTTTCAATATCGCTTTGTGGTGCAGAACGAAGCGGGGAAAATCGTCGCGCAAAAACTCTCGCGCGATTCGCAGATGTTGATGGAAGGGTTACAGACCGGCGGCTATACCTTGACGGCGCAAGCCTTCACCAACGAATTGATTGCCTCCGACCCTTTGACCATACGCTTCACGGTGAAGCGCGCACCGTTTCCGTTGGCTTCGACCGCGCTGGCGATTTTGCTGGCCTTCGCATTGTTAGCGATGTGGTGGGGCTATCGCCAGAATCGCATGATTGCGCGCAGCAATGCGGCGCTGGCTTCGACCAATCAACAACTGGCCGAGACTCGTATGCAATTGGCCAATGAAACCGAGACCGAACGCCGCCGCATCGCTCGCGATCTGCACGATCAAACGCTGGCCGATTTGCGCCGCCTGATGATGCTGTCGGACGAACTGGCGACCAATGATGCAGCACCCCATAAAACCGTACTGGAAGCGAAAGTTTTTCGCAGTGAAATCGAATCGGTGTCGGCAGAGATTCGCCGCATCTGCGAAGACCTCAGCCCTTCGGTGTTGGAAAACGTAGGCTTTGCGGCAGCGCTCGAATATGCGTTGACCGATGCCGTCGCGCACCTGCCCGCCGCAAACAAATTCGAGTACGAGTTTGTTTGCGAAGAAGGCATAGAAGACCGCTTGCAGTTATCGCCGGTGATGCAGATTCACCTCTACCGCATCGCCCAGGAAGTCATCAATAATATTTCGCGCCATTCGGCTGCGACGCGGGTGCGACTGACAGCGCGCATTGCCAACGGCGGGGCTTTGGTGTTGGAGATTGAAGACAACGGCAGAGGCTTTCAATTAGCGACAGCCGAAAAACGCGGACGCGGCCTGGCCAACATACGCTCCCGCGCCAGCCTGATTGAAGCCGAAGTTAATTGGAGCCAGCGACCAGAGGGCGGCACGCTCTTCACCTTGCAAAAAGCAGCAAAGACAGGCAATGAACTCTGAGTCACTTGATATGGTTTTCAGCAAACTCAATAAACTTCTCAGCGCGATCAATCTGCTCATTAGCTTCTGCCTCTGAAAACACCGGAAAGATTTTGTAATCCCCGGCGCTACGCTTGGCTTCTGCATCTATCAAATAGCGATGAAACTCTTGCGGCACAATTCCAAGTTTAGCGAACTTTTGCCCAAAGGCAGCAACCACCGCCGAGTGTTTTGAATAAGAGAGTCCTTCCCCCAGAAGGAAAGCTTCGGCTATATAAAACATCGCATAGTAAGCGCGGGAAACCGCAAAGTCATAGAGCGTTTCCTTCACGAGAGCGCGTGCGCCGCGTAAGCTGGCTTTCGCTTTTTGAATCAACCCGCCTTGCTCTGGGGTCATAGTGCCACTCCCTCTTTGCGAATATTCAATAATAACGGGCTATTTTCAATAGCGAATTGCTGATCAGAAACAAAGACACAACTGATGACAACATCATGGGCAAGTGACAGCGCAGCAGTAATTTTTGAAGTGCCTGAAATCTCTATTCCGTCGCGCACCTCGCCTTTCAACACCACCAGCACATCAATATCGGAATCGGGTTCGGCATCGCCGCGCGCTTGCGAACCAAACAACACCACTTTCGATAAGCGCTCGCCGTAGAGGTTTTCCAATTCGCGGCGCAACTCTGCCAGAATCGTTTTCAATTTGTTGTTGGTCATAACCATGTCCAGTCTATAGCGAATCGGCGCTCTACAAAAATGAAAAAGCGCGTGGCCTGGCCTCTTCCCAGCAGGAAAGCCGCCGCCATGTATGCACCCGAAGAATAAAGAATCGCTGTGAAAAGGCAAGGATTTTTCGCGGTTTCTTCTGGAAGCCTTTCCCATCCTTACACCAACTCATTCTGTAGAAGACCCTGAGATGCCGTTTTGATGGAGAGGATTGCGAGTGTTATATTCGTAGCTGAAATAGGAGGCAAAACCATGACGACATCTTTGCGCTGGACTTCCGCCGATCTCGAAACGCTTCCTGATGACGGCAAGCGCTACGAAATTATTGACGGAGAACTTTACGTGGCAAAACAACCTGATTGGCCTCATCAAAGAGCTTGTGGTCAAGCTTTCAGACTTCTGCAAAATTGGAGTGACCAAACGAACCATGGACAAGCCAACATCGCGCCGGGCTTAATCTTTGCCGATGACGATGATGTTGCACCGGATGTAATTTGGATCAGCAACGAACGGCTCAACACGGCGCTGGAAAGCGATGGCAAATTGCACTACGCGCCGGAACTTGTGATTGAAGTTCTTTCGTTCACAGGAACCAACGAGAGACGTGACCGCGAGGCGAAACTCAAGCTCTATTCGCGCCGCGATGTGTCCGAGTATTGGTTATTGGACTGGCGCAAAAAACAGGTTGAAATTTATCGCCGCCAAGGCAAGGCGCTCGAACATTTCGCTACCCTCGACGAAGACGAGACGCTCACTACGCCTTTGCTTGATGGTTTCTCCTGCCCAGTCGCAAAGCTCTTCGCATAGCTTGTCTCGTCATCAGCAACATAGTATTCAAGCGTTCTTTGCCGCTTTTCTTCATCAAGAAAAGAGAAAAATCATGTCACCACTGGTCGGAATTATCATGGGGTCAAAGAGCGATTGGGAAACCATGTCAAATGCCGCACAGACGCTTGACGCGCTCGGCGTAGCCTATGAAGTGCGCGTCGTCTCGGCGCATCGCACCCCTGATTTATTATTTGAATACGCCGCAACCGCCGAAGCACGCGGCCTTGAAGTCATCATTGCAGGAGCAGGCGGCGCGGCGCACTTGCCGGGAATGACCGCCGCGAAAACCGCGCTACCGGTGTTGGGTGTGCCGGTCGAATCCAAAGCTTTGCAAGGCCTGGATTCGTTGCTCTCCATCGTGCAGATGCCTGCCGGTATTCCGGTCGCTACCCTCGCCATCGGCAGAGCCGGAGCCATCAACGCGGCGTTGTTGGCGGCGGCGATTTTGGGCAATAAATATCCAGAGATTAAAGCCGCAGTGAAACAGTATAGAGCAGCACAGACCCAAGCCGTGTTGGATAATCCGAATCCGCGTGAGTGAAGGCAAAAGTAAAATGTAAAAAGTAAGCAACTACTCAGCCAGTGCTTGCGGCGGTGCTGCTTTGAGGTGCGGACAGACTGCGCCTTTCCGTAAGCGGCGCTCCCAACTCTCGCGGCTACGCCGCCCTTGGGCTTCTGCCTACAAGCTTTTCTGAGGCGCAGCCTCCGGTGCGGCAGAGCCGCGAAAACGCAGAGCCAACCTACCGGAGAGTCTGTGACTCTCCGCACCTCAAAGCGGCACCGCCGCACAGCATTCAACTCTCACAATCAGGCTGGGTAGGTAGAGCGTGCTGCATAAACGGATGTTCTGTCCAGATATTGTAGGTGATGACTTAACCATCCACAACATATGGGCGGTTGCTGGAATGCTGCGACACGCTCTAGAGCGATTTTGGTTTGAGGTTACTGAAATATCAAACCCGTTGAGCGGCGGTCTCTGACCGGCGCTAGAGCGATTTTGGTTTGAGATTACTGAAATATCAAAGCCGTTGAGCGGCGGTCTCTGACCGGCGCGCGGTCGAAGACCGCTGCTCCACGATAGGGGGTTCCGTACACACAGATGAAAACCGCTCTAGTTACAAAAGTAAAAAGTAAAAGTGACACGGCATTGAAGATTGCTGAAACCAGAAAAACCACGAAGGCCACAACGAACACGAAAATTTATAAAAGTTTCTGCGTGTTCGTTGTGGCCTTCGTGGTTAGAAAAGCTTTCCAACTGCAAACCAGCAGCAATCAATTCGCCGCAAACTCAAGGGCGATTTCGCCGTCTTTCGCATCAATCAACACCTTGCCGCCCGCCTGCAAATTGCCGAAGAGAATTTCTTCCGCCAACGGCTCTTTGATTTTTGCTTGAATCAATCTGCCCATCGGTCTTGCGCCCATCTGTTTATCGTAGCCTTTTTCGGCAAGCCAGTTGCGCGCCGCATCGGTCAATTCAATGGTCACCGATTTCTCTGCCACTTGCTCGCGCACTTCGTTGATGAATTTATCCACGACCATTTTGATGGCATCGGACGCCAGCGAATTAAAGGCTACCCAGCCGTCCAAGCGATTGCGAAACTCCGGGCTGAAGGTGCGTTCGATGACGCCTTTGCCTTTGCTGCCCGTCGCGCCTTTGTTAAAGCCTATCGAGTCGCTGCTGATTTCGCGGCCCCCGGCGTTCGTCGTCATGATAAAAATCACGTTGCGGAAATCGGCCTTCTTGCCATTGTTGTCGGTCAAGGTCGCGTGATCCATCACCTGCAACAAGATGTTGAAAACATCCGGGTGCGCCTTTTCGATTTCATCCAGCACCAGCACACAATACGGCGTGCGATTCACCGCATCGGTCAACAAACCACCCTGATCGAAACCTACATAGCCGGGAGGCGCACCGATGAGCCGCGACACCGTGTGCTTCTCCATGTATTCGCTCATGTCGAAACGCAGAAACTCTATGCCCAAAGATTGCGCCAGTTGTTTGGTGAGTTCGGTTTTGCCGACGCCAGTCGGCCCGGAAAACAGGAACGAGCCGATAGGTTTATGTGGATGCCCCAAACCGGAACGCGAAATTTTTATCGCTTTGACAATCTGCTCGATGGCGTGGTCTTGCCCATAGATGACGGTCTTCAAATCGTCTTCCAAATTTTTCAAACGGTCTTTATCGGAAACCGAAACCGTCTTGGGCGGAATCTTTGCCATGCGCGCTACCACCAATTCGATGTCTTCGGGCGTGAGCGTCTTTGGGCGAGAGCGTTTCGGTAATAATTTGATCGCCGCGCCAGCCTCGTCTATCACGTCAATCGCTTTGTCCGGCAAAAAGCGGTCGTTGATATATTTCGCCGAAAGCTCTGCCGCTGTCACCAGCGCCTCTTTGCTGTAGCGCACCCCGTGATGCGCTTCGTAATATTTTTTCAAACCTTCGAGAATCTTGATGGTGTCCGGCACGGTGGTTTCCGAAACTTCGATTTTCTGGAAGCGTCGCGCCAAGGCACGGTCACGCTCGAACGAGGCTTTGTATTCGGGAAAAGTCGTCGAACCAATGCAGCGCAATTCGCCGGTGGCCAGCGCCGGTTTCAAAATGTTCGAGGCATCCATAGAACCGCCGCTCACCGCGCCTGCGCCGACAATGGTGTGAATCTCGTCTATGAAAAGAATCGCGCCCTGCTTCTTTTTCAATTCATTGATGACCGCTTTCAAGCGTTGCTCAAACTCACCGCGATACTTGGTTCCGGACAACATACTGCCTAAATCGAGGGCAAAGACTTCCGCGCCGCGCAGCACTTCCGGCACTTGATTGAGTTGAATCTTGAGCGCCAAACCTTCGGCGATGGCGGTCTTGCCAACGCCTGGATCGCCCACGTAAATCGGATTATTCTTGCGTCGCCGACAAAGAATTTGAATGGTGCGTTCGACCTCTTTCAAACGCCCTATGAGCGGGTCTATGCCGCCTTGCGCGGCGCGTTCGATGAGGTTGACGGTGAAGGCGGCCAGCGGGTCATGCACGGGGTCCAGGTCTTCATCTTCGTCTTCGGGATTGCCTTCCGGTTTGGGGGAAAGTTTCGAGACGCCATGCGAAACGAAGTTCAACACGTCTAGGCGAGTGATGCCCTGTTTTTCCAGCAGGTAGCGAGCGTTGGAGTTGGTCTCCAGAAAAATCGAAGCGAGGATGTCGCCGCTGTTGACCTGTTTGGCTCCCGATGCCTGGGCGTGCATCACCGCTCTTTGCACGACACGCTGAAAGGCGGCGGTCTGCTCCGGCAAAAATTCTTCGCTGCCTTTCAAGGCTTCATAATTTTCGTTGAGATATTTTTCCAACTCGCGCTTCAACTCTTCGACCTGGCCGCCGCAATTGCGAATCACATTGGTCGCCGTCTTTTCATGCAGCAGCGCGTACAACAAGTGTTCGAGCGAAATATATTCATGTCTTCTGTTGATCGCTTCATCAACAGCGCGATTAAACGACAGTTGTAACTCTTTGGTTAGCATAGGTACTTCCGAAATAAAAACTATTCCTCTTCCACCGTGCATAACAGTGGAAACTCGTTTTGACGGGCTAGAGCAATCGCCTTCTCCGCTTTGGTTTCGGCCACCTCGTAAGGATAGACGCCCGCCACGCCTACGCCTTCGTGATGCACCTTGAGCATAATGGTGAAGGCTTCACTTTCAGATTTATGAAAAATCGTAAAGAGAATATAAAGCACAAAATCCATTGTCGTATAGTCGTCATTGTGCAGCAGCACTTTATAGAGCGGCGGCTTTTTCAGCTTCTCCTTGCTTTTGCTGACGGTCAATTCATCGGCTTGAAAATCCTGCTTCGCCATAGTCTTCTATTTTGCATTGACTGAATCGGCTTTTCCACGCTAATTCTACTGCTTAGGATAGTGGAAGAAATAAAGTGCAACCTGGTACGGGCGACCCTGCGGTGGTCGCCCGTACCGGGCATGGGAAAACAACTCAAGTCTTGCAGGTTATTTCCTCCACCATCCTTACTCATTTCAGTTATTGAGGCAATGGCATGATAGTCGGAATACTGGGCGGCGGACAACTAGGAAGAATGCTGGCGATGGCGGGCTATCCTCTGGGCTTGCGCTTTCGCACGCTTGATCCGTCGGCGGGTGCGCCTGCCGGTCATCTCACCGAACAATACGTGGACGATTTCACCGACACCGAAGCGCTGTCGCGTTTTGCTGTCGGCTTGGACCTCGTGACTTATGAATTTGAAAACGTGCCGGTAGATTCGGCGAAGTTTTTACAACGCCGCGTGGCTGTTTATCCGCCGCCTGGGGCTTTGGAAACGTCGCAAGACCGCCTGGTGGAGAAAAGTTTTTTTCAACGCCTGGGCATACCGACGCCGCCTTTCGTGCGCGTGGACAGTTGGAATGATTTGGAAAACGCCATCGCCAGCATAGGGCTTCCGGCCTTGTTGAAGACGCGCCGATTCGGTTATGACGGCAAAGGGCAATACGTTTTAGAGACCGAAGAAGATGCGGTGCTGGCGTGGCAAACCCTGGGCGGCGTGCCGCTGATCTTTGAAAATAAAATTGGCTTTGAGCGCGAAGTCTCGATACTTGCAGCGCGCAGCACCACAGGCGAAACCAGATGTTATCCGCTGATCGAAAATCATCACGAAAAAGGGATGCTGCGGTTGTCACTTGCGCCAGCGCCGAATTTAAGTGAGGCGTTGCAAAAACCGGCGGAAGCTTATGCGACACGCGTGCTGGACGAATTGCACTACGCCGGGATTTTGGCGATAGAGTTTTTTGTCCTCGACGGAAAATTATACGCCAACGAAATGGCTCCGCGTGTGCATAACTCCGGTCATTGGACGATTGAAGGCGCACAGACCAGTCAATTTGAAAATCATCTGCGAGCGATTTCAGGAATGCCGTTAGGCACAACTGACATGAAAGGCTGTGCAGCGATGGTCAATATCATCGGCACGCTTCCTGACCGCCGTGCGGTCTTGTCCCTACCGGACGCCCATCTGCATCTGTATGGCAAAGCGCCGCGCCCGAATCGCAAACTCGGTCACATCACCTTATCTTGTGCCTCTGTAGAGGCACGGCACAATCAGTTGGGGCAATTACAGAAGCTGATCGAATTTCAACTTTCCTGAATCGGTGGGCAGTCGAACCGCACGCCACTTCATACGCAGATTTTCCTTGACGCGCTTCAATCCAATCCCCATAAGCCGTCAGCGCGTGGCGCAGGTGGCGGTGCCGCCGGTGGCGCGGGTTGCAGGCACTGCGTCAACTGCTCGCGGAATTTTTCTTTACGCGCAGCCAGCATCTCGTCTGTGACTTCTTCGATCTTCATCTGTTCATCGTAATGTTTTTTGGCGAGATGAAAAGCACACTCGATTTTCTGTGTGGTCAGTGGATTGGTTTGACTCGATTCCAACAAAGTTGCCAAGCCCAATTCTTCGACAACTCGCTTGGCGCACAGTCTGCCGATTTGCCTGTAGCTTTCAAATTGCGCTTCGTCGTACCACAAATCGCCGGTGCTTTGTTGCGGAAAAGCCTCGTTTTGTCGGGCATATTGCCGCAAATCCACGGTGTCTTCTTTGACCAGCGACGGTTTGATCACAATCAAAATGCCGCGCTGTTTTTCCGGGTCCCGCGCCTCGGCTCTGGACCAGCCCAGTTGTTTCAAATGCTTCTCAGAATAAGTGATCGTGCCGACGATGTAATGCGCTTTGGCAAGCGGGTCGGTGCTGGCTTCATCCTTCTGCTTGAAAAACGGCGCGATGTCCAGATGAATCTCGGTTTGAAAATCTATGCGGCAACGTCGTATGGCCTCGCCCAAATCTTCAAAGCAGGGTTTGGTGTCGGCTCCGTTATCCGACAAAATAATAAACCGACAGCCGCGTTCAATCAGCGAATACAGCCCGGTGTTGTCGAAGTGGCCGCCATCGGTCAAATAGCAATAGCCGGACAGGTCGTTGGTTTGCGACAGAAATTCTTTCAGCATATAAATCGGCCACAAGCCCGCCTGCGCCGAACGCCAGAGATTGCGATTCGGCGTCGAAGCCCAATATCCCAACCGTACATTCAACAAGGTCAACAGCATAGCCACCGCCGCTGTCTGAGTTTTCGCGCCCATATTCGGACTGACCGCCGCGCCCGAAATCGCCACGGCGGTGCCTAAAGACATTTCGCCCTGCATATATTGTTCGCGCAGATTTCTTCGATAGCCGGTGCGCGACGACCCCGAATAGAGTTTCGAGAAAACGAAGTAATCGGAATGGCGTTGCGCCGTAGCCAAATCATGGCCGCCCACCAGATTCAAGGTACTGTTGACTAAATGATAAGGCGCGCCGCGCTGGCAATTTCGCAAATCCATCAGCAACACATCATCGCCGCCCGCCGCTTCGGAAATCTCCTGATCTTTGCGATTCGGATTCGACGCTCCCAGATAAGCGCGCACCAGACGCGCTTTATAAAACATATGCATGGAAAGCAAATTCGGGTCGGTCATCCAACCGATGGCCGCCGACCATGACAACGCCACAAACAACAAGCCCAAAGTTAAATAGCCCATAGTGATGCTGTTGTGATATTTGAAATTGACAAAAAAAGTGAAGAACAAAAAGCCGGTCAACACCAGATAGGTAAAACCTACTATGCGAATGGTGCGGGTGGTGCGACCATCCCATTTCCGCCGTTCAAACAGCAGGACGATGCCGCAACAGAGAATCCCCGCAAGTAGGGCTTCGCTCTGTATGACCGACACTTCTATCGGTTGAGGATTGCCAAAAACCGAAAACAGAGTGGAGTTGGTAAAGTAGTCCTTAAAGGCCAGAGCGCAGAAAAATATCGAATACAGCAGCACCACCACGATGGCGGCACCGCCCAGCGTTTTGTATTTTCCCGCCAAGCGTTGCGCCAGCAAGAGGCCAACAAAGATGCCGTTCGCCCAGAACACCAGACAATACACTTTCCACCACGGTGAAGAGGAGTAGATGGCCACATCATTGCTTAAATGAAAGCCGGTGCTGAAAAAATAGATCAACGCCACCACGCCCGACAACACGCCGACGCGCCACAACACGCTCCACACCTTTTCCCAATTGCGAATTTCATAGACCGCCAGAAACAGATACATCGAGACGCTGATCAAAATCGCTTTGTTGATTTTGACGATGTAATGCTCTGGCGATTCATGAAAGAGAATCAATATCCAGCGCGCCAACCACGCAAAGGCGATGGCCATAGAGATCAAGACCAGTACCGGTGTGACGGCAAAAACCAGACGAGTTTTCCAGCCGCCGTTGGGCGATGCCGGTTTATCTTCGCCGCCCGAAGGCGATGATTTCACGGCCAGAAAAATCGCACCGGCTATCGAAGACAGAAAGGCGACCCAGCCTCCGGCTTTGGCGATGTAATCGGCAAAGGTCTTTTGCGATTGCGGGTCGCGCACCAGATAATTGGCGATCTCGTAGCCATAGCCGGACAACGCCAGCACCAGCGCAATGCCGAGCATACAAACCATGAGATCCGTCTGTATGCTCATCAACCGATTGCTGTGAACCAACCGCCGCCATTCCCACTTGCTCTCGTGTTGCGGCAGACTGTAAAACCATATGACTATCGAAATCAGGATGAAAGCGCAGGCCAGCCAAAAATATTTCGCGTCCACACCTTGATTGACTTGATGTCTCAAGGCCACCAGAAAAACGGTAAGCACGCCAATCATCGCCCAAATCAACACCCAGTTCAGAATATTGCCGGAGCGGGACTCGCGCCAAACTTTTTGCCAACGCTGGCCCAAAGGAATCGGCAGCGAGTACCACCATAAAAATGTGGTGCCGAGCAGCCACGCCAGAGCGATAGCGATAAGCTTGCCCCAGGCCATATCGTGGACGTTGCTCTGGAAGTGCTGAACCAGCAAGCGCCCGTCGCCAAAATTGTACGTAGAGAGCAGACAGAAAATGCAGAACACCAGTAACCAGAAGACGAGGCCCGGAACGGTATGCGCCAATTTCACTACAGGGTGTGGTGTCACTCCTACGCGCATCCAATATACGGTAGTAATCAGCAACAATCCCAAAAGCGGCACCAACAGATAAGCCGATAAGATCAGCCGATTGCGAAGCACTCTGGCATAGGCTTTTCGTAGTTGCTCAACTTTGACCGAGAGCTTTTGCGCTTTGCGCTCTTTGGTCTCTTTGAGTTTTTCCAACACCGCCGCCAATTTTTTCTCGCTTTGTTCGGTCACCTCGGTGCGGTGTTGATTCGCTTTTTCCGTCGTCCATTTGTGATTCTCTTCTTTGCGCTTGATGCGGTCGAGTCTCATACGCCGACGGGCTAATTCATCTTCCCGTCGTTCATCCAACAAGGTCGGAAGATGCTGACCTAGGGCTTGGGCGCGTCGCTCGTTGGCAAGAATTTGTGCCTGAAAGGGCGAGAGAAATTCATCAACGGAATTTCTCTGCAACACGAAATAGAATTGTCCGGCCACCACAAAAGCAAACAGAATCGGCAGCAACACCACCCAGGTCAAGACCAGATTGCGCGCAATCATGGTGATGGCCTGCCAGGTATCGCCGCTCAACAAGCCTTTGCGCGGAGTCAAATAATTGCTGAACAAGCGCAGGTGATGAATCGGGTCATGACTGGCAAACGAAGAGCCTTCGTGCAATTTATCTTTTGATTTCAAATAATCGGAGATGCGTCTGGCTTCGATCTTTTCATCGCGGGGAAAAATTCCTTGACGTTGATTTTCGGGGCGCGCCAGCCAGGCGCTCCACCAACCGCCGAGATAGCCGCCGCCGGAGACCGTCGAAAGGTAATCAAAAATTTTCAGCAGCCGACTCTCGTGAAGCCCTTGCAACAATCCTAAACAGAAAGTGGCGCTGCGAAGGCCGCCGCCCGAAAGCGCCAGGCCGACTAAATTTTTTGGCGGCAACTCGTTATGGACCTCGACCATGCCTTGTTTCCGGCGGCGCTCTTTGATCTCTGGCCATTCGGCGTGAAAGACATCTTGAAAAGTTCCGGCTTTGGCGGCCAGTTCAAGCGCCGCATCCAACAGTTGCCAACCCGCCTCGGTAGCCTGCGCCACCACCTCGGCATTGAACAACAGGGCGATGCGCCGCGCCGGAGCGCGCTTGCCGCTGCCCATTCCCGCGCCGCTGCGGTAGGCATAAAAGAAGGTCAAATTTTCTGCCTCATCCAGCGTAGCGATTTTCAAAGCCTCTCTTGATAACTGCGGAACCGCGCAGCGAATTTGCGCCGCCGACACGGTTTGCTCGCCCTGCAAGCCGCCCACCCGGTCGCTCTCTTTCTTGATGATCTTGATCGAGGTGGCATCGCCGATGATGCCTACGAAAGAATTTTCCGCCGCCATGCGGATTGGCCACAACAGGTGTTGATCCAAAACGATGATCGGCAACAGGCGATCTCGAAACAGTTCGCCGATCTGATTGGCGACGACCAGATCATTATCGTCAACCAAGGTTGACGACAGCACGATGAATTCAACGCCCTGCAAAATCTCGCGCATTACCTCTTCGCGTTTTTGCGAAGTCGCTTCGTTGTACAGCGCGGTCAAAATCAAACCATCCTGTACAAACACGCGAAACCCCAGTTTCCCCATACGCTCATAAATCGCCCGGTCGCCGCGATTCTCGATCATCCCGGACTGGCCTATGGTCGCGCCAACGTGACCGACAACAAAAAGAACTTTTCCCTGCATGGCAAAATCCTCCCCAAACGGTGAAACGAAAAAGCATGATTAACGAACGCTGTAGCAGAACGACGCGCCTGTAGAATGGTGGTTTGCAGACGCCGATAAACCTGAAAAAAAATGCAGGCAGAGCGCCTGATTAGCCGTTTACGGAGCGGCGACGACGCGGCACCAGCGCCGCTTGATTTCTACTGTTGTGCTGTCAAACGAAGAGAAAGACTTTATGAAAAGAAGAGCCGGTATGTCTTCTTTTATTTGCTTGGTTCAATAATGTCGGTGCGTAAAAACTTATCCAATATCTCGGCATAGCGGGCGCTGCGCTCGGCAATCTCGCTATCGGTCTCCTTCAATTCGCTGCGGAGTTGAAAGAGTTCATCGGCGATTTGCAAGGCCGCTAAAATCGCCACGCGCAACGAATCAACAGTCATGGTTTGGCGTGCGATTTCATTCATGCGGCGGTCAACGTGCGCCGCCAGTTCATTGATGTACTCGGGGCCGTGTTCGCTACGCAGACTATAGGTTTGATTGTAGATGACGACTTTGTACGATTTACTTGGCGTGTTGTCCATAATCTTGCGCGCCTTTTACCCGAAAACAAAAAAGCTGAAAAAGCCAATAAAACCGGGGTGAATTTCACTTCTTCAAGGATTCAGCGGCGTCCAAATCCAACATAGCGATGGCGTCGAGCATGGCTTCAATCTTCAGACGTATGGTGTCGCGTTCATTGAGCAGGCGTTCAACCTGCAAGTCCAGTCGCTCTTTCTCTTCATTGAGTTGGCTGACATCGCGGCGCAAGCTCAAGACTTCGCGTTCCAATGATTCGCGTGCCTGCCGCTCGCGTTTGAACTGCTCAATGGTGCGATAAATTTTATCTTCGAGATTGGCGAACTTTTCCAGACCGTAAATTCCGCTCACTGAATCACCCCCGTTTTGATTGCGGATTGCCGATTCTTCATCTTCGCAATGGTGAATACCCGTCTGCCTGATGAGTTGCGTTCAGTGATTTTGCATTGAGCAATCAAGCCGCAATCCGCAATCGTCTCACCTCAGTTGCGCCGCAAACCGCTGCGCCAATACCGCTGTGACGCGCTCGTGCAGTTGGCTCACCTCTTCATCCGTCAAGGTGCGTTCATCGCTGCGATAAGCGACGCGAAAGGCCAGCGAGCGCATTCCTGCCGCCATCTCTTTGCCTTTGAACAAATCAAATAAGGTGACGGCCACAATCTCGCGTATGCCCAGTTCGTTGATCGCCTGTTCGATCTCTCCCCACGAATGCGCGGCATCAAGAAGCGCCGAAATATCACGA
This sequence comes from Acidobacteriota bacterium, assembly GCA_016201275.1. Taxonomy (GTDB): domain Bacteria; phylum Acidobacteriota; class Blastocatellia; order UBA7656; family UBA7656; genus JACQDB01. The sequence continues at coordinate 73,269 of JACQDB010000081.1, forward strand.
GAAACGCCGGGAAATCTGGGCAATGGCTTATAGGTTACCTGCGTCGCAGCAAGCGCTAACAAACTGCCGAACTCCATCTCACCCACGAAAACATTCTGGCGGAATTTGTACAACGAAGCGATGCGCGGATGCAGGCGACCGAATCTGGCAATCACTTCACCGTCTCTGTTCAATACCGCCGACTGTCCAGGATGCAGGTATTCTACACGGGCGCGCTCAATTGTAAAGCCTGAGATGTTCAAACCACCGACCACCGCTTCGACGACACCTTTTAAATCGTAAAAATCTATTTGCCGATTGCCGCGCCACGCCTCCGAGAAGAGATTGCCGCTCATCACCAGCCCCAGCATTTCGCGCTCATCGGGGCGCTGCGATGCGCTTTCGGCAGTGAAGACGCGCCCCAACTCGAACAACTTCACATCGCGTCGCCCTTGATGAAAATTGCGCTGCAAAGCTTCCAGCAAACCGGTCAGCAACGAAGCGCGCATCTCATCTTCATTCACATCTATGGGGTTGGCCAGACGCGCCGTATAGTCGCTGTCAACGCGGAACATACGGTCGCGTTCGCCACTGACAAAGCTGAACGACACGGCTTCGTGAAAGCCCAAGTCGGTAAAGATGCCGCGCACTTTGCGGCGACGGTTTTCGCCGTACAGATATTGGCCTTCGCCGTTCCAATCGGGCAAGGTCGTGCCGATGTTGTCATAGCCGACGTGGCGTATGACCTCTTCGACCAAATCTTCTTCGCGGCTGATGTCTATGCGAAACGATGGCGCGACGGCCAACAATTCCCTTCGTTCAGCAAACGGCGCGACGACAAATTCCAGGCCGGTCAAAATCTCTGCGGCTTTTTCCAGTTCGACGCGCACGCCGGTCAGCCGTTCAATGCGCGATTCGCGCAACTTCACGGCGTCGCGTTCCAGCCGCTTGGGATAAATATCGAGCGCGCCTTTGAGAATCGTGCCGCCAGCGAGTTCAACAATCAAACCGGCAACGCGGTCGGCAACGCGCACCTGTGAATCATAATCCGCGCCGCGTTCGTAACGATACGACGCCTCCGAGTTCATCCCCAGAGCGCGCGCTGTCGAACGCACCGAGGCGGGATTGAAATAGGCGCTCTCTAAAAATACATCGGTGGTGTGGTCGTTGATTTCGGTCGCTTCGCCGCCCATCACGCCGCCTATGGCTACGGCGCGGTCGGCATCGGCGATGATGCACATATCGGGCGACAACTGGCGTTCAACGCCATCGAGTGTGACCATTTTTTCTCCGGCGTAAGCGCGGCGCACGATGATGCGTTGTTCATGCAGCAGATTCAAATCGAAAGCGTGCGTCGGCTGTCCCATCTCGAACATCACGTAGTTGGTAATGTCGGCGATGTTGTTGACCGAACGCTGACCTATGGCTTCCAGTCGTTTGACCAACCATGCAGGCGAAGCGCCTACTTTGACGCCTTTGATGATGCGCGCCGCATAGCGCGGACACAGATCAGGAGATTGAATTTCAATAGAGGTGATGGCTTCTATGGCCTCGGCGCTTTCGTGCAATGCTACATTGCGCGGCGTAAGCGCGGTGTTGCACAGCAAGGCGACTTCACGCGCCACGCCCAGATGACAGAGCGCGTCGGGGCGGTTCGAGGTCAAATCGAATTCCAGCACGAAGTCATCGCCGCAGGCTTCGACCGCTTCAACGGCAAGCCCCGACATGGTCAATTTTTCCGCTAATGCTTGCGGACTAAGCGTGAGCCGCACAAGCTCACCGAGCCAGTTATAACTGATTTTCATTTTGTCATTGGTTCTTCGTTACGGGTTATTGGTTACTCGTTTTCCAGACAAATAACCTGTAATCAGTAGCCGAATTAAGCAAACTGCTCAAGGAATCGTACATCGTTTTCATAGAGCAGGCGAATATCATCGAGGTCGTACATACGCGCCGCCATGCGGTCTATGCCTAAACCGAAGGCAAACCCCTGAAACTCTTCCGGGTCAATATTGACGGCCTCCAACACACGCGGATGCACCATGCCGCTGCCGCCCAGTTCCACCCAACCGGAACCTTTGCAGACGCGGCAACCAATCCCTGCACACATATAACAACGGAAATCCACTTCGGCAGATGGCTCGGTAAAGGGAAAGTACGAAGGCCGAAAGCGCGTCACGATGTTGGCTCCGTACATCAACTGCACGAACTTCTGCAACGTGCCTTTCAAATCCGCCAGCGTGATATTGCGGTCAATGGTCAAACCTTCCAACTGAAAAAACATAGGGTTGTGCGTAGGGTCGGGGGTGTCGCGGCGAAAGACTCTGCCGGGTGCGATGACGCGCAGCGGCGGACTCAGGCGTTGCATGGCGTGAATCTGCATGGTCGAAGTTTGACTACGCAAGGCCAGGTCTTCGCCTACATAAAAGGTATCGGCGGAATCGCGTGCCGGATGACCGGGCGGAATATTCAAGGCATCGAAATTGTAAAAGCTGGTTTCGATTTCCGGCCCGTCCACTACGGTGTAGCCCATCGAGACGAAAACGTCTTCGATGCGATTGCGTAGCAGAGTAATCGGGTGCAGATGACCGCGCCCGAATTGCGTACCGGGCAAGCTGATGTCGAGCTTTTCGCGTTCCAGCGCGGCGGCCTCTTGTGCGGCGGCGAAGCGGTCGTTGAGTTCAGCGAGTCGGGCTTCGACTTCGGCGCTGATGTCATTGACCTGACTGCCGAACGCGGCGCGGACTTCCGGAGCCAACCCGCCGACGCGCTTCTTTTCATTGGCGAGGAGGCCAGCTTTGCGCCCCAAATATTTATCGCGCAGCGCGGTTAAGGCTTCGGGCGTGTTGACGGCAGCAAGGTCGGTTAGGAATTGCTCTTTGATGTGCTGTAGCGTTTCGTCCATGGTTCGATACGAAAGAAGCCGGGCAGAAGCAAGCAAAAGGTAAAAGGAAACCCGCAACAGATCAGGAAGGCATCTTGAAGGGATAGCGCTTCCCGATGGCTTGAGCCATTGACCAGTCTTTCAACTTTTGCCTTTCGCCGTAATCGTCTGCCCTGCTGCGTTAGAGAAGAGCCAGAAAATAAAATTTCATCATTATCGTTTAGAAGCGGTCTCGGACCGCCAGTCCGACGGTCCGAGACCGCTTCTAAAGTAGGATGATATTTCTTTCCCTTGCCGCTAGACAGCCGGAGCCGCTGCTTGATTGGACTCGATGGCCTGTTTAACTTTGCCGCTGATTTCGGTGAAGGTCGCAGGCTCGTTGACCGCTAAATCGGCAAGCACTTTGCGGTCTAAGGTAATCTCCGCGAGTTTCAAGCCGTGCATAAATTGGCTGTAGTTCAAGCCGTTGGCGCGGGCGGCTGCGCCGATGCGAACAATCCACAGTGAGCGAAAATCGCGCTTCTTGAGCTTGCGCCCGGTGAAGGCAAAATTTAACGAACGCTCGACCTGCTCTTTGGCGTGACGATAGAGTTTGCTCTTCGTACCGCGATAGCCGCGAGCCAGTTTCAAAATTCCTTTGCGTTTCTGTAATCTCTTATTACCGCGTTTTGCGCGAGGCATAATGCCCTCCTTTTCAAGAGTCCGTAGTCGCTAGTCCGTAGTTCGTAGCAAATCTGCTGCACCGCAGCGCTGGCAATTAATTTTTCAACTTGCCGAGAACGATTGACCGATGTCTTTCAGACTCCTTTCAAAAAATATGAATGCTAAAAATTATCCGCGACCGTAAGGCAGCATCTTCTTGACCAACTTCACATCGGCTTCGGCTACCATCACATCAATATCGAGGGCGCGTTTGCGCTTGGCAGTTTTTTTGGTCAGGATGTGACGAGCGTGCGAATGTCCGCGTTTGACTTTACCGGAAGCCGTCAAACGAAAGCGCTTGGCTGCTCCTTTATGAGTTTTCAGTTTTGGCATTTTTCCTCCTTAGTTACTGGTTACGGGTTACTGGTTATGGGTTGGGGTTGGATGGAATCTTCCCCTAACCAGCAACCAGCAACTAATAACAACTTATTATTTCTTTTTCGGGCCGAACATGATGAACATATTCATGCCTTCGAGTTTCGGCCTGACTTCGACAATTCCAAACGGCGTCAGGTCTTGTTCGAGGCGATTGAGCAAGGCGATGCCCAATTCTTTATGGGTGATTTCCCGACCGCGAAAATGCACCGTCGCCTTCACCTTATCGCCTTCCTGTAGCAGTTTCGCCGCATGATTTTTTTTGAAATTGTAATCATGGTCGTCGGTGCCAGGCCGGAATTTAATCTCTTTGACCACGATGTAGGTCTGTTTGGCCTTCGCTTCTTTCTGCTTTTTCTTCTGCTCGTATTGAAACTTGCCAAAGTTGATGATGCGGCAGACCGGCGGCTGCGCCTGCGGCGCGATCTCGACCAAGTCCAGCCCTTTGCTACGAGCAATCTCTAAAGCCTCTTGCGGAGACATGACCCCCAACTGCGTGCCTTCTTCATCCAAAACGCGGATTTCACGAACCCGTATGCGCTCATTGATGCGAACATTGGGCGTGCCGCCGCGCTTATCTTTATTGAAGCCTTTGCGTGATTGATAGCTGCTAATAATCTATCCTCCCGAACTGTTCAAACAGTTCACTGGAAATCAACATTCTCAGCGTTGCCAGCGATGGTTTGACAACGCAACGAACCGTAGAGAACCAAGGTAATGGATAAAACCCACTCGTATCAGCACGACGCCAACCGCAGACACGCTGCGGTTACGCGCCGAAAAAATTCCGATTTCCTACAGGCTTTGTGCCTTGGCCTTTCATGGTCAGATCTCACGTCAGCGCCTGTAGCGGATTCCGTAGCGCGTTTGGTAAAACGCCGAATGGTTTCGGAATCCAACTGCCGCAGGACTTATGGGGCTGCCGCAAAATATGTGATAGGCTCAAGCGGATTTGCACCGCTGCCCCTACCGTGTCAAAAGACAACTCGGAATAGTAGCAAAGGGGTTCGCTTCCGCGCAAGCACGCGGCGAGAACTCGCGCACGGCTGCGTTAGCTCAAGCGGTTCGGTGCTTCGCACCACAATAGCGGCGAGGGGCCTCGGCAATCGTGAAGCCGCTAGGTACGCAGCGCTTTAATGCCCAGATAGGTCAAACGGATGTTGGTCATGCGAAACGGGCGGTTGGGGATACCTTTGGAGATCAAATTGCCGCTGATCAAACGCTCATCCTTCATGTAGAGCAGATAGTCCAACACGTTGTCGTTTTCCAGCAGATGTTTCAAGTGGTCGTTGTGTACGGGTAAAACGCCCTGACTCAGACAGGAATCTATTTCCTGTAAAATGGTGCGGATCATATTGGTATCGAACTGGCTCATAGCGATTGCTTTACTTCCTGCTTGCATAGACTGAAGTGTATAGCGATGTCCGCCACATCACAAGAAAACTGTAACCGGAATGCTGCTTATTCAATTGTTTGCGTGCGGCGCGGCGGCGGCGCTTCCGATAGCAAGCGTTCTTGCTGTAACAGTTTTTTGGGCAACTTCACTTCGTATGCCAGTCGCAGCGCTTGGAAAAGGCTGATGACATACCAGCCCATATCAATCTGCCACCAGCGACGACCGAAGCGCGCCGCGTTAGCTTCGGCATGATGATTGCGATGCCAGTTCTCGCCCCAGGCTCCCAGTTGAAATGGCCCCAACCACCAGATATTGCGACTGGAGTCCACGCCTTCCGGCAGATTTGGTGTCATGTGCAAGAGGCTGTTGACGAACATCTGAAAGTGCAAGGCATACACCAGACGAATCGCGCCCAGCCAGAAGAACGCCTGCCAGCCCAGCATCAGCCCCGCAAAGATGGACAAAGCAATGATGGGAATTTGCAGACGTTGCCAGATGCGATACTTGGGCTTATCCATATCGGGACACCAGCGCCGCACTTCCGAACCCGACCATTGATAGACCCAGCGGATATGCGCCCACCAGAAGCCGCCCTGACGTGGGCTGGACACATCTTCGGCAGTATCGGCTTTGGCGTGGTGCTGGCGATGATTGGCGACCCACGTCAGGGGTTCGCCGGAGGCATTGAAGATGGTGAAAAAAATCAACAGGTTCTCGACAATAGAATTCAAGCGCAAGGCTCGATGCGCCAGACAGCGGTGATAACAGACCGTCGTGCCAACGCCGCCGATGGCGGTCAGAATCAGCGCCGCAACCAGTATTCGCCAATCCGGTAGCGGAAATAAAATCAAACCGACCAGCCCCAAGACATGAATCAGTATGATGTAAAAAAACGTCGAGCCATTCCCTGGCGAATATTGCCACCAAGGGCGCGTCCACGGGTGTTCAAGTTGTAGTTGGTTTGCTTTCATTGCCAATTCCTTTTGGTCTGAGATCCAGCGTCATCACTGGCGAGGCAGAAGGTAGAGGGTTTCATTTCTCTTTTCGAGCCGCCAGCGCTTCGTCTATCTGTAGATTCACTTCTTCTTTAGTCTTGCCTGTGACTTCGGCGATTTCGCCAATCAATAAGCGCCGCGCTCGGTCAAGCGTGCGTCTTTGAGCATTCGATAAGCTTCGCACTTCGCTGCATTCCGTCAGCGACCCAATCACTTCGGCCAGGTCAAAGGGCGAACCGGACGCAATCAGTTGAGTGTGAAGGAGGACGCGCTGGCTATAATGAATGGCGACCGGCGGCGGTGATTTTACTTTCAACTGATTCAGGAGTCGCGGAAGTTCGGAGATTTTTATTAAGGGCCGAATCCCCACGCTGGCGATTTTATCAACTGGCACGAACAAATCGCCGCCATCCTCAAGAACCGACAAATGGTAAAAGCTCACCGTCTGGCCTCCCATCACTTTCTGCACCACAGGGCCGATCAGGCAGAGCCCCTGAGAGGGATAAAAAACTTTTTTGCCAGTGGTTAAACTCATTGTTCGCTCTCCGCTTCGAGGCTTGGCCAGCGGTTGCCTGCAAATAGCTTATGGATAGAGGGCTTTTCTCACCCGCTCTTCAATGCTCTTGATATCCATAGGCTCCGTCGTGCGCCTGTGGCGATGGCGGAAGCGCTGCAACCAGTCGCGCAGCCCTTGCGTCAAGTCCCGCCAATAGCCGCTTTTTTTGGTCTCGTCGGCAGCCGTTCTGATTTTGACAGGCCAAGAAGGATTCCTGCTCATCTGTCGAATTGGACTCACTTTGGGTTTCATAATTCCTTACCGTTGCTCATCAAATTGGCAGGCCGTCATTGACGTGCCGACACTGAAAATCATCAAGGCAAAGACGGCTCTGCATCTCTTCATTGGCATCAAGGCCTCCTGCATCTCTTTCCCCGGCTCGCACACGCCGTTTGCTTGACTACAGACGAGTGACCGATGGAAGTGGCGCTGACCATTGGCTCGCGGATTCGGCATTAAAGGAGGGGAAAACGCGGTATCCAATCGGACGCTGGCGAGGCTTGGCGGCGCGGTGAAAAATCTCGTAGTCAACAACTGAAGTTCAAGTGAACCAGCCATGCGGCGGCGGCTGATGCACGGGAAGATCACCACAACGCCGACCGCCCTACGCAACAGGTGATTCACGCCAACGCCGCCAACCCAGACGCCTTAGCGCCAACCGTATGACCAACCTTGTTCAAAGCATCATGTAGCTTTGCGAAACTCCTGACCTGCGGCCAAGCGAAAGTGCCAAAATGGTAATCCGACTCCATTTCGAGCATACACCTTTCCCTTCAGAATTGCTGTCCACTATTAGACGCAGAGGGATTCTTTTTTTGCTACGGCACAGGCGTTCGCTGTGGCATCGAAAGGCATCAGATGGAATCCGCTATTGCCGCTGTTGGCAGCGCGGGATTCCCGACGCTTTATGTTATCCTTGCGGGGGAACTTTTGCAGGCTGTCACCGAGTAAAAATCATGAATGAAACATTTGACGACATTACCATCATCGGCAAGCCCGACCCGGAGAAAGTCAAAGTGGGAAGTAAGGCGTACACTCGCATCTTCGCTTTTTCACTCTCCGCCGTGCCGCCCGAACGCTGGAACGAACTGCTCATTCAAGAGTGGAACTATCGCATCATGCAGACGCCTCGACAGCTATGGGTCAAGGATAGCGCGCTGGTGCTGGATTGCCGCAGCGATGAGCTTGCCGCCATCGTCGAGCGCGTCGGCGTTGATATGCAAATCGTCAATCGAAAATATCGCAAGGAAATGGAGAACACGTTGGCACGAACTCATCAAGAGACCGCACAGGCGGTCGAAGAGAAACGGGTTGATGACGCCTCGGTAAAAAAAATCATAGAAGCGTTGCTACTGCCTGTTCGTTGAGCGCTACGCATACCGCAATCTTCCGCGCCCTCCTGCTGCTGCTGATCTTTCGCCCTCGCTGCTGCCATCGCTACTGCAATCAACGCGACTTCACGCACCAAAACTCGCGCCTGCGCGGTTCCCCTTGGCAAGTGGGCAGTGAATTATTTTACGACCTGTCTCATAGTGAACAACGCCACGGCCTGATTAAGCGTACACTGTGAAAGGGCATTGCTGACAAGCCCTACGCAAAGGAAGTGCAATATGATTGAAAATAATCTGGATACGAATCTCTTTAAGGCGCAGATGCGGGACTCGTTGGTGAACGAGACCAAACATTCCAGCGCCATCAAAATCGCCAAGCACAAAAATGTGTACGTGGTCGGCGATGAAATCGAAACGGTGTTCTTTATCGAAAGCGGCGAGGTGAAATTGGTGATGCTCTCTTCGGAAGGCAAAGAATGCACCTTGGCGATTCACTCGGCGGGAGATATTTTCGGCGAGTTGTGCTTGTCCGGCTTAACCGGTCGGCAAGAGACCGCTACGGCTATGGAAGATTGCATCTTAAAACGCATTCCTTGTGGGAAATTCATCGAGCGGTTAAGCCGCGACGCTCTATTAATTGGCTTCGTGAAGTACCTGACCGTGCGGATTGCCGATCAACAAATGGTCATCGCCAATCTGGTCACCGTAGATAGCGAACAGCGGTTGGGCAAAACGCTGTTGCAACTGGCGCGCAAACTCGGCAAGAAAGACCCGCGCAGCATCCGCATTGAGTTGCGAATTTCACACGAAGAGCTGGCCTCTATGGTTGGCACGACCCGACCGCGAATCAGTATGTTTATGCAGCGCTTTCGCAATCTCGGCCTGATCGAGATGAGCGCCGAACATCATTTGATTATCAAAGAAAATAAACTGACGATGTATCTGGCTTCCATCGCCTAACCCGCCATACGCACCGCTTGCCGAGCGCAAATTTATTTTCCCCGCGTTCAAAAGTGAACTGCAATCCATACGCGAAAAGAGTATAGTCATCTCATTAAAACTATTCTCTTGCAAAAGTGACCGAAAGTTTTTGAGGTCATTGCTTCTGAGGAAGCAATTGTTTCGATACAGCTTTTGCAAGAGAGCTTTTCCCAGATGCGAAAGCTCTGGAACCGTTTGCATAAAGCAGTAACATTGTGGAGGAAAAGATGAAAGCTAAGACTACAGAAGCAACACCACCCGGACGCATACTCTATGTCGAAGACCATCAAGATTCGCGTGAGATGCTGACCTTGATCCTCGAAACCGCCGGCTACGAGGTAAGCACCGCCGATTCGCTGGCCGATGGCGTCCGGTTAGCCGATGGTGAGCTTTTTGATCTGTATATTTTGGACAGCCGTTACGACGATGGCAGTGGCCTTGACCTGTGCCGCCAGATCCGCGCCCGTGATCCGCTCACGCCCATTATTTTCTACTCAGGGTTAGCTTATCCTGCTGACATCGCCGCCGGAATAGCAGCGGGGGCGCAACATTACTTGACCAAGCCGCTCGGCATCTTGACCATGAACCAAACCATTGCCAAGTTGTTTGCCAATCCGGCAACCGCGCTAGTTCAGGTTGCCAGCAGACAATTTTTTGAAAACGAAACACCGATCACCTCCGGTTTTGTTTACCCTGCCTGACGAAAACACGCTGCATCTTCACAACAAAAACCCTCTGACGGTTCAATATTGAACAGAAATTAATTCACAAAGGCGTTAAAGTTATTCGCTTTTGAAGAACCCTTGCGCCCCCAAAACAGGTTTGCGTCAGAATTGACGATACGGAGGTTAAGGTGATGAACACACATTCAAATGCTCAAGGCGTAGCCGCGAAAAAGATACTCTGCATTGATCCGCATATCGTGTGTCGCGAAATGCTGCGTCAATTGCTCGGCGAGGCGGGCTATGCGGTCAGCACGGCATCCTCTATCGCTGACGGTTTGGATTTCGTCAAACGCGAAATTTTTGATTTGATTATTTTAGAAACCGAATATACGAACGGCAGCAGCGCAGAACTCTATGAATGGATTCGCAATCAAAGTTCCGACATTCCGATCATCTTTTTTTCCAGTGCAGGATACGACCCGAATTTCAGCCTGCTCGTACCGGCGGGTGCCCAAAAGTATCTCACCAAACCGGATGGCATCTTCATCATTGAACGCACCATTGCCGAGTTACTGACCGCCCGCCAACAGCACTGGAATCTGGCCACCAGTCGATAACCAAAACTCTTCGGCGCTTTCCAATAAAATTCACCGCCGCAATGGCCTCGCCGTTTAGGATTGTGGAAGAAATAATCTGCAAAACTTGAGTGATTTTCCAATGCCTTGTACGGGCAACCCTGCGGTGTTTTCCATTGGTGTTTTAATCTTATGGTGCGGTTGGAGCGCTCACGAAGTGAGCGCAAGCATAAAGCCCAGTGCGTCAGCGCTGGGCTTTATGCTGTCACCCGCGTGGCGGGTTGTCACCACCCGCCCTGACTTTAGGACACTACCTGTTTTCCAGTCTTGCCACTGAACTATTGACCGATGGTTTATACTGGCAATGTGTCTTCCTGCAATGCACAGGAGGCTGTCCCGTATGTCCTCACGTTAAGAACTTTTGTTTGTCTTCAGGAAATCGTTAATGGCCTCTCCATTTGTGAAAAAACTCCCGCTCCTCCTGCTCGTTTTGTCTTTAGCCCTGAGCCTTGAAGCCTTCGGCGCAGACCGGGCGAAAGCCAAAACGACAACTTGTACAGGCTGCCTGCAAAGAAAGTCTGGCAAGAAAGCGCCCTGTCATCCGGCCAATTATGTTGACCCCAAAATCAAAGGCAAATACACTGCCGCGCTACGCGATATGAAGCGCTTTGGAGTCGAGCCGAAAATCACTAGCGCCTGGCGCTCCACCGATAAACAGGCGGCTTTATATCGTTGCTCGAACAGTCAAAAATGTCGCAGCCGCAATCCCGGTTTGTATTACGCCAAACCGCCCGGCACTTCGGCGCACGAAGCCGGTTTGGCGGTGGACATCTCCGGCGTCGCTGCCGGGCCGCGTGGCGCGAAACGCATCACGCCTAAAGGTCATAAAATTATTCGCATCATGGAAAAGAACGGCTTTGCCTGGCGCTACGGGTTGAAAGACCCTGCCCATTTTGAAGCTAACCCGAAAGCCGCTGGCTATCGCAATCTGCATCAGGCAATCAAAAAAACGCAGACCAAATGCTCGGTCAACTTGAGCGCCAAAGCCAAACGCTAAGGGCTTGAAGCGTGCATCTCGATGGTCGGCGGTTGATGACCAACCCGTTTGCCGAACGACTGCAATGGCGCGCTGAGTCAACCGCTTTTGCCACACCGCACCCCAAGGCCACGAAGTACACGAAGGCCACGAAGCATACGAAGTACACGAAGGCCACGAAGCATACGAAGTACACGAAGGCCACGAAGCATACGAAGTACACGAAGGCCACGAAGCATACGAAGTTTGATAAAGCTTCTTCGTGTGCTTCGTGGCCTTCGTGTTTGGAAAAACCGGGGCACTCCACCTATGCTTTTAACTTCTACGGACAGGCACAAGAGTTGTCATCAATATTGCGGTCTTTCATTTTGGCTTTGAGATTCGGCGCATAGGTGCGAATCGAAAATTGCGCTTTGCGTTTTTCGAGATTGACGCTGACACTCAGCAAACGATTCGCCGATTCATCGGTCAACGAAAACGCGGCAGCAGTTTTGTTGACCACGCCGGTTCCGGCCAGCCAGCTATCGTTGCAGCGCGTCAACAAATAGTCGCCAGTGGTGGAATTGATGTGCAGATAATTTTTACTGGCGTCATCTTGCAGGCATAAATCATAAAGCGTGCCGCTCTGGCTGTCGCCGCTTAGATAACGCACGACGGCGAAATCAAAATTCCCTTCACGATTGGTGGCCGCACCAACGGCAATCAACTTGCCATCGCTTTGCAGGGCGGCGGCAAACAGTTGATCGGCACTGCCGGAAAAATCGGTAGTCGTAGTGCCGCCGCTGGTAAAAGTTTCATCGAGCGCGCCACTGGGGTGATAACGCGCTACGGTAAAGTCGCCGAGATTTGCCGAGGAATTTCCGGCGACCAGTATCTTGCCGTTGCTCTGCATTTTCACTGACCGAATCGCCCCCGATATATTGGTGACGACCTGCCCACTACTACCAAATGTTGTATCTGCATTGCCCGCGTCATCGAAGCGCCGTAGGGCGCAACGACTGATGCCATTGAGGGTCGCGTACCCGCCCAAAAGGATTTTGCCATCGGCCTGCACGGTCATCGCTGTCTCTTTGCTGGCATTGCCCGAACCTTGTCGCAAAGCGTTCACGGTCAGTTGTCCGCCTTGCCCGAAACTGAGGTCCGGGCGGCCATCGCTGTGGTAGCGGCTGATGCCGTAATCGAAAGTCAAATGATGCACTCTGCCCGCGACGAGAATTTTGCCATCGCTTTGAATGAAGACTTCGCCTGCCGAATCGTTCGGCTCTGCCGCAGTGGAACTGGCGAAGTTGGTGAACACCTTGCCGCCTGTGCCAAACGAATTGTCAAGGCTGCCATCGGTGTTGTAACGAACCGTGGTGAAATCCATAGACTGCGCCGGATTGAAAAACGCGGTTCCGCTGGCAACGATTTTGCCGTCGTTTTGAAGGGCTATGGCGTTGATGCTTTCGCGGTAATAAATATTAAAGCTCGTGGGATTGGCATGATTGGTGACGACTTTGCCATGGTTGCCAAACGAGGGGTCGAGCGCGCCGTCCGTTTGATAACGCGCCAACGCGAAAGCGTAATCGGTATTGTCGTCGCTGCCGATAAAACTGGTGAAGCCAGCGGCAATGATTTTGCCGTCGCTTTGAATTGCCACCGCTTTTGCCTGGTCTTGATGAGTGGCGTCAAAATCGGTGACGACTTTGCCGCCGTTGCCAAAGCTGGCGTCGAGCGTGCCGTCGGGATTGTAGCGCGCCAAAGCGAAATCGGAGCGCGTCTGCGGATTGGCAAGCGGCGCAGTGTATCCAGCGACGACGATCTTGCCATCGCTTTGCAGCGCGACCGCCGTGGCGACTTCGCTTTGCGCGAATAAATCGGTCATCACTTTGCCGCCGTTGCCAAACGTCGTGTCTAAATCGCCAGCCGCCGCTTGCGTGATGACGGATGGATGAAATGCCGATAATGCCAGCAGTAGTAAGGTCAAGCCAATCACGATGATTCGCCGACGCACTAGCTGGCTTCGAGCAGGCAGCAGTGTAAGGGCATAGGTACTTCGCATGATGTGAGGATTCCTTCTTCAGGTTTTCCTTCTTCAACAAAAGAAAACCTTATGCCTGCCAAATGCGGGGACTACCGGGAAACGGGAGGCGCTCCTATAGTAATTTAATTTTTTGGCGATTGCCACTACCTGAACAGGTAAATCGAGAAGGCGGGTCGGGTTGCCAAAGTGCTGCGGGTAAAGATGGGTCTCGGACTTGGTGTTTTCTTAGCGGCTGGGCGGCTTGGTGCGCGATAGCCGATGGGTGAACTCAACAACGCATTTCGCGCCCAGCCGCGCCCAGCTTGCTTTTTTACAGCGCCGCATCAATTGTGAACGAGGACTGGGAAAGGCTGGAGCGACAGGCAAAATCATTTATGAGTTGAGAGCAGATCAAAGACTTCCGCCTTCGCGGTCACAGGCCGCTTCGCAACAGGCATTCAGCCAAAGCCTTGGCAATCGGCTTTGGCAACCTGGCAATTTCAAAACGGCAAGGACACTTTATCGAGTTCGCGTCCGCTGTCGTCAACGCAGACGATGGATTGCGGCGGCGCGGTCACCTTTACACTGTTGCCGAAAAAGGTGATGCGTTTGCTCACCGCTTGCGCTTTCTCATTCAAGAGCGTGATTACCAACGCGCCGGTCGGTGATTTCACCGCCCAGTAGCGTTGCTTGCCATCTTCTTGGTAAAACACCACCTCGCCATTCCACGCCACTTTGGAATACAAGGCATAGACACGCCCGGCGGGCGTCAAATGCCAGCCCTGCGTTTTGTCTTCGTCTTTGAGTTTCGCATCGCGTCCGCCGATGACGGTCGAGACCTGTTTGCGGTTCGTCCAATAAAGAATCGAATGATAAGGAACGGCGTGAACGTAAAGCGCTTCGAGGTCCGCCACGTTCATCAACTCGGCGAGCTTGCGAGCGAATTCCAGCCCGTATTTATTGGTCAAATGCGGATTGCCTTCCAGGGACAGGCGAATATTAAACTCGGTCACCAAGTAGCGCATCTGTGGCGCGAAGGGGCGGACGATGCGATTGAAATAGTCAACGCTTTTGGCGCGCACGCCGCCCGCATACAGATGCAGGACGCCGTAAATATCGGTGCGGCTTTTCAAGTCAATACGCAACGACAAGGCGCGCATCATGCGCGTGTTCCATTCGGTGTCGGAGAGTTTCGTCGGCGTGTTGCGCGAATCGCCCACCGTCAACGGCAGGGCGAACTTCACCCTCATAGGCGTCAGGCGTTCGATCACATCGGCGGCGCGTGCAGCATACTCTTCGGGTTGCCAGGGGCGATGATTCAGCCACGGTTCATTGGATAATTCGACGGCGATAAGTTTCGCACGCATTCCATCAGCGGCGAATTTGCCGATGACTTCGGCGGCGGTGTCTGCGCCTTCTTCGACATTGATGCCGACGACGGTGGTGAGATCATGGGCAGCAATAAAGTTTGCATAATCGCTGAACGGAAACCACGGATATTCGTTGGTGGTTTTGTTTTCGGCTTTCAATGCAGCGCTCGCCTGCACACCGCGTGGGCTGTAGATAGCCGCAAAATTCAGGCGTAGCGAACGCACTCCGGCGTTTTGCAAAGCCTGATAAAAAGCCGCGCCCATCGCCTGATTCTGCCAGGCTTCGATGACGACGTGCGGCCCGTCCGCCCACACTAAATCGCTCCCCAGAAACGGCGCTCGATGAGTCGTTGCCACAGGCGGCGCGGGCCTCGCCGCGTCATGTTTTTTGGCCTCCACCGATTGCGTATCCGCAAGCGCATAGCGATGTTCTGCGCGCAGGATTCCCGTCAACAACAGCAGCAACAGCGCGCCCATAATTAGGAGAGATTGAGAAGTTGGAATTTTTGTTCGCATCATTTGAACTCTGCGGGTTTGGATGTGAAGGAAGCTCGATAGGTTGATAGTCATAACGGCGCAGAAAATATTTCACCCTGCACCAAAGCGCCTGCACGCGACACCGCAATTCGCCAATCGTCGCCGCTTCGTTAAAGGCCGCAAGGACCACGAATTTTTTTCAGGCAGTTTCAAGCTCTTAACCTTTGTCTGTCGAACGGCTCTTGAAAGCTCTACATTGTAAACATCCACGGGCGAGAAGTCACAGCGAAGAGGGATGAATGAAGCGCTGATGGATTTCGGCTAGGTGGTTTGAACTGCGACGAGCATCAATAGTATGCTTGGTAACTTGACTTCGTATGCTGCAGCAATCGGCACAGCGCGCAAAATTTTTGATGTGGCTTGTCGTAGCCGCTCTCTTGATCGCCGGTTTCCTACGCTTTCTACAACAACCGACCTTCTGGCTTGATGAAGCCTTCATCGCCGTATCGCTGAAAAACCCAACGCTTCAAACTATCTTTGCGCGACTGGAATACGGGCAATATTTTCCGCGCCTCTATTTACTGATGCTCGCCGCCGTGCGTGAAATATTTGGCTATCGTATAGGTGTGCTGCGGCTGTTGCCCTTTCTCTTTTTTGTGATCGGGACGTGGCTGTGGGCAAAGCTCTTATGGAAACGTGCGGAGGGCGTTTTCGTTGTCGGTTTGGTGAGCGCGGCATTGCTGCTGGGCGCAACCTACTGGCTCGATCAGGCGGTTCAACTCAAGCAATATACCTTTGATGTGACGCTCGCCGTGCTGCCGTTTCTGCTTGGCGATGAGTTTTACGAAACTGCATTCGCCGAAGGGAAAAACCAAAAACGACTGCTGCTGTTGGCCTTGCCGTGCGCCCTGTCTTATACCTATCCGCTGAGTCTGGGGGCGCGCTTTGCCGGTTGGTATTTGCAACGCGGACGACGCAGCGGTTGGCGACTACGCCCTTCGGCATTTTTTCGGTTCGCAGCAGCAATGGCGCTGGCGCTGGTGGCCATCTATGTGACCGACCTTCGATTCAACTTTCAGGATCGCACCGCCTATCTGGCCTACTGGAATGATTGCCTGCTGCAAGCACAGTTGCAACAGGGCGTAGGCAAAACGGCGCGCCTGTTGAGCAAGTTTTTATGGAGATGGCATGGACGTATGCCGTTAGTTACGGCGGTCCTCGTGCCGCTGCAAATCATCGGCGTGTACGGCGTCATCAAACGCTGGAAAGCGACAGACGCCAATGCTGAAGAGAAGCGCTGGGGTTCGCGTTCGGTAGGCTCGCTGGTCTTATTAATCGGCGTCATGGCGGCAAGCGCCTTGCTCAACTATCCGATTTGCGCCGGACGTGTGCTGT
Source organism: Acidobacteriota bacterium (assembly GCA_016201275.1). Classification (GTDB taxonomy): domain Bacteria; phylum Acidobacteriota; class Blastocatellia; order UBA7656; family UBA7656; genus JACQDB01. Next base: position 89,988 of record JACQDB010000081.1, read on the forward strand.
TGTTCACGCAGGTGCATATACAGTTACTGACGCTGGAAGGAGCGTTGTTTTTATGGGCGCTGATAAAAAGTCAGAAGGCGCGAGCTATCGTGTTTGCGTTGCTCATAGGCATTCTCCTGTTTCATGCGGGCAGAGAGTATCTGCGCTTTGTGCGCGCCGAGCCTGCCGAAAATCTCAAACCGGTTTTGCCTTTAATCGAGGCTGCGGTGAGCGACACAATATGGGTACACCCTTGCTCGGTCGCTCAGGTGCGCGCTTTGCCTGACGCGCTGCCTGCGCCTGTAGTCATGCTGGATGGCAAAATCCCCGCCAGCGGCACCACGGTCTGGATACTGTGGACACATCTGGGCGATAAACATTGCCAACAAGCTTTGGCCGAGATCAAACAAAAATCTCGCCGCTGGCAAGTGCTTCACGAAGGCGACGGGCAAGGGCTGGCGCTGGCAGAATTTTGACCACGGCGCTTGAGGGCTCCGGCCAAGCGACAGCATAAGCCAGCGCACAAGGCATGGGCGCGCAGGCTTACCGCAGGAGAAATCGGCCAGGACGAATTGGCAGGCAGACCTGACGCGCTCACCCGATGGCGAGACGTGCCTACCAATCGCTTTGTCAGTGATGTTGCCGATAGGCCAGAAAATCCTGTAGGACTTCTTCACAGGTGAAATATTCACCAGGAGGCGCTGCCAGTAGGTGCAGAAATAAATCTTGTGTTAAGGTTTCGTAGTCGCCAGTAGAAAGCGCTTGGGATTGGACGAAGGCGTGGAGTTGCTTCCATAACGCATTCGCATCCTCCAGGATAAACAAAGTTTGTAAGTCTGACTTGCTTCCCTGATGAGGGGGAGTGCAAAGGCTAGAGCTTACGCATCGGGCAACAACTTCAGGGGCTTCAGTTGCCATATCGTTACTCCTATTTTTTGATTCAATATGTACTACAGAGGTTCAGGAAAGCAGTTTTCCGTTGACCCTTCTTGTTCTATTTATGTTCTCGAGGCGTACCAAGAATAGAGGAAGCGCAGGATTTATTCAAGCATCAAGGAAGTTCACAGGCATTTTTCATTTATAGAAAATAACCCCGAAAGCGTGTGGCAAAGTGGTGAGGCAGGAAGGCAGCGAGACCAAGCAAAGAGAGGGTAAAGCGGTGCGCGAACGACGACGAGCGGTACGACGACATTTGCAATGGCAGGCAACCATCGAAGGCAGTGACCCAACGGGGGCGCAGTTCGGCGAACAAGGGGTCATTGAAAATCTCAGTTCAACGGGAGCCTTTCTTTATATGAGCCGCGAAGTGGCTATCGGCAGCCGCCTCGATTTAGCCATACGATTACCATTTGAAAAAGAGAACTGGATGAAATATTCCGCCGAGGTCGTGCGCGTCGAAGCCGCCACCCAGAAGATCGGCATCGGCATACGCTTTGACGATCTGCGCCCGACCTTTATCAGCGGCTGAGGCGACACGACATTTTGTGACGAGAAGCGCTCGACTCGGTAGAGGCCGGCATCTGGTGATTTTTCATTGCGCCTGGTGATTCCATCGCGCCGGATGGCGGACGCTGTGGCGCACTCAACCGCAAGGGCGCAACTTCAATTCAACTTCAATTCAATTCCGTCCATCGCGCTTTGCGCTTCGCGGCGCAAGGTGAAAGCTTTCTGCATACGTTGGCCGATGGCTGCGACGTGGTGCGGCTCCGGCAGGTAAATCAAAAGGCTGGCGAAGTCGCTGTCCGCAATGCTGGGAATGGCCGCGCCCGTGCGATACATCAACATCTGGCGCAGAAAAAATTCACTGCGAAAATAATAGAGCAGATAATACGGATTAACTACAAAGTTTCGCAGCACGCGAAAGCCATTGGTGCAGATGCACCCGGCGAATTCTTCGCTGACCAGTGCCGTAGCGTGTTTGCGCGTGCCGACGGAATTTCCCGCGACCGCCGTGATGATGTCGCCCACCTGAAGTTCATACGAAGCGCGGCTCGGCAATTGATGCGCCGCGTAAGTGGTCGAGTTGATGAGTTCACCAGCGTGGGTGTTGACATCCGACAACTCGACGTATTCAACCATCGCTTCGGGGTGGGCGAATACGTCGCTTTTCGTTTTGACAATCTCCGCGACCTCCGCGAGCCGCACGGCGTTGCGCTCTTTAAGTTCCGACAGCAAACGGCGATTTTCCGGCGCATAAAAATCATAGTCGAATCTGCCGTTCAAGTCCTCGCACGGCAGCGCAAACGAACCCTCGTTGCTGTGCAGATTGTGTTGTTGAAACTGTCTGTAATCTTGTGCGAGCGCCGTGAAGTCTTCATCGAGGAGCGCCGCGCCCGCTTGGTCTTTCATCACCTTGCCAAATTCGTCTTTGCGAAAAACCGGTGTGCCGTTCTTGTTTCCCTGATAGCCCAATTTCTCGACTCTGCCGAAAAAGACCTGATGCGAAGCAGTTGGTGCGGTGGTCGTTTTTTCCAGAAACAGCAGAGAGGTTTTGACGCCCGTGCCAAACGGTATGAAGGCTTCCTGCGGCAGACGAATAACCGCCAAGACTTTGGCCTTTTGCTTGATAAAGTCGCGCACATATCCGAGCGAGGAATTTTCAAAATGGCCGTTCGGCAAGACTACGCCCAAACGCCCACCTTCACGCAGCAACGCAAGACATCTTTCGATGAAAAGAATTTCCGCTACCTGCCCGTTCAAGAGCGTTGGAGTTTTGTAAAACCTGTCGTCAACCTTTGTCCACTTGTGCGCTAAATCGTATTGCGAAAGCATGGTCGCGCCGGTGATTTTTCCGCCCGTGCCAAATGGCGGATTGGTCAACACTACGTCGAAGCCTGCAAAGTTTTGCTTTGCCTGATTGTCGAAATGAAAGAGCGACCATAGGGCATCAAGCGAATTTCCCAGAGCATTGGCGCGCACAATATTGACCTGGCCGTTGGCTTCCAGCAGCAATTTCATTTTGGCTATGCGGGCAATGCTCTTGCTGATGTCCAGCCCGAAAAGATGTTCGCGGACGAGAGCGCCGGTGTCGGCTTCGGGAAAATTGTGTTGCAGATAGCGCAACGCCGAAAGTAGAAAGCCGCCGCTGCCACAGGCCGGGTCTATGATTTTTTCCGACGGCTGCGGTTGCATCATCTGCACACAGAAATCCACTATCGGTTCCGGCGTAAAGAACTGTCCGCGCCCTTCTTTGTCGCGGCTCGCCAGAAATTTCTGCAAGGCCAATCCTTTGGCATCGCTTGATGATTCGGTCAACAAAATGTTTTGCAGTTTGCTGACCGTGAAGGCCAGCGCGTTTACCGAGAGATGAATTTTTTCATCGCCATCGAAAACATCGCTGAAGCTTTGTTTGACGCGGCTGAACAATTCATAAATGTGGCGTTGAAATTCATCGGCCTGATGATGCAACGCAAGGTTGTGCAACTGGCTGTTGCTGATGTGAAAGAGTCGGGTATTGGCCGTTTCGTCCACGATTTTGACAAAGAGCAACTTCACCATCTCTTCGAGAGTCTGTTGCGGCGACAACCCGTCATTGGCATAGATGTAGTTATGAATTTCCTCAAAGAGTCTGAGCAGACTGTCAGCTTTTTGAAACTCCGTATGAAGTGGTGGGGTCATAGTATGAAACAAAGCCTCTGAGCGGCTATCCCCAAGTGCTTAAAAATTCTGCGCGATTCGGCATATCTTCGGCAGATAGTTTTGCAATCAATGTTAAGGTTCGGCGTATTTGTTCTCCCAAACTGTAACGCTTTTGATGAACCAAAATCATTCCTGCATGAGATTTACCTTGCTGTATATAGTCCGCATGAATTTTGTAGAAGTCAGAGATGTTAAACGTGTAGATGACGCGACCATGCGATTTGGCAAATTCGGTCTGCGTTTCATCTGATTCGCCCAGCATCCCTTCAGTTGCGGCAGTAGTGACATCCACGCCACGCGCTCGAAATTCTCTGGCAAGTGAGCGTGACCCTGCGTCTTCATCGAGGTAGAGGCGAATCTGACTCATGCAATTTTCGACTCTTGATATTGTTCTTGTTCGAGACGTTCGATCTCTACATCATCGGCAGCCAGTTCTGCTTCGATTTCCGCTTGGTTGGCGTGATAGTAAGCGAGCGCCGCATAGACTTGCGCGAGTTTCAGGTGATCGTATTCATCCGCGATTTGCTCCGGCGTGAAGCCTTGTTTATACCAAGTGACGATGCGATGAACCGTGATGCCGGTTCCGGCAATGCAAGGTCTGCCGCCTTTGACATCCGGCTGACTGGCAATCATTTTTCCAATATCGGTCATGGCTTTCTCCTTGCTGAATCGAAACCAGCGCAAGTGATTTCAGAACTCCTTAGCTGTTAGCCTAATCAAGGCGACACGGAATATCAAACTTTGCGAAATTATTTCTTCTGGTTTGGGGCCTCACCGTTTTGCTGGGCTTTCTGCTCTTCTGTTCTGTTATCGGCTAAACCAATCTTCAAGAGCAAAGACTGACAAATTTGCCTGCTCCTTTATTAGTTCTTTTTGTTTAGCTTTAGACATAACTTGAGATGGCTGACTCCTTTCCCCGATGTTGAGAGTATGAAGGATGAAGGATGCCGTAAGAGGCTGTTCATCATTCATACTTCATCGTTCATCGTTTCTTCAATAATGCTTGCTCGAAGGCTTCTTGTGCTTTTTGAACTTGCCAGCCCTGCGTCCGTCGTCGCCCTTCAACGAGGCCAGAGGCCACAGAGAATATTCAACCGTAGCGAGTCCCGCGCCTACGACTGCCGCGATGACTTCTGCGGCGGGTTTGTAACAGGGAGCCGCTTCGTCAATCGGCACGCGCCCACGGTCGTTGACGATGATGCCGGCTTCGCGGTATTCGTCATCAATCTGGCGTTGATTGAGATTTTTTACTGCCGACGCCCGCGACATTCTGCGCCCCGCGCCGTGATTGACCGAATAGCCGCTATTGATTGCACCTGCCGCCGGACGGAGAATGTAACTCCAGTCTTTATTCGAGCCAGGTATCAACACCGGATGACCAGTCGCTTCCCACATGGTATTTTTCAATGCCGGATGCTGCGCCGGAAAGGCTCGCGTTGCGCCTTTGCGATGCACCCAGACGTTGCCGAATTCCGTGTGCGCTTCCTGCTGCACCAGGTTGTGACTGATTTCATAAATCAATTCAAGCTCTGCGCCAAAAACTTCCTGGAAGGCTTCGGCGACCTGTTCAAACAGAATCAGGCGATTGATGATGGCAAAGTTTCCGCCTGCTGCTACGGCATTTTGATAGCCGCGATAATGCTTCGATTCCGGCGTGAAATAGCCGAGATCGAGATCGGTAATCACGTCAGGCTTTTCGGCCTTCGCCAGTTCAAAATAGTTCGTCGCCAGGCCGTGCCCCCAGCCACGCGAACCGGTATGCGCCTGCACAAATAAAGTGCCGGTCTCTTGGGCGCGTTGCAACTCGATGAAGTGATTGCCGCCACCGAGCGAACCGAGTTGTTCGAGGCCGCGTTCCGGCTGACCTTTGCCGCCGAAGGGCGCTTGCCAGTTGTCATCCACCGGCAGGCGATGGCGTTCGGCGCGTGAACGGTCAAACGATGCGCCGTATTTTTCGACGTAGTATTCCGCGCCGCCGCGTATCAAATTGTTGAACTCGCCGCCATCGAGATTTTTCAAGCGCACGCTCTTGCCGCCTGCGCCCAAATTGACGCGACGCATCACAGCGCGATTGAAGGCCAGACGATTTTCCGGCGTCGCCGCTGCCGCATCAACTTCGGATTTCGCGCTGACCATCCCGCAGTTATGCACGAACACTCCGGCATCAAGCGCAAAGTTGCCGTATTCAGGAACTGTCAAACAGTAAACATCTGCTGTTTGATTCAACGGTTCAACAGAAACCACTTTGTGGTTGTAGCCTGCTGCACCTGCGCTTTTCCTGATGACTTTTGTTTGAGCATCAAATGGCATCAAGGAAGTTTGCGGCGTAAGGTCTTGTGCCTGACGATAGCTGCCATCGCGCAGCATAAACTTGTGGTCAGGGGTGCAGAAAATTTCTCTATCATTATCCAAAGTAACTTTCACCAGCGGCGCGTTGGTTCGCGTCTGCTTTGCTGTAGCCTTGGCAACGACTACTTTGTGGTCTTCCGACAGAGCGTAAACGAAAATTTCTTTGCCTGATTCAGCGAGGTCGCTGATTGCGTAGCTGTTGCCATCAATTGTTGGCACAAGTGTGTCCGCAGTGAAGCAGCCAATGTCATAGCCCACCGGCCCCATAGCGATTGCGCCTTCGTTGGCGTCGGTCAACAGCACACAGCCCACGGGTACGCCGTAGCCGTAATGCGTATCGGGCGTGATGGCGACGAGTCGGGTTCCCGGAAAGCGCGTGGCGTTGACGATCTGGCCGTAGAGCGTCTCTTCGACTTCGGCCAACAACTTCGGCGTCAGAAACAAGCGCACAGGCACCTCGCCGGTGTCTTCGGTTTTCAATTCGTAGTAGCCGTTGCCATGCCATCTGGCCAGATGCTTCCAGTTATGCGCGTTCTTCAATTCTTTGGTTTTGCTCATGATTATTCTACTTTCTATTGATTTACTCGAAGCGTTTACGAGTGGCTTTGTCATTCGCGCTTCGCACTCGAATCGGCGCGTCGCGTTGCTGGCGAACCCAAGCGGTAAATTTTGCAAGCGCCGGATAGTCGAGCAATTTTTCTATCGTGTTGACTTCTTCCGCCAATTCTTTTTCGCTCAACACCGCGTGAATAGGTTTATGACAAGGCGCGCAAATCCAAATCACGCGATGCAATTCTTCCTGTGTAAATTTCTGGCGGCGCTTCTTGCGTTTATGGGTGGCGTGTGGAATCAGATGATGTTGCGTAAGAAATGCCGCGGCTCTTTCGCACAACTCGCAACGCCTTGCGTCGTCCATCAACGCATCTTCTCGCAATCGTCGAGACTCTCGCAAGGGGCGCGGCCTTCATCACCGTGACTCAAGAAAGAGAGAAGTTTCGTCATCCCGCCCTGAGCGTGCGCCAGCCATTGGTCAGCGACCAGCGCGCAACGACTGCACGCCAACAAACCTGGTGATAAGAGCAGCGGGAGTTGCAAAAAGCAGCGATGAGAAGCGCTGTCGAAACTTGCGGCTGAAGGGGCGCACGAGGATGGAAACCACAACCCAGAAGCCGGACCTTGATACATTTAAACCTGGCAAAATGCCAATCAACAGGGCTTCATTTCCAGGTGGAGTGTACCACGCTTCTGCATTCTGCTTGAGCGCTCTGCCGATAATGCTTCTTCCCCTTCAACCGCAAGATTCAGCAAGTTAGCCATTGCGCCGGGTGATGTTGAGTAAGCGCGCTGGATAGATGCCGAAATTTTCCACCTCTACGGTTTTATCGCCTATAGCGCGCACCTTCGCGGCGGGAATCATGCCGCCATCGCCTTTGCCTTTGTCATCCATGAACACTTCAATGTAGGTGAACGGATAATCCAGTGAGCGGGTGCCACGTCGCGCCTCGAAGGTGCCGATCCAGCGTTTCGATAACGCGGTGATTTTGCGTTCGCCCTCGCCATCTGTGGAAATCCACACCGCGTTGATGTCCTGACCGAGGCTGCTGTTTACTTGAATCGTGCCACGCTTCTCGTTACCGATGGCTTTCAACAAAGCGTCCTGCCCTCCACTTTTTAAGGCATTGGTGAGGCGGACGACTTCACTATCGGGCGTATAGCTGTCAATCGTCAGCGTAAATGTAGTGCTGATCACCCCGTGACTGCCGCCTATATAAATCAGGTTGCCAGTATAGACTTCTTTCAAAGCCGTGACTGTAGGGGCGCTGCTGGCTTGTAACCAGGGCGGCAAAAAACCGTTTACCGACAGGGCTACAAAAGCAAGCGCCCAAAAAACCTGAGCAATCCATCTATTTTTCATGAGTCCTCCGATCAATTTGCAAATGTTTGAGACGGTCGGCCTCACTGATAACAGCTTAGAAGATTGAAAACCTTGCAGCAACCACTTGGTTCTACGGCTGAGGGCAAGGCGCACCACGTAGCCGTGGCCTGAGCGTGAGCGCGGCTTGGGCGCACAGCGCGTGCGGCGGCTCAGATTACATCCATCCGCCTCACGGCATCCGTACACCGGCAGCGCAACAAAATCGCAAGGCTTTGCAATTGCATCTAACCGAATGTGTGGAACGCCTGTTGCCTTTATCGTGCGCGGAGGAATGAGATGAGTACAAATTTTATCAGCAGAATCACCAAAGAGAATCCGCCGCTACAGGGTCACGAAATGTATGGCAACAGCAAAGGCGCAGATATGGTTGCAAACTTAGATTCTGAAAATTTAATTTCGGTGGCGGCGATCAGCGATGTGGGCTTGTATCGCTCGCGCAATGAAGATGCTTTCTCCATCGCCGATTTGACCACCGGCATGGAAGCAGCGGAAGCGGACGCCACACCGCATCGCATCGGCGAACGCGGCACTCTGTTGGTGGTTGCCGATGGCATGGGCGGCGCGGCGGCAGGGCAATTTGCCAGTCGCATGGCGGTCAATGTGCTGCGGAAATCGTTGCTTAAAGATGTACCGAACTTGCCCGCCTGTTCACGTCTGGCGAATGCTACGGAGTTGGCCAACCGGTGGGTTTATGAATACGCCAAAAGCCATGCCGAATACGATGGTATGGGAACAACCTTGACCGCAGTGCTGGTGCAGAACAATCAGGCCTGCCTGTCACAGGTCGGCGATTCCCGCGCTTATTTAATCCGAGGTCAAACCATTCATCAACTCACCAAAGACCAAACCTTGATGCAGAAGTTGCTTGATGAAGGCCGATTATCGCCAGAAGCGACAGCCACTTTTCCCGGCCATATCATTTTGCAAGCCATCGGCACAGCGCCTACGGTGGATTATGCGCTGGCGACTTTCGACATTTATCATAACGATTATCTGTTGTTGTGCAGCGACGGATTGACCAATAAAGTTTCCGCCGAAGAGTTGCGGCAGGCGGTCGAACAATCCACGACTCTGTATGACGCCTGCGATTTTCTGGTGGCTTTGGCCAATCAACGCGGCGGCGAAGACAACATTACAGTCGTCCTCGCCAAGTTGTATGAAGCGAAGTTGAGCGCCAAAGATCAATACGATTTCAGTTTCGCCGATAATCGCAAAGCGGCTTGAGGCGGCGTTGCCTCGTACAACGATTTTTCTTCACACGAAGGCAGCGCGAACCTGATCGAGCAGAGTTGATTCAACTCTGCTCGATGTTTTTTTGTGTTGATGACTGAGCCAGGATTTGCCTTCGCGGTTGAGGCTTGGCGACTTGGCGCGCAAGGGGATCGGGCAGACAAAACTTTTAAGTCGCCAAATCTGACGTAGTTTTTTTGCCTCATCCCTTGAGGCATTCACCACCAATTCATTTATGTAATCGCGAATCGGGAAGCGCCGGTGTTTGAATATGATGCGCTCACGTATCGTTTCAATCCATCAATAAAGTCAAACTCTTGAAATCCCGTGCAAGCGATTTTGCCCAGCCAGCCTGGCACAAAGCTAACCGCCAATTGACGAATTTCACTTCAGGCGGCGGCTCTATGAAGTAGCCTTGCAGCGCCGGATGTGGCATCCGCTTTGCTCTACACAGTGGGGAAAGGAGAGTCGTATGTCGGTAATTTCATTATTAATGCGAATCAAGAGTTGAAATCAGCCCGACAAAGAGTTGTAGAATTGGGTTTATGGAAAATCAACTCATCCAACTCTATGTCTGGGTCTGTAGCGTTTACGATAAACACTCAGTCCTGAAAGTTCAACGTCTGAGCAA
>JACQDB010000082.1 GCA_016201275.1 Acidobacteriota bacterium
CGATTGCCATCGGGGGGATTCGTTTCTCGTTGGCAGTGTTGCGTAGGGTTGGACTTTAAGCATCCCCCGATTGCCATCGGGGGGATTCGTTTCTCGTTGGCAGCGTTTCGTAGGTTGGACTTTAACTATCCCCCAACTGCCGTTGGGGGGATTGGTTGAGGTTGCACGGCGTTTCGTAGGTTGGATTTTAAGCATCCCCCGACTGCCATCGGGGGGATTAGCAAGGCTGCTTCGCCTCTGAAAAATGTACAAAGTCGAGCTAAGTATGGAAAATGTCAATGAAGGCAGTATGAGTATGAAGCAAGTTTTCACCGTCATCCTCAAACAAGATGGCGATTGGTGAATTGGTTGGGTAGCAGAAGTGCCCGGCGTAAATTGTCCGGAAGCGAGCCGCGAAGAATTAGTAGAGGGCTTGAAAGTCACCTTGCCGGAAGCTCTGGGTTTGGGGGTTCCGCGAGGTGAGAAAAGAAAGGGCTTCGTCGTCCAGCCTGCAGGCGGAAGCTTATAAAAGCAAACCGTTCCACCTGCAGGCTGCACTACAAAACCTCTCTCCTTTTTGACTCACTACCGATTCCTCAACTACAACTGTAGAGATTTGATTTCGAGAAATTCTTCAAAGCCGTACTTGCCCATCTCGCGCCCGTGTCCCGATTGTTTGAAGCCGCCAAACGGAGCCAGCGGATTGAACCTGCCGCCGTTGATGTCCACCTGTCCGGTGCGTAGGCGACGCGCTACACGCTTGGCGCGTTCCGTATCGCCAGACCACACGCCACCCGCCAAGCCGTAAATCGTATCGTTGGCGATTCGCACCGCTTCGTCGTCGTCTTCGTAGGCGATGATCGCAAGCACCGGGCCGAAAATCTCTTCCCGCGCAATCGTCATATCGTTTCGCACATCGGCAAACACCGTGGGCTTGACGAAGTAGCCTTTTTCAAAACCTTCGGGTTGCTCTGCGCCGCCGGTGACCAGTCGTGCGCCTTCCTCTATGCCTTTTTGAATGTAGCCGCGCACGCGCTCTTGTTGAGTTTTGGAAACCAGCGGTCCCAATTTCGCTGTGCCGGTGCGCGGGTCGCCGACGTTGAATTTTTCGGCGGTCGCTTTGGCAATCGCTACGGCTTCTTCGTATTGCGATTTCGGCACTAGCAAGCGCGTATGCGCCGAACAGGTTTGCCCGGAATTGAAATAGCAATTGCCGACGCTGCTGGAAACCGCCTTCTGTAAATCGGCATCGTCGAGAACGACGCTGGCAGATTTGCCGCCCAGTTCCAAAGCCACGCGCTTGACCGTTTGCGCCGCGACTTCGCTGACGCGCTTGCCTGCGCGAGTCGAACCGGTAAAAGAAATCATGTCAACGTCGGGGTGCGCGGCAAGCGCTTCGCCGACCACTGTGCCTAGGCCCGTGACCAGATTGAAGACGCCTGCCGGTAAGCCCGCTTCGTGCATCACCTCGGCGAGAACGAAAGCGGTGAGCGGCGCGACCTCCGAAGGTTTCAACACCACTGTGCAACCGGCGGCCAAGGCCGGTGCGACTTTGCAGACCACTTGATGCAGCGGATAATTCCACGGCGTGATTGCGCCGACCACGCCCACAGGTTCTTTGACGATGAGCGAATTGCCAACCTGTTCTTCAAACTGATACTCGGCGGCAAGCTTGGCATAAGACCCCATGACCATAGCTGGCATACCAGCTTGCACCGCAGTGGCGAGCGGCAGCGGCATACCGACTTCGCAGGCGATGAGATTGGCCAGTTCGCTCTGCCGATTTTTCAAACCTTCGCTGATGCGCCCGATGATGGCGGCGCGTTCGCTTGCCGGTGTGATTGACCACGCCTCGAAAGCGGCGCGGGCGGCGCAAACGGCGGCGTTGACATCCTCGACATTGCATTCGGGAATGCGCCCCATCACCTCTTCGGTGGTGGAATTGATTACCTCAATCGAGCCTTTGCCGGAAGGTTCGACCCACGCGCCATTGATATAAATTTTATCGCGGGTAATTACGTCCTGCGGTTTGGAAGCAGTCATGATTTTTCTCCTTTGCGGCGTAAGCGAAGCGCGCCGCGTGAAAAGATTATAGTGATAAGAACTCCTTGTGAGTATTTCTTTCCCGACATATCTTGTCAATGGCCAGCAATCAGAACAGAGAAGACAAATAAAGATGCGAGACCTCATGATTGCCAAGACATTCATTCGTTATAATTCGCTTGGAGACCGTCAAATGTTTTTCCTGCGAGAACCGAACGACGATCAATTGCGCGCATTTTATGAAGCGCAAAAAAATCAGCCGTTTTCGTATGCCGAAACCGGCGCGTCACAACACGCTGCGCCTCCGCGCTACAACCTTGACCATAACCGCATTAAACTCGGCACGGGGGCGCAAGTGTTCGCGCAGGCCGTAGGCGCTCTGCAACACTGGCAGATGTTTAATCTCGGCTGGGTGCGCGTCTGGCAAGGTGATTTGCCCCTTGAAATCGGCGCTTGCGCGATCATCATCGCACGCCATTTCGGGTTCTATTCGGTCAATGCCTGTCGCCTTGTTTATGTGATTGACGAAGACGCGCCGATAAAAAAATACGGCTTCGCTTACGGCACGCTCGCCGCACATATGGAACGCGGCGAAGAGCGCTTTACCATTGAATGGAATCGTGAAGATGATTTTGTGTGGTATGACTTGTTGGCCTTTTCGCAGCCCCGCCACTGGCTGGCAAAACTCGGCTATCCGATGAGCCGCCATCTGCAACAACGCTTCGTCCGCGATTCCAAACAAGCGATGTTTGCGGCGGTCAATGCACCGCACGATTCCGCTTTTCAAAGTTCATCATGATCTTCATCGAGTGATCGGCTGCGAGTTGCCGATAACGACGGGAATCTCTGCGTATCCTCTGCGTGTCCTCTGCGTGTCCTCTGCGGGTAGTTTGTTAAATCAGCAACTTTACCGCAGAGGTCGCAGAGGTCGCAGCAGAGGTCGCGCTTGCGATTAGCGGCGCGGCATAACCAACGCGGTTTTTGGGCTAATGAAAATCATTTGAGCATTTGAAACTTTGCTGCAAGCGCGGCGTTTAAGCCTCACGTTTGCAGCACGGCAGCAAAACTCCACGCCATTTTCTTGCGGTGGTTGAGACCCTTTCGGTATGGTATGATTTTGCTTGCTCCGCAGCAAATAAACCTCTTATGTCAGGTCAATCAGATGGCTGAATATCTTTGTCGTTTAGGTACGCCGACCGGCGAAATCATCACCCGCACCGTAGAAGCAACGGCGGAACGCGACCTGCGCTCGAAGTTTGAGCGCGAAGGCTTTCGCGTTTTTTCTATCGCCTCCACCAAAGGTGGTGGCAGCCTCGGTCGCGCTCTGGGTTCGGAAAGCGGCACGAAAAAAATTAAGATGGCGGATTTTCTGCTCTTCAATCAGCAACTCTCCGCTTTGCTGCGCGCCGGTCTGCCGATTTTGCAAGCCATAGGCATTTTACGCAAACGCATTCAAAACGAACACCTGCGTCTGGTGATGGAAGATGTCGAAGAAAAAGTGCGCGCCGGACAAGCCCTGTCGCAAGCCTTTGCCGCACAGGGCGATGCCTTCCCGCGCATCTACATCGCTTCGATACTGGCAGGCGAACGCTCCGGGTCGCTTGATGAAGTGTTGATGCGCTACGTCAAATATCAAAAGACGCTCGCCGATGCGCGCCGCAAAATCAAAAAGTCGCTGTCTTATCCGATGGTGTTAATCAGCGCCTCTCTCATACTGGTGATGGTGTTGGCGACCTTCGTCATTCCCAAATTCATGAAGCTGTATGAAGGCCAGAACGAATTGCCGTTTGTGACCATAGCGGTCGTCAACACAGCGTCTTTCATCAGCGCGAATCTGCTGTGGTTGTTGCCGACCCTTATCGGCGCGCTCATCTTTATCTACTTCTGGCGGCGCACCCCTGTAGGCCGACTCACGGTTGACCGCTGGGTATTGCGAACGCCGGTGGCCGGTGAAACGGTTCGTCAATTGACCATCGCGCAATTCACCCGCAGTCTGGCGACGCTGTTGGCGGGCGGCATCACGCTGCCGGAGTCGGTGGAAATCGCCAGCGAATCTATCACCAATCGCGCCCTCAGAAAAGCCAGCGAAGGCGTCTTGTCGGGCATACGCGAAGGCAAGCCGTTTACCGACAGCCTGGAAAGAGCGGGCTGGGTTTCGGAACTGGCCATAGACATGATCGGCGTCGGGGAACGCTCCGGCGCGTTGCGCGAAATGCTCGACGAAGTGGCGAATTTTTATGACTCGGAAATTGATGTGCGACTCAACGCCATCACCACTTTTATCGAACCGATCATCCTGATTTTTATGGGCAGCCTGGTGATGACAATCTTGTTGGCCATGTACCTGCCGCTCTTCCAGATGATCGGCAATATGGGCGGTGGGCATAGATAAATTGCTTGCCGATTGCCGTCCGCGATTGGTCAATAGAAATTTCGATGCAAACTTTTTGAGGTAAGTTCATGTCAGAAACCTTGGAACACAATACGGAGCCGGATGCTTCATCAAACGTCATACCGATTGCCGAAAACGGCAACGGGCGCGTCGCTGTCGAGATGACTCAGGAAGAGATACAAGCGCGGGAAAAGGCGCGTCGTTACCGCTTGAAATATGTTGATCTGCGCGACACCGAAGCCGCCGGAATTGATTATCACCTGATTCATGAACTGCCGGTTGATTTGATGATTCGTCACAGCTTTGTGCCGCTCAGACGCGACGGCAACGTGCTGTATGTGGCAATGGCCGACCCGACCAATTTCGATGTCATAGACGAACTCGAAGGTCAGTTGCGGGTGCGTTTGAAACCGGCGGTGGCAACGCAGACGGCTATCGAAGACGCGCTCAAACGCGGCGACACCTCGGCGCGCATCTTGCAGGACGCCACCGCAGGATTTCGCGCCGACAGCATGACGATTCTGCGCGAGACCGAGCAGGGCGAAGAAGTCTTGGACATGGAACGCTTGAGCGGCGACGACGAAATGTCGCCGATTATCAAGCTCGTCTATACGATTGTCTTAAACGCGCTGGAGCGTCGTGCTTCCGATATTCACATCGAAACCCGCGACAATGATGTGGCGGTGAAATATCGCATTGACGGGGCGCTCTATCGCGCCGCCGACCCCATAGATATTGCTCATCATCAGACCATCATTCAGCGCATCAAGGTCATGTCGGAACTCGACATAGCCGAGCGCCGAGTGCCGCAGGACGGGCGTTTCCGCGTCATGATTCGCGGACGCAAGATTGATTTCCGAGTTTCGATTATGCCAGCCATTCACGGCGAAAATTGCGTCATACGTATTTTGGACAAAGAGCAGATCAACGAATCGTTCCGCGAATTGAATCTTGATGTCGTCGGTTTCGACCCGCACGATTTGAAAAAGTTTCGCAAGTTCATCGCCGAGCCTTACGGCATGGTGCTGGTGACCGGGCCTACGGGTTCGGGTAAAACCACGACCTTGTACGGCGCGCTCAACGAAATCAAAAACGAAGAAGATAAAATCATCACCATCGAAGACCCGGTGGAATATCAACTGCAAGGCATCACGCAGATTCCCGTCAACGAGAAGAAAGGTTTGACCTTTGCGCGTGGCTTGCGTTCGATCCTGCGTCACGACCCGGACAAAATCATGGTCGGTGAAATCCGCGATTCGGAAACCGCGCAGATCGCCATTCAATCGGCGCTCACCGGTCACTTGGTCTTCACCACGGTTCACGCCAACAACGTCATTGATGTTATCGGGCGGTTTTTGAACATGGGCGTAGAGCCGTATAACTTCGTGTCGTGTTTGAACTGCGTGCTGGCGCAACGCTTGGTGCGCCTGCTTTGCACGCATTGCAAACGCCTGCATCAACCGACGGATCTTGAATTGAACGAGTCGGGATTGAATCCTGATAAGTATCGGCACGAAATTTTTTATCAATCGCAGGGCTGCGAAGTCTGCAACTTCACCGGCTATCGCGGACGCTCGGCGATACACGAATTGCTGGACGTGACCGACAGCATACGCGAAATCATTTTGGAGCGTCGCCCCGGTTCCGAAGTGCGGCGCACGGCCAGAGCCGAAGGCTTGACCTCGCTGCGCGAATCGGCCATCGCCAAAGTGTTTGCCGGGCTGACGACTTTGCACGAAATCAATCGCGTGACCTTTGTTGAGTGAGGTGGAATTTATTTTGCAACTGCTTTGCGGTTTGGCAGTTTAACCAAATGGAGATTTCACCGCTCCCGCTCAATCTCAAATTCTGAATGTTGTGTTACGCCGCATTATCGCATAACATTAGCAGCACCGATTTTCGATTGCCTTAAAGGAAAATTCTCACACGATTTTCCGTAGCAATCTGTGCAGCACCGTACCTCTTTCAGCCGTCCGTAAACTTGGTGACGAGTTGCCGAAAACCGTATGCGAGGATGGCGGCGCGGCGGCGGTAACGAACGAGTTTGAAAGAGCGCGCTTCCCGATTGCCAAGAGGTTTTTCGCGAAGGCTTTTTCTGGCGCAAAAAAATAATGCCCGAGGTTTTTCGTAATGGTAAATATGATGAGACAAATGCAACGAGCGATAGTGCTGACACTGGTGGTTCTGCTGGCGGTTCCGGTCGTCTCTTTTGCCGATCACAAGAAGCAGTTTAAGGAAGGGTTGAAATACGAAGAGAACCGACAATGGGACAAAGCCGCCGAAGCCTTTGCGCTGGCGAGTTCGGAAAAACCGGCCAATGTCGAATACGAACTTCATCTGTCGCGAGCGCTGGTCAACGCCTGTTTGATGTTGATCGAACGCGGCGACCGGCTGGCCGACCAGAAAGATTTTCAGGCCGCGTATCAAATGTATCGTCAGGCCTTCGCCTATGACCGCACCAACGAACTGTCCTTGATTAAAGCGCGGCGGATGCTTGAAGCGATGGGGATGCCGACCGATTCGCTGCCCAGCACGGGCGATCCGGCGGGGCCGAAACTGAAACCCAAAGAAGACCCCAATCAAAAGGTGCGCTACAACACTTCGTTTAACAACATCGTCTTGCCATCGGGCAGAGTCAACCCGATTCCCGCCGAGTTGCTAACGCCGCCATCGCGCAAATTCCAACAGACGCAGGTCATCTATCGCGACAACAGCTTGGTGACGATCATCGAACAGTTGGCGCAGACTATGGGCTTGAATGTGTTGTTTGATCAACAGATGATGGCGCAATACCGGCAGCAGAAAACGTCTGTCGAATTACGCAACATCACTTATCCGAAAGCGCTCGAATTAATTCTCAAGACCAACAACCTGATGTATGTGCAGATGGACACGCGCACCATCGTGGTGGCGACCGATGGCCCACAAACCCGCTCGCGTTACGAATCCATGGCGCTGCGTACTTTCTACATCAAGAACGCCGATGTCGAGCAGTTGAAGGGCGCGATTCAAGCAGCCACCGGAGCCAAATCGCTGACCTCGATCAAACAACTCAACGCCATCGTCGTCAAAGATACGCCGACCAATCTACAGTTGATCGAATCGCTGATCAACTCGCTGGACAAAGCCAAAGCCGAAGTGCTGATTGATGTGCAAATTTTTGAAGTCGGCAAAAACGATCTCTTGGAATTAGGTAATCAGTTCACGGCGAGCAGTAGCCCCGGGGTGTCAGCCAGTTTGCAAACCTTGGGCGGTTTCGGGCAGCAGAACAGCCTGCTGGGCAGCGCCGTGCGAACCCTGAAGGGGCCTTTCGCTCTGGGGCTGGGCTTGCCGTCAAGCAGTATCAGTTTCTTTCAGAATAAAGGTAAGGCCAAGCTGCTGGCCTCGACTCAGGTTCACATACTCGACAGCGAAAAACAGAACATCCGCATCGGTCGCCGCGTGCCGATACAAACCGCCTCTCTGCCTTCTTACACATCACCAACGCGACAGCAACAGCGCGCCGCTGCCAATCAAACGGGAAATGAGCAAGGCGATCTGACTTTGGGATTGGGCGGCTCTTTCGGTATCGGCATTCCGCAGATTCAATATGAAAATGTCGGTTTGAATATTGATATGCAGCCGAAAGTGTTTGAAGACGAAGTACACATGGATATGAAGATCGAATCGTCGTCGCTGGATTTAAGCACCGGCAAACTGACGCCATCGTTCAATCAACGCACTCTGCAATCGGTGGCGCGCGTCAAAGATGGGCAGATGACCTTGATTGCCGGAGTCAGCCAGACCGAAGAATCGAAGACCGTCAAAGGTATGCCGCTGCTGGGCTTGATTCCGATTCTCGGAAGATTTTTTGCGACCCCCGAAACTACCAATACCCAAAGCGACGTGGTGATTACCGTCACCCCGCACATTCTGCGTCGCGCCGATATACAGGACAGTGATCATTATGCCCGGCTCGCTGGTACGCAACTTGATCCCAGCACGCAGTTGACCATCGAAGAAATTCTCAACGTCGCCGATTTAGTTGACGCGCAGAAAGACCAAGTGGCCAGCGCCGGTGCTGGCGGCGGCACGCCAGCAAATGCGCCGCAGGCCGTGCCGTCTTCGGCAACCACACCGCCGGGATTTGCTTCGCCGAACAGCGCCACCTTGCCGGGCGTCGTCGTCGCTCCGGTTGTGAATCAAACCGCGCCGCAACAGACACCGACGCCGAATCAGGCCAAACCGAATGTGACGCGCACGCCGGTCAG
The DNA here is from genome assembly GCA_016201275.1 of Acidobacteriota bacterium. Taxonomy (GTDB): domain Bacteria; phylum Acidobacteriota; class Blastocatellia; order UBA7656; family UBA7656; genus JACQDB01. The sequence goes on from JACQDB010000082.1 coordinate 8,665, forward strand.
TCAACCCGGTGCGCCCTCCAAACAGGTGATTGACGATGATGACGATGATGACGACGAGGCCACAGCACAGGCCGCGCCAGTCACCATGATGGTCAGAGGTGCGGCTTCGGTGGTAAGCAAAGGGCAGGATTTTTATGTCGGCATCTTTTTGAATGGTGCGGGAACCATTGCTTCAACCAATCTGTCGTTGAGCTATGACGCCTCGATTCTGGAAGTCAAAGGGGTGCGCGATGGCGGCTTGCTGCGTTCAGGCGGCGTCAATCCCGATTTGCAGTTCACTGCCGAAGGCGGCTTGTTAAACGTGCAGATGTCGCGTCCGGCAGGCTCGGCAGGCGTGCGCCCCAGCGGACAATTGCTGATCGTTGTCTTTACGCCGAAAGCGCAAGGCACCTCGCCTTTGACGCTCAACGAGCAGCAAACCTTTGCGCGCTCAACAACCGGCGCGTTGGTGCCGCTGCGCTTCCAGTCTTCGCAGGTCGAAGTACGCTAACCCAATTGTAGAATGCGGACGCTGCGCTTGCGGCTTGCAGAAGGCAGAATGCGGATTGATTCAGGCGCAACCAATTTTTAAGGATGTTGATTTATGCAGTTATTTTGTAAGCTCAGAAAACTTGATGACCGATTGCGGCTGCGGCAAAGGCGACCTGATGCTTTGCCCCGCAAGTCGCAATCAAAAGGCTTTACGTTGTTGGAGATCATCATCGTCATCACCATTTTGTCGGTGTTGACGGCGGCGGCCATTCCTCTGGTTCGCAACAGCGTCAAACGCGAGCGCGAAACCGAATTGCGTTTGGCGTTGAGGGAAGTGCGGCGGGCGATTGATGCCTATAAACGCTATGCTGAACAGACCAACAATGCGGCTATTCCCATTGAATGGAAAACTCAGAGCTTTTATCCCAAGAGCCTAGACTTATTGGTTGAGGGCTTCACCCCGGCCAACACCGTCGGCACCAGCGGCAATAAAATTAAATTTCTGCGCCGTTTGCCTATAGACCCTATGACTGGCACGACGGAATGGGGAATGCGCTCGTACAAAGATGATGCGGACTCCAATTCCTGGGGCGGTGAAGATGTGTTCGATGTCTATTCAACCAGCGATGGCAAGGCGCTCAATGGCACCAAGTACCGCGATTGGTAAGCGCCTTGAGCATATGCGTGTGACGTTGAGCCGCCGTGCAACGGCGTAGTAAACTGGAAAACAGGTGTAGTTGTTATGAGATTATTACAGGGTTTTCGCAAGCCTTTTTCAACGACCAACAGACGACCGGCAGCAAACGCCAACGCTGGTTTTACTCTGCTTGAGATGGTCATCACCATGACCATTATGGTGATCTTGGCAGCCATCGGCGTGGTCAATTATCAAATGATTCAGGCGCACGCCAGAGAGACCGTCCTCAAACAAGACCTTCACGAAATGCGTAAAGCCATAGACCAGTACGCCGCCGATAAAGAAGAATTGCCGCAATCGCTCGATGATCTGGTATCGGCGGGCTACATCCGCGAAGTGCCTCTCGACCCAATTACCTCTGGCAAAGACTGGAAGCTAGACATGGACGAAGACACGATTTCGCGCAAAGGCGGACAAGGCCTTGTGGATGTGCATAGCTCGGCGCGTGGCCAAGGCACCGATGGCCTGTCGTACAGCGATTACTGAAGGACGAAGGGCGGACGGTTGCGGCGTAAAACCTGAACCGTAAACTTCAATCATTAATCTGCGAAGACCACCAAGCGAAACGACCAATCACTATGGCATCAGCGATTCAAAAATTTTTATCAGCGCCCAGAATTCCGCACCTCGCTGCGGGGTTCGTGGATGACAATTTCGCGGTGGTGGATTTGCGCCGCTCCCGCAACGGTTTTGCCTTGGCCTCCAGTGCCGTGACGCAATTGCCCGCGCAACTCATCACGCCGAATTTCGACTCGACCAATATTCAAGACGCGCCGGAACTGGTCGCCATCCTGCGGCAAACGGCGGAAGCCGCCGGACTCGCCAATCGGAAGCAATGGTCTATTGCATTGCCAGAAGGCGCGGCGCGTTCCATCGTTGTCACTTTAGAGAGCAAGCCAGCCAATCGCAAAGAACTGAATGAAGTCATCGCCTGGAAGGTGGAACGAGTCATCGCCATGCCCTCGGCTGAACTGCTCATCAGTCGGCAGAAATTGAAACCGCTCGGCAAACAGGAACGCTACCTCACCACGGTAGCGCGTCACGCGGTGCTGGATGAATACGAATCCTTGTTCCAGTCCGTGGGATGGCAGACGGGATTGATGTTGCCCAGACACATAGGCGAAGCGCAATGGTTGATGCACGACAAAACAGCCGGCGACAAGATGTTGGTGTCGTCAAACCGCGAAGGCTTTACGGCCTTGGTGGTACGAGATAACGAGCCTGTGCTGGTGCGAAATTATACCTGTGACGTTGACTCGAAAGCCGATGACCTGCATCGCTTTGCCTTGTATTACCGCGAGCGTCTGGCGCAGTCGCTTGATGCAGCGCCGCAGCTTGCCGGTTTGCTGGTCTTGGGCGACATTGACGAAAGCGCCGCGCAAGAGGCCGTCGGCGATGCGCTTGACGAAAAGCCACACATCTATCATCCGCATGAATTCGGCCTTTATCTCGATGATGAACAAGCCTGGTTCACACACCTTTCCGGCGCGGCAGGCTTGGCAAGCCTTGCCTGGCGATAGAACGATTTGAGCTTGTCTTTACGCCAGGGATGTTGAGGAGCGGTCTCTGACCGCGAATCCCGAAGTCAGAGCCGCCGTTCACTTCATCAATACGTTTTGCCATTCATTTCAGAGTTGAAATTTGAAGAGCTGCCTTTAAGCGGTCGCCAACATTGGTGGTGACCAATCCATAGAATTGAAGTTAGGCGCGGAGAGGAAGTATACACGATGCTGTTCATCTACCCGATGTGGGATAACGAGAGCCAGCGTATAGGCAAGCAAAAGTGTACGCTGACTGGATATATGCTTCATTGTATCGCTGAATTCCTGGGCTTCGTTGGCCTGTTACTGCTGCTTGGCACAGGTATGGGGCTTGTGTACAAAGGAATTTTTCACGCCTTCGATATGGCACTTCTGTGGCTCCTAGCTGCACCCCTTGGTTTAGGTTTTATTAGTCAAGCTCTGTATCAGTATTCATGGCGGTTGGCTTTAAAGAAGGGGTTTCATTATGACTATGAAAAAGGTGAAGCCAGTTGGCTGGAAGAAGGTCGGCGGCGTACATACAAATGTGCGAATTAACCAATACAAAGGATGGTACGAGTCGAGGTAAGAACAATGAGAAAAAGATTTGGTATCGCAGGTCTAACTTTAGCTCTACTTCTGAATACCAGCTTTGCCTCCAAGCAAAAGTATAGGAATCGTGAAGGAGTTGACGGCACAATCTTAATGGGGCAACACTACGCCTTTATTTTGAAGGAGCCTAATGGCTGGAACTTAGATACTTCGAGCAGGAAATCCAATGGGCTTGATGCAGTTCTTTACACCGAAGGCTCGTCTTGGAAAGATGCGATTGCCGTAATGTATGTAAGAGTAGTTTATAAGGATCAGAAACGAAAAACTGTAGAGCAGATAATCAATGATGATATTAAAGAGTTCAAAAGCGCGAGCAAGAACTCAACAGTTTCGCCAATGCCATTTACAACTACAAGGGATAAGAAGAAAGCTATCACAAGATACTGTTACGACGATGAGTATAAGAATTATGAATCTGTAGCCTACATAGATGAGCCAAGTGGAGTTGTAATAATCGTACTGACTTCAAGGAATAAAGAAGAATACTCAAAATCATTACCCGCTTTTAAAGACTTAGTTGCTTCTTACTTTTTTGTTAATGAGCTAGTAAATGTGAAATAGACATAAGAAAGGAAGCCCAACAACCGACTGTAGGCGAGTGTACGAAGCGCAATTCACATGGTTTCACCAACGCTATTCGCACGCCGCTGAATCGGAGCGTTAGACCGACAGGGCGAGGTCCCCTACAATGGAAACCATGAATTTATTAAAGCCTGAAATCCTGAATCAACTCAGCACACTACTTGGATTAAAGCTATCTATTGCGCGCCGCGCCGCTGATTTGCGTAACTTTCAGTTTGGCGAGATTAGGAAGGTAGATAAAGGAACCGTAGGTGAATATGCACTACATATTCAGTGCCCCTGGCGAATAGAAGGCCCAACCGGAATGGTCACGGGAAGATCCGATTTATGGGAGCCTGCGGAGATGGGGGAGAACTTTGACTGGGATGAGTGGGATTACGAGAAGACTGAAAATTTACAGGATAGGAAGATAGGCGAATTACTACAGGGATTTGATGCAGAGACACACTCGTATATCAACAACACCGATATACTGATTGTTGAGGATGTAAAATCAGATGCGGTCGGAGGGGCAGAGATATATCTGTCTGGAGGCTATCGAATTGTAATCTTTCCTGATGGAGTGCAAGGCGAACATTGGCGCATCTTCCGCCCGAAATCAGAGGAAGAACATTTCGTTGTTGAGGGCATCCATGAGTCGGTCTAATCCACCAGTTTGGCGCACGCCCGGTCAACCGTAGCGAGTCGTATAGCAAAAATAATGATGGGCATCGAAAAGCGCCTGTTTTTATTGGATATTTTCTTACCGCACCCTCATTTTGACACAGCACCAATTATGAAATTACGCCGGTTTATCAAGGGTTTTCCTTTGCTTCCTGCTTATCAAAACGCGCTGCATCAGGTACAATTCTTCTCTTTTGACAAAGAACAAAAACCCATGAGGTAGTGAAAGGATGTCGGCAAAAAAGGTACTGGCAATTCTCGTCGGTGGTGGCCCCGCGCCCGGCATTAATGCGGTGATTTCGGCGGCAGCGATTGAAGCCATCAACGAAGGCTTTGAAGTTCTCGGCATACAGGACGGCTTTAAGTGGTTGATGCGCGAAGACCTCTCCAAAGCGCGGCCTCTACGCATCGAAGACGTGTCGCGCATTCATCTCGATGGCGGCTCGATGCTAGGCACAGCGCGTGATAATCCCACCAAGTCGGAAACCTCTCTGCGCGCCGTGGTGTCAACCTTGCAGGCCTTGGGCGTGACGCATCTGGTCACCATAGGCGGCGATGATACGGCACTCTCTTCCAGTTCGGTCGCCAGCACTTCTAATTATCAAATTCACACCGTACACGTTCCCAAAACCATTGATAACGATTTGCCTTTGCCCAATCACATACCGACCTTTGGCTATCAAACGGCACGCCATTACGGGGTCGAGATGGTGGGCAATTTGATGGAAGATGCGCGCTCGACCAAGCGCTGGTTCATCGTTGTGGCTATGGGCAGAAAGGCAGGCTACCTGGCGCTCGGCATTGGCAAAGCCGCTGGCGCAACGCTCACCGTTATCGGGGAAGAATTCGGCAATGAAATTATTTCTTTCTCGCGCATCTGCGATATTGTCGAAGGCGCGATTATCAAACGGCGGGCGCTGCGTCGTCCTTACGGCGTGGCGGTCTTGGCCGAAGGCTTGATCGAAAAACTTGACCCTCAGGAGATGGCCGATTTACAGGACGTGGAGCGCGATGAACACGGTCATATACGTTTTGCCGAAGTGGATTTGGCGCGCAAGGTCAAAGCTGAAGTGCAGGGACGCCTCAGCCAGCGCGGCATACGCATCACCATCACCAATAAAAATATCGGCTACGAGTTGCGCTGCGCTGCGCCGATTCCCTTCGATATGGCCTATTGCCGCGATCTCGGCTACAGCGCCATACGCTATCTTTTGAATGGCGGCAGCGGTGCCATGATCAGCGTGCAAGGTGGGCGCATGGTGGCGCTGCCCTTCGACGACATACGCGATCCGCAAACCGGCAAGACGCGCATTCGCCTGGTGAATGTTGAAAGCGAGGGCTTCCGCGTGGCGCGTGAATACATGATTCGCCTGGAAGGCGAAGACTTTGAAGACCCCGCGTGGATTGAAAAACTGGCGACCGCAGGCAAGCTTTCGGTGACGGAATTCACCGAGCGGTTCCAGTACCTGAGCGCGGCTGCGCCGATGAAAAAATAGTCTGCTGTCTGGTGTCAGTCGTCCGAGGGCTAAGTAGGCAGGCAAAAGTTTTTGAAAAACAATCACAAAAAACCCTTATTTTTCAGGCTTTTTAATGAGTTTTTCAAAAGATATAGGCAAGCCTGCTTAGGGTTCGCTGATTGGATAATCGAAAAGCGAACCATCAATTTTTGCCCCCGACCTCGGACGCCGAACTACAGACCTCGGACTGAGAATCAAATTATGAATATCAAAAGAATTGGCATACTGGTGGGCGGCGGCCCCGCGCCTGGAACCAATGGCGTGATTGCTGCCGTGGCCATTGAAGCAATTAAAATGGGCTTGCAACCCGTAGGCTTTCACGATGGTTTCGAGTGGCTGGCCGAGCGTTACACCGATGAACAGCACGAGATGACTATAGAAGAATGCTCGCGCATACACCTCGATGGCGGCGTGATTCTTGGCACCTCGCGCACAGACATCACTAGCGATTCCGGCAGCCTGGAAAATGCCATCGCCGCGCTCAATAAATTACGCATAGATGCGCTGGTCACCATAGGCGGCGACGATTTGTTACGCAGCACCAGCGCCATCGAGCGCGAAAGCAAAGGCGCAATCACAGCGGTGCAGATTCCCAAGAGCATAGATAACGATGTGTGGTTGCCGTTTTCGGTTCCGACGCTCGGTTACGAAACCGCTCGTCACGTTGGCGTTGATCTGGTCAAACGCTTGATGGAAGATGCGCGCACCACCGGGCGTTGGTATCTGGGGGTGACGATGGGACGACCAACCGGACACTTGACGCTTGGCATCGGCAAAGCCGCCAGCGTTACCTGCACAGTTATTCCCGAAGAGTTTTCTACGGCGACGATTTCGCTTGCCGACATCGCCGATATTATTGAAGGCGCGATCATCAAACGCCGTGCGATGGGACGCAATTTCGGCGTAGCGTTGTTGGCCGAAGCCTTGGTCGAGCGTTTCGATCCGCAGGAAGTCGCCGAGCTGCAAGATGTGGACCGTGACGCGCAAGGCAATATCCGCGTCAGCGAAATTGATTTGGGGCGCAAAGTCAAAAGCGAAGTGCAACGGCGCTTGGAACGTCGCGGCATCAAAGTCACTTTGGTGGATAAGACCATAGGTTATGAGTTGCGCTGTGCGCCGCCGATTCCGGTTGATGCCGAATACGCACGCGACCTCGGCTATGCAGCGGTGCGCTATCTGGTCAACGGCGGCAGCGGCGCGATGATAACGATTCAGGGCGGCGAGTTTCAGGCGGTGCCTTTTCAGGAAGTGATTGATCGGCAAAGCGGACGTGGACGTTTGCGCGCCGTGGATATTGAAACGGAGAGCTATCAGGTAGCGCGTGATTATATGGTGCGAATCGGCAGCAAAGATTTTGCCGATGAAGCGTGGCTGGCAAAACTTGCAGAAGCCGCCCATCTTTCAACGCCGGAATTTGTGGCGCACTTCGGCAAACTGGCGCAGGCTAGTTAGAGGGTGTCGCAGAAATGAATGTTCTGTCCATATATTGTGTGTGTTGACTCAACTATCCACAATATATGGGAGGTTGCTGGAATCCTGCGACATCCTCTAGTTAAGGCCGCTTGCTTGCCCCAGCGCAGCCGTGGTACAACGGAGATATGGAATTTAACGAGGAGCAAGTCGCGCAATTCCTCAGCGCGGTAAAATTTTCCGCCCACAAACATCGCAATCAACGCCGCAAGGGCGCAGAAGGTTCGCCTTATATCAATCACCCGATTCAGGTCGCCGATTTGTTATGGCACGTCGGACAGGTCAGAGATATGGAGACGCTGGTGGCAGCGATTTTGCACGACACCATAGAAGACACCGAGACCACGCCGCAGGAAATTGAAGAGCGTTTCGGCCAGCGCGTGCTGGCGCTGGTGCAGGAATGCAGCGATGACAAAAGTCTGGAGAAGGCCGAAAGAAAACGTCTGCAAATCGTCAACGCGCCGCATAAATCCGTTGCCGCTAAACACATCAAACTCGCCGACAAAATCAATAACGTGCAGGACATCGTGTCGCATCCACCGGCGCATTGGAATCTGCAAAGGCGGCTCGACTATCTGGACTGGGCGACCCAAGTGGTCAACGGACTGCGCGATGCCAATGAACCGCTGGCGCACTGCTTTGATGAAAGCGTCCGTGAGGCAAGGCAAAAATTAGCGCCGGAGACCGCTTGAAAATCCGTCCGCACCGCCTCACAAAACCTGAAGCACCGAACCATCTGCCTACGAAAAAAGCCTGATATTATTGAGGGAAATAGTTTTTCGTTTTGTTGGAAATCGCTTTTCGTCAGTATCCGCGTGTGATATAGTCGCCTGCTTTACAAGCCAACTAATGTCACTGATGTACAACCGAGATCTGGCAGGGGTAGGGCAATGCTCAATGATGTCTCCACTCATGCAGCACCACAACCAGAGGTTACCTGTCTGCGCTTTTTCGGCGAATTTGTCTCCACAGAGTTAGAAAAACAATACCGCCAATATGTTTTGGCAGCCGATAAACGGCAATCTCGCATCGCACTCTTCTGCGTCTTCGTGTCGGTAATATTTTTTGCCTATTCGGATTATCTGTTGTTTGGCGGCACGCCGAAATTCACGCTGCTCGTCAGCCTGCGCGGCGTCGCGATTTTATTGTCGGTGCTGATGACTTGGCTGTTGAGCAAAGAGATTACTTCGCGCCAGTTCGAGATTGCCTTTCTGAGCTATCTGTCGCTGTTGGGAGTTTTCTTTGTGTATGTGCATTCCACCCGTCCGCCGGGCTATAGCTCGTTTGCGGTGTTGACGGTGTTGACGCTGGGAGTGATGTATCTGGCGCTGCCTCTGCCCATTCACTTGCAAATCATTCCGGCGGCGCTCATCAGCGCAGGTAGCTTGGTTTTATTAGTCATCGCCAATCCGCTCACCGATCAGCTTACCCGCATCTCTATTATCTTTGGCATCGTCTGCGTCAATCTGGTTGGCGTGCTGGCTTCCCGACAGGCGCACTGTTGGAAGCGGCAACAGTTCGCGATCTTGTTGCAGGAGACACAATTGCGCCAGAAACTCGCTCAGGCGCTGGACGAGATACGAACGCTGCGCGGCATCATTTCCATCTGTTCGTATTGCAAAAATATCAAGACCGAGCCGGACGATTGGGAACAGATCGAAGCTTATGTGACGACCCACACCCACGCCAGATTTTCGCACGGCATCTGCCCGAAATGTTATGACAAGCATTTCGCCCACATCATGAAAATGAACGGTTGAACGCGCTTGCTGATAATTTGCAGCGTAGCGACAAGGTGAACCGCGCTGGTTTTTGCACAAGCCAACGCGCCAATGACAAGCCGTCTTCAGCGCTTTTCAAATCGCCCACTTTTCTTCGAGTCTGGAAGCGAGGTCTTCATACAGGCGAATCGTATCCAATCCAACTTCATGCTCCGCGTGTTTGAATTCGTCGTAAATTTTATGTTGCTCGGCAGAGGGAATCATCTCTTCTGCGAGACGAAACAAGGTGGCGTCTTCGTGGCGCATATGTCCCAGCATATGCGAAATATAAGTGCTGGCGACTGCCGTGAAGCGTGCGATGGCCGCTGCTTCATGCTCTTCTAATCCTTTGGTCGCGGTAAGCAGTCGCGGCACTAGATCGCGTTCAATTTTGTGTTCCTGTTCGATGGCTTCCAACACCCCGCCTTCCCAAATGATGCCTTGCCGTTGCAGCGCCGGAAACAGATATTTCTCTTCTTTGAAATGATGATAGCCGTTGGCAAAACCGCTGATGAAATCAAGCAGGAAGAGGATGTCTGTGAGCGGCACCTCTTGACCGGCGCGCAGATGAAAACAGATACCTTCGAGGGCACGCAAGGCGCGTTCAATGACGCGATGCTCATGCTTTAACACATAAAAAGGCGCAGACATGATGGGACTCCTTGGAACGGCAATTTTTCACTTAAAAAATTCCCTGCCGGAATCGCCAGTGCAAGCCTTGTGCCTACATACGGCAAAGACAAATCGCGTCGCCGCAAGCTGACCTTGAAGCCGTAAGCATTGAGTTGCGCCATTTCACCCTGCCCGTTCAGCAATATTCCTCACCCTTGGGCGCAAAAATTCAGCATTTATCTTGCCGCCGTTTTCCGCTACAGTAATAGCTTTCAGAAACACTATAGTCCGCAGGGGTTCTACGGCGCTTCGTTGCGGCCAGGGCAAGTCTGAATTGAGTAGCAGCTATGAGCCATCAACTTTCATTTGAGGTCATCGTTATAGGCGCGGGACACGCTGGTTGCGAGGCCGCTTACATCGCGGCGCGCATGGGCGCAACGACCGCGCTCTGCACTCTTGATGTCAACTCCATAGGCATGATGAGTTGCAACCCGGCCATCGGCGGCATCGCCAAAGGCCATATGGTGCGTGAAGTGGATGCCCTAGGCGGCATTATGGGCGAAGTCATAGACGCCACCGGCATACAATTTCGCTTGCTCAATCGCAGCCGTGGCCCCGCCGTGCAATCGCCGCGCGCTCAGGCCGACCGCAATCTTTATCGCACCGAGATGCGCCGCCGTTTGGCGTTCACAGAAAATTTGACCATCATCGGCGGCGAAGTCGCTGAGATCAAAATCGGCAATGGCAAAGTTACAGGCGTTGAACTCGCTGACGGCACTTGCATCGCTGGGCGCGCCGTGGTCTTGACTACCGGTACGTTCTTGAATGGCTTGGTTCACGTTGGCAAAAAGACTTTTCAAGCCGGACGCAGCGGCGAACCGGCGTCTATCAAACTGGCAAACTGCATTCGCCGCATAGGCTTTAAGACCGGCAGATTGAAGACCGGAACGCCGCCGCGCCTCGACGGGCGAACCATTGATTACAGCCAATTCGAGCGTCAACCGGGCGACGAAAATCCGGTGCCGTTTTCGTTCAAGACCGCACGCATCAAGCGCCGCCAGATTGAATGTCACATCGGTTACACCACCGAAAAAGTTCACGACATTATTCGCAGGAACTTGGACAAATCCCCGCTCTACAGCGGCGACATTGAAGGCATAGGGCCGCGTTATTGTCCGTCCATCGAAGACAAAGTGGTGAAGTTCGCCGACAAAAATCGCCATCAGATTTTTCTCGAACCGGAAGGCTACGACACTTATGAAGTTTATCCGAACGGCATCTCTACGAGCATGGCCGAAGAGGTGCAGATGGATTTCGTGCGAGCGATTGCGGGACTGGAAAAGGTCAAGATGCTCAGACCCGGTTATGCCATCGAATACGATTTCGTGGACCCGCGAGAATTGTATGCGACATTGGAAACCAAAGCAGTCGGCAGCCTCTTTCATGCAGGGCAAATCAACGGCACCAGTGGTTACGAAGAAGCCGCAGGGCAAGGCCTCGTCGCCGGCATCAATGCGGCGTTGCAGGTGTCGGGGCGCGAAGGCGTAGTGTTGGATCGCGCCACCAGTTACATCGGCGTGATGATAGATGATCTGGTCACCAAAGGCGCAGACGAACCGTATCGAATGTTCACTTCACGCGCCGAGATGCGCCTGTCTTTGCGTTACGACAATGCGGACCAACGCCTGTCGCCGCTCGGTTATGAAATCGGCGCGCTGCACGATAGCGATTATCAGGCGTTTTTGCAGCGCCAGGAAGATGTGCAACGCGCCACAGACGTATTGATGAACGGGCGCGTCAACGACCTCCACGAAGCGTTTATCGAAGGCTTGGCATTGGAAGGTTCGCGGGAAACTTTGAATGGCAAAAAGCTCGAATACCTGGCGCGTCGTCCCGATTGCGACATCGAAAAATTGCTAGGCGTCATTCGCGCAGCGACCAACGGCGAGATTGCCGACAAAGAGATTGTCGTCGCCTTGAATGACACGCGCTATTCGGGGTACTTGAAGGATCAGGAATCCTTGGCAAAAAAACGCGCCCGTTATGACCAGCTCGAAATTCCTCGCGCTATGGATTTCACAGAGATTGCCGGACTGTCTAGTGAAGTGGTACAGAAACTTTCGCGCATACGCCCGACGACTATCGGACAAGCGGCGCGCATCCCCGGCATGACGCCTGCGGCGGTTTCGATTCTGCTGGTCGCCATGTTGCGAAATTAATCGAAGCAGGTTTCCGCCTGACGCGACCTAATGCCCATTAGTCCGACGCCGACCAGTGTTGAAGGTAAGTCATGGTTGATCTAGAAATCTTCTCTAACAAGCTTGATAAAGATGCCACCCGCATAATGCACCTGTCATATAACAAGGCTCGCAGCCGAAACCATAATCAACTCAATCTCCATCACGTTACTCTGGCTTTCGCTGAACTCGAACCAGATTTGTTCAACTATTTGCTACGGAGCCTCCATCTTGATCCTGTAGCAATTATCAAGGAAGCAGAGGCTAGACTTGTTCGGCAGAAGGGCAAAGGCGAAGAAATGGAGCTATCGAATAATCTAAGAACTCTATTAAAGAATGCATTAAAGAGAACACACGGAAGAGGTCGAAGATTGATTGAAGCAAGAGACCTATTATTGGCACAATACAACCGCAAAGAAAGTAAGGTAAAAAAACTGCTCAATCGAATCGGTGTATTAAGGAAGGGCGCTTGACCTTAACCGTTAGCGCGGCCTAACAATCTCGTCAACCGGAGCGCACGAAGCGAGTTTCTTAACATTCCACCAGTGCCGCTCGCACGCCCAGTTACGCGGGGCGTTAGGCCATAATCGAAAATACTTTCTCGAGTCATGAAAATTAAAGTTGATAATCTACAGCATCCGGCGATTCACGCACTGTTAAATGAGCATCTGCAAAATATGTATGAGCTTTCCCCGCCGGAAAGTGTTCATGCGCTCGACCTGGAAAAACTGCGCGCTCCGGGCATCACCTTCTGGACCGCTTGGGAGGACGAGATACTCTTGGGTTGCGGAGCGCTCAAGGAACTTGACCAAAAACACGGCGAGATAAAATCCATGCGTACTCCCAACGCGCAGCGGCGCAAGGGGGCGGGGCGCGCTATCCTTGCCCACATCATCGAAGTGGCGAAGGCGCGAGGCTATGAACGCCTGAGCTTGGAGACTGGCGCGATGGAGGCCTTTCAACCCGCCCGAAAATTATATGAAAGCTTTGGCTTCACCTACTGTGAGCGCTTTGGCGATTATCCAGATGATCCGAACAGCGTCTTTATGACCCTGCGGCTCTGAACCATCACGCGGCCTGTCAACAGGCTATACCAGAAGCTGCAAAGCAAACTTCTTATCGGTTATCTATTATCGGTTGCGGCTCATTTGAGCGTGCGCGTGAGCCGCTTTTGGCTATGATGCCATTTGCTCTAATCAACCGCAGTTCTCTGGACGCTATCATTGCTTCCTCGATGAAGAGTCATTCCGACTCAGGATCAGCAATGAAATCCACGAAGATCATGACGCCAAAGAAGCGCTCAAGCACCTTTGTGGTTTTGGTGTGCTTCGTGATTGGTAAGCTGAATTAATTTTCAATCCTAGAGCGGTTTTCCTATGGGTGTACGGAACGCGCTATCGTTGAGCAGCGGTCTTCGACGGCGCGAAGGTCTTCGACCGCCGCTCAACGGCTTTGAGGTTTCCGTAATCTCAAACCAAAACCGCTCTAAGCGGCGCAGCCGCGAAAAAACAACACCAGCCTAACGGAGAGTCCTAGACTCTCCGCACATCAAAGCGGCACAGCCGCATCGCGCTCAACTCTCACAACCAAGCTGGGTAGTTAGAGAGAGTCGCAGAATTCCAGCAACCGCCCATATGTTGTAGATGCTTAAACTATCACACACAATATCTGGACAGAATATCGCATTTCTGCGACACGCTCTAATTACAAAGCCGCCAAGTAACGCCAAGGTCGGACTCAACTGCAATTTGCTATAAGGATTGAAAACAAGCTAGTGGTTCAACGGCGTGAGAAAGGAAAAGGTTTCGTAGTTCCACTACCGAAAATAAAATCAGTTTATCAACCCTGACGAACACAAAAAATACGAAGGTGCTTGCTCTATACCTTGGCTTCGTGATCTTCGTGGTGCAGTGATGTCGTTGCTATCCTAAAACGGTTGATAGTTTTCGCGCCGCGCTGTCACCTTGATGAATCAAAGTGTTAAGGAAAGACAAACTGCATCGCCCTGCCTGCGGAAACGGCTCTCTGTCGCGGACAAATCATTGATAGACTTATCAAGAGTCGTATGCTATGGTGATGGTGTTCGCGTCAACAGACTGTGTGCTGTTGTTGATTACTGTTTCAGGAGTTTCCCGCTACTGTTTCGGAGAGTGCTTGATAAATTTTCTTCTCATTCCCTTTCCGCAAAGTCTTGGAAGTTTCTTTTAATCATCTCAGGAGAATTCAATGAGTAAAAAAATCTATGTAGGAAATCTGTCGTATCAAACGACAGAAAATGATTTGACCAATCTGTTTGAACAGGTCGGTCAGGTTGAATCGGTCAGCATCATCACCGACCGCGACACCGGTCGTTCCAAAGGCTTTGCGTTTGTGGAAATGGATGCCGAAGGTGCTGAAAAAGCTATCGCCCAGTTCAATGGCACGGAAGTCAACGGACGCACGTTGACGGTCAACGAAGCGCGCCCGCGTGAAGAGCGTTCGGGTGGCGGCGGCGGCGGACGTGGCGGTTACGGCGGCGGACGCGGCGGCAGTGGCGGCGGCGGTGGACGCGGCGGCTACGGTGGCAGCCGCTACTAAGCACTTACCAAAAGCGAATCCAAATGCCCAAGAGGAGAAACTGGAATTATCCGGTTTCTCCTCTTGGGCGTTTCAGTTAGGCCGCGATGCGTTATTTGACCTCGGTCAATTTCATCACACCGACTTGCACACGCGGCTGCGTAGCGGCTTGCGTCCAGGCGAAGACGATTTCGTTTTTCGTGAGGGCGACGTGTGGAAAGCCGCTGGCGCGTGCGGCGTTGGATTCGGCGACGGTAAAACTCTGGCCTTTGCTGCCATCGGCGTGCAGGCGGCGAGCGCGAATTGCAGCGCCCTTTTCGGTGCGCTCCAACCATACGACCAGCGCCGAATGATCGGGCAACATCACGGCTTCGATTCTGCCCAGAGGTTTTCCGTCATCCACTTGCACAGCCTGCGTAAAGGTCGCGCCGGAATCTTTTGAAAAGGCGATTTTGACTTGCGGCACATCTTTGGCGGCGGTAAACCAGGCGACCACCACATGATTTTCTCTGGCCGCCAGCGAAGGGCCATTCACCGGACAACCTTCAATCTGCCAGTCATCACCGGGCAAGGTGTGCGGCGCTGTCCATTTGCCGTTGACCAGTCGAATGATTGAGATGTCGCGCACCTCTTTTTCGGAACGATCACGATAGGCGACGACCACTCCTTCGGGGGTTACCACGGCGGAGGTTTGGCAACAATCGCACACTCTGCCATCCACCTGCGCTTCATCCGAAAGCTTGCCGTGCTCATTAATCGCCGCATAACGCAAGGTCATTTCATCCGTCGGCGCGCCGTGACCGCTGTGGCCGTGGTCGCCTTCCTGAACGGTGAATTTGCGTCCGTCCAACCACACCGCCGCCGCTTGGCCTTGACCTACAGGCAACAGCGAAACAAAACCATGTTCAGTGATAGTGCCATCGGTGTGCGGCACCAAGGGCTTGCTCCAGGTTTTGCCGCCATCCTTGGAGCGCGCTATCTGAATATTGTAGGCGAAGGTTTTCGTAGAGCTTTTGACCAGCCAATGCGCCATGAGCGCGCCGTCTTTGAGTTCGATAAGCGAAGGGAAATCGGCCCAGTTGACCACCCAATCTTTGCCTTGGGCAATGATTTTAGGAGCCGACCACTTGCTATCTTTGAAGATGGCGAACTTCAGCGCGTGATGATTGTCGCCAAGTTTTTCCAGCCAACTCATCAAGATGCGTCCATCGCCAGTCGCAAAAAGATTGGCTTCGCCGCTACCAACTGCCGCAGGTGATTCCACCTCGCGCACTAGGCTTGAATGATTGGCCTGTTGACCAAAGGCCGCGCCAACCATCAACACCAAAATCATCAGCAGGAGATTACTCCATCGCCACAATTGTTTCATACCATCTTCAATCCTTTCTGGAAGGCTCGACCGACGCTTTCAACCTCAAGCGGCAAGGCGCATTTTATCACACCGCAATGGCAATGACGGCGCGTTGGCGTTGCGGGCTGGATAAGGTTGGGCAAGCAAGAGAACTTCATTGCTTGTAGAATGCTTGTTGACGCCTGAGATTTACGAAGCTTTGCGCTCCAGATTGTCTATGCGGACTTCCAGTTCGCGTTGCTTCAATCGTAGTTCAACAATTTCGCTACGCGATTCATAATGCGACAGGTGCAATTTATCTATGCTCAGATCAATGCGTCGGATGTCGCGGCGCAATTCCCCAACTTCAATCTCAAGAGTGTCAAGTCGCTTGTTGACGCCGACAAATCCATCAGTCACTCGCGCCAATATCGCTTCCAGCATAGGATTTGTCGTCTGCGCTTTGGCGCTTGCCACCGCTTCATCGGGCGCATCTTTTTCGCTATCCAAAATCTTTGTCTGATCTTCACTCATAGATGTTTCCAGCCAGCGCCTCCCCACTTTAGTTGATGACTTGCGGGGAAATCAAGAGCTTGCTGATGGCTCTTGAAGGGCGAAAAAAAATCTTTGCCGTTCCCGCTTCCCTCAATCAATCACACCGCAATGGCGATGACGGCGCGTTGGCGTTGGCGCAGGCGGCTGAACAGATTGCCAAGCTTTTTTTGCCAGCCATATTTTTTATCGAGCAGTTGGTGGCCTAGTTGTTCTTCGCTGCCGGTGACGAGGCGCGCCTGGGCTTCGACCCATTCGCCTTTTCGTGTGCCGCGCATATTGCAGGGCGCTATGCGGACGTGCGGGTTATTGCGTATGCGTTTCACCTTCCAAGCATTGGCCAGCGTATAGACATAAATCGTCCCGTCTTGTTCGGCAAACCACAAGGGCGTCCGCACTCCCGTGCCGTCTTTTTTGAAAGATTCCAGGCTCAGATATTTCTGCTGTGCAAACGGTGCTAATTTTTCATGCTTCATGATCATCGCCTCGCAAAGAGCAATTTGAAAATGCGATCAGACTATAACATAAATTCATAAGCGGCGGCCTTGCTTGTTCGTCTGCCAAGCGGAGTGCTATAAGTTGAATGGTGCTTTTGCGAGATCGGGTTTTGCGGTAGAGATTCGCCAAGCGCACACCAGAGACTTGAGATTGAAACCCCTGTTGAACTGATAATGCCAAACCTTACTTTTTTGCAAGCCATCGTGAAACCAATCACCAAAACTATTGCTTTCGCTCAAGGAACGGCGGCGGCGCTGTGGACGTTTCCGGCAGTTTTGGGGTCGGCAATTTTAATCGCTTGGGCTGCCGAAGCGGCGCAGTTTTTAATCTCGCAAGGATTAGCGCTCGCCATTCTGGCGTGGTTGCAGACCTTGCCTGAATTTGCCGTCGAAGCGGTGATCGCCTGGGAAGCCGGAAAAATCGTCGCCCTTGATGCCAACTCCCCGGCGGCGTTTCATGCGACCTCTTTGATGACGGCCAATTTCACCGGCAGTCTGCGCCTGCTGGTCGGTCTGGGCTGGCCGATGATCTATGCGACTGCGGCTTTCTTTTATCGCAAAAATAATCAAGGCAAAAAACTCGACAGCATCGAACTCGAAGACGAACACGCGGTCGAAGTCATCTTCCTTTTGGTGTGCATTGCCTATTTCTGCATCGTCTGGTGGAAAGGCACTCTAAGCTGGGTGGACAGCATTTTTCTGACGCTGATTTATGCGATTTATCTGGTCTTTTTGAATAAAATTCCACCGCAGGACGAAGAGAAGATGGAAGACCTCGACCGCATTCCGCGCT
The DNA here is from genome assembly GCA_016201275.1 of Acidobacteriota bacterium. Classification (GTDB taxonomy): domain Bacteria; phylum Acidobacteriota; class Blastocatellia; order UBA7656; family UBA7656; genus JACQDB01. The sequence continues at coordinate 26,534 of JACQDB010000082.1, forward strand.
TCATATTGCGCCAACGCCGCATCATGCGAAACGCTATTATCGGCTCGCTGTTTGTTGGCGGCGGCATGATTTTGTACTTTTCGGCGCATCCGTTTTTAGAAAGCCTCAAAGGCATAGCCCTGTCTTTGGGCATCTCGACCTTCGTCTTCGTGCAATGGGTTGCGCCGTTTCTTTCGGAATTTCCCGAAAAAGTTTCGGCCTTCAACTGGGCGCGGCGCGTCACCACGGCACCGCTGGCGGTAATGAATATGGTCAGTTCCAACATCAATCAATGGACGATGCTGGTGGCCATGTTGCCGCTTGCTTACGCCTTCGCGCTGGGCGGTTTTGGCACCATTGTCTTTGATAGCCATCAAAAAGTGGAAATCCTGATGACCATAGGGCAATCATTACTGGGCGCGCTGTTGCTCTCGAACATGAAGTTTTCGTGGTGGGAAGCGGCGTTGTTATTTGCCTTGTGGTTGATTCAATTTGTGCTGTCGGGCTTTGAAAAGCCGCTTGATCCGGGCGTCGAATTCAACGCGATGGCCGCCAATGTCGGGCATCTGCTTTCCGTCAGCACACAACAGGTCGAAGCCTTCGCGCATCGCGGCAAAGAGGTGATTACGGCACTCTATTTCATCTGGACGGCGATTATTTTGGTCGTCGGATTTTTCGGCAGAGGCTTCAAAGCCATGCAAATTTTCCCGCGCCTGGTGCGCGAACATTGGTAAACCTATAAGGGGAACGGAAAGAAATATCATGCGCTTGAGCAGCGATTGCGAAACGCGAGTCCGGCGCTTTGTGACGGCTTCTCAACGATAGCTATGGCCTTTTATTTTTTCCTCTTCCGCCAATCGTGCCTTGAAAACAAGGAAGGAGAGATTTCCATGACTGCAAAAGTGAATCGTCAATGGCGACTGGTCGCCCGTCCGTTGGCAAACTTCAAAGACTCCGATTTTGCCTGGCGCGAAGACTCTGTGCCAACCGTAGGCGCAGGCCAGGTGCTGGTTCGCAATCTCTATTTATCGTTAGACCCGACAAATCGCATATGGGCGACGGAAGCCGACAGCTATTTGCCGCCGGTGGCGCTTGGCGAAGTGATGCGCGGCGGCGGTGTGGGCGTCGTTGAAGAATCGCAGCATCCGAATTTTCCCGTCGGCACCAATGTCAGCGGCATGATTGGCTGGCAGGACTATCTGCTCTCGGATGGCGCGGGACTAAGCCCTTTGCCCCATCTGCCCGGCGTGCCTTTGACCGCTTTTTTGGGGCTTTTCAGCCACATCGGAATGACCGCCTATTTCGGCTTGCTCGATGTTGGAAAGCCGCAAGCCGGAGAGACGCTGGTGGTATCGGGCGCGGCTGGAGCGACAGGTTCACTGGTCGGACAGATAGGCAAAATCAAAGGCTGTCGCGTCGTCGGCATTGCGGGCAGCGATGACAAATGCCGATGGCTGGTTGACGAACTTGGCTTTGACGCGGCGATCAATTACAAGACCGAACCGCTGCGCGAGAGTTTGCAAAAGCATTGTCCCAAGGGCATAGATGTGTACTTTGAAAATGTCGGCGGTGAAATTCTTGATGCCGTGTTGACCTTGATCAATGTCAAAGCGCGCATTGCTTTGTGCGGTTTGATTTCTCAATACAACGCCACTGCGCCGGTGCCTGGGCCGTATAACTTCGCCAATCTCATCGCCAGACGGGCGCGCATCGAAGGCTTTCTGGTTTTGGATTATATGCCACGCGCCCAAGAGTGCTTTGCCGCTCTGGGCAAATGGCTGATGGCGGGCAAACTCAAGTATCGTGTGGATGAAGTGGCGGGTTTAGAGAACGCGCCCACGGCGATCAACAAACTCTTCACCGGCGCAAACAGCGGTAAGCTGGTGGTGAAGATTGCTTGAGGCATCTATTGTGCGGTTCCGAAAAAAAGTTTGGAGATGCGTTTTTTAGAGGCTCAGAAAAAAAAGGTTTGGAGTTCCGTCTTCAAGCGGCAGGCTTGAGATGCGAAACCTGTCGCTTGAAGACGGAACTCCAAACCTTTCTACTTCGCTTGGTATGAAGCACGCTTTTCTGCTGTTGTTGCTGTTGTCATTTGCCGTCACCGCCTGTCGCCACAAAAGCGATGGTTCGCCGGTCTTGGCGTCAGTGAACGGGCGCACGATTACTCGCGTCGAATTCGACCGCTTTGTGACGCTGAAACTCGGCGACACGGTGACCGGCGAAATGAACGACGCGCTGCGTAGTCAGATACTGGATGAATACCTGTTACGTCAACTGGTCATTGATGAAGCGACGCGCACAGGCTTATCGGTCAGCGATACGGAAGTGGAAAAAGTGACGCAGGAGAATCCGCAATTGCGCTCGACAGCTTCCGATGCAGCAGGGCGTAAAGAGTTGGAAAATGATCTGCTGGTGGAGAAATATTATCAGCAGAAGGTGCTACGCAACCTCAGCGTTTCTCCCGAAGAAATCGAAGCCTACATCGAAGCCAACAAAGATCGTTTGACCAGCAAGCCGGGATTTTATGTGCGCGAGATTCGCGTGCCGACCCGCGCAGAGGCCGAAGCCGCACGGCGCGACATCGTCGAAGGCAAACAGGCTTTCGTCAAAGTGGCACGCGCTTATTCTCATTCGCAGAAGACCGAACAGGGCGAATTGACGCATTATGACGAAGGCCAGTTGCCCGATGTTTTAGAAGAGGCCATCAAACCGCTCAGTGTGGGCAGCGTTAGCCCGGTCGTGCAATCCAATTATGGCTTTCATCTGTTTTTGCTGGAACGCCGCACGCAACCGTATGCTCCCGGAGAGCGCCGTTCGCAACTCGATGACCGTCGCTTGCATCTGCGCGACGAATTGATCTCGCGGCGCAATCAAGAGGCCGTAGATACGGCGGTCAATCGTCTGGCGGCGACTGCAAAGATAAAGATTGATGACGCGGCTTTGGGCTTCACTTATCAAGGAAAATTCAGGCATAATTGACCCTTGCGTACCAGCCCACAGGATTGCTGATGGCAGCTTGCGGAAGGCGGATTGATGAGTCAAGGCGCGTTGCGTTGCTGCACATCACGTTGCGAAAATCCTATATAAAAACTTGAATTGCAGAATTTGCAATCCGCATTCTGCAATCCACAATTATCAAGAGGATGTGTTTTATGAAGTATTGGATTACCAGTCTATTATTCGTTGTGGCACTGGCCTGGCCATCGGCAGCGCGGGCGCAGGAGTCGGAATTGGTCAGCGAGATTGTCGCTCGCGTCAACAACGACATCGTGACCAGCGCCGATTATAAGGCGGCGTTGCGCGATTTCAAAGAAGAGTTGAAGCGCCAGATGGCGGGCAAAAGCGAAGCGGAAATCGAAGCCGAATTTAACAAGCTCAAACCTACGGTGCTTGACCTCATCATTGAAAATTTGTTGCTGGAGCAGAAGGCCAAAGAGTTGGGCGCTGATGTGGAACCGGATGTCAATCAACAGATGCTTCAGATGGCGCAGGAAAACGGCTTCAAAACTTTGAGCGAATTTGAAGCGGCGCTCAAACAACAGGGCTTTGACCCGGAAAATATGCGAACCTCTTTGCGGCAACGCCTGCAACAGCAATACGTGATGAATCGCGAAGTGTTGTCCAACATCTTTAGTAATCTTACCGATAAAGATAGACAGGCGTTTTACGAAAAGAACAAAAAGTATTTCACTACCGAGGGCGAGGCGACGATTTCGGAAATCTTCCTGCCGCTCGATAATCAGACCGCCGATGAAGTGACGCAACGCGCCAAACGCATCGTCGCCGAAATTCGCGCCGGAAAAAATTTCGTCGAAGCCGTACAGCAATACTCCGCGCCGACGCGCGCTTCGCGGGCGCTAAATGGCAAACTCGGAACCTTCAAACTCAAGGAAGGCGAATTGAAACCAGACCTCTTGGCCGCCATCAAAGATTTGAAGACCGGCGATGTGACCGAGCCGATTCGTCAGCAGGACGGCTTTCAGATTATTCACGTGGACGAAAAGAAAGACCCTGCGGTGTTGCCGTTTTCCAACCCCGATGTGCAGCGCGCCGTTAATCAAGGCGCTACTATGGAACGCGCCGACGAAGCACGCAAAAAATATGTCAAGAAACTGCGCGACGAAGCCTTCGTTGACATCAACAAAGCTTACGCGACTCCGGAAGCGAAACCTGCCGAGACCAAAGGCGGAACCCAATAAGCGATTTTTTTTCACCAGCAATCCAAGGCGACGAGTTATGCAATTTCGTCGCCTTTTTATTTTCCCGTCTCGGCGCTTGTTATGCTTTTCAATCTGAGCTTGCAAAAACCGTGTGAACCGCATAAAACCCTGACGGCGAAATCGCGCAAACCAATTTCAGCGCAATGCTGACGCGTTGAGGAAATCACCAAAAGGGGCAACTGATTCATGGACAATTTCAAAGATAAAATCGCTATCGTCACGGGCGGCGCTTCCGGCATCGGCCAAGCCCTGTGCGAAGCCTTGGGCGCAAGCGGTGCTTGCCTGATTGTTGCCGATGTCAATGGCGAAGGCGCGCAACAGGTCGCCGCACAAATCCGCGCTCAGGGCGGCAGCGCCGAAGCCTTTGCGCTGGACGTGACGAGCGCCGAAGACGTGCAGCGTCTGCTACGAGAAACCGTCGCCCAACACGGGCGGCTCGATTTGATTTTCAACAACGCCGGGGTAGCGGTGGGCGGCGAAGTGCGCGATTTGAGTCTTGCCGATTGGCGGCGCATCGTTGACGTAAATTTGATGGGCGTGATTTATGGCACCACGGCGGCTTATGAAGTGATGGTCAAACAAGGCTTCGGTCACATCGTCAACACCGCCTCACTGGCGGGTTTGCTGCCCGCGCCGTTTATGGTTCCCTACAGCGCCACGAAACACGCTGTCGTCGGGCTTTCGAAATCCTTGCGCGCCGAGGCCGCCGATTTGGGCGTCAAGGTCACGGCCATCTGTCCTGGCTATATTCAAACCAACATCTTCGACGCCAGCCCCTGGCACAAGCTTGCCAAAGACGACATACTGGCAAAGATTCCTTTCAAACTGCTGGACGCCAAAGACGCGGCGCGCCTCATCCTGCGCGGCGTGGCGCGCAACAAAGCCTTGGTAATCTTTCCGGGCTATGCCAGAATTTTCTGGTTCCTCAGCCGTTTGAGCGCCCGCTTGATTGCCCCGTTGGAACGCAAAACGATAAAAGATTTTCGCGCCTCGCGGCATGAATAAAAGCCAACGCCAACCTCTGGTCACAGGGCAAAATTTGCCGCTCATAAAAAGAGCCGCTCGCTACTGCATACTGGATGGCACACGAATCAGGCGGATTGCACGCCTCAACCACGAATCGTTGCCGTGCCTATTCGCTGCGGTCGTACCCTCCGTGCCCTTTGCAGACTGGTCCGCTGCGCTTGAGCGGCGCAAACGCATCACAGTTGCACGCCAACTAAACCGCTCCCTGTAGATTACTTTTTCGCGCTCGCCGATTTTTTTGGTACACTCAATGGCGCTTGAGACCCAGCATACAAAAGTCCAACTTCGGAGGCAGCAGATGAAACTCTTCGTCTTCACCTTTCTGATCGCCGCATTGACGTTCGTTTCTTCATGCTCCGGCGGGAAGAACAAAACAACCGGAACCCCTGATCCGCCTTTTCAAGGTGAAGCGCCACAGGAGGCGTACATTTCGCAAAGCGAGCCGGGGATATACGGCGGGCAACTGGTCATCGCCCAGCCCAACGATATGCAGAAGTTCAACGTCATCACCGCCGATGACGTAGCCTCAACCGACATCCTCTGGTATCACGTTTTTCGCTGTCTGGTGGACTATCGCAACGGCGATAAAAATCCCGATTATGATTCCGGACTATGCACCCGTTGGGAAGCCTCGCCCGACGCCAAAGAGTGGACTTTCTACATACGCAAAGGAGTGCGCTGGTCGGATGGCGAACCCTTCAACGCCGATGATGTATTGTTCAGTTATGATGTGGTAAAAGACGAATCGCATGATGAAAAGAGCCGCGTGCGAACGCCTATCGCGGACATTTTCAACGAAGGCAAAGACACCAATGGCAAAACGCTTTATCCAGAGTTGCAAAAGCTCGATGATTACACCGTCAAGTTCAAATTGCATCAACCCAACGGCGCGTTTCTGGATAATATTTTCAACCTCTGGCTGATTCCCAAGCACAAATGGGAGCAGGCGTTCCGCAACGGCAAGTTCAACGAAGCGATGAGTATCAACGAAGACCCCGCCAATGTCGTAGGGCTTGGGCCGTTCCGCATCAAAGAACGCACCGCCGGTCAGCGCGTCGTCCTCGAACGCAACCCCTACTTTTGGAAAGTGGATAAAAAAGGCCAGCGTTTGCCTTATCTGAATCGCATCATTTTCATCATCGCCAAGGATTTCAACACCATCACCTTGAAATTTCAGGCCGGTGAACTTGACGTGATGGATCGGGTGCGCGCCGAAGAATTCGCCACCGTCAAACAGATGGAAAGCCCTGACATCAAAGTTGAAGACGTAGGCGTGTCGCTCGATTCCTACTGGCTGGTCTTGAATCAAAACCCCGGCGTCAATCCTCAAACCGGCAAGCCTCTTGTTGAACCCTGGAAATTAAAACTCTATCGCAATCAAAAATTTCGCCAAGCCATCTCCTATGCTATTGACCGCGATGGCTTGGTCAACACCGTGTTCGTTGGGCGCGCTGTGCCTATCTATTCCGTCATCACGCCCGGCGACCCGTGGTATTCGGATGACGTGATGAAGTACCCGCACAACATAGACCTCGCCAAACAGATGCTCGCCGAACTGGGTTTGAAAGACACGAACGGGGATGGTTTTTTGGAAGACGCCGAAGGCCACACCGTAGAAATTACCATATCGCCCAATGCCGGGAATTCGCAGCGCGTCAGCACCGCCGCTTTCATCGCTGGTAATCTGCAAGAGGTCGGCATCAAGGCAACCTCGAATCCTTTGGACTTCGCTTTGATCAGCCAGTTGCTCTCTTCAAAGTTCAATTATGACGCCATCGTTTTAGGCTGGCGCTCCGGCGTGCCGCCCGGCCCACCCAATATCAAAAACACGATTCTCTCGTCGGGGCAAAACCATTCGTTCTTCCCGCAGCAAAAGACGCCTTCGACCGAATGGGAAGCCCGTTTGGACGAGTTGATGAAGAAGATAGACGAAACCGCTGACCAAGCCGAGCGCCGAAAAATGTTCGCCGAAGTGCAGCGCATCTGGTCGGAGCAGATGGCGGAAATCAATCTCGTCGCCGAGCGTTTAGCGGTCGCCTACAAGAACAAATTCGGCAACGCCGCGCCCACTCCTCTGCCGCCGCGCTTCACTTGGAACAGCGAGGAAATTTACCTTAAAAAATAGCCCGTAGTCCGTCGTCCTTAGCTGATTTCAAATACCCTGAAACTGGCTCCTGTAGCCAGTTTCGAGTGTTTCTAAAGAGTCAGCCTGAGACTACGGACTACGGACTACGGACTACGGACTGATGAAGATTTTTCTCCTCAGACGCTTGCTTGCGGCGGTGCCATTGCTTATTGTGGTGACGTTTCTTGCGAGCGCCATGTTGACCTTGTCGCCGGGCAGTTTTCTGGACGAGGCGCGTATGCAACCCAACATCTCGCCCGAATTCATTGCGCGTATGGAGCGCGTCTATCACCTGAACAGCAACAATATTTTTGAGCGCTACTGGTATTGGTTGTGGCCGGCCTTGCACGGCGATTTGGGCAACTCGTATGCTTCGCAAGCGCCGGTGTCGAGCTTAATTGGCGAACGAGTGGTCAACACTTTGTTGTTGACCGGTTCGGCCTTGATATTTTCGTGGCTGCTGGCGATTCCCTTTGGCGTCTTTGCGGCGGTCTATCGCAATCGCTGGGCGGATAAACTGTCGGGCTTTATTTCCTATTTTGGCTTGTCCATTCCGAGCGTCTTTTTTTCGTTGCTGGCGATTCTGTTTGCCGCAAAGACCGGCCTCTTTCCGGTGGGCGGCATTCACGATCAAGCGAACTGGGACGATATGAATAGCGGCCAACGCTTTGCTGATACCTTGTGGCATCTGGTGTTGCCGACCGTCGTGCTGGGCACCATAGGCATGGCGCAATATATGCGGCAGATGCGTAGCGAGATGATCGAAACCTTGTCGCAGGATTTCATCCGCACAGCACGCGCCAAAGGCTTGAGTTGGCGGCGCGTCGTTTTTCGTCACGCGCTCGGCAATGCCATCAATCCGCTGGTGACGTTGTTCGGGTTTTCGCTGGCGACTTTGCTTTCCGGCGCGTTGTTGACCGAATTCGTTTTTGCGTGGCCGGGACTCGGCACTTTGATTTACGATTCGTTGATTAAGAAAGACGAACCGATGGTGATGGCGGCAGTGGCGATGCTCACCTTGATGCTGGTCGTCGGCAACTTGCTGGCGGATATTTTGCTTGCCATCATAGACCCGCGCATACGGCTTGAATAAATCATCACCGATGAGGGTGTGCTAATCAGCTTATGAGTAACCGCAATGTGAGGGAGGAAAAACCGGAAGCCGCGGAATCGGCGGCGCAAGCCGTTGACCAGATGCTTGATTCCCGCAGCGTACCGAGTCGTTCGCCGTGGCAAATCATGTTGCGAAAATTGCGGCGCAACCGCGTCGCCATGCTGGGGCTGTACGTGCTGGCAGGGTTGTACCTGGCGGCGATTTTCGCAGGCTTTCTTGCGCCTTACCAATACGACAATGCCGATCACGACGCCCCCTTTCATCCGCCTATGCTGACGCGCCTGCACGTTTTTGACGAGCAGGGCAATTTTCATAGACCCTTCGTGTATGGCATCAAACCCGAAGATTTGCAGTTGAAAACCTTCAGCGAAGATAAGACCAAAAGCTACCCGCTGCGATTTTTCGTGCGCGGCGATGACTACCATATTTTGTGGCTCGTGCATTCCGACATACACCTTTTTGGGGTTGATGCGCCGGGGCGAATCTTTCTTTTCGGCGCGGACAAAGTGGGTCAAGACCTCTGTTCGCGCCTTCTTTACGGCGCGCAAGTCTCGCTTTCGATAGGCATTGTCGGGATCTTTATTTCTACGCTCATCGGTATGCTCATCGGCGGCATTGCCGGATATTTCGGCGGCGCGGTGGATTTCGTCTTGATGCGTGTGGTCGAAGTGTTACTGGCATTGCCGAGCCTCTACTTCATACTGATTATGCGCCAGACGCTTGGCACCGCCTTCAGTTCTACGCAGGTCTATTTGATTATGGTGTTGATTCTGGCCTTCATCGGTTGGGCGAGCGAAGCGCGGGTGATTCGCGGCATGGTCTTGTCCATCAAAGAGCATGAATACATCGTGGCGGCGCGAGCGCTAGGCTACGGCAATATGCGAATCATCATCCGCCACATCTTACCGAATACGTTGTCGTTTGTGATTGTCACGGCGACGTTGTCGGTGCCGTTTTATATTTTGAGCGAAGTGGCACTATCGTTTTTAGGTGTCGGCATACAGGAGCCGGAAGCGAGTTGGGGCAATATGTTGCGCGATGCCAACAATGTGCGTTTTTTAACTGATTTCCCTTGGGTGTTGATGCCGGGCTTCTTTATCTTGTGTGCGGTGATGGCGTGGAATTTTTTAGGCGACGGACTGCGCGACGCCGCAGACCCGCGAACGCTGAATTGAATGTCCGGCGTCGTTTGTCCGGCATCCGGCGTCAGATGCGAAAATGGTTTTGTTGTGCAATGATTTCTTTCACGAATAAGACGTTTGAAAGCGGACACCGGACACCGGACAACAGACGATAGACTGAAATCCTGATGCAAGAACGTCGCGTAACCATTGCCAATCGCTTAGGGCTGCACGCCAGAGCCGCCGCACGGCTGGTGCAATGCGCTGGCCAGTTCAATTGTCAGGTCGTTATTGAACGCGCTGACAATCAGCAAAGCGCTGACGGCAAATCTATTCTCAGCGTTTTGCTGCTCGCCGCTGCACGCGGTTCGACCTTGATTATCAAAACCGCTGGCGCGGACGAAGAGCGCGCCGCCGAGGCGATTGTCGAGTTGATTGACAATCGATTCGGCGAGGAGGTGTCGGATGGTCTTTACTAATCAGGAGTCCTCTTCCACAAAATCGGCGTCGCGTGACCTGCGATTGCCAGGCATAGGCGCATCGCCAGGGGTTGCCGTAGGGCGAGCGCTGCGGTTGGATGAAAGCGGCAGGCATCAGTTTTATTATGTCGCTATTTCCGGCGGTCAAGTGCGCCGCGAAGTGCGTCGTCTGCGCGAAGCCTTTGCCGAGGCTCGCGCTCAGTTGCAGGAGATCAAAGACAAACTGGCGCATCAACTCGGCTCCGAACATTCTTATATTCTCGACGCTCACTTGATGATTCTGGAAGACGACCGCTTTCAAACCGAAATCAAACAAGCGGTGCGGCGGCGCAAAATCAATGCTGAATGGGCGGTGCGCTCGGTGACCGACCGTATCATAGCGGCCTACAAACAAGTACAGGATGCGTATTTGCGCGAACGCTCGACCGACATCGAAGACATCGCTTCGCGTTTGCTGACGATTCTTTCCGGCCACACCGAATTCAATCTTTCCGAGTTGACCGAAAACGTCATCATCATCGCCGAAGACATCTGGCCTTCGACGGTTGCCGAATTGAATTTCAATCGTGTCTTGGGCTTTGCCACCAACTCCGGCGGTCAGACTTCGCATTCGGCCATCATCGCCAGAGCCTTGAATATCCCTGCTGTCGTTGGCATTCACAACATCACGCAAAATGTTCGCACCGGCGACGCCGTCATCATTGACGGCACGCTTGGCGAAGTGATTGTCAAACCGACCAAACCGGTCATCCGCGATTATCTGATTAAACGCGAAACCTTTGTCGAAGAGCGTCGCCCGAATAAACAGGCGACTTTGCCGGCGGAAACCCTCGATGGTGTTCGTATCACCTTGCGCGCCAATGTGGAATTGCCCAATGAAATCGAATCGCTGTCGTTGTTCGGCGCGCAAGGCATAGGGTTGTATCGTTCGGAGTTCATGTTTTTGAATCGCCTGCCCGATTTGCCCGATGAAGAAGAGCAGGTGGAGTTATACACCAGATTGTCGGACGCCACGGGCGAGCAAGGCGCAAGCATACGGGTGTTTGATTTGGGCGGCGATAAACTGTCGCTGCAAGGCTTCGAGGCGGAGCAGAATCCGGCGCTGGGCTTGCGCGGCATACGGCTTTCGATGCGCGCCACAGCGGTGTTTCAAACGCAACTCAAAGCCATATTGCGTGCCAATCGGCGCGGCAATCTGCGTGTGGTTTTGCCGCTCATCAGCACGATTACCGAATTGCGTTTGGCCAAACAATTCATCGCCAATGTGAAGCGCGAGTTGGCCGATAGTCACATCGAACACAATCCGAATTTGCCTATAGGAGTGATGATCGAAGTTCCGGCGGCGGCAATGATGGCGGATATTTTCGCCCGCGAAGCGAACTTCTTATGCATCGGCACGAATGACTTGATTCAATATTTACTGGCCGTTGATCGCGCCAATGAAAACGTCGCCTATCTGTATCAACCGCTGCATCCGGCCTTGCTTCGCACCATAGCGCATCTGGTTCGCGTAGCAGAAACCGTACAAGTGCCGCTGGAATTATGCGGCGAAATGGCTGCCGACCCGGTGCAGGCCATCGCTTTGATTGGCTTGGGGATTCGCGCCTTGAGTTTGGTTCCGGCGTCTATTCCGCTGATTAAAAACGCCATTCGTTCGATTGAAGAGGAACAGGTGCGCGAGTTGATGAGCAAGGCTATGCAGTTGGTTTCAGCAAGCGAAGTCGAAGAGTTGTTGGCGCGGGAACTGCCGCTACAAGCTCCGCGTTTCTTCGCCGCGTTATCGGCGAAAGGGTGAATTCGCCAAATGGCTTTCAATGATAAGCGTGAGCAGAAAGAATCAATCCCTTGTGAAGCGTGGATTCGCCGACAGGTCTGCGATGATTTTTTTATTGGCTGTCGGAAAAGCGTAGTCTGCGAGTTCCGAAAGTTTCACCCAGCGAATCTTCTGACTCCATTTCGAGGTCGCTCTGCCGCGCTCGTAGCGACAATGAAAAGCGTGCAACGTGATGCGAAAATGCGAGAACGAATGGCGCACTACAGAGAAACATTTGCCGACTTCAACTTCCAGATTGGTCTCTTCCAAAACCTCGCGGCGGCAGCAATCGGCAAGCGATTCTTCGGCTTTGAGCTTGCCGCCGGGAAATTCCCAGAGGTTTCCCAACAACCCTTCCTTGGGGCGCAGGGCAATCAACACCCTACCATTTTTATGCACTACGCCGATGGCTATGTGATGATGCGGAATTTCCCGCTGCGGTGATCTAAGCGGCAGTTCATGCACGCGCCCTTCTTGATAAGCCCGACAGTACCGAATGAGTGGACAAGCTTCACAAGTCGGCTTCTTAGGCTTGCACACGGTCGCGCCCAAATCCATCAACGCTTCATTGAATTGCCCGGCGCTGCCTGTTGGCACAAGGGCGTCGGCTATGCGTTGGAATTCGCGTTTGGCGGCAGGCTTGCGAGTGTCGGATTCAATAGCGAAAACTCTGGACAACACGCGCATCACGTTGCCATCAACGGCGGCGCAATCTTGGTTGAACGCCAAGCTGGCAACACTCGCAGAGGTGTATGCGCCAAAGCCTTTCAACTGCAACAGAGCTTCGCGTGAAGTGGGCAACTTGCCGTTGTATTGCGCGACGATGGTTTGCGCCGCATCGCGCAGATATTGCGCTCTGGCGTAATAGCCCAAGCCTTCCCAGGCTTTCATCAACACGCCGTCTTCAGCGTTTGCCAGTGATTCGACGGTCGGGAAAATTTCAAGGAAGCGTTGATAATACGGGATGACCGTAGCGACGCGGGTTTGTTGCAACATCACTTCGGCAATCCAGATTTGATACGGGTCGCGGGTTGCGCGCCACGGCAGTTGGCGTTTCTCTTTGGCAAACCATTTCAATAGCGCTGCGACCAATTTTTTATTTGCCGGTTTTCGGCTGGCGTTGTGTGGCGTGGGCATTGGGCTTTGGCTTTTCATTCCTTCGACGGTTGTGAAAGAATGGAGTTTATCGAAAGGTCGCACGCGGCACAAACACGCCGCCTGCACAGAGAAAAATTACCTTATGCCTGAATTGCCTGAAGTAGAAACCGTGCGCCGCAGCCTTGAACAGGTGTTGCCGAAAAAAAGCATTGTTGAAATTTTGGTGCGCGAGCCGCGCTTGCGCTCTATGGTTGATGAAGCGCGTTTGAATGATTTGTTGCTACGTCGCAAGATCATACGATTGACGCGGCGGGCGAAATATATCATCGTGCATTTTGCCGGTGGCAGTTGTTTGATTCTGCATCTAGGCATGACCGGGCAATTGCTCATTCTGTCGCCCAACGAGCCGCTTGATAAACACGACCACGTTATCTTTGCGCTCAGTAACGGGCAGGAATTGCGTTTCCGCGACCCGCGCCGCTTCGGTGTCGTCTGCGCCGTCGAAGAAGAAAATTTATCTGCACACGAAGCGTTGCGTCACTTGGGAGTCGAGCCGCTCACCGACGACTTCACGCCGGACTATCTCTTTCAACATTCGCGCCAATCAAAAAGACCAGTGAAGAATTTTGTCATGGATCAACAAGTAGTCGTAGGCGTCGGCAACATCTACGCCAGCGAGTCGCTGTTTTTGGCGGGCATTCATCCGTGGCGCGCCGCCGGTCGCATCAGCCTGGCGCGTTGGCAGCGCTTGCACGCGGCAATTCAACAGGTCTTGCAGGAAGCCATTGCTTTGGGCGGCACAACCATTGATGACTTTCGCAACAGCGACGGCACGAGCGGCTACTTTCAACAGAAGCTGCGAGCCTACGCACGCACGGGCGAACCCTGTGTGAATTGTCAAACGCCGATTCGCTCGCAAGTCCTGGCCGGTCGCTCGACCTTTTATTGCTCGAAGTGTCAGCGATAATCGTGTGCTTGATTCGTAGCGCCTTGCTGGGTGCGATGAAAAGTAAGATCGTATTGAACCAACGACTTGACCACGACGCAGCAGTTTTACGGTCGCGTAGCGGGGCTTGAGTGTAGGCAAGTTTTTCAAAGCCTGCATGAAAAGTTTGCCCAAGGCGGGGCGTCGCGACGGGTGAATCGGGCGCAAAACTTCATTCAATCGTCGCTACGCGACGTGAGCGAAATCGGCTGACCCTAATACAGTCCCTCAAGGAACTGTCTGAATTCAAATGCCGCTACGCGGCAGAACGTCTCCAGCCTCACCTTTAGTTGCCCCCATCTTGCTGCTCCGACCAATGCTTGATTGCTCCGCAGTCGGCTTTGTGGTATCTCTTTAACTGCGACATCACCGAGAAATGAAAACCTTGCCGAGCCTTGTCGAATAACCGAATCGGGAGAAGTAATGTCTCAGGAATTAATATCGTTAGGGAATTCCGCTGCCACAGTTGTCGCCGATGATGCGAAGCAGAAAACCGAGGTCGGCAATTATTTTGTCTCCAACTATCCGCCGTTCTCTTTGTGGCAGCCCGAATCTATTTCGAGCGCCACGGAAGCTTTGAATCAAGCGCCGCGCCCCGACGACCCGCTCGGCCTTTACATACACATACCGTTTTGCCGCAAGCGCTGCAAGTTCTGTTACTTCAAAGTCTATACCGACAAGAACGCTTCGCAGATTGAAATCTATCTCAACGCGCTGATCAAAGAGAATGAACTCTACAGCCGCACACGCGCCTTTCAAGGCCGTCAATTACGCTTCGCCTATTTCGGCGGCGGCACGCCTTCTTATATCAGCGAACGCCAATTGCAATATCTGGTCGAAGGTCTCAATCGCCACGTCAGTTGGCAGAATGCCGAAGAGGTTACTTTTGAATGCGAGCCGGGAACCTTGAGCAAATCGAAACTCGAAATGCTCAAGCACATAGGCGTCACGCGCTTGAGCCTTGGCGTCGAGCATTTCAATGACGACATACTGGAAGCCAACGGGCGCGCTCATCTGTCGCCGGAAATTTATCGCGCTTATGAATGGGCGCGGCAAGTGGACTTTCCGCAAATCAACATAGACTTGATTGCCGGAATGATGGGCGAATCGGAAGCGCTGTGGCAGGACACTGTGCAAAAGGCTATCGCTTTGCAGCCCGATTCGATCACCATCTATCAAATGGAACTGCCGTACAACACCGTCATTTCACGAGAGATGATTGCGAAAGGGCTGGATTCGCCGATTGCCGATTGGCCTACGAAACGGCGCTGGGTGAATTATGCCTACGAACAATTCGGCGCGCTGGGCTATCGTCTGGCGAGCGCTTACACGCTGGCGACGACGAAAAAACCTTGCAGATTTATTTACACCGATGCGCTCTGGCATGGCGGCGATATGATTGGCCTGGGCGTCGCATCGTTCTCGCATTTCGGCGGTGTACATTTTCAAAATCATCACAACTTTGAAGAGTACATCAACGCGCTCAATGACGAACAACTGCCGTTGCTGCGCGCTCTGCCGGTAACGCCGAAGCAGAAATTAATACGCGAGATGATTTTGCTATTGAAGACCGGCGCGCTTGATACCAATTATTTTCAACAAAAATTCGGCGTGGATATTTGGCAGGCGTTCCAGCCGATTTATCAGCAACTGCAAGAGGAAGGAATGCTTGATTACGCGGACGGTAAAATTATTTTGACTCGCCGAGGCCTTTTGCAAGTGGATCATTTCCTCGCAGAATTTTTTGAACCCGAATTGAAACCCGCTCGTTATGCATGACCTACCTATGGAAATCACCACCAGCAATTTTGATGTAATCGTTATGGGCGGAGGCCCTGCCGGAAGTTCCGTCGCCAGCATCCTCGCCCGTGAAGGCCGTAAAGTGGTCGTCTTTGAAAAAGAGAAATTCCCGCGCCATCACATAGGCGAATCGTTGATGACCGATACTTACTTTACCTTCGAGCGTATGGGCATTCTCGATAAACTCAAACAGAGTCCTTTCGTTCGCAAGTACAGCGTGCAGTTTGCCAATCCGGCGGGCAAAGAGTCGCGCCCGTTCTATTTCTTTGAAGCCAACCATCACGAAAGCGCCGTCACCTGGCAAGTGACCCGCGCCGAATTCGATAAATTATTAATCGAACACGCCGAAGAACAGGGCGCGACGGTTTATCAGCAAACATTGATCAAGCAGGTACTGTTTGCAGGTGAGCGCGCTATCGGCGTCGAGGCGCAGATGGCCGATGGTTCGCGGCAGACCTTTCACGCTAAAGTGGTCATTGATGCGACGGGACAGACGGCGATGTTGTCGAATAAATTCCGCTGGCGTTTGCGCGATCCGAAATTGAAAAAGGCGGTGCTGTATTCCTACTTCAAAGGCGCGCATCGCGAGCCGGATTTAAACGGCGGCGCTACCCTTGTGTTACGCACCGAACTTGGCAGCAACGGCTGGTTCTGGTATATCCCTCTGGAAAACGACATCACCAGCGTTGGCATTGTCGCCGACCCCGATTATCTGGTGAAAGGACGCGGCCAAGACCTCGCAAAAATTTTTGCCGAAGAAGTCGCCAAGTGCGAACCTTGTCGGCGGCGCGTCGAAAAGGCCGAGCGCGTAGATAAAATTTATTCGATTCTTGATTATTCCTATCGCTCGAAGCACAACGCCGGAGACGGCTTCATCTTGATCGGCGATGCCTATGGTTTTCTGGATCCGATTTATTCATCGGGCGTCTTGCTGGCTTTGAAAATGGCGGAGCTTGCCGCCGATGCGATTCACGAGGCGTTCGCCAATGACGATTTTTCAGCGATACGCTTGGGACAATTTCAAGCCCGGCTCGACCGTGGCATCGAGTCCATGCGAAAGCTGGTCTATGCGTTTTATAACGAGGGCTTCAGCTTTTCGAGATTTCTGCAACGGTATCCTGAGCAGCGCGTCAATCTCATCAATCTGTTGATCGGCAATGTCTTTCAAGAAGGCGTAGATGAGATTTACGGGCCGATGTCGGAGTTCGCCGAAATTCCGTCGCCGCTTTACGAGCAGATCGTCGCGCAAGGTTTGAGCAAAGCCAACGGCGAGGCCACGGAAGCGCCGGAGATACTTGCCGCAAAGTATCTTTATTACGATGACCGCGCCGTGCCAAGCGAAAGCGTCAATTCCTGACAACAAATTTGCACCCCGTCCTTTCATCGCATCACAAAGATGCACAAACTTCTGCCCATCTTCTGGCTCAGAGTCCGCTAGAATCAAGATACTGATGAATTTCTCTTGAGTCTTGAGCAGCCAAGGAAGAATACTGGCATCGGCTTCTCTTGCCAGTAGCTCTTTAGGCCAATACCGCACTGCCTTCTTCTTAAACTCAGACAATGTACGTGCAGATTTCGCCATAATCTTCGTTTGCAGATTTTCTCACCCCAGCGGGATTCGTGCGAGGGCATAATCTAATCCTACTGCTTGCACTCTGTAACCTCTCGCCTGTAACCTGTTTTTTATGGATGCAATTTTGGCGCTTGAAGACGGCAGAGTGTGGCGCGGACGTGGCTTTGGCGCGGCTACCGAAGTGGTGGGCGAAGTGGTGTTCAATACCTCCATCACGGGTTATCAGGAAATTCTTACAGACCCTTCTTACTGCGGACAAATCGTCACCATGACCTATCCGCTCATCGGCAATTACGGCGTCAATGGCGAAGACAGCGAGTCGCGCAAAATCTTTGCCGAGGGCTTGGTAGTTCGTGAATTATCGCGTGCGGTGTCGAACTGGCGCGCCGCTGAATCGCTTGATGATTATTTGAGAAAGCAGAACATTCCCGGCCTCTCCGACATAGACACGCGCTCGCTGGTGCGCCACATACGCGAACGCGGTTCAATGCGCGGCTGCCTTTCGACCAGCGCCGTAAGCGAAACCGAAGTCGTCGCAAAAGCACGCAGCGCTCCCAC
The DNA here is from genome assembly GCA_016201275.1 of Acidobacteriota bacterium. Lineage (GTDB taxonomy): Bacteria > Acidobacteriota > Blastocatellia > UBA7656 > UBA7656 > JACQDB01. The sequence continues at coordinate 44,425 of JACQDB010000082.1, forward strand.
CATGTTGGGCCTCGATCTGGCAACCGTCGTCAGTTGCAAAGCGCCTTATGTGTGGACGGATTCGCAAGCCTCGGCCTACGGCGCACCGCGTTTGATACCCGCCGCCGCCGCCGCCGAAGCGCTGCTCGAACCGCGCTTTCATGTGGTGGCTTACGATTTCGGTTTGAAGTACAACAGCCTGCGTTCACTGGCCGCTTTAGGCTGTCGCGTGACAGTGGTTCCGGCCTTGACTTCTGCCGCAGCGGTGCGCGCCTTGAAGCCCGACGGCATATGGTTATCGAATGGCCCTGGCGACCCCGAACCGCTGACCGGTGTGATCGGCAACTTGAAAAAATTGATCGGGCATTATCCGATTTTCGGCATCTGTTTAGGTCATCAATTGATGGGGTTGGCGGTCGGCGGACGCACCTACAAATTACCTTTCGGACATCACGGCGGCAACCAACCAGTCAAAGATTTGACCACGGGTCGGGTCGAAATCACGGCGCAAAATCATGGCTTCGCGGTTGATGCCGATTCGCTGCCGCAGGATTGCGAAGTGACGCATATCAACTTGAATGACAACACCGTGGAAGGGTTGCGGCATAAAAACTATCCGGTCTTTTCGGTGCAGTATCACCCCGAAGCCGCGCCCGGTCCGCACGATGCTTCGTATCTGTTCCGACGATTTCTGAATATGATGGAGAGCGAAAAAAGTTCAGCCGTCGGCAGTTTGTAAATCGCTTGGCTTTGCCGGCAGGCGAAAGTAATTTGAATTAGAGTTCAAAAATACCTTGAAAAATAAGGCTTTTTTGAGCGTTTCAGAAGTTTCTTTCAAGAAGATTTTGCCAACTTGGTTAGTTTGTAAATCGTTGCACGGATGTCAGTCGGCTGTTGTTTTCGGCTGGTGAAGCGAACCTTCGGCCTAGAGGTTTGGCTGTGCCAACCGCCGACTGCGGAATGTCGAAAGTCTTGGCCACAGCCCCACTCATCACCCCGAACATTCATATCATCCCGTTGGCGGAGGCTGACCTTGCGGGGTTGGAACAACTTTTTGACGAGCAGTGCGGCGAATGGCTTGAGTTGTTGGGATGGGATTATTCCGGCCCCAGTCGTTTGATACGCGACGTGGTGCGCGAAAAAGAGTTGTCGGGATTCGTAGCGGTTGCCGGCGCTGCAACGATTGGCTTTGCGTTTTATGTTGTTGAGGCGGAGCGTTGTTCGATAGGCGATATTTACATTGCCAAACCGTGGCGCAGCAGCGGCGCAGATCGTCAACTCGCCGTAGCTTTATTGCAGAAAATAGATTCGATGCCGCGCTTGCGTCGCCTGGAAAGCCAGAGCGTCAACATTGAAAATCATGAAATTTATTCGACCTTCGAAGCCTATGGATTCCGGCGCTTTGATCGCAATTACATGATGATTCAAGCCGCAGACTGGCAGGCGAAGATAGTTGCGCCGGAAGCCAACCCCGCGCCGCATATTTTTCTGCGCCCCTGGGAGGATGAAGATTTCGGCCAGGCGGCGCGAGTGATACGCGATTCTTACATAGGCACGCTCGACAGCGACATCAATAATCAATACTGTAGCGAAGAAGGCTGCGCCGATTTGCTGGCGGTGTTGACTGAACATCTCTGGTGCGGTCATTTTCTGCGCCACCTCAGCCGCGTCGCCATTGATCGGACGACGCGTCGCATGATTGGCGTATTAATCGCTTCGCGCATTTCGCCGGGGGTCGGCCATATCAGCCAGATTTCCGTGCGCCCTTCGCATCAAGGGCAAGGCATAGGGCGACACTTGATTCAAGTGGCGCTGGCGGATTTTTTCGATTTGGGATTTCGCCTCGTCTCGCTGGCGGTCACTCGTGAAAACGCCAACGCGCTGCATCTGTATGAAACCTGCGGCTTTCGCACCGTCCATGCTTTTCCGGTTTTTTATCTGAATAAATAAATGCACAGGCCGTCTGATGTTTTGCCACGAAGACACCCACCACACCAAGGTTCACAAAGTGGCTTGGTCTCTCTTTGCTGTTGCTCCGGCGGGGTTGGCTAACTTATGCACCGCTACTGCGCCAGCACTGTTATGGTCACGGTGTTCGAGATTTTATTATCCGAGTTGCGAACCTGTATCGTCCAAACCCCCGGTTGCGCGAGCAGTCCGTTCGTCAGTCGCGCTACCAATTCCGTCGTGCTTGCACTGATTAAATCGAGCGCCGCGCCATTGACCAGCAGTTGCGCCCCCGCATCAAAGTTTGCTCCTCTAATCACGAGACCGTACTTCTTCCCTTTGGCGGCAACCACCACCGGATTCACTACGCGCCCAGGGTTTTTGAAATAAACAAAAGAGGAAGTAATTTGCGGCTGCTTATCCATAGGCGGCGGATCGTTATTCGTCACCGTTATGGTTTGCGAATTGGAAAGCTTGCCATCGGGATTTTGCACTTGAATGGTGAGCGTGCGTGCGGTTGCCGTCGCGCCTGCCGGTAAATCAGCGCTGATGTCGAAAAGGCTCGCTCCTGGTCGCGTGGTCACCGGCACATTGTCCACCAACACGATTGCGCCGGATTTCAAATGACGCCCGACCAGCGTGATGGTCAAACCGCCGGAACCGGCTTTCACAAGGGCGGGATTGAGCGCACCAATGAAGGGCAGCGCATCGCTGCCTTGCCGATGAATGCGATAGATAAAATGATGATGTTCGTTGGGGTCTCGGTGAGGCACCGTGTCTGTACGCGCTACGTAAATATCGCCGCTGATCGGGTCAATGGCTGTGTCAACGGGACCATCACCCGGATCAATCAAACCGAATTCGACAATCTCAAATCTACCCACGACGCGAAAGCCGGTGTTTTTGTCGCCTTCAAGAACGAGTCGCTGTAAATTGCCGCCTTCGCCGAAGAGTCTTTTGAACAATGTCACCAGTAGTTGATTGCTGTATTCGTTGGCCTGTGGGCCAGTGTAAAAGGCCAGCGAAGTCGGCGTCAAATGTCTGGTGAATTGCGTAATCGGCGCACGCACGCCGACACATCCGGGTCGCGCATCGGGCGTCCCTTCGCACGCCGGAAAGCCGTAGTTGCCGCCTTGCACAATCCAGTCTATTTCTTCGGGCGGCGAGGTATCTTCACCACAATCTCCTAGCTGGCAGACTTCGCCGGAGCCTCCATCGGTTGAAAACAACTCACCGTTCATCGGCTGAAATGCCATACCGAACGGATTGCGAAGCCCCGTAGCAAAAACTTCAGGCGTTGGATTTTGTGCATCCACATTGATTCGCAACATCGTGCCGTTGAGTGGGCGTTCTTCCGGACGCCCCGGTTTTGCTGTGCCGTTGTCGGTTGACGAACCCTGCCCGATATAAAGCAAGCCATCAGGACCAAAGCGCAGGCGGTCAGTTTGATGTTCACCATCACTGGGCAAGCCATCGAAAATTATTGTCTGTTCATCGGCAACATCATCGCCGTTGGTATCGCGTAGGCGAATGATTCGCCCCAGCCCTCCTAAAAATGGCAATTGATTGCTGGTGATAAACAGGTCTCCATTAGAACGAAAGGTCATACCTAACGGCGTAGGAATGCCGCTGGCGAAGGTTTTCACTTCTTCTGCCCTGCCATCGTCATTGTTATCCAACAGAATTAAAATTTTCCCTGCTAACGTGGCAACGAATAAACGCCCCCGCTTATCGAACGCCAAAGCTGAGGGACCTATGTAGGTTGCCGGAACGCCGCTGCCTCTGAACTCCGAAACATTGGTCGGGTCGGCAAACAGATTTAATTCAAACCCCGGTGCAACCGCTACCGGTCGCGTTTGCGCCGCTGTTGAAAGGGGAAAATTAATGGCGGTGATGAAAAACCACAAGCCCAACATAAGGCTCACAATAGATTTTGACTTCAACAAAGAATCTCTCCCTTAGTAAACGATTTGACACGGCTGCGCGGTCAACTTGAATTGTAAAGTTCGCCTGGCGGCCTGACAACACGAATTAGTAGTGGCCTAATCGTATGGTGCGATTGGAGCGCTCACGAAGTGGGCGCAAGCATAAAACCACGAAGGTTAGCCCGTGGACGAGCGCCCAGCCGTAGGGTTAGTCTGCCAAGCGAGTGATAGCCAATTATCTAGAGGGTGTCGTAGATTCCAGAAATCGTCCATATGTTGTGGATAAGTAAACCAATACCCACAATATATAGACAAAACATCCATTTCTGCGACCCGCTCTATCTATCACCCGCTTGGCGGGCTAGGAGGCCATCACGACTCGCCTCCCCAGCGCTGACGCACTGGGCTTTAGGCTGTCACCCGCTGCGCGGGTTCTTACCACTCGCCTCCCCAGCGCTGACGCACTGGGCTTTATGCGCTCACCCGCTGCGCGGGTTCTCACCGACCCCCACAACTGTAGGACACTACCGACGAATTCGCTTGATAAAATTTTCACCCCCCGCACGGCAACCACACCTTGTTGCGTCACCGTTTGGTTTGAAGCGATCTTTGTCCTGACGGCCAAGACCCGGCAACCACACCTTGTTGCGTCACCGTGGATTCTGATTTTACCGCTGCTGTTGCCTCGCATCCGCACGCCTCAAGAAGCAGGCGAAATAGTTTCGCCGCGCTTGCGGCTGATGTGTTCTTCGGTGGTTTCGGCGGTGACCACTTCGTATAAAATCGCCTCTTTTTCGGGCTGTTTTCGCAGGATTCTGCCGAGTCGCTGAATGTGTTCGCGTGATGAAGCCGACCCCGATAATACCACGGCGACCGAAGCGGCGGGGATGTTCACGCCTTCATTCAAAACTCTGGAAGTCGCCAGCGCCAACACCTCTCCGGCATTGAACGCTTCCAACCATTGGCGGCGTTCTTTGACCGGCGTTTCGTGGGTGATGGCCGGAATCAAAAATTGCTCCGAGATGCGATAGACCATTTCGTTTTCGGCAGTGAAGATCAACACGCGGTCGTGGCGATGACGTTGCAGCAGTTCCGCCAAGACCTTCAACTTCGCTTCCGTCCCTTGCGTGATGCGCTTCGATTCTCGATAAGCCATCATCGCACGGCGGCCTTCCTGACTTCGAGCGCTGGCAATCAAAAAGCGCTGCCAGCCTTGCGGGTTTCGCATATCAATTTTCTGTTGATGCAAAAAAGCCCGATAAATCAGGCGTTCTTCATCATAACGCCGACGCTCTTCGTCCGACAGTTGCACATAAATCTGTGCCGTCGTGTAATCGGCAAGGTAGTCGCCCGCCAAATCACGCGCCTCTTTGCGATAAACAATCGGGCCGATTAATTCTTCCAGCAACACGTCTGCGCCATCGCTGCGTTCCGGGGTCGCTGTCAGTCCCAGACGAAACGGCGCAATCGCCATATCGGCAGCGTAACGAAAAACGCTGCCTGGCAAATGATGGCACTCGTCGAAAATGATTAAGCCGAATTGATTGCCGAGCCGCTCCATAAACCGAAAGGCCGAGGCATAGGTGGTGACGATGATGGCACCTTTCTCGAAATAACCGCCGCCGATTAAACCGATCTCGGCTTGAAAACTGGCCAACAGCAGATCGTACCACTGATTCATTAAATCAATCGTTGGCACTACCACCAGCGTCGAACGCCCGGTCAGTTCAATCGCCATCTGCGCCAGAAAACTTTTGCCCGCCCCGGTAGGCAAAATGACCACGCCGCGCCGTCCGCTGGCCTTCCAGTTTTCCAAAGCCTCCTGTTGATAAGGGCGCGGCTCGACCAGAAGGTTCGCCTTGAAATTGAATTCGTGATACAAGCGAGCCGCGTCTTGATGCGAGATTTTATTGCGAACGAATTCGGCGATGATTTTTCGATAAGCGAGTGCCGGAGCGCGCCAACGCCTGATGCGCTCGTCCCATTGGAAAGCTTGCGGCACTTGCGCCGTGGCCGCTGCGCCATCCAGCACCAACGTGCCTGCATCAAATTCCAACTTTAATTCGCCAGCTTCGCTCACGGACGTGGATTATAGCAAGCGGATGAAGAATGCTGCGAAGCGATCTCTTCGTCAGTGCGGTCAATCGAAGCGCGGTCAGAGCCGCTACAAAGCCTGCCTCGTGGATTGACGAAGGTTCGAGGTTCGCTTCCACAAAGAACATTCCCAACGGATTCGACGTATGCTGCGGATGAAGACGGATCAGCCGTCCTCATCGGCACAATTCGTTCAATCTGCTGGGCATTCTAACGGCGAATTCGTCGCGATGATTTTCGGTCGCCTGATGTGGCAATTGCCGGAAAGCGCGATGTCGCGCAGGGCTATCCTGGCGTTGCAAAATATATGCTCAGCACATAGATTGAAGCCGCGCTTCGCCCGTGCAAAAATTTATCGGCAACCCAGTAAGAAGGTTTATCATGAAAAAATTTTTGCTCTCAGTTCTGGCGTTCAGCCTTGCGCTTTTTGTCGGCCTTACGGCGGCGGCGCAATCAGCAGGCAAAATTATAGACCGCTACAAAAAAGCTTCGGGCGGCGATGCCGTCAAGAAAATCAAAACCACGTTCATCACCGGCTCGGTAAAAAGCGGCGACGCCTTGACCGGCACGTTTACCCAACAGACCACTTTGCCGAATCGTTTCCGCACCGACCTGCAAGTGGGCGAACAGAAACTTAGCCAATGTTACAACGGCAAGTCGGTCTGGCGCATGGACAGCAAAGGCTTGCGAACCTTGAGGGGCACGGAGGCCAAGCGTTTGCGCTTGGAGGCACTGCTGGCCAACTCGCATTTGCGCGACCTCGCCAAAGCGCGCATCTTTGTGCAGCCGCCCGTGAAAACCTCGGTCAACGGCGCGGAGGCTTTCGCTATCGAATTCAATCACGAAGAGGCGCAGACCACATTGATTTTCGATGCTCAAAGCGGCTTGATTCGCAAACAGGAGCGCGACACGGCGGAAGGCGCGGAAGAGATTTTTTACAGCGATTATCGCAAAGTTGACGGCGTGATGGAGCCGTTCGCCATCACGATAAAAACCGCCGCGAACGAATGGTTCATCACGATTGAACAAGTCGAACACAATCGCCCGACGGATGAAATAGCGTTCCGCTATCCGCAGTTGCCCAATGAAAAGCCGCTGCCCGAAGTGGAAACTTTGATGAAGGCCGTTGTCGCCAATCAGGAAAAGATTGAAGCCCTGCGCGAAAAATATACCTTCAAACAGATAGAAACCGAAAACAAGTTGGACGGCAACGGGCGCGTCAAAGAGCAGGTGGTGCGGATTTCGGAAGTCACGCCGGTCGGCGGCAGATATGTCGAACGTCTGGTGAGCGTCAACGGCAAAGCGCTGGCCGCAAAAGACCAGCAGGACGAAGACCGCCGCGTGCAGAAAGAGATTGAAAAAATCCTCGAAGAAAAAGCCAAGCGTGAACGCCAAAGACTCGGTGCAGAAGGCGATAAAAATAAGGACGAACACGCTGATGAAGAACGCGCCAAGTTTACCATACTCGGCATCCTGCGATTGAGCGATGTCACTTCGGTGCGCCGTGAAATATTTCGTGGTCACGAAGTCATCGCTTTCGATTTCGAGCCGAAGAAAGGCGTCAAGCCCAAAACTCGCATGGAAGCCATCGTCAATAAACTGGCTGGCACGATGTGGATTGATGAAGAAGCGCGGCAAATTGTCCGCCTCGAAGCGCGCTTTGTCGAAGCTTACAATTTCGGTGGCGGAATGCTTGCCAAAATTTCGCCTTCGACGGCGTTGGCGCTCGAACAACAGAAAGTCGGCAATGAGGTGTGGATGCCTTCTTATACTGAAGTCAATATTTCTTTGCGGGTTTTTCTGTTGGCGAAATTCAATCGCAACGTCGTCTCGCAATACAGCGACTACAAGAAATATTCGATTGATAGCCAGTACGAAATGGAAAAACCGAAAGACGGCAAGCCCAGCGAAAAGCCGGTCAAAAATTAGCCCAAGCGATAGGCCTTTTGAAATCTTGGCGCAGCGTTTTTGTTTGCTAACCAGCGAACCGCAGATGACCCGAAGATAATCAGAACCGACCATCCGGCCATCCCCATTTGCGAGGGCGGAATAAACGAACCTGCACCGTGTTGGCTTGGCAGCCAAGTCACCTCAAGTAATATGGGTGAAAGCATATCGTCCTCCATTCAAGGCTTTCTTGCCCGTCCAGCACATTAGTTAGAGGGTGCCGCAGAATTCCAGCGACCGCCTATATGTTGTAGATGGTTAAACCATCACCCACAATATCTGGACAAAGCAGCCATTTCTGTAACACGCTCTAATTAGCGTTGCGGATATTGCGCCGCCAGTTTTTCCTGTAGGCGAACCTTCACCAACGGCCATTCGGAATTGGTGATGCTGAAATAGACGGTGTGGCGCAGGCGACCGCTGGCGGTAATCATGTGATTGCGGAAAGTGCCTTCTTCTTTCGCGCCGATTCGCAAAATCGCATTGCGCGAGCGCTCGTTCAGCGCATCGGTCTTCAACTCCACGCGTATGCACTTCCAGTTTTCAAAGGCGTGACTCAGCATTAAATATTTCACTTCGGTGTTGACGAAACTGCGCTGCCAGGTTTTGCCTATCCACGTCCAGCCGATTTCTACGCGATAATGTTCGCGGCTGATGTTGGCGAAGCGCGTGCTGCCGACGACGCGGCCTGACTCTTTTTCAATAGTCGCAAAAGGCAAAGCCAGTTCGTGCTGCTCATCGCGCAAAGCCGCAGCGATGTAGTGCCGCATATCTTCCGAAGTGCGAACCGGTGTTGGATTCAGTAGCCATATGTCTTCATCAAGTCCGACTTCGCACATCTCGGTGTGATGCTTGAACGACAACGGTTCAAGTAAGACGCGCTTACCTTCCAGCGTTACCGGCTCAACTTTCATAGGCTCGTGGAGTCTATTCATAAATTCTTTTCATCCCTTCAACGCTTCATCGTTTCGGTTTCAGATCGGGCGTGAAGAGCAATTGATAAGCGCGATAATTGCTCATCACTTTGGCGACGTAATCTTTGGTTTCCGGCAGCGCGACTTCGGCAACCAAGCAGTCAACGTCCGACGAATGAGCGCGGAAAATCCAGCGCTCGACGCCCTGTTCGCCGGAATTATAAGCGGCGGCGATGGCTTGCGGATTGTTCGGAAACAACTTCAATAAATCGGCGACGTAGCGCACCGCCAGCCGCACCGCGACCTCCGGTTCATAAACGTCATCGAGCGCAAAATTTTTCAACTGCTCTTCTTTGGCCAGCTTTTCGGCGGTTTCGGCGATGAATTGCAAAAGCCCACGCGCCGCCGCGCCGCTCTTGACCGCAGGGTTGAAACGGCTTTCCTGCCGCGCCAGTGACAACACCAGGCGCGGGTCAACACCGAGCTTTGCCGAGTATTCATTCAAAGCATCGCGGTACGGCGCAGGATAGAGCATCTCGATCAAATCACGCGGCAATAGTTCCAGCCGGTAATCCTGCGGCACGCTTCTGAACAGCGGTTCAGCAAAATCTATGGCGTGATTCGCCTGGTCGCCGCGATTGCTATAAACCGCCAACGAATACGCGACACTGCCGCCACTTTGCGGCGCTGTAAAAGTCGTCAACGCCTTTGCCGTATGGAGGGGCGCGTTGGCATCGCTTGAATTGCTGGCTACGCCTGCGCCGCCGAAGCCACCCAGGCGCAATTCCGTAGCGCCTTCGTCATACAACCCCAGAAAAATTAATTCGGCGGCAAGCGTGCGGTTGGAAGCGTCCACGCGCACGCTCGAAGTTGCAACACTACGCGCCGCCGGAATCAAACCGTATTTCCAGACCGCCGCATAAGCCGGAAGTTTGCTGTAACTGGCGCGCAGGATGGTGAACAAATTGCGTTGCGCGTTTTCGTCTGTGGTCAAACGTAGCGCTTGATTGGCGGCGTCTTTCGCTTCCCCGTAACGCCCTCCGGCCAGCGCCGTTTTGGCCTGTTCGCGATAACTTTGAAAGAGCGCTTCGATTATGCGCCGACCGTCTTTGGTGTCGCCCAACAGTTTCAATCTGGCCGTAGCGCGTTGCCCGAAATAGTTGTCGCGTTCATCCGCTATGGCCAGATACAGACGTGCCGCTTCGCCTAGTCTGCCCAACTGTTCAATGGCCAGCACACGCAAAAAATTGGCCTCGCCGTGAATATAGCCTCCGGCAAGTTTCGGCGTCGCGGGTTGCGCTTGCAAGCGCGTCAACAAAGTCAAAGCCGCTTCCCAACGATGGCGCGCCATCTCTATGCGCGCTTCGTTGAACAGCGCTACGCCTGCCAAACCTTTGCCCGCGTAAGTCTGTCCCAAACGGCGCGACCATTCGATAGCCTCTTCGTCTTTGCCGGCGTAACGAAAACTGTCGGGGATGTTGCGATAGGCTCCTTCGACGCGGTCGCTGGCTGGATAGCGCGACAGAAATTCGATATAGCGCCGCGCCGCGTCGTCGTAACGCTGCGCTTTTTGCAGCGCCGTAGCGACGAAATAAAATCCTTCCGAGCCTTCTTTCTTATCGGGAAATTCCTGCGCCACGCGCTCGAACCATTTGATGGCGTCGTCATAATGGTCTTCGCGATAAAAAGTGAAGCCGATTTGATACAGCGCCTCGGCGCGATTTTGACTATTAGGAAAATTATTGACGAGGTTCAAGAGGTGTTGACGCGCTTCCGCCCAGTGGCGATTGGTCAGATAAATTCGGGCGCGGCGCAGGGCATCGAATTCATTGGGAGTGCTTCTGGCCGTGCGGTCAATTTCATCAAGGCTCATTGCCGCCGCCAGCGCGTAATCATCCCGTGAGCCGCCTACGAGTTGTTCAAAGTATGCGCGTGCCGTAGCGCTGTCACCGCTGCGCGCATAAGCCTCACCGAGTTGCGCCAGGGCTTTACGTCCGCGCACGCCGTTGGGTGAAGCCAGCGGTTTCAACAGCGCGATTGTAGCGCGATAATCTTTGCTGTCGCGCAGGCTATCAATCAAACGGTCTTGGGCTTTGTGTGCCGGCACGCTTGCCGGATACGTTGCCGCTACTCGCGCCAGATACTGTCTTTCCAAAGCCAGATCGCCGGAGGCGCGAGCCACCGTTGCCAGATGCCACAAGGCATAGGGCGCAAGGATGGATTGCCGATTCAAGACGGCATTGTAGAGGGCTATGGCTTCGGCCTTCGCGCCTTTGCGTTCGGCCAGACGACCCAGCAAATAATCGTAATTGTTCGCCGTGAAGGCTGGCGAATTCGCAGCGCGCACCTCACGGACGAATAGTTCGGCGCGATCAAAGTCCCGCGCTTCCATAGCGGCGCGAATTTCGTTGGCTCTGATTTGCAAACCCTGCGCGTCGCTTGTCGGCACCACCGCGCACAGGAAAAAAAACATAAAGAAGACTGCAAGACGAAGCATGAACACCTCTACTGAGAAAACATTTTTTCGATTATCCCATTGCCTGATGAAATGCGGCAAGGAAGGGTTGCGAGGCGCGACCAGGAGTTTTTCAGGGGCGGAGGTGAAGAAGAGATCAGCGATAAAAAAATATCAACACCGAGGGAAAACCGAAGTCGCATCTCGCGGATACTTTTATCGGTGTTCCTCGGTGTTGATTGAGACAGTTCATTTGCCATTCCCCTATGGAAAACGCTAATGGCAAAGTCTTCCGGTTTATTCCGGCACCGCTTCGATGACGCTGTAAGGCGAAGGCGTCGGCACGATGCGTGTGAGTTTGAAACCGGCGGCGGCAAACAAGTCGCGGTACTCGCCAGCGGTGCGTTCAATGCCGCCCGGCGAGACCAGCATTTCCAAGTCTAACAGTTTGCTGTAGTGCGACTCGTTGCCTTCCGGCACCACGGTTTCCACCAATAAAACTTTGCCGTCTGGGTGAATGCCTTTGCGAATATTTCGCAAAATCGCGGCGGCTTGTTCATCATCCCAATCGTGGATAATGTGTTTCATGATGTAGGCATCGGCGTTGGCCGGAACGCTTGCAAAGAAATTTCCAGCAACGGTTTCAACGCGCCCGGTGACGCCTTCCTGCTCAAGCAATGCAGCGGCTCCGGCAATCACCGACGGCACATCGAATAACACACCTTTGAGTTGCGGATTGGCTTTCAGAATTTGCGCCAGCAAATAACCGTGACCACCTGCTATATCCACCAGGGTGGTGAATGCGGAAAAGTCATAAGCGGCGATGACCGCCGGAGCGGTGCTGACCGACATATCGGTCATGGCACGATTGAAAATTTCGGCTTCGGTTGGGCGCGTCGAAAAATAATCAAAGACTTCAGCGCCGTGTACGTGACCCCAAGCGGGTGTGCCGGTTTCGACGCTGTGTAGCAACTGCCCCCAGACTTGCCAGTGCCAGCTTTCGCCCATAAAGATCATGCCACTATGCATGGAATTCGGCGCATCGGTGCGAAGCGGCTCGGCATAAGGCGTCAGCGCGAAGACTTTCGGCGCGGTTTCTTGAAAGACACCGATGCTGGCCAGCGAGCGCAGCACGCGATAGAGCGCACGTTCCTGCGTGTGGGTGGCGCTGGCGAGTTGCTCAATGGTTTGCGGCTGTTCGGCCAACAAATCCGCGATGCCCAATTTCGCGGCAACGTAAAGCGCCTGGGTAATCAAAGCACCGAAGGCTTGTTGAATGAGAAAAGCTTCCGCCGGAATCTCCGGTGGGGTTGCTGTTGCATTTGCTGTAGTCATGATTCCTCCTGATGTTGAAAGTGATGTGAACCAACAGAGTTCGTAGGCGAACTCAAAATTTATCATCCGATTCTTAACGCGCAAAATCCAGATGAATTGAATCAGCAACCATACGCGCTCGAATTTTTTTTGGTTTGGTCGCCGCCGGGATCATGCACAACCGAAGGCAGGGCGGCGCAAGACGGATTCTTCGCTACGCGGTTGCCGCCGAAGGTTTCGTAACCTAGTTGAACAAGGAAAGAAAAATTACAGCTTGCACAGCCACTGAGACAGAGCCGCAAGTTGCTCATCGCTTGTGAGATTGGCGGCATTTTCAATGGTGCCATTTTCTAATTCTTTCCATAACTCGTCTGCCATTTTCTTTTCGATTGCTGCTCCAACAAAGAAGGTGTGAGGATTAAAATCTGCCTTTGAGAAAGCCTCTCTTATACGAGTGAGCGCCGTTCCTCCAAATGTAAACGCACTTTCGCAATGCTTCGCGCTCGTGTTCGCCCATTTGCTGACTGCTGTTGCCTTTGCCGTTTGGCAGGACAAGAATATTCTCGACCGCAAAGCCCAAGCTTTCTGCAATGCCTGAAAGAATCATGTCCACCGAAATGCTGGCACCAGAATAGCGAACATTATCATTGACCATAAATAAAACGGCGTTCGGTTTCAGCACTCGTGAACATTCAAAGATTACGCAAGCCATTTCATAAAAGTATCCGCGCACCATTCGCGGGATGCCGTTATTGTTTAACTCGCCACGCTCTTTCTGGTCTGCTAAATATTTCAAGATGGCTTGCAACAATTCCTGATGATCCGCAGCCTCTATAGCGACTGCCCATCTAGGATTGATATGCAATAAATCTTTCGCACGATTCTCGACAGTGCAACTCAGCATTTGCTGTCGGAGATTGACTAACTCGCGTTCTCCAATGCCAAGCAAAGCCAGTTCTAAAGCGTAGGTGCGGGTGTAGTCATAGCGGTTGCAATAAGGGGGCGAAGTCATAACTGCATCATATTGGTCAGCCGCAAATTGAGGCAGCAAATCAAGGCATGAACCGCTATGCAAACGCATAGCGCCTTTCGCGCCTTCGGACTGGAAGAGACCTACCTGTTCAACCCCATTGTACAAATCAAAGATAATTTCATTGATTTTATTGGTAATGGCTTTGTCGAAATCAAGGATCACTCCTTTATCGAAAATGATTTTGCCTGATGTGCGACCAGAGCGATGATCCCAACGCAGATATTGACCGTCTTTGCGTGTATAGCTTACCGATTCCAGAATGCACAAGAGAGCAAAAATTAAGACGGCTTTGACTCTTTCATTCTCTGCTTCCACAGTCGCCCTATATTTTTCTATGGCTATTTTAGTTTGTTCCGAGTACGCGCCTCGCGTGATACGCAACTCCGGCAGAGTGTATTGTATGGTTGAATGCTTCCAAGGTTGAGTCTCGCACCAACGCTTTAAGGTGATGAAATCATTTTCGATGAACTCCGATTCTAAGAGTCTTCTAGTGGCAATGATTTGTTGCCCTATGGGAAGAAGTTCAATTCCTTCGGCGTTGAGATTTGCTTCGGTGGCGGCAAATAAAGCCGTTCCACTTCCGGCAAATGGATCCAAAATAGTCCCTGAGACAATGCCGTAGTGATTCAACAAGCTCTCTACTAAAGCGGCTGAAAAGGCTTCCTTATATTTGTACCAACGATAAACCGCTCTGCTTTTATTAGCTTGAAAACTAACCAGTGATCTGGTTAAAGAAGGCTGAATGATAAACTTGCTCTCGAAGTGTTGAAATAATTTTTGGTCGAGTTGCTCAATATGTCCTAATGTCCTAACTCATCTTTCTGTATATAAGACGAAGCGTTTGCTACATTCAGCATACTATCAGCTCACCGTTTCATAAAAAATAATGACGGAAAAGCATATCGCACATCAGAGGAGATGCCTACTTGATTGCCTACTCATCGCTGCGACGGATGATTGCCAGCCGCACGACTAGCCGAAGAAATATGCCTCAAGAGTTTCGGCGTACAGTACAGAGCCTAAAACCAACTCGTCAATATTGACGAACTCATTTGGAACGTGCGCCAATTTGTCATCCCCCGGATAATGCACCACCGAAGTGATGCCTGCGAAAAAGAGATTCTTCGCCACCGTGTTGCCGCCAAAGGTTTCGTACTTCATAGGCAAATTCAAACACTTCGCGGCGGTATCGAAACTGCGGATGATGATGGAGTTTTTATCCGACAAGTGCGGCGCGGTTTCATGCAAAACTTTGACGTGAAGTTCTGCGTCAGGCGAATGGGTTTTCACGTTTGCAGCTTTGGCTTCGAGGGCTTCTAAGACTTGCGCTTTCGAGATGCCTGCGGGCAGACGAAAATCTATAGTGGCACGAGCCACTGACGGTACTGTGTTGGTCGAAGAGCCGCCTTGAATCGTGCCTATGTTCATCGTCCAACCGTCGAATGTTCTATCGAAATTTGCGCCTAAATCAAGCGTCTTGATTTCCGTGAGCCATTCGGCAAGCGGGACAATGGCGTTGCGACCGAGTTCAGGCGTAGAGCCGTGCGCTTGTATGCCGCGACTTTCGAGTTCGACCCAAAGTATGCCCTTCTCGCCGTAAATGGATAAATCCATGCGTCCGCCATCTGGGATAATCGCTACGTCGAATTTCAAGCCGCATTCTTCGACCAGATAAATGATGCCAAGCTCCGACCCCATCTCTTCATCGGCGGCGGCGATTAAATAAATGGTGCCATCGAAATCCGCGTGTTCGGCAAGAAAAGCTTTGCAAGCAAAATAGGCGCAAGCGAAAGAGCCTTTGTCGTCGAGAGTGCCGCGACCGAAAATTTTTCCGTCAATAAGGGTTGGCTCAAAAGGCGGCGTCTTCCATTGGTCTAACTCGCCGGGCGGCACTACGTCCATGTGTGAAACAAAGCCTATAGATTTTGTGCCTGTGCCGATGCGTCCGACGACGTTGGTGCGCCCAGGCGCTTTTTCGTAAGTAGAAATTTCCATGCCTAACGATTGCATACAAGCACTGACGCGCTCTGTGCAGAGGTATTCATTACCGGGTGGGTTGGTGGTATCAACGCGAACGAGGTCGCAAACGATCTCTACGATTTCTTCTTGATTGACGTGCTGGGCGAATTTGGATTCCATGTAAAGCTCCGGTGAAGATAATCAAGCAAATTGTAAACTGGCGTTTGCGGAGCCAACGGCGCAAGTTGTCCGGTGGCGCTACGCACTGACCAATTGATGATACGGGTCGCACCCTGCGAGAAGCAAGAAACGCCCGCTCTTTGTCATGACCCTCGTCGCTCGCCCGGTGAATGATTGGTTGAGCTAATCAAGGGCGGTTTATTTTTAGACAAGGCGCGTGCCTGATGAGGGCGCGAGGGGGGCGAGCCGTAAGGGTGCTGATGAGGTGGTGCGTGCGCGCCAAGCCGCACCGTCGCCAAGGTTCGCAACGCTCGATAGCGATTTGATAAATCACAATGATGAAGGCCAGGCCATCGCCCGTGCGGGGTAGAAAAACTGTTGTCACCCCTTGCCCCCTGTGTTATAAGAAAACTACCCCTTGATGCCCCTCCCGGTTCACACGACAAAGGGTGCTGGAATTCGCAATCCATCAGGGAAAGTGCTGGCAGACGAAAATACGGTTGCGAACGGATGCAGCAGAATCTTGGACTCTGGCACAATTTCCATTGCATTTGCGAGATTATTTTGAGGAGCAGCGATGACGACTCCTGTAGTAATGTACGAAGACGAGTACGCCCAATTAAAAAGCGTAATCACCCGTTTATGCACAGACGCCAACGCGAAATTTGTTTTTCTGGTGGATAAGAACGGACAACAGATCGCCGAGTTCGGCGAGATGAAAAATCTCGACATCACCAGCCTGGCAAGTTTAACGGCGGGCAATGTCGCGGCCACCGACGGTCTGGCGCACTTAATCGGCGAGCAAGGGTTTCCGGTTCTGTCGCACGAAGGCGAACGCGACAACATCCATATTTCGATAGTGGCGGCGCGGGTGATCCTCGTCGTGATCTTCGATCAACGCTCCAGCTTGGGGTTGGTGCGTCTGCGCGTCAAACGGGCGACCAGCGAGATGAACCAGATTTTTGAATCCATTGACGCCAAAGTCAAACGCGAACGCGAAATGGGTTTGACCTTCGATTCGCCTTTCGCCGAGATTACCGAAGACGATATAGACGCGCTCTTCAATTGAAGGCGCGGCTGTGGGAATACTGCCTTTGCGCCGATCCGTATGCCTTGCCCCTGAACAAAACCCTAACCGGCAGCTTAATAGTTCGCCGCCTGAGTAATAAGGAAAACGGCCTTGACGTTCATCAATTACGCTTCACGAGAAATCAATTGCAAGATTGTTTATTACGGCCCAGGTCTGGGCGGCAAGACCACCAATCTGCAATATATCTACGATTCGACGGCGCAACAGGCGAAGGGCAAACTCATCAGTCTGGCCACCGAAACCGACCGCACGTTGTTTTTCGATTTCCTGCCGCTTGATTTAGGCACGGTGCGCGGCTTCAAAACGCGCTTTCATTTATACACCGTGCCGGGACAGGTCTTTTATGATGCCAGCCGCAAGCTGATTTTGAAAGGCGTGGACGGCGTGGTCTTTGTCGCCGATTCGCAACGCGACCGCATGGATGCCAACGTCGAATCGCTCTATAACCTCGAAGACAATTTGAAACAGCACGGCTACGACTTGCAGAAGGTGCCGTATGTACTGCAATTCAACAAACGCGATTTGCCGACGGCAGTCTCGTATGACGAATTGAAGAAAGAGTTATTGAAGAAAGACGAACCCATATTTGAAGCCGTAGCCAGTCGCGGCGTGGGCGTTTTCGATACCCTCAAAGCGGTCGCTAAACAGGTGTTGATGGAACTCCGCAAAGGCAGCGGCGGTTAGTCGGCACCAGGATGCGGCGAGCGCAAGAAGGCGCTGTAGAAAAAGTTTAACCATAAAAGAAGGGCGCAACTCTTGCGCCCTTCTTTTATGGCTTGCGGCTGATTGCAGAACTTGAAGACGATGGCTCAAAGTTGCCCATTGGAAGCGCCAAGTTTCTGGCGCTCCCAATGAGTCGGCGTTTCCCCTCGCCGTTGATCATATTTCACTGCGTCGGTGCAAGCAGAATTTCCTGCGCCCAGTTGCGATTGCCTTGGCGCACATATTTAACCTTGACCGTGACTCCTGAAGACAGATTGGCGGCCTGCACAAAATGGTCGGATACCGAAACCGCTGTGCGCTCGTCAAAAGAGAATGGCACCAGTTGATTGCCCTGCGTCAAAATCAACATTTTGCTGGCCATATCCATCAAACTGATTTGCCCTTCGGTGGTTTTAATTTCCGGCGGCGCGATCTGTTCAAAATGTCCGCGCCGTGCCGCCAGCGTTCGCCCGATCTGTACTTTGTAAAGGCTCAGGCTGACCAAGACGAAAACGATCATGATGAGGCCGATGATTTTGATTAGCTCTTTCATAGCAAGGTCTTCCTTTCGCGCTGGCACACCTTCAAGCGACAGCTTGCGGCTCTGCCTTCAAAGCCTGGGTATGGGTTTGCGACTCCGGCGCGGCGTGGTGACGAGAACGCACCAACTTTAAGTCGTCAGCCTGAGCTAAACTTTCCGCAAAGCTTTGGGCTGGCGCGTCCAGACGCACGAGTAACACCGTAAGATTGTCGCCGCCGCCGCGTTCCTGCGCCAATTCCATAAGTTGTTGACAGGCGCTCGACACCTCGTCGGCCTGCTCGACAATCTGCTGCATCTCTTCGTCTCTGACCTTATCGGCCAGCGCATCGCTGCACAGCAACAACTGGTCATCTTCGCCCAGTTCTACATTGATCAAAGTCGGCGTGACTTTGGGTTGCACGCCAAGAGCCTGCACCAAAATATCGGCAGGGATGGCCGCGTCGTCTTCGACTTCGACGGCTCCGGCATCGCGCAGCAACTGTGCCAGCGATTGCTCACGAGTCAATTGCGTTAAGCGATTCCGGCGGATCAAATACGCACGCGAATCTCCGACCTGAGCCAGACAAGCGCTCTGCTCGTGAATCAACAAAGCCGTCAAGGTCGTTCCCATGCCGGTCAACAGGATGCTGTGTTGGGCGCACCTCCAAATTTTTTCGTTGGCTTTTTCTACCGCCATCCGCAAGCGCTCCGAAGGCTCCAGAAAGAGCGGCAGGTTCATCAGGGTAGCGCTCAAAAAAGTCATCGCCAGTTCGCTGGCCACTTCGCCGCTGGCCTCGCCGCCTAAGCCCTCGGCGATGGCAAACAAAGCGCCGTGTCTGGTGGTCAAAAGATTTTGGGACTCGTCGCTTTGCGCGAGATCGCCGCTATCCAAATCGGCGATTACAAACGCGGCGTCGTGATGGCGGCGCTCTTTGCCGGATTGGCTGAGCGCAAACGCTGTTACATGATTGAGATCAAGATTGAGATTTCGCACTGCCATATTATTTCACCTCACCACAGGCTGCTATTTCTCTCCGGCCTTCACAAAGAGCAAAGCCTGTTCCATAGCCTTGCGAACTTCAAGGCTTCGGTTAACTTCCCTGAGTAAACTGATTAGTCTTTGACTGGAGCGCAATCGGCAAAGGTAAGAGCGACGAAACAAACTGCCGCATTGTGGCGCTATGGAGTGGCTTGACCATACTGCCACGACCAACCTCTGAAAAAAATTAATGCCCACGCCCATCAAGGTGCAACGGCATCAGCCACCTTGAACGTACTGCTGTAGCCGCCGCGAGCATCGTTGACACGCCTATAAAGACAAGCGCCGGAATCATGCCGCAGCGAAGCGTTTGCCGGAAAGTCGAGCTACGTTGCGGTGTTTCCGATTTGAGTTTTGATCTCCTCCAAGCTGCATTGGAGGTCGTCCAGACGTTTCAATAATTCGGCATGATGGCGCTCGCTGAGGGCCGGAGTTTTGCCTTCCATAAAGACCGTGCCGCCGGGGTCTAGCACACAAGTTTCCAAGTCGTGCAGACTTTTGAAGCCTTGGCGGTGCGCCATCGCCAACAACTCCGCTTTCGATAACATCTCTTTCGCCAAATTCTGCTCCTGCACATGGCCATGCTGAATCAACACCGTCGGCTTGCCTTCCAAGATTTCATCCAAGCGCCTATGGCCAAACAAAAAACGCACCACCAGATAGTTAATGGTCAACAAGGTGAAGGCTCCGACCAGGCCGCCGGTAACCGAATTGTCTTCGCCGATGATGGCGTTTTGCACGGTGTTCGACAACGACAGCAGCACCACCATATCGAAAGGATTGAGTTGCGCCAGTTCGCGCTTGCCGAAGATGCGTAGAAAAATTACTAGAAAAACATAAACGATGATCGGACGAAGAATCTTTTCCAATAAGGGAATCGTCAGGCCGAACATATTGCGAAGCAGCCCTTCATTCAACATCAACATTGCCGTCATAGTTTGCTCTCCTGCTCGGTGTTGGATTTCCGGCGCTTCCAGCGGGTGCGCCGATTGCGTTTGAGCATACGACAAGAGCGCCGGAAATCAAAATGACGCCGCGCCTAAAATGACGCCGCGCCCAACAGAAGTAAGAAGCACGGCGGCAAAGACCAATGGCATGAAGTTAAGACAGGGAACGCGGACAAGGATGCTCGCGTTCCCTGTAAAGCTTTCTCTGGAGCGGAATGGATTGGACGGACTGACGAAAATACCCAATAAAATCGGGGCTTTTTCCAGCTTCTGTATAGTTACGACTTGATATGAGCAGGGAAGCGTAGCGCGTTTGCGACCAGATGTTTTACTCTTTCAGGTTGATGCCGAAGCGTTCCGCCATGCGATAGAGTGTGCGGCGGTCTATGCCCATCACTTCGGCGGCGCGGGTGCGGCTGCCCTCAACCGCCTGCAAGACATGAAGCAGATATTTGCGCTCCAGTTCATCCAGTGACGGCAGGTCGCCAAACAAATCCTGTAGCAGGTTTTCGCGGTCTATCTCCTGGCGATAGGCGCGAAGTTTTTCCGGCAAATTCTCCGGCGTAATCGCCGAGCCGCGTGCGTATAAAGCGGCGCGTTCGATGGTGTTTTCCAACTCGCGAACATTGCCAGGCCAGTCATATTGCACCAACAGGCGTATGGCGTCTTCGGAGATCGTCGTCGCCTGCGCGCCCATCGTGCGCGAGCGTTTCAAGGCGTGCGCCGCCAACAGCGGAATATCTTCGCGGCGTTCGCACAGCGGCGGCACGCGCAAGGTCACGACGCTCAAACGATAAAATAAATCTTCGCGGAAGCGCCCCTCTTTCACTTCCAGTTCCAGGTTGCGATTGGTGGCGGTGATGACTCGCACATCAATGGGCGACGATTTGGCGCTGCCGACGCGACGAATCTCGCTCTCCTGTAACACGCGCAATAATTTGACCTGCAAAGAGAGCGTCGTTTCGCCGATTTCATCCAGCAGAATGGTGCCGCCGTTGGCCTCTTCAAAGAGTCCGCGTTTGTCGCCTATAGAGCCGGTGAAACTGCCTTTGATATGCCCGAAGAGTTCCGATTCCAACAGCGTTTCGGTCAGCGCGCCGCAATTGACGGCAATGAACGCGCCGTCTTTGCGGGTGCTGTTGCGATGAATGGCGCGTGCCACTAACTCTTTTCCTGACCCCGAAGCGCCGGTGATTAAAACCGTCGAGCGCGATGGCGCGACCACGGCAATCTGTTTATAAACTTCGATCATTTTCGGGCTGTGGCCGATGATGCCGGAGGCTTCACCGGTCTCTTTCAACAACACCGTAGCGGTGTCCTCTTCGGTGCGGCCTAACAGGGCGCGGCGCACCGTCGAGACCACGGTGTTAATGTCGAACGGTTTGCTGATGAAATCGAAGGCTCCTTCTTTGACCGCTTCGACAGCGGTTTCCAGCGTGCCGAAGCCGCTAATCAAAATGACTTCGGTGGTCGGCACGAGTTTTTTGAACTCTTTTAAAAGCTGCACACCGTTGGTGCGTCCGCCCAGATTGATGTCACTAACGATCAAGTCAAAAGGTTGTTGAGCGACAGCGGCGCGTGCCCCTTCGGCGGTCTGACTGTATGTGACATCCCACTTTTCTTCTGTAAAAATTTCTCTGAGAAATTTACAGGTCTCCAAATCGTCATCTATTACCAGGATTTTATCCATAATGTTTTACTCAGTGTGAGGTTGCGCGCCCACAGCAAGCCATCAATTTTTTCGCGTGCTGAATAAGGCCGATTCTGTGATCTTCAACAACTCTTCGCTTTCGCCTTCCGGCGTTGCGCGCTCCAGCGCAGAGTCTTGTAAAGCCAGTTTGATTTGAAAGGTCGTGCCTTGCCCGATTGTACTACGCACACTGATGTCACCGCCATGTTCATAAACAATTTGCCTGACGATGGTCAGTCCAAGTCCGGTTCCATGTTCTCGTTTGGTGGAAAATAATGGATCAAAAATATGATGAAGATGATCCGGTGCAATGCCTTCGCCATTATCGGAAAGTTCTACGATGGCAGTCGCGTCTTCCGGTCTTGAGGTGAGGGTTAGGTTGCCGCCTTCCGGCATAGCGTCCAGGCTGTTGTTGATCAGGTTGATAAAGACCTGTTGAATTTGATCCTGATCCGCTTTGACCAAAAGTGTAGGCTCGGCCATGGCGGTTATCAAACCCACATTGCGCGCCGCCAGAGTGGGTTGGATAGTTTCGATGATTTGTATCACCAGAGCATTGAGATCGAAGACCTCAAATTTCGGTTGTGGACGGCGCGTCGAATCCAGCATGGAGCGGACAATTTTGGTGATGCGCTCAATTTGCTCGGCGATTACGTCTAGCCGGTTGGTCACTTTGTCGCTGGTGGAGCGGGCGCGCAACAATTGCACATGGCCGGAAATCAGATTGAGCGGCGTGCCGACTTCGTGAGCGAATTGCGCGGCGAGTTGGCCTGCCGCTGCCATACGCTCGAACTGCGTCAACTGACGTTGCATTTCAAAGAGGCGTAGATTGGTCTCTTCCAACTGCTCGTTGCGTTCGGCCAGCTCACTGGTCGCCTCGCTGACGCGCTCTTCCAGCCGCTGTTGCTCCCGCTTGACCTGCTCGCTCATCTCGCGCAGGCGGCTCAACATATGCTTGAAGCGCGTCGTCAACAACCCGATTTCATCATTGGATAAGGCCTGCACTTCGGTGCTCAAATCACCGGCTTCGGCCTTGGCCATCGCCAGCAATAAATGATCAAGCGGTTTATAGACCAGCAGGCGAAACAGAAAAAAGGTGCTTAACGTAGTGGCGAGAATGGCCAGCCCCATCAAAGGCCAGAGCAGACTTCTGAGCGTCGTCGCATAACTGTGGCTCTCGTCAAAACGCAGTTGCACGGAGACCGTAGCGATTTGCTGCGTCTCGCCGTTGTCGAGCGCCACGATGGCCGGAGCCAGCGCGTTTATATAGCGCGCAGTTTTCAGGTTGCTGATGTTGATGACGCGGGACTCAGGGAAGCGGCGCTCGCTGGCTTGTACTTCGTTGGCCGGAGCTTCGCCAATCTCCACCGGCAAGCGCACGGTCTCTTGCCATTCCTGCTGTTGATTCAGATAAAAGACGCGCACCTGTGACAACTCTGGGTGATTAGTCAAAATGGTATCCGAGATGGTTTCTTTGAGGTCTGACCAGTTGGGTTCAAGGGCTGCCGCTGTCGAGTTGGTCACCTGGCGCTGATGTTTGACGTGATGCTCGACGGTGGCGGCGATGCGCGTCGCCACGCCTTGCGCGTCGTCCCGTTCGCGTTGGTCGCTGAGTTGCGTGGTGGCCAAATCGGCGAAATAGGCAATCACCAGGAAAGCCGCTATGACCACGAAGGACACCACCATAGTGGTCTTGGTATGCAGTTTCCAGCGCGCAGATTTGATAGAAGGTTTCGTCGGCATTGCCTCAACCTGAATCCTTACCGCAGAGAATGACACGGCCATCATTCTGAATCTCTCCCGGCACCATTGTGTTGCACGGAGAAGCGCACTCAAGCATTGCTACGGTGCTTACACTTTTATCACATCTGTAAAGCAAACGAAAAACCAAACCGCAAGCCAGGCCACACCCGTAGGGCATAATCCAGCAGTGCAGCGGAGGTTTTGGGGCGGATAACGAGGACTTGATAATTCGTGGACGCGAGCTTGGAGTGTTCATTGCAGTGCGGCTTATCCTGTTTGACGATTGGCTCAGGGCAATCCTGCATCACCTCTTTCGGCCTTCCCACTTCGTTCTTCAATTGGCTTTGCTGATTTCCTGACTGATACCGCAATGGCTCAAGCGTTGAGAAAAAAAGGTGTGTTCGCTCACAAAGTGTTTTTCTTTAATACTGCTACACCATGCACTTGGCCTAATCTACAGCTCATCCCATTGTGAGCGAACATTTCATCTGTGCTATAGGCAAGCGCTGTGCCTTTGCCAGAGGCGGCACAGATAAAAACGCAAAACTCATAAAAACCCTTTTATTTTCGGGAAAAAGCGCGAAAAACATGATTTCACCTACGCCTCTTGGCGCTTCTCTTCGGACGGCAAAAACGGCTATGGCTGTGGCGCATTTGCGCCTCGCATCCATTTTGCCTCACTCTGCTGGACGCCCCGCAAGGCCACATTGCCCTTGCCTATAGCCCCTTGCCGCATAGAGTTGAACTGGCTTATGCGCCGCCATTGGTGCCGCGACCGGCGCTTGTCCTTCAGCGTGAGGCGACTTCTGAGAGGGCTTTTCAGCCGACAAAAAGAATGAGCTTGACCGGAGCGCGCCGCTTTCAAGCCCATCATTGCATAAAGAATTGGAGTGTGTAATCATACCTTCCGTATGTGAAGTCGCCTCAATCTACCCCGCTCACGTACCCGAACTGTATCCTCCCACGTACAAGGTTGTCTGGTATCTATGAGGGATGTTTCATGGCTAGAACCATTTTACTGGTAGAAGATGATTTCGATACGCAGCACCCGATGGCCGAGTTGTTACGCCTCAAAGGTTTTCAGGTGATAACCGCTTCGAGTGCAGAGATCGCCTTTCATCAGGCGCAAGAACATCAGCCCGATTTAATCATCACGGACATCGTGTTGCCGGGAAAAAGCGGCTTGCAGTTGATTTACAACGTGCGTAGCGATGCGGTGATTCACGCCACTCCCATACTGGTTATCTCCGGTTGCGAAGCTTCGATTTTGCAAGACGCCCAGTCCGTAGGCGCAAATTTTTGTCTGCCCAAGCCGCTGCACATAGATGATTTTTGGGAAGTGTTGGAAAAAATTCTGATCAGCATCGAGGAACCGTGGTTTGCCTGGCAAAGCGAAAGCGCCAAAGCCGCCAGCGCTTCGCCAGCGGTCGTCATTGATACTTTGCTTGATGAACTCGATCATTGCGCTTCGGATGGCGAACGCGACGATGTGTTGAAGCGCTTGAAAGAGCGCATCCTCAATCTGCGCCCCAACAATGAAGGTGGTTTGCGGGTCTGACCACACGGCGCGACCGCAGGGCTGACCAGCGGTCATAAAAAAAACCGACGCCAGGATGATCGCCTTGCATCGGTTGGTATGATGACGGATTCTGTAGCCGGAAAGATCAGTTGGCGTTCAGGTGTTCGTTGACGCCTTTAATAATATCGCTGATGGTTAAAAAGTTCGGTATCGCATCATCGGGGATTTTGATTTTAAAGGCATCTTCCAGGCGCAGCGCGATGTTCAGCGCGTCCAGTGAATCCGCCCCCAAGTCTTTCATCAAATGGGTGTCGGACTGCAATTGCTGCGGCTCAACGCGCAGTTCCGCGATGATGATGTCTTTCACGATGTCTTCGATAGTTTCAACAGGTTGTCTGACTTCTTTGCTCATCTTCTTCAGGGTTTCCTTAGTTCGGATATAAAATTCGATCAACGGGTGCTTCTTGCAACAGTATATTGCCTACGGATTGACCTCTCGCGCAACAAGGACGGCATTATTTCCGCCAAAGCCAAACGAGTTCGACATGGCGGCGCGCCGACCGCTGGCCTGCCGCATCGCCCTTGCGCCCTCGGTCACATAATCTAAATCGCATTGCGGATCGCGCTCTTCATAATTGATGGTGGGCGGGATGATCTTCTCGTTCAACGCCAGCACCGTGGCGATAAATTCTATAGCCCCGGACGCGCCCATCGAATGACCGAGCATGGATTTGATCGAACTGACCGGGATTTCATAAGCGCGACAACCGAAGACGCGCTTGATGGCGTCGGTCTCCGAAGCGTCATTGAGTTTCGTAGCCGTGCCGTGCGCGTTGATGTAATCAATTTCTTCGGCGGCCACGCCGCCATCTTTGAGGGCGCGCCGCATGGCCTGCGATTCGCCTTCGGGGTCTGGGAAAGTGATGTGCGCGGCGTCGGCTGTCGAACCGTACCCGACCACTTCGGCATAAATCGTCGCACCACGTTGGCGGGCGCTGTCCAGACTTTCCAACACCACTATGCCGGCGGCTTCGGCCAGCACGAAGCCGTCGCGGTTGGCGCTGAACGGCTTGCAGGCGCGTTGTGGCACCTCGTTTTTGGTTGACAGCACGCGCATATCTTTCCACGCATCCATGACCACTTGGGTGACCGGCGCATCCGCGCCACCGGCAATCATGCGCTCGGCCTGGCCGTAACGAATCAGATGCGCCGCTTGCCCTATGGCATTGGCACCCGATGAACAGGCGGTGGTGATGGTGATATTGGGCCCACGCGTTTTGAAACGTATGGCGATGGTCGAAGCCGAAGCGTTGTACATGGATTTGGGAATCGCCACTGCCGAACGACGGCTGCGGTCATTCAAGTAAAACGCGCCGCAGAAATCTTCAATCGAAGCCTGGCCGCCAAAGCCTGTGCCTAAAATAACGCCGGTATCAAAACCGGCAAGCTGGGAGTCGGGAAGACGGGCTTCGCGCACCGCCAGTTCGGTTGCGGTTATGGCCAGTTGCGAAACTCTGTCGAGGCGCGACAATTCGCGCTCATCGAAAAAGTCAGCAGCGCGAAACTCGCGGCACACTCCGGCAATCGTAGTCTTTAGATTCGCAGTGTCGAATTCTTCGATGCGCGAAATCCCGCTACGCCCTTCGCAAAGCGCCGCCCAGAAGGGTTCGCGCCCCACCCCTACGGGCGACACCACACCGATTCCTGTTACCACAACACGCTTCATAAATTGATGCAGCCCTACGACTGACTGAATGTTCATTCATTCGGTCGCTTATCGAATCGTCCTTGTTAAATGATTTCCAACTGCTTGCCAATTCGGTGCATGGATTCAAACAAACGCTCCGCCTGTTCTTCGCTATGCGTAGCCATACAACTGATGCGGATCAAGCCTTGCGCGACAGCGGGCGGCAACACCGGATTGGTGTAGATGCCGTCGTTGAGCAATTCCAGAAAGAAGCGGCAGACCAACGCTTCATCGCCAATAATGACGGGGATAATCGGCGTATGGCCAGCAAGCAGCTTAAAGCCCAGGCGCGCCAATTCGCGGCGCACTTTATCGCCCATCGCCATTACCTGTGCGCGGCGTTCAGGCTCGCGTTCGATAATTTCGATGGCCTTCAATACCGCCGCCGCGTTGGCCGGAGCCAGCGACGCCGAATACACAAAAGCGCGGCTGTGATGCTTGATGTACTCGATGACTTCGCGCCGCGCGGCGACGAAGCCGCCTATCGAAGCGAACGACTTCGAGAAGGTTCCCATCACGATGTCCACGTCCGGTTCGACGCCGTAATGTTCTGCCGCACCGCGTCCGTTCGCGCCCATCACGCCGATGCCGTGCGCTTCATCCACATAAAGACGCGCTCCGTATTTCCACGCTAGTCGCACAATCTCCGGCAGGTTAGCGGTGTCGCCTTCCATCGAAAACACGCCGTCCACAACGATCAAGCGCCCTTCATCGGAGGGCAAACTGGCCAACACCTTTTCCAGATCAACCATATCGTTGTGGCGATACCTAGTGGTTTTGGCAAACGAGGCCAGACAACCATCGAGCAAAGAGGCGTGAATATTGCGGTCGGCAATGATGACATCGCCTTTTTGCGTAATCGAAGAGAGCGCACCGAGATTGGTTTGAAAGCCTGTGCCGAACACCAACACCGCTTCGCGCTGCATAAACTGTGCCAGTTTTTCTTCGAGTTGCAGATGCAGCGTCATGGTTCCGTTGAGCATACGCGAGCCGGAACAACCGGTGCCGTATTGATCTATGGCGGCTTTGGCAGCTTGTTTGACTTCGCCGTGCGTGGTCAGTCCGAGATAGTTATTGGAGCCGAACATGAGGATGCGGCGGTCGCCCATCATGACTTCGGCTTCGCCGGAATCCGAACCGCTGGAAAATTCCGTGAAATACGGGTACAACCCGGCGCGGCGGAATTCTTCAGGTTTAGTATAGCTCGTGGCTTTGTCAAAAATATCTTTCACGCCTATGCGTGCCTGTTGCTGCATAATTCACATCCTCGCTCAATTAAATTATATCTTGGCGAACCAACGTAGGACTTTGCAAACTCATCATCGCCGCGCTGCCCACCGTCAGCCAAATGATTTGCCAACCAAAAAATGACTTTGCAAAGAGTAAGACTCATCACGAGACGCTGCATTATAGCGGAAAAGCGCGTGATGACAAAATCAATGTAGGCAATGGAAATTTCTCTCGACGCCGCCGAAAAAACCACTCCCACAGGGGGTGGTGGCGGCTGGCTCAAAGCGCTTTCGAGCGGCGATGTAATTCGCCAACTGCCAACGCATGAAATTGTTGCCGCGCCTGCTTGATGCCCAAATCTCGAACCTGCGGATGCACGCGATTGGTCAGCAACACCAGCACGCGCTGGGCGGCGGCATCCACCCAGACGCTCGTGCCGGTGAAGCCGTTATGTCCGAACGCCTCTGGCGGCAGCGCCGACCCTGCTGAACAATCTTCTGTAGCCGCCAGCAACCAGCCCACCGAGCGCGCCTCACGTTGCCCTGCGGTGAAATTGCGTGTGAACCAATGGAGCGATTCCTCTTTCAGAAGTTGGCTGCCCTTGAGAAATTGACTGGCCAGGATGAAGACTTCTCGCGCCGTGGAAAACAGCCCCGCGTGACCGGCCACGCCGTCCATAAAATAAGCGTTGCCATCGTGAACCTCGCCCCAGATTATGGCCTTGCGCCGGAGCGGTTGCGGCGCGCTGGGTTGCGTGGCTGGACGCAAGGGACAGACAAATTTCATGGCGGTGACGGTGTGGCGTTCGTGCCGCTGACCGCGTTCGGTTGCCGCCATTTCGCTTTGCCATTCGACCGGCGGATTGAACCGCGTGCGCTGCAAGGCAAGCGGCGTGATGACTTCCTGTTGCGCCAGTTGGTCAAGCCTTGCGCCGCTCAGACGTTCCAGAATGAAGCCCAAAAGGATAAAGTTCAAATCGCTGTAAAGGGCTACAGGAGCCAGTTTCGTGTCATTCACAGGATCACGCGGCGCGTGCGCGATGGCGGCAACCACATCGGCGCGACGAAAAACTTCCAGGTAAAGCGGTCGCCAAGCGGGTAGCCTTGAAGTGTGCGTGAGCAATTGTAAAACGGTGAGGTCGGCTTTCTCTGAATGGGAAAGCTCTACCAGATAGGCGCTGGCCGGTGCGTGCAAATCCAACTGGCCGCGTTCGGCAAACCTCAGCACCAACAAAGTCGTCAACAAAGGTTTAGTCAGCGAGGCCAGATCATAAATTGTATGTTCCGTGGCGGCGATTTTCTTCGGCTCCAGAACCGCATTCCCCAAAGCCTGTTCGGCAACAATGTGGCCGCCTTCAGCAATGACGAACTGCGCGGAGGGAAAAGTGCCGCGCTCAATTTCATTTTGCAGATGAGCAAGAATGGATGACACCAAGGTTTTTACTTTTCTGGATTCGAGTTTTCCTGGCGCGGCTGACTCAGCGGAAATTGAAAGCCGCGTTGGCGCGCTGCTTCATACAACAACACCGTAGCGGCGGCGGCGACGTTTAATGATTCGATGCCTTCAGCCATAGGGATATGCACGAAGGTATCGGCCTGCGCCGTCATCTCTTCAGAGACGCCGCTGACTTCGCGCCCTAACACCAGCGCCAACGGCTGCGTGAAATCGGCCTCAGTGTGGCGCGCTTCTCTGGCGACGATGGCGGCGTCTTCCAACACGCCGCGCTCTTTGACCGGCAAGCGCGAGGCGACGATTTTCACGCCGCGCTCATTGCAAATCTTTAGCAGGTCTGCGCGTTTGATGTCGCTTGCTACCGGCAAGCGAAACGCTGAACCCATAGAAGCGCGCAAGGCTTTCAGGTTGTACGGGTCAACGGTGTGGCGCGTGGTGACCACGCCGCTTGCGCCTGCCGCTTCGGCGGTGCGGATGATCGTGCCAATATTGCCGGGGTCTTGCAATTCATCGGCGACCAGGATCAACGGCACATAGGCATTGAAGACATCGGCCAGTTCAAAATGCGGACGGCTGGCAATGGCGACGATGCCTTGCGGCGTTTCGGTATCGGCGATGGCATCAAGAATTTGCTGTGGCACCAACGCGCCGCGACAGGGAACGTGCAGCAAGTCGTCCTGCAATTGCGCGCCGCGTTCATTGGCTTCGAGCGCCAATGAATAGGCGATGCTTTCAAAATGCACACCAGCTTTCAGCGCCTCTTCAATCAGGCGTATGCCTTCAATAAAAATCAAGTGATGTTCGTCGCCGCTGCGAACGCGGCGGAAGCGTTTGATTAAGGGATTTTGTTTGCTCGTAATTTTTTCCACCAGCATGGTTAGGCAATATAGCATAAGCGTCTGACGTTGACAGGTTGGCGCGAAACAGGTTTTGATGAAGCTGTCAAAAAGGAGTAGAAAAAGTTGCAGATGCGCTTTATCAAAGTTTGCGCCGCAGAATTTCGCGCCGCGTGTTTTTCTCTTTCGCCAAAGCTTCATCAATCGGCTATCCAAGAAATGAAATCACCAGAGCGCCGACCACCTGAAGGTACGAGCAACCCTTGGTGGTTGCCGCTTGACCAAGTGGCGACCACCAAGGGTCGCTCGTACCAGCGATGGCAAACCGAGCGCAGGGCGGTGCGGCGGCGATTGAGTTTCGCCTTTTGCCTTTTGCCTTTTATCTTTTGTCTTTTGTCCTGTGCGACGCCTGACGCCGCCAAGCGCCAGCCTGTGGCGGTCGCAATTACCGTAGCCGCGGCGGCGGATCTGGCGTCGGCCTTTACTGAACTCGGCAACTTGTTCGAGCAGCAGCAACATATCAAAGTCATCTTCAGTTTTGGCTCGACGGGAATGTTGGCCAAACAGATTGAGCAGGGTTTTCCCGCTGATGTCTTTGCCGCCGCCAATCTCGCTTTTGTGGATGACCTCGACAAACAGGGCTTGATTTTCTCCGACAGCAAAGCGCCTTATGCCACAGGCCGCATCACGCTCTGGCAGCGCGCCGATGCGCCGTTGCGCTTGAACCGGCTGGAAGATTTGATGCGGCCTGAAGTCAAACACATCGCCATCGCCAACCCCGAACACGCGCCTTATGGCATGGCGGCACGCCAGGCTTTGCAGTCGCTGAAGCTCTGGAATGCGCTGCAATCCAAATTGGTGATCGGCGAAAACGTGCGCCAGACTTTGCAATATGCCGAAACCGGCAACGCGGATGTTGCCATCACGGCGCTCTCTTTGAGCGTATCAAGCACAGGGCGCTGGACCTTGATTGCCGAGGATTTGCATAGACCGCTGGTGCAAGCACTGGCGGTCATCAAAAGCACTTCGCATGAACAAGCGGCGCGACAATTTGCCGCGTTTATCAACAGTGAGCAAGGCCGCCCGATTATGAAAAAGTACGGCTTCCTGCTGCCCGGCGAAGAAGCCGCGAAATGAGTGCGGCTGGCGAAATGCGAATTGCGGATTGCGGATTTTGTTACTCCTTTTAACGCTGTGGCGTGGAGCGCAAATTTTCTCGACGCCAGCATCGGTGTGCCTGAGTGCCAAACTGCTATGCCGAAAATCCACATTTCCCTCTCGGCAGGGGGCAATTCATTGCACCCGCAACCGTAACCGTTTGAGGTTGTCGCACGCTTACGGATGAAGGCCAAGTTGATACACGGCAGGTTGGCCGTACCCGCCATTCATTTTGGTTTACTCACTTCAATTTTCTATCAAAAAAATCGGCGGCGGCTTGATACGCCTTCAACCAGCTTTCGTGGCGCAAGAAATCATGCACCTCATCAGGGAAAATTAACAACTCATAATCCACGCCGCGCTCGCGCAATTTGCGCGTCAACTCAATGGTCTGCGAAAAGGCTACGTTGCGGTCGTCGTCGCCATGAATCAACAGCACAGGCGATTTCCATTGCTCGACGGAACTGATCGGCGAGGACTCTTTGCCGATTCGTAAGGCTTCATTGTTGCCCGTCGCCCAGGGCGAGCGACCGACACGAGCCGTCCAATCGTGAACCCCATGCAGATCTACGCCTGCCGCGAAAATATCTGAATTACGTGCCAATCCCATAGCCGTCAAAAAGCCGCCATACGAGCCGCCCCATAAACCTATGCGCCGCGCATCTACATCACTGCGCGTTTGTAAATACTGCGCTGCCGCAACCACATCTTGATACTCCGATGCGCCGCGTTGTCCGCGATGCTTGGCTTCACGAAAGGCGCGACCATAGCCTATGCCTGCACGATAGTTCACCGCAATTACCGTGTAGCCGCGACGTGCTAAATATTGATTGAAGGCATACGAATTGTGGTAGTAGTAATTGTAGTGCCAGCCCAGCAACATCTGTCGCATGGGGCCGCCGTGCATAAAGACCAGCGCCGGAGTTTTGCCCGCCGCATTTTTCGCTTTGAATAATTGACAATGCACTTCCATGCCGTCCGCTGCTTTGACGATGACGGGTTCCGGTTCAACCAGAGCGCTCGCCGGAAAGTCCGTCGGCAAGGCATCGGGCGCGACCATTTTCATATTCGTCCCATCGGCGTTGTAGATGACCGGCAGAAACGGGTCACGCGCCGTCGCACGCAAACAGGCGATGCGTTGCCCACCATCAACGATAAGCGGATACATCTCTATGCCATCACCGCTGGTGAGGGCTTCGGGTTTGCCGCCCGCCAAATTGATTTTCCACAAATGGCGACGCTCTATGTCGTCGGCGTTGGTCGCCACAATGGCATAGGTGCGGTCTGATGCGAAGGCGACGTTTTCGACTTCGTAATTTCCGGCGGTGAGTTTGACAGCCTCGCCGCCGTTTACGGAAACGGAATAGAGATGCGCCCAGCCGTCCATCTCCGACGCGAAGACGATTTTATGATTCGCCCATTGCAATTGATTGTCGCCCAACGGCAGACGCGCAAACGAATCCAACTCAGTCTTGCCTGATTTCCAAATCTCGCGGCCTTTGCCGTTGGCTACGTCAACAACGCGTATCGCCCACGGCGTAATGCGCTCGTTGTCGCGTGAAAACACATCGGTGACGTTGAACAGACGTATGTAGGCAAGTTGTTTGCTGTCGGCAGACCAGCGCGGTTCGATGTCGCGGTCAACGCTCGGTTCAAGAAAGCGTAGCGTTGCCGCCTTCGGGTCAAAGATGGCGATGAAACTGTGGTCGCCGCGCACGGAAACGAAAGCCAGTTGTGCGCCATCCGGCGACCATACGGGAGAAGCGACTTCGCCGCGAATCGCAAACATCTGCTTCACCTTTTCGTCGTTGGTGAGGGCTTTCAACAGGCGTTTGGCGGGTATTTCATTGATTGCCGCCGCCCACAAATGCCCTTCGCGGGTGAAGATTAATTTGTCGCCTTGCGGAGCAAACATCGGCGCAGAGCCTTCGGCGATTTTTGTGGTGTTGCCGTTGCGTGTGTTGACGATCAAGATTTCGCGCTTTGCCCCTGCCGGGTCGCTGGTCGGATTGGGAATTTCGTTGTCGCTGTTGGCTTCGCCGCCGCGCACGTAAGCGATGAAATTCGCGTCGGGCGAAAAGGTGATGCCGGTGATCTCTTGGCCATCGTCTTCTATGTAGTGCGTCAGCGCACGGCCTTTGAATTGTGGCGCGTCGGCAAGCCAAATGTTGCGCCGCCCTTCATCGTCAAACACCCAGGCGATTTTGCTGCCATCCGCAGAGGCAATCAATTCCGCAGGGAAAGGCGAACTCATAACCTGCTCCAGCGTGAAGCCGTTGGCCTTCGTGTCAGCGGCAAAACGGTTGACCGAGGCAGCGGCGACCCGTGCATAGCTCAAGCGCCACGGCGCAAGCAGCACTATTACAATCAACATAAACAGCAGCGCACGCCAGCGACTAGATGATTTCATAACCCCTCCGTTGGAAAAATTGATCAAGATGATTTTGAGATAGGCTCGGTTATATGCCTTGCGCGAATCGGTGTCAAGCGATGAGAGCTGTAAGCAAGCGCGTGAATTTTGCGGCGCACAGGAGGCAACGGATAAGCGGTTTATAAATGAGGTGAAAGCGTTATGACGATAAATCGCAATCCGCTACGGAGCGTGTCAGGACTTTTTACCTCCGTAGCGAATTGCGAAACTTGAACGCCGCAACATTGATGACGACAACCAGCCTGCCCACTATTTTTCGTCGCTTTGATGAAGTCGCAGGCGCGCACAAAATTCTTTTTGTCACAAGTCAAGCCGACCGCACGACGCATCTTGATGACCGACAACAAGGGTTCGCTTACGTTGGAGCGGCTGGCGAAAACCTTTGGCAAACCATCGAACAGGAACAGCGATCAAGAACGCTGCGGACAACACCATCTTCACCTGTCCCGGTTGCAAGAGTTTCGGTCTTGTAGATTTTGTGAGGTACGATAAAAGAGCAGAGCAAGAAGTGTACCGACAATTTTCGGCACTTCGGACTAACCTGAAAAGAGTAGCTTGATGAAGCGCCGGACTTTTTTGCGAACCGTCAGTGGCGCAACCGTCACAGCGTTCGGGCTATTTCGTGACAAATCCTGTAAGCTGCCGAGATTTGCCACCGCGTTTCAGCGTGCCAAGCGCGGAAGAAAAGTTGTCACTGGCAAGAGAATTTTTTACTCGTCAAGGCCAGCCGTTTTTACCTGGTGAAGGAAAGCCTTGATAGCGGGAATCAGCACGCGCTGGCGTTGCGCTATCAACCGAGAGCGGCGGCGTGAACTTTCTTTTGTCTGCGCTTCAAACCGGATTGAGGGCGTACTTCTTCAACAGATTGCGAGCGATGATTAATCGCTGCAATTCATTGGTGCCGCCGCCGATAATCAACAACGGCGCATCGCGGTAATATCGTTCGACCGGAAAATCTTTGGCGTAACCGTTGCCGCCCAAAATTCGCATGGCTTCAAGGGCGCACTCCTGCGCCGTTTCCGTAGCAAACAATTTCGCCATACCGGCTTCCAAGTCGCACCGCTCGCCTTGGTCTTTTTTTTCCGCCGCTGAATAAATCAACAGGCGCGACGCTTCAATTTTGGTCGCCATCTCCGCAAGTTTGATTTGAATCGTCTGATGCTCGCAAATCGGCTTGCCAAAAGTGCGACGTTGCTGCGCGTAGCGGATGGCTTCTTCAAAGGCGGCTCGCGCAATCCCTAAACCTCGCGCCGCTACATTCAGACGTTCGGCTTCCAGCCCCGTCATTACCTGCTTGAAGCCCGCGCCCTCTGTGCCGCCAATTAAATTTTCCGCCGGTACACGAAACTCTTCAAACAGCAGTTCACAAGTCTCCAAACTTTTATAACCGAGTTTGTCTATGTCGCGGCTGATGGTCAGTCCCGGCTCCCCTTTTTCGGCAATGAAAGCACTCATCCCTGTATAAACCGGCGTCGCCTCTTTATCGGTCTTGGCCAGAATCAATAGCATTTCGCCGCGTCGCCCGTTGGTAATCCACATCTTCGAGCCGTTGATGAAATAATTATCTGCGCGGCGCTCTGCCGTGGTGCGAATCGCCTGTAAATCGGTTCCCGCCTGGGGTTCAGACAGACAAATCGCACCGCGTTTTTCGCCGCGTGCCAGCAGCGGCAGAAATCTCTGCTTCTGCTCCGGAGTGCCGAAGCGCGCCAACACATCGCACAACACCGTGTGGGTTCCGAGTATGCCAGCAAGCCCCATCCAGACGCGGGAAATTTCTTCAAAAATCATGGCAAACAACGTGTAGCTTAACTCCAAGCCGCCATACTCTTCGGGAACATTGGCACCGAACAGATTGATCTCTTTCATGCGTTCGACAATTTCCGTAGGGTATTCGTTGCGATGTTCGAGTTCCGCCGCCACCGGCGCGACTTCCTGTTCCAGAAACTTTTTGACCGTCGCCAAAATCAATTGCTCTTCTTCATCGAGTTGATAAGCCATTGGTGCATCTCCTTGCGCGGGGTTGAATAGTACACGCCGGGAATCAAACGCCACAACTGTTTTCCGGCGCTTTGCCGGTTGTCGAAACCCCCTTGAGCCGAACGCTATATATGGATAACAGGAAGAGAGCGACCACACTATATGGGATGCCTCATTCATTTTTTCCGATAGCGAGCAAAGCGCCAAACCGCTTTTCGGGTTGGCGTCATAAAGAAATTCGTACTTCAATATCACTCCGCACGCAAAGCCGGAAGCAGGGGAGACCGCAGCGCCGCCAGCGTCGCCAGCAGCGAAGCGCACAGGCCGGTTACTAACACGGCGCACAACCACAAGCCTAATGACAGCGACACCAACTGCCCACCACGCGACAGATAGGCCGGAGCGATGGCCAGCAACGCGCAGGCCGTGCCAGTCACCAGGCCGCAAACCAGCAGCAATAAATTTTCTGCCACCACCATCAAAGCAAAGTGATTCGAGTTGTAACCCACCGCTCGCAATAAAGCCATCTCTTGGCGACGCTCCAACACATTGCGGAGCAACACCGTTGCCAGTCCCAATGTGCCGAGCAACAAGCCGAACGCGCCGAGCGTTTGAAAGGTCGAAATGTAAGTGTTTTCGACGCGATGAAAACTCGCCAAGCGTTCACCGGCATTCGTCACATCAAAGCCGTAATCCGAAAGCCGCTCTTCGAGAGCCGCCGTCACCGTCGCCGTTTGTTCCGGCGCTACATCAAGCAAAAAGAAACC
This sequence comes from Acidobacteriota bacterium, assembly GCA_016201275.1. GTDB lineage: Bacteria > Acidobacteriota > Blastocatellia > UBA7656 > UBA7656 > JACQDB01. The sequence goes on from JACQDB010000082.1 coordinate 81,020, forward strand.
GTAGCCGCCTTCGTCTTTGAACAACTGCAAAAAGTTTTTCTCGGACATGATGAACTCGCTTTGAAAGAGACTGTCGGCAAGCGCCGCAACGATTCGCAAACGCAGCGGCTCGGCGTTCGTTCGCGCATACAAAAATTCATCGCCGAGTTGCAAATGCAAAACATAAGTCAACGAATTGGCATCCACGATGACCGGAATTGCGGCTGGCGGCTGGCGGCTGGCGGCTGGCGGCTTTGCTGAATCACTCGAAGGCAGTGGCTTGGCGTTTGATGAATCGGCGAGCGGTTGAGAATTCACCGGTGCTGAATTTTCGGCGTTGCCATCGTTGAGCAACAACCACGGATTGCGTTTTTCTTCAGGAGTTTTCGCTAACGAAGCTTGAAACGAGAAGCGCTTGCTGTTGAGAAACGCCTCGCTTGCGCCGAGGATTTTAGGGCGCTGCGGTTGATACAAATTTAAGCAACTGGCATCTTCGCCCCGGCGCACGCGGAAGCGCGTGAACGCCACCGCTGCGGGCGAAAAATTTTTATCGGCTGTGAGGTTCAAGGCTTCGCGGCCTTCAACGGTTGCCGGATTGTAATGCAGCGGCAAAAGCGATTCGGCCATGAGTGGAAAGCCGCCGGTTCCCGATTTTTTATCAAGCGCGTTGGGCGCGGTGTCGCGTTTGAAAGCGTCCACGGCGACGATGATAAAGGCGGCGGCGGCAATCAAGGCGATGCACAAAACGCTGCGCCCGGCGCGATGCGTGGCATTGCGAAAACCCATCAATACGATGGCGCTGAAACCTCTGCCTTGTATCAAGCGCTTTTTGTTGCCGCGCAGCCAAGCCGATTGAAAATAGAGCAGAGCAATTAAAAACGTCGTCCCCGCGCCGAAAAATCCTGCCGTTTGATTAAGCCGATTTGCCAACGCGCCAAACCACAAGGCCGCGCCTGCGCCGCCGAAAATGATTACCGCAAGCCGCGAGGAAAATAGATGCGGCGCTGCGGCGACGCGGCGACGCGGCGACGCGGCCTTGCCAATTGCCGACGACTTACGGCGAACGACTGATGGCGAGCTACCGACTAAAGACCCCGCGAGCAGAGCGCGAGGCGAGGCGCGTTTGAGCATACGCAACGTCCAGGCGATGCACAGCAAAGCGGCGATGATGCCGCCTGCGACACCCAACACCAGCGGCCAAGGCGAAATCCGTAATTGCAATAAAGTCGTGCCGACCGCGCCTTGCCAAAAAGTTTTGAGTCCGTACATCAACAGTCCTGCGAAGGCGACCGCGCCGAGGATGCCCAACAGGCTGCCGAGGCTGGAGAGAATCGCGCCTTCCATGAAAAAGAGATTGCGAATTTGCTTTGCCGAAAATCCTACGGCTTCGAGCAAACCGATTTCGCGCCAGCGTTGCTCGATGCCGAGCTTGAAAAACAGACTGGCAAGCAACAACGCGGAGACTACGAGAAAGAAGCTGAAATAGAAAAAGTATTCGCCGAAATCGGTCGCGCCCTGCGAAGCTTGAACGCCTTGCGCCTTCACGGCAAAAATCACGAAGCCCGATTGCAGAGGGTCTAAAGCATCACGCAATTTCGTTTTGATAGATTCAAGTGCCGCCAGCGGATCTTCATTCTCTCTCAGACCGGTACGAAGTGAAGTGGCATTACCGAAGCGCGTTTGCCAAAGTTGTTGTCCAACTTCGAGAGGCACAAAAGCTTTCGCCGTAGTGCGATACTTTTTCCAATACGCATCGTCTTTCGGGCGCACACGCTTGAGGTCAACAGGAAACGGCGGATTCCAAGCGGATAAACTTTCGGTGTCGCTAATGCCCGGATAATTCGGCACACGGTCGCGGTCAGCAGCTATACCTCCTATAGGCAAAATACCTTCGACTTTGAACTGTGCAGTTTTGGTTTCAAGTCGCCCTTCTTCCTGCCAGAGGTAATATTCCAGCGTCACAACCGCGCCCAACTTTGCATTGAGGTCACGAGCCGCCCAATCGTTTAGCAGTACAGGAGGCAATTGCTCCGATGAAGGATTCCGCTCCAAGGCTCGGTTCAAAGCTTCAACTCTTTGTGAGGTTCCATGCCCATAATTGTGACTCCAAACTTCAAACTCCTCCACGTTGAGTGTGGTTACCAGCGAATAAGGAATCTCCCGTTTGCCTACGCGCATGGTGTTTGCCAGATAACTCATAATCGGCGACATAAAACCGACCGTCTGCGCTACCTCTACCGTTGCGTCGTTGAGTATTGCACTGTCGCTTTCAAGCTGAATACTGTTTTGATCTTTCAGTATGCGAAGCCTCAAACCTAAATCTTCGAGCGCGAATCGCTCTTTCAAGATGTTCTGTAGGGGCGCAATGCCTTGCGTCCCTGTGTGCGTTTGCGCCCCCTGCCTTCCTGCATCGGCCTGCTGAATCAGAATGGCATTGGCTTTGCCCGTCTGTTCAATATCTTTTTGCAGACGCCGCAACGAAACAAACACGGCGCGCACCGCTCCTTGTTGTGGGCGTAGAGCAAATTCGCCCAGTGAATTTTGCGCCAGTGCTTCACGCATCGTCAGGCGAATCGTGCGCCCCGCATCTTCTTTGCGTCCGTGCAATGAGCCTTCAGGAATTGCCGTAGGCTTTTCGATACGCAGTAAAATCGCATCATTTGCCGCGCCGCCCAACTCTTGCGCTAAGGCTTCGCTTAATAAAATTTCGCGGTCTGCGGGGGCGCGACTGGCTTTGCCATGAAATTGCCAGAAGCGTTCATCAACGCCGTAAACTTGTACCTGCGAGGCTCTGCGTCCGCTCTTTTCATGAGTCACAAAACCGTTGAGCGTGATGATCGGGCAAGCGTCTTTGAAGGACGCTGTGAAGCGTTCATCGCTGGTTAAATCGTCGGCCAACTGCTCCCGGAAAAATGTTGTTGAAGAAAGCAGATAATCGGTGTTGCCGAGTCTGGATAAGAATAAATCTTTCAGGCTGGCGCGCACCGAATCGCCGACCAGCAATGCACCTGCAAGCACTGCTACGGCTGTGGCGACGCCAAAGATGACGGCAAGATTGGTGCGCCAGTAGTGCCGGAGATTTTGTTTGATGAGCGTAGAGATTTTCATAACGATGAATGATGAACGATGAACGATGGGCAAGCACTTTTTAACCTGCCTCCAGATTTCACGCGGATTGCTAAAGCGTCTGATTCATTGTGCATCGTTCCGATTTCATACTTTTTGCAAGTGTTGGTCAAGCATCTGAAATTGTGTCGGGAAGCGCGCTGCGAGTTCGGCGTTGTGGGTGACGACGATGAGAATGGTCTGTTGTTTCCGGTGCAATTCCAGCAACAGCGACGCGACCATTGCGGCGGACTGGTGGTCGAGATTGCCGGTCGGTTCATCACACAACAACAGCGATGGATTCATAATCAAAGCGCGAGCCAGAGCGACGCGCTGTTTTTCGCCGCCCGACAATTCCGCCGGACGATGCGTGAGTCGTTGGCTCAGTCCCACTTGATCGAGCAACATTTTGGCGCGTGCCGTGTAATCGCCGTTTGATTGAGCCACCAAGGTCGGCGTCAACACATTTTCCAAAACTGTGAGTTGCGGCAACAAACAATGGTCTTGAAACACGAAGCCGGTGTGTTGATTACGAAACGCGGCTAACTGTTTGGCGTCGAGTTGAAAAGGGTTCTCGCCGTCCAGCGTGACCGTGCCGGAGGTCGGCGGTTCCAGCGCGCCGATGAGGTAAAGCAAAGTGCTTTTGCCGCTGCCTGATGGCCCCATAATCGAAACCGCCTCGCCACGAGAAAGTTGCAAAGAGATGTTGGAAAGAATCTCTAGCGCCCCTTGCGGCGTTGGATAATCTTTCGAGAGATGGGTGACTTCGAGCAAGCTTAAATCCTCTTTTCAGCCCTTCGTAAAACTTCATGTCGCTTAGGATGGTGGATGAAATAAAGTGCAACCCTGTACGGGCGACCACCGCAGGGTCGCCCGTACAAGGCGTTGGAAAATCACTCAAGTTTTACAGGTTATTGCATCCACAATCCTTACTGCTGCGCCTTCAACAAGCTTGCATAAGCTTCAACGGCGCGTGCCGTCATGCGTTCGGCGCTGTAATATTTTCGCACTCCATAAAAACCGTTTTGACCTAGCTCTTCGGCTCGCGCACGGTCTTTCCAGATGGCCAGCAAACTCGCCGCTAACGCATCCGTATCGCCAGGCTCGACCAGAAGGCCGCCCGACGTTTTCGTAATGATTTCCGGGAACGCCCCGTGTCGCGGTTGCACCACAGGGATGCCGTTGGCCATCGCTTCAAACAGAAACATTCCTTTCGGATCAACATAAGTCGTCGGCACCGACAGCACATCAAGCGTGTGCAGGAATTCGATCTTGCCCGCTTTATCCAGCGCGCCGCGATAATGAAATTCGTCGGCAAGTCCCCACGCCTGCATCTGCTGTTCGATGCCCTGCAAGTAATCCTGGTGTTCCGGCGCAAGATAGCCTGCGGCTTCGAGTCTGGCTTTCGGCGCATCATCACGGTCGCGCATTTTTTTGTAGGCTGCGGCCAGAATGTGCAAGCCTTTTTCGGGCGCGACTCTGGCGAAATAACCAACCGTGAAAACTGCGGACGAATTCGCCTCGCGCATACGATGGCCTTCGAGGTTGATGCCCAGCGGCACGGTATGAATTTTGTTTGCCGGAAGGCCCAGATAATCCGCCATGAATGCGGCGTAATAATCGCTCACCGCTATGAAGGCATCCACGTATTCGAGATTGGCGCGAATCAAATTGAGTGCCTCGCTTTTGTACGGCTGGCGTAAGCCTTCGAGAAAAAAATCTTCACCTTGCAGGGTGCAGGCCACAGGTTTATGCAAGGCTTCACGCAGTGGTCGCGCCAGGCCAATTAACAAGGTGTTCGGCAGATTGATCAAGTCGGGCGCGGTTTCTGATTTGAGCCAGTGAACCAATTTTTGCATCTCTTTGCGCTGAAAACCGTCTTCGCCTTTGAGCATGGAAACGGTCATCTCGCCCAAAAAGCGCGGGTCAACCGGAAGCGAATTTTTCGCTGCCAACTTCAAAGCGAATTTGGCATCCCACAGCTTATCTACAAGCCACGGCGTATGGCGAAACAGCGCCGAATGTTGTTCGAGATAAACGCTGATGCCGCCGAAAAAGACGCGCTCTTGACTGACATTTTTTTCATCGGTGCGCGTAGGCGTATAGATTGGCACGAGCGTTACTTGATGCCCTTGTCGCATCATCTCCGCCGCCAGCGCATTATCGCGCAGACAACTGCCGCAATACATTCCCGCCGCCCCCGCTGTGATGTAGATGATTTTCATATCAACCGTGCTGTATTATTCATCTGAGCTTATAAAAATGAATTTGCGCTATTGGTTTCGCTGTAAAACGTAATAGCTGACTTCATACACAACTCCACTATTTTGCTGCTCGTCAATTAACAAGTAAGGGGAATCTACTTGCATTTGAGAATCCGATTTAATATAGGTGCGTGTAAAATTAAATTGCCTGCGAGTAAGAGTATTAATAGCCGGTCCCAAATAGCTGGAAACTTCTATTTCTCGCCAAAAGGACAGCCATTTGTCACGCTGAAATGGCGGATCAAAATCGAAGGTGACGATTACAAAACCTTTAAAGAGTCTGCCACGATACCTCCCGCGTATATTGCGAATGTGTTGGGGAATAGGATTGACCACAAAACGACGAAACCAAATTGGTCCTGCCAAACAGTCCGCAAATGGCAAGCTCTCCCAAAGGTGAAGCATTTTCGTTCCCCAACTTCCTACCTTCAATTGAATAAATTTCACGCGCTCGCTCTTTGAAACGCTCGGCGAGCATAGAGATGTTCAAACAGATTGCCTTCGTGCGGTTGATCCCAGCCGATTTGCATCGTCGGAATCGCGCCGATGTTCAAGCGGTCAACCAAGGGCGAACTCACTAATCGTTCAATCAACTTTTCATCTTTGGTGATGGCCGTGACCACTAAAGTTTTACCCAAGCGTTCGGGGATTTCGTCTTGCTTGACGTTTACGACGCTGGCAAACGGAAAGAGGAATTCTTTATTCGCCAGCGTGTGTTCAGGCGAGTCGCATCGCACCACCGTCGGCAATAAATATGTACAGCCTTGATGTGTAGCCAGGCGCTCCGTATTGCGGAACTTTGCTGTCACCTCGGTTGCGCCGTCGTCTGCAAGCCCGGCGTCAATCATCGCTGAAATGCGTTCGGCTACGTTTCCATCAGCAAACGGCGCAATCTGTGCCTGTTCATCATCGGCATCTCGCGGGACGACGCTTGCCAAGCGTTCGGCCAAAGCTTCGGCAATCTCTTCGGCGTGCGAAGTGACCCAGATGCCCGAAGCGTTGAGGCACGAACGCCCGCCGTTTTCTAAAATCGAAGTGACCATCACATCCAGATACTTTTCCCAATCGTTGATGCAGTCATCGGCGATGACCACTTTGCTGTAGCCGGGGCCGTGCAGTTCTATGCGCGAGTCGTTTTTGTATTTGCCTACGGCGGCGACATCGCCGAACATCATGCCGCGTCCGGTGTTTCGTAAAATCTCGCTCGCGCCAACGTGCGAAGTCGGGTAGTAATAAAACGCTTCACGCGGAACGCCTGCTTTGATGAATGCCTGAATGAGGCGATACGGCGTCCACGGTTCTGCCGCGCCCGGTTTCAAAACCAGCGCCGTCTTTAACGCGATAGCCGGAACCCACAAGGAATGCACACCCGGCGAATTGCTCGGCAAGACAATGCCTAGCGTATCGCCACGCGGATAAAAACTCAGCGAATGGCCTGCGTGCGTGCCTGCGCCGCTATCGAGGATTTGCAAATCCAAGCCGCGAGTCAAGCCGTCCAAGACGCTCTGCATTTCGGTTAAGGCGGCGAAAATCTTTTGCCTATTTTTTCGCACGAAAACAAACGGCATTCCGGTGGTTGCCGACAGTTGCTCTACGTAATCTTGCGGCGATTGCACGCAGTCGCCAAGCGGCAACGAATCGTTGAGAAAATACTCAGCAGCGCGAGCCGACATAGCGATTAACTCTTGGGTAGAAAATTTCTGGAGCGCTTGTTTGCTTTGGTGTTGGGGCAACAAATCGCGGCGAATGAGTCCAGCATTTGCCTGACTGATTTCAACCAAAGGCTGGCGGGTGCGATGATGCGGAATCGTCACCACGTCCAGACTTTTATAGGGTGCGCCTTTTCTGAGTATCGGTATGTGAAGCATAAATCCTCGCTTCAAGCGGTTCTAAAACATTCTTGTTTTCGCAGCGCAAGCGTAATCCGTTTCGCCTTCCGGATCGGTGAGCCGGAATTTTCCCGTCTCGAAAGGAGGGCGACTATTTGCTTGCGGCGCTTTGCCCCTGCGGGGTTGCTTTTCTCAAGGCTTGATGATCAATGTGGTTTAGACCTAATAAGCCTTCGCAAAAATCACTTTCTCTTTTGCCGGTTGTCCGCACTTGATGCAAACGCCTTCGCGGCTCTCCTGCTCAAGCGGAACGCAGCGCGTCGTTGCTTTGGTTTGCTCTTTGATCTGCGCTTCGCAGTCGCTACTGCCGCACCAATACGACAACGCAAAGCCTTTTTCGACGACGCTCTTGAACTGCTCGTAATCGTCCGGCTCGTGAGTATTGGCGTTGCGAAACGCCAGGGCGCGATCATACAAAGCCTGCTGAATGGTGACCAGCAGCGCTTTGACGACAGTCACAATTTCGTCTTGCTGGGCGGCGGTCTTGCCAGCTTTGCCGGGTTGGTCGCGTCTAGCCAGCATCACCGTGCGGCTGGCTACATCCTTCGGGCCAATCTCTATTCGCAGCGGCACACCGCGCATCTCCCAATCGTTGAATTTGAAACCGGGAGTCAGCCCTTCGCGTTCGTCCAGCTTGACGCGCACCTCTGCACCGACAAGCGCGGTGCGAAGGTTTTGCGCCGCTTCCATCACGATGGCCTTCTCTTCAGCGGTCTTGAAAATCGGCACGACAACCACTTGAAAGGGCGCAAGGCGCGGCGGCAAAATTAACCCCTGCGCGTCGCCGTGAACCATGATGATTGCACCGATGAAGCGCGTTGACAGTCCCCACGAAGTCGTCCAGCAATATTGCAATTCGCCCCGCTTATCCAGATAGCGAATGTCGAACGCTTTGGCGAAATTCTGGCCGAGGTTGTGCGAGGTTCCCGCCTGCAAGGCTTTGCCGTCGCCCATCATGGCTTCAATCGAATAGGTCTGGTCTGCACCGGCAAAGCGTTCGGCGTCGGATTTGCGACCGGGGATCACCGGAATCGCCGCTTCGTTTACCGCAAAGTCGGTATAGACTTCGAGCATCTGTCGAGTCTCGGCGGCGGCCTCTTCGTAAGTGGCGTGCGCGGTATGGCCTTCCTGCCAGAAAAATTCCAGCGTCCGCAAAAACATCTTGGTTCGCAGTTCCCAGCGCACCACGCTGTTCCATTGATTAATCAGCACCGGCAAGTCTCTGTACGACTTGATCCATTTGGCGTAGGCGTACCCGATGATGGTTTCCGAAGTCGGGCGAATGACGAGCGGTTCTTCCAACTCTTTGCCGCCGCCGATGGTGACCACCGCGAGTTCCGGCGAGAAGCCTTCGACGTGGGCTTGCTCTTTTTCGAGAAAACTTTTCGGAATCAAGAGAGGAAACGCAGCGTTCACATGGCCTGTGGCTTTGAAGCGTCGGTCGAGGGCTTGTTGAATATTTTCCCACAACGCCCAACCGTAAGGGCGCACAATCATGCAGCCGCGCACCGGCGCGTAGTCCGCCAGCTCGGCGCGTAAAACCAGTTGGTTGTACCACTCGGAAAAATCTTCCGTATGAGAAGGCAATTTCGCATCTGACATAAAATTTGATTATCTCCAAAATTATATTTTCGTTTGTACTGGCAGACCAAGCAGACCGCAAGCCCACTTGCTAAGTTTGCGAGAGCCATTCCCAACCGCCGCCCCGGTTTTTTATTTGTGCTGCTCCGTCTGTGGCAACTTCCATAATCCGCAATCGGCATTCTGCAATCCGCAATCAATAAACGCCTTCGACGACTTGGGTGTGAAAGCGCGAGAACGGGCGGACGTTTCGCACCCCGTCCCAAGGATACAACGCGCAAGGCTTTTCGCGTTCGGCTTCGTCGCGTTCTAAAAATCGCGGCATGAAAAATTCTTTCGTCAAGGTGGTAAGCCGTATGCGCCCGGTCTCGCCGTATTCCACTACGCGCTCGGTGTCGTCCGCGTCCACCACTTCAATACAGGCACGTGGCACCGGCGGATAATAAATCACCGCGTAGTTGTCCGCTGGCTCAAGCGGTTTGTGGGTCGCCAAGCCCATCAAGGTGTTGCCATAGGTCGGCGCGAAATAAACGCCGTCCAACAACTCTTCAACTGCGAAGCGATAAAATTGTGGCGTCATCTCAGTGCCGCCGCAAAACACCCCTTTGATGCCCAGACGTTGCAACGACACTTTTTCACAAAGCGCCTCCAATAATTTCGGTGTGGTAAAGACACATTGAATATTGTCGTGCGCCTTCAACAAGGTCAGCGCCTGATCAATCACATGATTTTTATAGACCTGCGCCATTTCGTTTTCGCCCATCTTGAGCAGCTTGATAAACCAGCGCGGATCGAGATCAATCATAAAACAGATGCCGCCGCGAAATTGCGCCAGATGTTCAACTGCGAGCCGCAGACGACGCGGCCCCGATGGCCCAATCATCAACCAGTCTGCGCCTTGCGGAAACGCTTCAGTCGGCAGAGTGGCGCTGAACAATTCGTAGTCAATGCGAAAATCATCAATAGCGATGCGCGATTTCGGCACCCCTGTGCTGCCGCCGGTCTCGAAGGTGTAAATGGGACGGTCGGCATAAGCTTGCGGAACCCAGCGCCGCACCGGGCCGCCGCGTAACCACTCGTCTTGGAAATTGCCAAAGCGTGCCAGATCAGCATACGTTTGAATCTCCGCGTGCGGCTGCCAATCGAGTTGTCTGGCATAGTCCAGCCAGAATGGGCAACCGGTTGCGGGATTGAAATGCCAGGCGATGACTTCGCGGGTCCAGGCGTCCAGAGCTTCACGCGCCGCCTGCCTGCGGATTTGCATATCGGTTTCAGATAGGGATTTCAATTCTTCACTCTCTGCTTGTTAAAATGGCTGGCCAGTGGGATTGTTGCCACTGGCATAGAGGCTGTCAAGGTAGCACGAAAAGTATGGAGGCGGAACCCTGAACGAGGAATGCAGCGTGACGCTGCTTCACGGTTCAGCGTTCGTACTTCCGCGTTTGAGGAGTTATGACAAAAGCAGATTATCCGATGACTCAAGCGGTGCGCTTTTTGCGTGCTAAGAAAATCGCTTTCGAGCCGCATTTGTACGACTATGAGGAAAAGGGCGGCACGCGGCGCTCGTCTCAAGAACTGGGCGTTGCCGAACACAGCGTCATCAAAACGCTGGTGATGGAAGACGAGGCGCGCCACGCCTTCATCATTTTGATGCACGGCGATTGCGAAGTTTCCACCAAACAACTGGCTCGCCGATTGAAAGTCAAAAGCGTCAAGCCCTGCGAGGTGAACACGGCGCAAAAACACACCGGCTATCTGGTCGGCGGCACCTCGCCGTTTGGCACGCGAACCCCGTTGCCGATTTATGTCGAGAAGACGATTTTCGCGTTGCCGAAAATTTACCTCAATGGCGGCAAGCGCGGCTTTCTGGTTGCCATCAAGCCGCAGGATTTGCGCGCGGCCTTAGCGGTTACGGAAGTTGAAGTCGCCATTCCTGCATAAGACCTCGGCGCTGTCACGAGTTGGCGATTTGCGGTTCGATGATCTTCTTCGCAGCGCATTGCGGCTGGCGCTGGCGCTGAACTTCTGCCGTTCCGCCGTGATTTGCGCTTGCAGTTTGACACCGCAACGGGTCTTCCTTTATTCTGAACCAACCGTCAGCAGCAAGCTAGAAAATTGACGGCGAGAGTTTTCATGAAACAGGTTTTCTTACCAACTCAATACCTCTCACAGCACCTCGGTGTACGACTCCTAATGGCGCAGCCTTGCACACTACTGACAAGCACTACGAGCTGGCACGTTGCGCGCTTCATTGATACCAAAAAGATTCGTCAACCTCAGACCTAAAAGTTTTACAACTTCAAATGCGACCGCCGCCAGCGTCAGTTTGATGTTGGCGGCTTTTGATTTTTCGGGAGTAAAAAAAATGGCTTCGGCAACTTATAAAGAATTGCTCACTCACAATCGAGAGTTTCGGAATTTATGGACGGGGCAGGTCATCAGCGAACTCGGCACCTGGTTTTCCTTCATCGCTGAACTTGGCATGGTGCGAATGTTTTCCGGTTCGCCGTTTGCTGCGACCGCTTTGATGGCCGGACGTATGCTGCCGTTTTTATTGGTCGCGCCCTTTGCAGGAGTCTTCGCCGACCGTTTGTCGCGCAAACGCATCATGCTTTCAACCGACCTGCTGCGCGCCGTGCTGGCGCTGATTTATCTGTTTGCGCTGGCGACGCGCTCGGTGTGGATCGTCGTGGTCGGCAGTTTCGTGATGGCTTCGCTTTCGATGTTTTTCGACGCCGCCAAAAACGCTGCGATCCCCAACCTCGTAACGCCGCGTGAATTGCTGACCGCAAATGTGATGATGCTTTCGACGCGCTTTCTGCAATACACGCTGGGCGCAGCCTTGGGCGGTTTGACCGCCGCGCAGTTCGGCTATCCCACGGCCTTCATTGTCAATTCGCTGTCGTTCGTCGCTTCGGCTTTGTGCATAGCGGTGATTCCAGCTGTCAAGATGAAGAAGGCCGTTGCCGATAACGGCGAAGTTCAGGCCGCAAGCGAAACGGCTTTGGCAAGCGGCGCATCGAGCGGCGAAGTTGCCGAAGCGATATTCGAAAAAGAGAACCTCGCGGCGATGACGTTGAGCGCCTCAAGCGGTGAAAAAGTTGCCGCGTTGCGAGCGCCATCGGCGACGAATGCAGGGACGAAGGCTTTATCTTCTTCGACGCAGGAAACGACGGCGGCATTGCCTGCTGCGGCTCAAGCCGTAACGGCTGCCGTGCAACGTCCGCGTTTTTTTACCGATGTGCGCGAAGGTTTGGCTTACATCTGGGCGACACCGTTTGTGCGCGCCGTGATCTTGCTCAACATCTTTTGGGCGACTGGCGGCGGGATGCCGAATTTGTTGTTCGATCAAATCGGCGGACATGATTTCGCGCACGGCGACCGTGGTGATTGGAGTGTCGCCGCCTTGTTTACAGCTTCGGGCGCGGGCGTTTTTTTCGGCATGATGTTGGCGCGTCGCGTCGGCGATTGGATGAGCGAAGAACGTCGCGCCGCGCACTTCATCGGCTGGTCATTGCTGATGCAAGGCGTGTTGTTTGCTTTTGCCGGATGGATGCCGACGTTGTTGACCATGTGTTTGCTGGTGACCGCGAGTCGTTTTCTGCTGGGCGTGGAATTCGGCGTGCAGGAGACGATGGTGATGCGCGTCTTGCCAGATGAATATCGTGGGCGTGTGTTTAGCACCGACCGCTCGTTGGAATTCGGCATGATGACGCTTTCGATGATTGCTGCAAGCTGGTTGCTGCATTGGTACAGTCCGCGAGAGATGATCGTAGTGTCGGGATTGTTATCGGCAAGCCCCGGTCTGTTGTGGTTGCTGGCGATCTTCTTCACCAAATTCCGCGTGCCGACGCACGCCGTTCGCACCAGCTTCGGCGATTAATGCCGACCATTGACTGTAGGGGCGCACGGCGGTGCGCCCAGATTCTGAAAAACATTGTGAAAATTCTGGGCGCACGGCGGTGCGCCCCTACGTTGACAATCTGCGGAGCAGAGGAAAAGCGCGAAATATATCGGCGCGGAAATCCGCTGCATCCATTGGCGAAAGGTCTTCAACCTGGCGCTCTGCTGTCACGCGCTCCCTCGCATCCTCAAACGCCTGGGCCTCGTGCCAATATACATCAACCTTGCTGCCGCCATACTCGACTTGATTCGGGCGCGACTCTTCATCAAAGCCAAGCGCACGGGCAAGGCGTCCGAGCCAGTGTTCGCCCGTTAATTTCGCTCGTCCGAGCGAACCGGAAATCATCAAGTGATCACGCGCTCGCGTCGCCGCTACATAAAGCAGGCGTTTCTTTTCCGCCTTGTCCATTTGCGCTTCGAGCCGTCGAAGCAAATCGAAAGCCGCAGAGCGCGGCGTCTCTTTTCGCCTGTCGAAATCATCGGCGCGCACGTCCAGCGCGATGCCGAAATCGCTGTGCATAGCGAGGAGCGATTTGCCGGTGTTGCCGCCGTAGGTCGCATCCACAATCCAGACGATGGGAAATTCCAGTCCCTTCGATTTATGCACCGTCATCAAACGCACCGCGCCCGCTTCTTCTATAGTGGCTTCGCCTTCGCGGATTTCCCGAAAGCGCAAATCCTGTATGCGTTCGACCACTTCGGCCAGCGTCAAGGTCGCAAGCTGATGCGTCTGCTCAATCAACTTTTCGACATTGGCAACGCGCCGTTCGCCATTGGGCAAAGCCATCAAAGTGGCCAGGTAGCCGGTCTCTCTGACCGCCGTTGTCAACAACTGCGCGGCGCTCACCCGTCCGACCAGAGTTCGCAAATGTGTGAGCGTCGCTCGGGCAAATTCTACGGCGGCAAGCTGGTCTGGCGCGACCGTGATAGAGTCATCGCCCAGGGCTGTCCACAAATGAGCAATCGGCTCAAGGCGCAAACGCAACAGCGTCTCATCCGACCAAGCGAACATCGGCGAACGCAACACCGAAGCGAGGCTGAGGTTATCAATCGGGCTGGCCAAAAAAGCGAGCAGGTTGCTGATGTCTGTGATCTCCTGCCTTGCGTAAAAACCTCTGCCAGCGATGGTGACATAGGGAATTTCGGCGTCGGCGAGCGCCTGTTCGTAAATATCGAAATGGGTCGAGGCTTGAAACAAGAGCGCGAAATCGCCGTAAGCAGCGCGGCGCGGCGCGTTGCGTTCATCGCCTACCAAGACCTCGCCTTGATGAATAATCTCGTTGATGCGGCGCGCCATCAGCCGTGCTTCGAGGTCGCGCAACTGCATGGCGTTCAGTTTTTCCGGCGCTTCTGTGGCGCTCGCCTCGTCCGCTTCGGCGTTTGGGTTTTGCGCGATGATGTGCAATTCAACCGACGCTTGTTCGTGCAAGGCGGCGCGGTTGGCCAGCATCTTTTCATAAGGCGTGTCGTAGCGGCTTTCCACAGTGAAGACTGCGGGAAAGAGGTGATTGACGAAACCAATCAAGCGCGAGTGCGTGCGAAAGCAGGTGTCCATGCCAACAACGCAACCGCCGCTGCTTTCGACTTCGTGGCGGGCGTCTTGAAATACGGTCACGTCCGCGCCGCGAAAACGATAGATGGATTGTTTGGCGTCGCCAATGATAAACAGTTCCTGGTTAGCCGGTGCAAGCTTCCACAGAATACTTTTTTGAATTGGCGAGGTGTCCTGAAATTCGTCAATCATCAAAGCGCGCAGGCGTTCGCCGCCTTGGTACAACTGGCAAACTTCGGGGTGCGCGGCAAGCATAGCTTCGGTGATTTCTTCGAGGTCGTTGAAATCCAGCACGGCGCGTGCGTTTTTCATCTGCTGAAATCGGGCGCGAGTCTTGTCATAGAGCCGCGCTAGGTACGCGACAACTTCAGCGGCTTGCGCGTCGGCCTCGTTCACTTCCAGTTCCAGCACTTTTTCATCACGAATAAATTGGCGCAGATTATTGAGAGCAATCTTCACGGCTTCAAACTCGTCTGCCGAAGCCCAGTTTCTTATCGAGCCGCCGCGCAGGTTGATGCAGTGGGCGATTTCGCGCAAGGCTTTGATTCGTTCGTCATCATCGCTGAAAGCGGCGACCTCTAAAAGTTCGACGACTTGCAGGCGGCACTGCTCGCGTTTGTCGTCGCTCTTGAGTGCCACAAGTGTGGTGATGGTGGCGACTTCGCTGTGCCAAGCGCTGCGTTCAAGCAATAAATTCGCGGCCTCTATTTGATAGCTGGTGAGGGTGTTGCGCCAGAAAGTTAAAATCTCTGCGGCGTCTTGCGGCGTGGATTCTTCACGAAGAAAGCGCGACAGCGCACGGCGACCGCTTTCGCCTTGCGCGATCAAGGCGCGCAAAGTCGAACGAATTTGATGCGCCGTCAGGTACGAAAAAATTTCCAATTCCGGGGCTTGCAGACGCGCCGTTTCAACCAGCGTTTCTTCGATGGCGGTATCAAGTAAAACGGCGGCCTCGATCTCTTCGCTAACTTCAAATTCCGGGTCCAGCGCCGCTTCGGCGGGATGGGCGCGCAGCAGCGAAGCGCAGAGCGCGTGAATCGTGCCGATGCGCGAAGAGTCCAGCGCATTGCGATGTTCGCGCCAGCGGCGGCGCTCGTCCGGGTCAAGGCTTTGTTCAATGCGCGAGCGAATTTCGCGGCGTATGCGCGCCACCATTTCCCGCGCCGCTTTTTCGGTGAAGGTCACGGCGACAATATCAGCAACCTGCCAGTCAGGATTTTCTTCGAGCAGTTTCAAGAAGCGTTCGACCAGCACGCGGGTCTTGCCCGAACCCGCGCCCGCCGACACCAGTACGCGCCGTCCGCGTGTGTCAATCGCTTCGCGTTGTGCCGCTGTCCATTTCATAATAAAAAGTTCGAGAGTCTGAGAGTCCAGAGTCCGCTGTCCGCTGTCCGGCGTCCAAAATTACTCGCGGTCGTAGGCAGTTTCGGAATCGTAAAGGAAATCCTGTCCGCCGAGTTGGCGATGCAGCCACTTGGCCAGCAGCACGAGGACGATAGCGAAGGCAATGCCAGCGACGACATCCACGACGTAATGATAACGCAGATAGACGGTCGAAAGAATAATCATGCTGCACGGGACGACAAACCATTTGAAGGTCGGCTTATGAAAGCGCCACGCATAATACAACGTCAACAACGTCAATTCCGTATGCCCACTGGGGAAACAATCCCGCGTGATGCCTTCGGCTTTATCAAGCGTCGCACGAATCGTCTGAAACAAAAAAACGCCAGTGAGCGGTTGCGTTTGCTGGGCGGCAAGAATAAATCTTGGGCCGATGGCGGGCACGGCGATGTAGCCCAGATAAGAAGTCAGCAAGCCTAACATCAACATCAAAGCCCAGAAGTGAAATTTGACGAACCACCCTTTGCGCCATAACACGATGCCGAGAATCAACGGGTAAAAATAGTAGGTCGCGTAAGTGATCTGAAAAATTTCCGTCAGCGGCGGCCACAAGAAGCGCTCCAACCAGACCGTCGGCTGAACGCCAAAGACGCGATAATCAAGCGCCGCCAGTTGCCAGTCGAAATCACGCGGGTGCAGGCGCGGCACTAGATATTCCAGTTCTTTGTAGGTCAAAGGAATGACCAACATCGTATTCCAGCCGCGCAGGTAGCGCCCAAAGTTCCCAAGCGGCGGCGCAAGCCATTTGGCCAGCGCCACAAAAAATAGAATGGCCGAGGTATGCACAGCAACCAGCAGCGGCCATTTTTCGACGCGCTCATGTGCCAGCAACATCAACACGATGAGAATCGCCAGATAAACGATGATTGCTTTATCGGCAGGATTCAACACGCCGTCAAAAAAGACCGCGCCATTTGCCTCGACCATGCGCGTTGCGTCGCTTTGTGTATTATCAATCGCTGTGTCTCTGCCGCTCGGCGTCTCCCCATCGCCGTGTCGCTGCGTCGCTGCGTCTGTGTCTCCCTGTGTCACCGCGTCTCCCTGTCTCCCTGTCTCGCTGTCTCCGCGTCTCCCCTTCTTCGCAGGTTTCTTCACAACCAGCCCTCGTCTTTGTACCATTGAATGGTTTGGCGCAAGCCTTCTTCAATCCCGACTTTTGGTTGGTAGCCCAACTCTTTTTTGGCGCGTTCGATGGAACAACCCCAACAGACCTGCGACAGGTCTGTGACTTTATCGCGGTTGATGACCGGCGGCTTGCGGGTGATGAAAGCACCGAGTTCGGCAAGCGTCGCTACGGTGTAAGCCACAGGGCGCGGCAAGGCGAAGGAGCGCACGCGGCGAGCAAAAATTTTCGCCAGCATTTTGACCAGCGCGTTGTAGGAATAAACTTCGTCGCTCGCTATGAAATAGGCGCGACCTGTGGCGGTGTCGTTTTCGGCGGCCAGCCGTATGCCCTCGGCCAAATCAAAGACATGAACGAGACTGAGTTGCTTGTCATAGTTGCCAATGGAAGGCGACAAGCCTTTGGCAATCGCTTTGAACATTTCGTAGAGCGCGTAATCACGCGGCCCGTAAACCGCAGGCGGGCGCACGATGGTAACGGGGAAAAAATCGGCGGCAATCATCGCTGCTTCTTCGCCCATTAATTTGCTGCGCCCATAAGGTGTGATCGGCGCGGGTGGCGTGTCTTCGTCAACCGGGCGGTCTTTTTCGCCGGGGCCAATGGCGGCGAGTGAACTGACGTGAACGAATTTTTTTATTTGCTGGCGATGCTTGATGGCGGCGGCGATGATGGCCTCTGTGCCTTGAAAATTGACGGTGAAATAATCTTGAGCGCGACGCGCAAAGGTTAAACCGGCGACATGATAAACGGTGTCCACATCGGCAAACGCGGCGTCCCAATCGGTCGCCTCATCCAAACCGCCGTAAGCGAATTCGAGGCGCGGGTCTTTGAGGTATTGCAAATTGCTGGATTGCCGCACCAGACAGCGCACCGCTTGGCCTTGTTCGAGGAGGCGATCAACGAGATGGCTACCGACAAAGCCCGTGCCGCCGGTGAGTAAAATTTTTCCGCTCATAGTGGTCGTGTGAATTGCAGCCTTTCTTGTGTAGTCGAAGACGCGCCCGATGATGATAGCAGGAGGATTTTTTTTGACAAAGGCATTGCTTTACGCGCCGTTGCGGAAAGTATCCCTCGTGCTTAGGCTGGTGGATGAAAGAGCGACTGCCCTAGCGATTAGGTGCGCCTTTGACGACGCGCTCACCCCAGCAGCGCTCTACCATATAGCGTATTTCATTTTCCCACGACTACAATATCTGGTTGAGAGACGGTCTCAGACCGCCTCTCAACCAATTGCCCACCTTGGCAACCTGCCATAGGCTTTGCCCGTACACACCAGCAACAACTGAGTTGAGGATCAGCCACGCAAGCGCTTCACCACGAAGATCACGCAGCCCAAGAAGCGTTTAAGCACCTTTGGGTTTTTGGTGGTTTTCGTGGTTGGTAAGCGGATTCTATTTGCAATCCTAGGAGCCGAAGCTGATCCCGCCGCCGCCCGATTGCGTCGGGAAGAAGGGTTTCATCACTCCTGCGAAGGCCGCCAGGTTGCGCGTTTGAATTAAAATTTCACCGGGTCCCGAAAACTCTGCGACGATGCCTTCGCCGCTCACCATGCTGCGGAAAAATCCGGCGGCAGCTTTTCGCAAGGTGTATTGCGTCGAGCCTTCCCAAGCGACCAGATGGCCGGTGTCCACGACGTAGCGTTCACCCGGCGCAAGGCGCTTGCGATGAATCGCACCGAACGACGAAACCAATAACAAGCCGCTGCCGTGAACCTGCAACACGAACAACCCTTCACCGCTGAAGAAAGTTTTTGCGCCGCCCCATTTGGTATCCACCACCAAGCTGACATCGCCAGCCATGTAGGAACTCGACTGCACAAAAAACATCTGGCTGTTTAATTCCAGCGCCGCTATGTCGCCCGGCATCCCTGGCGCAAAGCTCACTTCGCCGGGGCCACCTCTGGCCGTGAAAGTCGAGACGAAAGCCGATTCGCCGCCCACGGCGCGTTTCAAAGCGCCCATCAAGCCGCCCTTCATCTGCGACTGCAATTCGATATTGGCCGACATCGAAACCATCGCTCCGGCTTCGGCAAGGATGGATTGCTCGGCCTGCAATTGCACCACGGCGAGCGAGAACGCTGGTTGATGCAAAATCTCGTAGCTGTAGCCGCGCCCCATGCCGCGCCCGTCAGCGTCTATGTTGATGCCGCCCGGCCCCTGCGGCGGATAGCCGCCTCCACCTTGCGGCGGTGGTTGTTGCCCGTAGCCAATTGGCGGGTAGCCCGCTTGCGCGCCCTGCGGCGGCGGTGGCGGATAACCTTGCGGTGGTGGATAAACTGGTTGCGCGCCCTGCGGCGGATAGCCTTGCGGCGGTGGTGGCGGATAGCCTTGTTGAGGTGGCGCTGATTGCGGATAGCCCGGTTGAGGTGGCGGATAACCTTGCGGCGGCGGTTGTTGTCCGTAGCCCGGCGGCGGCGCGGCGGGTTGGCCGCCCGGTTGCGACACCGGTTGGGTGCTGGTGATCGGCGCGCCGCAATTCACGCAAAACTTATAACCATCGGGAACCATCGCACTGCATCGAGGACAATTCATATCACTTCTCCTTTGTTGAAAATGAAACAGAGCTTTGCTGCTCAAGTGTACGACAAAGCGATTCGGCGACAAAGAAATTCCTTCGCTACATCAAACTGATTGGATCAACTTCAATCAAAAAACTGCGCGGGTTGTGACCGGCGGCAGTGACGCGACGGATGCCAAAGTCGAGCGCCTCGCGGGCGCGTTTGCGGCTGCGCGCCTTGATTAAAATTTGAAAGCGATGATCGCCCTTGATGCGCGAAATCGGCGCGGGCGCAGGCCCCAACACTCTGAGGCTGGCGTCTGTGGCAAAGTCGCGCAACTCTTTCGCCAAATCCATCGCCGCCGCATTTGCCTTGTCGAACTCTTTGTCATGCACGTTGATGTTAATCAAAGCGGTGAACGGCGGATAGTGCATAGAGCGCCGGAACATGATTTCACGGTGATAAAACTCTTCGTAATCCTGCCCACGGGCGCACACCAAAGCGTAATGCTCCGGGTGATAGGTTTGAATAATCACGCGCCCCGGCAGACTGCCGCGACCGGCGCGACCGGCAACCTGTGTGAGCAGTTGAAAGGTGCGTTCGGCAGCGCGAAAGTCCGGCAGCGACAAGCCTACATCAACCGAAATCACGCCTACCAAGGTTACATTATGAAAGTCATGACCTTTGGCAAGTATCTGCGTACCGACCAGTAAATCTATCGTCCCTGCGGCAAACTCCATCAACAGATGTTCAAGGCTGCCGCGCTTACGAGTTGTATCGCGGTCAACTCTGGCGATGTTCATGTCGGGAAACATCTCTTTCAACTTCGCTTCGATTTGCTCGGTGCCTTCGCCGACGTATTGAATATATTGGCCGTCGCAATGCGGACAGGTTTTCGGCGCAGGCCGCATATAATTGCAGTAGTGACAAACCAGACTCGAATTGAAACGATGATAAGTAAGCGTCACATCGCAGTTGATGCACTTCAACGCTTCGCCACAGGTGCGACACAATGCGAACGAAGAAAAGCCGCGCCGATTCAACAACACAATTGCCTGCTCTTTGCGTTCGTAGGTTTCGGCAATCGCCTGTTTCAAGTCATCGGAAAAGGTCGTCTGCTTGCCATACTTCTTAAACACCTCGCGCATATCAACGGCCTGCACATCAGCGAGCGGACGATTGCCGTAGCGCGTTTCCAAACGTATATATGTTGATTTGCCAATGTGGGCGTTATGAAAAGACTCAAGCGAAGGTGTTGCCGAACCGATTACGACGACGGCTTTCGCACTGACGGCGCGCATAATCGCGGTGTCGCGTCCGTGATAACGCGGCGACTCGTCCTGCTTGTAAGAAGTTTCGTGTTCTTCATCAATGACGATCAACCCCAAATCCTGAAGCGGCGCAAAGACCGCCGAGCGCGTGCCGATGACGATGCGGGCTTCGCCTTCTTTGATGCGCCGCCATTCGTCCAGACGTTCGCCATCCGACAGGCTCGAATGCAGTATAGCTACAGCATCGCCGAAGTGGGCGCGCAAGCGGCGCGAAAACATCGGCGTCAAAGCGATTTCGGGAATCAGCATCAAGGCGCTCAAACCTCTGCGCGTGGCATCCATCATAGCGCGAATGTAAATTTCAGTTTTGCCGCTGCCGGTTACGCCGTGCAATAAAAATGTCGCATATTCGCGTTGCTCAATTTTTTCGAGAATCAAATCCAGCGCCTGTTGTTGCTCGTCGTTGAGTTTGACCAGAGCCATCTGCTGTTGTTTAAGGTGAGCAAGCGGGTCGCGGCGCACTTCGCGGGCAAAGACTTCAATGATGCCGCGCTTTTCCAGCGTGCGAACCACCGAGGCGGAAACCTTGACCTGTTCGAGCAGTTCGCTCAAGGCCATCGCCCCTTCGCTTTCCGCAAGCAGATTGATAACGCGCTGCTGCTGCTCGGTGAGTGGCTTTGCCGCGTCTGGCGTCTGCGGTTCGGTGTCTGGTGTCAGGCGTTTTTTGGTGCGGGATTTTGCTGGTTCGTTTGTGATTGGCTCAGAGGTATTGATGGCTGGAGCGTTGATCTCCGCAGGCAATTTTCCGTTACCCGCGAAATGCCCAGGCTTGCCAGTTGTCGAATGTCCATTCGATTCGTCAACCTGCTCAATGTTGGACAACGGACGCCGGACACCGGACTCCAGACTTTTCAAACGCACCGCGTTCTGCAATTTCGCTTTTAAACGCGAATCGCCAGCGTGTTGCGAAACACTAATAAAACCGGCGTGTTTGAGAGTACGAATGAGCGAGGCGGTTTGCGCTTTCGGCATCAGGCGCGCCAGTTCTTTGGCATTGATAGTGCCGGAATGATAGAGCAATTCGAGGGCTTGATGTTTTGCCGAAGACCACGCGAAGCCGCCCGACAGGTGCGCTAGTTCGGCGCGTCCGGCATCGGTGATGGTGAGCATCTGTTCGCTGGCAACGGCTGCGCCCAATGGCAGCGCGGCGCGTATGCACTCGCCCCAAGGCGCGTAGTAGTAATCACTCATCCAGCGCGTCAGTGCAAGCATAGCGCTGTCAATGATCGGCGTTTCGTCCAGCAGTTCTTCGACTTCGCGTATCTCGGTCGAGAGCAGTTCGTCCGGAAGGGTTTCGTGCAGCGCAACGATGAAACCAGTGAGCAGTTTTTTATTAAGCGGTACGACGACGCGACAACCAATTTGAGCGCGATAGGCCATATCGCCGACGAGCCGATAAGTGAATGTCTGGCGAATGGCAACCGGAACCGCGACCTCTGCAAACATTGCGCTGATTGTACACGATGAGCCGCGCCGGTGACGAGTGAAGCCGTTGCCTCAAGGTCGTGGTGCGCTTCAGCAAGCGTGAGATAAAGAGATTAAACTTTGTCGGGGTCGAGTCCCGCTTCCCGCAAGCGCGCCGCCAGTTTTTCCGCACGCTGCAAAGCCACGGTTTTTTCCTTGCTCTCTTGTTCGGCGCGTTGCTTCTCTTGCTCGGCGCGTTGCTTCTCTTGTTCGGCGCGTTGCTTCTCTTGTTCGGCGCGCTCTTTACCGGTGGGAATCAAGTTGCCTTGCTCGTCCGCCCAGCGTAGCCAAGTGGCGTGAAAATTTTCATACTCGCCTTCCCACAACGTCAGGCCAAGTTTCACTTTTGGAAAATAAGTTGAAGCCTCTTGGATATAATCAAAATCGGCCCAGCGGTACACCCGCAACAACTCGTCGCTGATCTGTAACTCCGGGTCGAAGATGATGTAATAAACCACGCGCATACGCGCATACTTCTTCAACTTCTCGCCGTCTTCTTGACCCACTTTGTTTGATACGACTTCAACCACGACATCGGGCGGTTTGCCGTACTCCCACAAAAAATAGGAGCGATGCTCTTTGCCCCACAACTCGTCGGGCAACTCGACATCCAGACTCAACAGCGCGTCCGGCACGATGGCAGGATTTTTGGCGATGTAGAAAACCCCGACGTTGGCCATCGCTACGAAAGTTCTGCCGTCGCCCGGCCCGGCCCACGAACTGTAGAGCGGTTCGGTCAGCAGGCGTTGCTGCTTTTCGGAAAAGATATTATCCACAGGCTCATCGTCCTCCGTGATTAACGGCTCAAGGTCCGGCGTGATTGATGATTGGGACATAGTTGCGATTCTCCCTTCGTTGATGCCGAAGGTCAGCGCGGTAAGAAGTTGGTGAGCCGTTTTTTATTGAACGACACGACCACGCGGCAACCAACTCCAGGCGCGCCGCCCAACGGCCTTTCCGTCCCGCCACATCGCCCTAGCCGCCCCAGCCTGCCTAGACGAGCAAGGCGAAATTTGCGATAGTTCAAGCACCATGAGTCAACCTATGCAATCACCGCAACCCCTGTTTGAAGCGGTCAGAAAAACTACGTTCATTGAAGCGCCGCGACTGGCCAAACGTCTGGGCGTCAACTTGACCATTGCCAGCGAAACCTTTCAACATACCGGCAGTTTTAAATTTCGCGCTGCCTATAACCTCGCGTCAAAAATTGAACCGTCTCGCATCCTCACCGCATCGTCGGGCAATTTCGGACAGGCGATGGCTTATGCCTGTCAATTGCTGGGCAAATCCTGCATCGTGGTAATGCCCCAGACTTCAGCCCAGGTCAAGATTGACGCGGTGCGCGAATACGGCGGCGTGGTGGATTTGATTGATGTGCGCGTCAAAGGGCGCGCCGTGCGCGTGGATGAACTGGCGCAGGAACACCCCGACGCTTTTGTGGCCAGCCCTTATGATGATCTGTTGGTGATCGAAGGCAACGCCAGTCTGGGTGCTGAACTGGCCGCACAGAATTTCGATTTCGTCATCGCACCGGTCGGCGGTGGCGGTTTGACTGCCGGTCTCATCAAAGGCTTGCGCGACGCCGGAAGCGCCACCAAAGTCATCGGCGCGGAACCCTTGATGGCCAACGATGCGGCGCGCTCTTTACGCGAAGGCCGTTTGATGATTAATGAACTGGAACCACAAACCATAGCCGACGGGGCGCGCACGGTAAGCCTGGGACATCACAACTGGGCAATTCTACAGGAAGGCCTTGCCGACATCGTGGAAGTGCCGGAAGAAAACATCAAAGAAGGTATGCGACTGCTGTATTCATTCGCCAATTTGAAAGCCGAACCGACCGGCGCGTTAAGCATCGGCGCATTGCTGACAGCGCGGGAAAAATTTGCCGAGGCGGCGGTCTGTTGCGTCATCAGCGGCGGCAATGTGGATGCGGAAGTTTATCGAACCATCTTAGCGGACAATTGAAGTCGGGCGCGGCGCGACAGAAAAACACAGAGGCGCAGAAGAAGTAAGAGATAATAACTGCTTATGTTCCTGCTTGCCTCGCACGCCTCTGTGGTAGAAAAAACGGTTAGAAAATCTTTTTGCGTTCCCGACGATTCTTGTACAACCACAATCCCGTCGCTGCGCCGCCGCCGACTAACGCGCCAATCACGGCACCTTTTTTGCCCTTGATTACCGCGCCGGTCGCAGCGCCTGCGCCTGCGCCTATGCCGATGACTGTGGTTGCGCCTGCGGCACCGGGCATCCAACGATTTTTCTTCTCGTAGTTAAGGATGCCCGGCCCATCGAAAACAGAAATTCTCCCGTCGCCAACCCGGATACCGTTTTTATCGCGTCTGATCCAGCCCCCTTCTCTATGTTGTGCCAGCGTCGGCAACGCCAGCCCAAACAGAGCGAAGACCAGAAGCAAACTGACGAACTTGGTTTTCATTCTTTTCCTCCGGAGTTTTATTTCGGTTCGTTTGTCGAGCCAGGATAGCTCGACCATCCACTGGATGCCACTGGTGAAAAGATTCGTTGCCAAGCCGCGCCGAAGAATTCTGCGCCCCCTCAAGTCCAGCCGCGCCAGCTTGCTTGCCGCGTCACACCAACTCGTATTAACTGGCAAGCCAGGAGCGAAAAATGCCCAGTTTTATTGGCGATTCTTCGTTTTTCGGCCTGCGCCAGCCGGTCAAACCGGCAGAGAAAATCTATTGCTCTACGGTAAAGCGTGTGATAAAGTGCGGACACCTTAGCTGTGGTCTGAGTGTAGGGAATTATTTTTGCGCTGACAAAATTTGAGCCTGAGGCAATGCGGGAATCGTCTTTAGTTTGAGTGCGCTGTCGGCGCAGCGTCGGTACGCCGGACCTTCGGCCTGACGCAACACTTGGCTTAATTCAAAAAGACCAACAGACCCGAAGCGCGAGTCGCGGACGAGGATAACGCACCCTGCGCCGTACAAAAGAGCAAGGCCGATTCCCTATTGCGCCCGTTTTTGAACGATACGATTACGACCTCAAAAGCTGCTGAACGCCGCCGCCCGGCATTCGTTCCTGGGCGCGTATCGGTTGCCGTGGCACCTTGAGGGCAACAACGAACCTGGAAGATAGCGGCTCTGCATTGCGACGCTTTCGCCCTCTTCATCAAGCGTCGCGTGGCCGTTGGGAGCGAACTGGCTTTGGATAACATACCGATTAAAATTCTTCTGGTCGGAGATAACCACGACGACTACCTACAGACCAGCAATCTGCTCACCAACATTGATGACGGCCATTTCGACCTGCAATGGACGGACTCTTTCGCCCACGCCATAGACGACATTCGCCACTCGCGCTACGACGTATATTTGATTGATTACCAACTGGGACAACGCAGCGGACTGGCATTGTTGCGCGAGGCGCAGCAACAGTCGGGTGAAGTTGCCGCCATCCTGCTTACCGGTATGAAGGAGCGCGAACTTGATGTGCAGGCGATGCAGGCGGGGGCTTTCGATTATCTGGTGAAAGGTGAACTGGACGCCTTCGCGCTGGAGCGCTCGATACGCTATGCGGTGGAACGCAGCCGCGCCGAAACGCGCTGCCGCGAAGCCCATCAAGTTCTCCAATCGCTGTTGGATTCCTTACCCACACACATTGCGATACTGGACGCCGAAGGCACCATTACGCTGGTCAATGCCGCCTGGCAGCGCTTTGCGGACGAGCATACCTTGCAGAATCAGAACTGTGGCGTTGGCGCGAACTATTTGCAGATTTGTGAGGCGACGGCAAGCGCAGAGGCGCACACCGCCAGAGCAGTGGCCGACGGCATCCGCAAAGTTTTAACCGGACAAAGCGACACCTTCACGCTTGAATACTCTTGTCCTCACGCCGCTCCAAACCGCTGGTTTCAAATTTCGGTGTCGCCTTTCGTGGGTCGCGGCCCAAGGCGTGTGGTGCTCACGCATGAAGAGATTACCAAGACCAAAGAGGCCGAAGCCTCTATGCGCGAAAGCGAAGACCGCTATCGCGATCTGGTCGAAAATAGTCACGATTTAATCTGTACGCATGATTTGGACGGCACGATTCTTTCGGCAAACCATCGCGGCGCGGCGCTGCTGGAATATGACGAAACCGACATCCTGCATAAAAATATGCGCGACTTCGTAGATGCTCCTTTTCAAGAGCTGTTCGATGATTATTTGGCGACCATTCAGCGGGAAGGCGCGGCCAGCGGCAGGCTGCGTGTCCGCACCAAGTCCGGCAAAATACGCATACTGGAATATCACAACACCTTGCGTACCGAAGGCGTCAGCGCGCCCATTATTCGCGGGATGTCTCACGACATCACCGAAAAGTGGTTGGCCGAAAAAGCCTTGCGCTATTCCGAACAACGCTACCGCGCTTTATTTGAAAACAACCCGCAGCCCATGTGGGTTTATGATTTGCAAAGTCTGGCGTTTCTGGCCGTCAATCAGGCCGCCATACGGCATTACGGCTACAGCCGCGAAGAATTCCTCGCCAGGCGGATTACCGACCTGCTATATAGCGACGATATAGACCTCTTCCTTGCCCAACTTCCCCAGGCCTCCGAGGAGGCCGAAGCGCTCTCTATCGAATGCCGCCAACAAACCAAAGAGCGCCAACTGCTCGACGTGCAGATGACCTACAGCGTTTTAATCTACGGCGACCGCCCCGCCGTACTGGTGCTGGCTATTGATCAGACGGAGCGCAAAAAACTGGAGCAGCAATTGCGCCAATCGCAGAAAATGGAAGCCGTGGGTCGCTTGGCCGGAGGCGTGGCGCACGATTTCAACAACCTGTTGACAGCGATTATCGGCTATGCCGATTTGCTGTTGATGCGCGCTCCTGAAGATAAATTTCCGAGCGAGTATGTACAAGAGATTCGCAACGCCGGTGAACGCGCTGCGACGCTCACCGCGCAACTTCTGGCCTTCAGTCGCAAACAGGTTTTGCAACCGCAGGTGCTGCAACTCAACGACCTCTTGCACCAGACCAATCAGATGTTGCGGCGCTTGATCGGCGAAGATATCAAGCTGATGATGAAACCCGACGAAGGGCTATGGGAAGTCAAGGCCGACCCCGGACAGATGGATCAAATCGTTATCAATCTGGTGGTCAATGCGCGTGACGCCATGCCCAAAGGCGGCGTGATTCTTATTGAAACCGCCAACCTAGAGATTGCCGCCAGCGCTGCGCCGACGCCCGAACCCATTCCCCCTGGGCAATATGTCATGCTCGCCTTCCGCGATACCGGGTTGGGCATCGCGCCCGAAATTCTGCCCAATATCTTTGAACCGTTTTTTACCACCAAAGGCATAGGCCAAGGCACAGGGTTGGGACTGGCAACCGTCTATGGCATCGTCAAACAAAGCGGCGGTTATATCTCTGTACACAGCGAAGTGTTTCAAGGCACGACCTTCAAAGTCTATCTGCCCAGACACCTTTCCGAGCTTGAGGCGGCGCGCCGTTTCGAGACGGACGAGAGAAGGCTCGGCGGTTCGGAAACCATATTGCTGGTCGAAGATGAACCGGCGGTGCGTTTGCTGGCGCTGGAAATTCTCAACGCTTACGGCTATACCGTATTGGAAGCGGAAGACGGGGCGGCGGCCTTGAAGATTTGCGAAACCTATGCCGGAAAAATTGATTTGGTCTTGACCGATGTAATCATGCCCAACATGAGCGGACGCGATCTCGGCAGCATCATCAATCGCCGCAATCCTGAAATCAAAGTGCTATATATGTCCGGCTACACGGATGATGTTATAGCCCGCCACGAAGCCCTTGAGCCGAACCTGCAATTAATTCAAAAACCCTTCACGGCGGACGCGCTGGCGCGAAGGATCAGGAAAGTCCTACGCCAATCCTGACCCTCTGCCTCTCACCAGACCACGAAAAAGCCTTGCCGTTTGCGTGACGGCAAGGCGTATAGCGAAAGTTGTATCTTATACCGAATGACCAGCGAAAACGCCCGGTTTTATTGGCGATTTCTCGTTTGCCGCTGCCTCGAAGCAAGCCTCCGGCAACGCCGTTGCGTGGGCTTTACTTGGCGCGCAAACTGGCTTTCAGAAAATCGCGATTCAGGCGCGAAATGAAATCCTGACCAATCTCTTTCGGGCAGACTGCCGAACACGAACCAATGTTGGTGCAATTGCCAAAGCCCTCTTCATCCATCTGCGCCACCATATGCAACACTCTGCGGTCGCGTTCGGTCTGTCCCTGCGGCAATAGTCCGAGATGCCCGACCTTGGCCGCCACGAACAACATCGCCGAAGCATTTTTGCAGGCCGCCACACACGCGCCGCAACCGATGCACTGCGCCGCATCCATCGCCGCATCGGCATCGGTTTTGGGAATCGGCAAGGCGTTGCCATCGGGCGCGCCGCCGGTTGACACCGACACGAAACCGCCCACTTGAATGATGCGGTCAAAGGCGCTGCGGTCGGTGACCAAATCTTTAATCACCGGAAACGGTTTGGCACGCCACGGCTCAACCGTGATGGCATCGCCATTTTTGAAACTTCGCATATGCAACTGACAAGTCGTCGTCGCTTCCAGAGGGCCGTGCGCTTTGCCATTGATGGTCAACGAACACATTCCGCAAATCCCTTCGCGACAATCGTGGTCAAAGGCGATGGGGTCTTCGCCCCTGGCCGTCAACTCTTCGTTGACAACATCAAGCATCTCCAGAAACGACATATCCACGGAGATATTTTTCGCTTCATACTCCACGAACGTGCCTGCGCTCTGGGCATTCTTTTGTCGCCAAACCCGCAAAGTCAGATTCATCGTCGTCTCGCTCATAAGTTATTCCTCAAAAAATAAGGACAGAGGACTGAGTGCATCACCAAACGATGAAGTCTGAATGATGAAGGATGAACAAAAGAGTGCAACCCTCCGTTCAGCGTTCAGCGTTCAGCCTTCATAAATACTCAGTCCTCAGTCCTCAGTCCTCGTCACTTTATTTATAACTCCTTTGCGTCATGTGAACTTCTTCGTAAACCAGTGGCTCTTTGTTCAACACCGGGGCGTTGCCGACGCCGCTGTAGCCCCACGCCGCAACGTAAGAAAACTCTTCATCATTGCGTTGCGCTTCGCCGTCCTCGGTTTGATACTCTTCGCGGAAGTGACCGCCGCAGGACTCTTTGCGATGCAGCGCGTCCAGACATAACAACTCGGCGAACTCCATAAAATCAGCGACGCGTCCGGCGCGTTCCAGAGCCGGATTCAATGCTTCGGCATCGCCCAGCACGTTGACGTTTTCCCAAAACTCTTCGCGCAAGGCCGGGATGCGCGCCAGTGCCTCTTTCAAACCGGCGTCGTTGCGCGCCATGCCGCATTTGTCCCATACCAGTTTGCCCAGTTCGCGGTGAAAATCATTGACCGTGCGCTTGCCGTTTATCGAGAGCAATTTTTTGATGCGCGCTTCGACTTCCTGTTCGGCTTCCTTGAACTCCGCCGCATCGGTTGACGGTTTGTGCTGTTTGGTTGAGGCGAAATGATTGGCGATGGTGTAGGGCAACACGAAGTAACCATCGGCCAAGCCTTGCATCAAGGCGCTTGCGCCCAGGCGATTCGCGCCGTGGTCGGAGAAGTTCGCTTCGCCCAACACGAACAAGCCCGGTATGTTGCTCATTAAATTGTAATCCACCCACAAGCCGCCCATGGTGTAATGCACCGCCGGATAAATTCGCATAGGCCGCTGATACGCATTTTCGCCGGTGATGCGTTCGTACATCTCGAAGAGGTTGCCGTAACGCTCGCGGATTTTATCTTCGCCCAGGCGTTTGATGGCGTCGGAAAAATCCAGATAGACGCCGCGCCCGCCTGGGCCTACGCCTAGGCCATTGTCGCAGGCTTCTTTGGCGGCACGCGAAGCGATGTCACGCGGCGCAAGGTTGCCGTAGCTCGGATATTTTCTTTCGAGGTAATAATCGCGGTCGCCTTCGGGAATGTCCTGCGGCAAGCGCGTATCGCCTGCGGTTTTCGGAACCCATACGCGCCCATCATTGCGTAACGATTCCGACATCAAAGTGAGTTTCGATTGATGGTCGCCGCTTACCGGTATGCAGGTCGGGTGAATCTGTGTGTAGCAAGGGTTGGCAAAGTACGCGCCCTTTTTATAAGCGCGATAAGTCGCCGTGACGTTGCAGCCTTGCGCGTTGGTCGAAAGATAAAAGACGTTGCCGTAACCGCCGGTGGCCAATACTACGGCATCGCCGCCGTGCGAAGAAATCGCGCCGGTAATCAAATCCCTTACGACGATGCCTTTGGCTTCGCCGTTAATCAAAACTAAATCCAGCATCTCGGTGCGCGGATACATCTTCACCGTGCCTAAGCCGATTTGCCGACTCAAGGCTTGATATGCGCCCAACAAAAGTTGCTGCCCGGTTTGGCCACGCGCATAAAAAGTGCGCGATACCTGTGCGCCGCCGAAGCTGCGATTATCGAGCAAGCCGCCGTATTCGCGGGCAAACGGCACGCCTTGCGCCACGCACTGGTCTATGATGTTGACCGAAACTTCGGCGAGGCGATGGACGTTGCCTTCGCGGGCGCGAAAGTCGCCGCCTTTGATAGTGTCATAAAACAGTCGGTAGATGCTGTCGCCATCGTTGCGATAATTCTTGGCGGCGTTGATGCCGCCCTGCGCGGCTATCGAGTGAGCGCGGCGCGGGCTGTCCTGAAAGCAGAAGCATTTGACGTTGTAGCCCAATTCGGCAAGCGTCGCCGCCGCCGATGCACCGGCCAGACCGGAGCCGACGATCAGCACCTCGAACTTGCGTTTGTTCGCCGGATTGACGAGCTTCTGCTCCTGTTTATACTTCGACCACTTGTGCGCCAGCGGCCCGGACGGAACATTTGATTCTAGTGTCATAGCGGTTTCTAGTTTCTCGTTATGGGGTACGCGGGATGGGTGGTTAAAACTTCTACCGCGTACCCCGTAACTGCATTTATTTTACCAACCCCAGCAAAATGGCGACGGGAATTGCACAATTGCCGAGGAAAATGATGAGCGCCGAAATTTTCGCAAACTTATCAATCGCGTTGCGATAAGCGTTGGTCTTCCAGCCGAGCGATTGAAACAGCGAACTGACGCCGTGGCTCAGGTGCAGACACAGCAAGCCCATGCAGATTAAATAGATTGCCGAAATCCACGGATTGGAAAACCCCATCACCATCATCTTGTACACATCGTGTATGGGTTCGCCTTTATACATCACGGTGTAGGTCAAGGCCTCCGGTTGAATCTTACCAAAGGTAAAATGCAGCAGGTGATACACGATGAAGGCCAGCACGACAAGGCCGCTGAAGAGAATCGCCTGGGCGGCAAAGCTGGCGGCATAAATCTTGGTGCCATCATAGGCCAACGGGCGCGCCCGGCGATTTTCGATGGCAAGTTGCACGGCGGTGACGATGTGCAGGATGGCAAGGACGAGCAGGCCGATGCGCGCTGGCCACAGCAGTTCGGGCGTGGCTTTCAGAAAATGGGCATAGGCATTGAGGAAATCTTTGCCGAGAAAAATCTGTAGGTTGCCCAACATATGACCGATGACAAACAAAAAGAGCAACGCTCCGCTGATCGCCATCACATACTTTCTGCCAAGCGAGGATAGGAAAATCAATTTAAGGGTCTTCATTACGAAATTCCGTCTGAAAAAGTTATCCAGGCCAGCGGCTGAGGCTGCCTGCAATTCAAAAGTGTAACGACTGAAAATGATTGTTCAAGCTATGTGCCGCCGCCGTGAAAAAGCGGACAGAAAAGTTACCAGTAAATCGCTGGGATGTAAAATTCAAATGCCTTATGGTGTGAATTGGATTTGATAATGAAGCGGTCGAGCAACCGGTTGAACGATTCGGACAGGCGCACCGCCAAGCAAAAAAGAGCCGTAGCTTCACCTTCGATTGCGAACCGGATGAACCTACGACTCAAGCAGCCATCACCGCATTGATGGAGCAATTCAATTTCTCTGTACCGCCGCGCTCCTTGCCCTCAGCTAGTTGATACGAGTCAACGCGGCGTTGAAATATGATTCCGTGTAAGCGTTTTTCGTAACCGCTCCTGCCATAGAGAGACGCAAAAAAAAGGTCAAGCCGTACATTTATTTTCCGTTTGGAAAAAAAATCTGCGGCGCGGCCAGAGCGGGGAAAAACCTTGCCTCAAGCCGATGACGGGAAAGCAACAAGAACCAATCGGCAAGTCTAATCCCTCTACAAGACTGAAGCGCGCCAACCGGTTGGCGCTGTGCCAAGCTCTTGCCGATAGCTTGCGGCGTCGCCTCTCCGCGCCCCGCTTGAGGCGAGAGATTCTCAACCTCTGCCCTTTGAACATTCGCCCGTACTTGCTAATCTTCTGCCGAAGCACACGCGATAAACTTGCAAAGAGGAACGACGAAATTGCCCAGCAAGCGAATGATTCATAGCGCCGCGCTCATCTTTTTCCTGGTGTCTTCTGGTGGCTGGTTTTCCAGCTCGGCTCAAAATAAAAATCCTGAGGACAAGCGCAAGTTGCCGAAATTACTGACCACCAAAAACGCCACGGCATCGGATGGCGGTGACATCCGGCGCAATGAATTTGCCGTGTGGGGCGGCGGTTCGTTGGTCACCGCAGGAATTTCCGGCACCAGCAGAGAGGTCAAATTCGGCATCCTCGGCTTGCGCTATGCGCGGGTGTTCGCCAGCGGCAAAATCGCCGTCCTCAAATACACGATTGATGCGATTCCGTTTGCCTTGCTGTCGTATCGCAACAAAGATTTCGTGCCAACGGCTGCCGAAGTTTCCCGCCAGCGCGCTCATCCGACGGTTTATGGCGTCGGCACTGCGCCGCTTGGTTTTCAAATTAACTTTCGTCCGCAACGCCGCCTGCAACCCTTTGCCAACTTCAGCGGCGGCTGTCTCTATCTCAGCGCGCCTGTGCCGAATCAACTTGGCAAACAATTCAACTTCACTGCAGAGCTTGGCGTCGGCGCGCAAATTCTGACCCGCTCGCATCGAGCGATTTCCTTGGGCTACAAGTTGCACCACATCTCGAATGCCGGACGCGGCACCATCAATCCGGGCTTTGGCTCGAACCTGTTTTATATAGGCTTTTCGGTATTCAAATAAATGGCAACCGAAGCCTGCGAGAGACGTTTTTTTCAATCTATGAATTCTCTTTCCGAAACCAATCCGACCAACAGTGCGCCGCGCACCATTGCCCAAGTCGTCACGGAAGGCGCAAATTTCTTGCGCGAAAACCAAGTGAGCGATGAACGCCTCACCGCCTCATTACTGCTTGAGCAGGCGCTCGGCGTTGACCGCACGCAATTAATCATCCGCGCCAATGAAGTCTTAGACGAAGCGCTGCGGCAAACTTTTCGAGCGCTGCTTGAGCGTCGCGCTGCGGGCGAGCCGTTGCAATACATTCTCGGTCATCAGGAATTTTACGGTCTCGATTTTCGCGTCACGAAGGCGGTGTTAATCCCGCGACCGGAGACCGAATTTTTAATCGAACAAGTCCTCAAGCTATCGCAGACACCAGCGGAGCTTGATTGTACAGAACCGTTTCGTCGTACCGCCAACAAGCGCAAGAGGGCGAAGAACACACTGCCGTCTGTTGGCGATACGACGAAACTTTCCGCACCCGCATGGCTCATCGTGGACATCGGCACAGGCTCCGGTTGCATAGCCATCACCTTGGCGCGGCATCTCAAAACGGCGCGCCTCATTGCCACAGATAGTTCCAGCGCCGCGCTCGCGATTGCCCAGGAGAATGCCGCACGACTGGGCGCACAAGAGCGCATCGAATTTCTGCACGGCGATTTGCTTGCGCCGCTTGCGGGGCGCGGTCTCGAAAACCGTATTGATTTTCTGGTCTCGAATCCACCTTATGTTGCGCGGCAAGAGGCAGCGACTTTGCAACGCGAAGTGATCAACTGGGAACCGCACGCGGCGCTGTTTGCGGACGAGGACGGCTTGCAGTTTTATCGCCGCTTGCTTGCTGAAAGTCACGGCTATGTGAAGCCGGAAGGTTTTTTGATTTGCGAAATCGGTTATACTCAACTCGACGCAATCCGACAGATGATAGACCCAAACTTATGGCGACTCGAAGACGTGACCAACGACTTGCAAGGCATCCCGCGCATTCTCACCATGCGCCGCATCGCTTAATGGTTGCGCTGGTTTTTAGCCTTTTGCTGTTGCCGACGCAAGCTTTGCCACAGCAACAAACATTGCGCCGTTTGCGCCTAGCCGTGGTCGGCTTCACCGGCAACAGCGACAATCAAATCGCCAAAAACTTTCTCGAAGCGCTGGCACAAAATCAACGCCTCAAACTGATTGAAGAAGCGCAAATCAAACCCGCGCTCGACGCCTTGCGCTACGAGGGCGCGATCAATCTCAGCCGCGCAGAAGCACGCAGCATAGGCGCGGCCATCGGCTGCGATTTTTTCATCATCGGCAAAGCCGAAGCGTCCCGACGCAGCGAAGCCGCTCAGGAAGCGCACGAAGAACTTTGCCTCGGCGTGATGATTGTTGATAGTCGCAGCGGCGCGCTCGCCCATTTCGATTTCATCCTCGAAAAAGCGGCGACCACAGAAATCGCGCTGCGCCAAGCCGCGCATACCCTTGCCGCTCGCCTTCCTCTCTACCTTGAAAAGATGACCGCCTTTCGCGCCGCTCAGGAACTCGCCAAGCCTTCGAGCAACGAACCGGTTGACGAGATGCCCGACACGAAATCGGCTCTGGTAGCCGGTTTCAAGGCTCCTGAGTTTATCCACCGCGTCAAACCCGACTACACCGACGAAGCCGACCGCGCCGACATCAACGCCACCGTGGAAGCCCGCGTCGTCTTCAAAGCGAGCGGCGACATCGGCGACATCGAAATTATTCGTTGGGCGGGATTCGGTCTGGATGAAGCGGCGGTGCGTGCGATTCGGCAATTGAAATTCAAACCGGCGATGCGTGATGGCAAAGCGGTAAACGTGCGCGCTTTGATTCAATATAATTTTCGCCGCGTCAATGAAAAGTAAACCGCTGTGGTCGTACCGTCTGGCGCAATCACCTGCGGGTTAAGCGCAGCGGCAAGAACGCTCACTCGGTTGAGCAGCGGTCTGTAACCGCCGCAATTCGCCGTCACAGACCGCTGCTCAATACATGGTTTTTCCGTTTGGCTGGTTGTTCAATTCAACAGTATTTCTCTACACATCACACAGCGCGATGGCTTCGCGTAAAGAAGTCAGCGGGTCGCGTTTCGGCACAAACTCGTGTGCGAGGTATCCCTTATAGCCCAGGTCCACAATCGCTTTGCACACCGCCGCCCAATTCAATTCCTGCGTGCCGTCTAGTTCGTTGCGCCCCGGCACGCCGCCGGTGTGGAAATGGCCTATGTAGTCTTGGTTCTGGCGAATGGTGCGAATCACATCGCCTTCCATGATCTGCATATGGTAAATGTCGTAGAGCAATTTCACTCGCGGCGAGTTGACGGCCTTGACGACTTCCACGCCAAAGGCGGTGTGGTCGCCTTGATAATCTTTGTGGTCAACCTTGCTGTTCAAGAGTTCCACGCAAATCGTCACGCCTTCATTTTCGGCGACCTTCTTGATGCGATTCAAACCCAGCACGCAATTTTCATGGGCTTGGGCATCGCTCAGGCCGCGTCGGTTGCCGAAGAAGGTGATGACGTTGGCGACCTTCATTTTAGCGGCTCGCGGAATGCGCTCTTCAAAATTTTTGACGATCTTATCGTGATTGGCCGGGTTGTTGAGAGCATCGGGAATCGTGCCGCCACCGGCGTAGCCCATCGAACAGATCAAGCCGTATGGGGCAATCACCGGCCAATCTTTTTCTTCGAGTAAATCCATAGCGGTAAGTCCGAGGTCGGCAATCGCCCGGGCAAATTCATTGAGCGGAATTTTGCCGTAACACCAGCGCGACACCGATTGTTTGAGGCGACCATTTTTCACCACGCGGTCAAAGCGCGGCAGAGCGTTGCCGATTTTCGGAAGCAGCAAGGATGAAAGCGCGGTTGCGCCAATGCCGAACAGGGCGTCGCGTCTGTTGATGCTGGTCATAAATCCTCCGCGAAATGAAACGATGAAGTATGCACTTTGAATTGAAGCGGCATGGATGATGCTATGCCGTATGAGGTGGTGTCAATCCGAGGCAGCCACAATCCCAGGCCTGCAATCAGGTTGCCGATTTAATGCGGGTAATGAATGCTCTCGGACTTGGCGAAGCTTGGCGGCTTGGCGGCTTGGCGCGAGAACCTAAGGTTGCGACCCCAACAACGGAGCGTGCGCCAAGCCGCCAAGCCGCCAAGCTGTCGCGTTCCCCCTCGCATCATTGGTGAACAATGACATACTGCCGATAAATTCTACGCCAAACTTGACGCCTTCTTTGCCTGCACGTTATAAGTTAGCCGAGCCGCTGACCACGCTTCCGAAAACATCCCATAAGCAAAGGAAAATTGCACTTTGACTATTCAACCATTTGCACCGCAATTCATGAAAATCGGCATCTTGACCGCCGCTCTACAAGAATTGACGCCCCGCGAAGTGCGCGACTCGGACCCCGACCGCGCCATCGAAGATTGGGTGGAGTTTGCGGCGGAAATCGGCGCAAGCAACCTGCAGATTTCCGCCGCGCTGCATCCCACGGAAGCCGACATTCCTGCCGCCGCGCTGCTTGACCCGGTGGCTAACACTTTGGATTTGCGCCAGCCCTTCAACCAAGACCGCGCCAATCGCGTGCTTGCTGCCTTGAAGCACTACAACATAGGCGTGTCCGATTTGGGCTATTTTGACAATATGCTGCACGATGATCCGGCCATACGCAAAAAGAAACATGAGTTTATGCTGCGCGTCTTCGATGCCGCCGAACTGCTAGGGGTGGATGCGGTGTGCGGTTTTGTTGGGCGCAATCAAGCCTTGAGCCTGGAGCAAAACCTGTTGGATTTTGCCGACAGTTTTGTGCCGCTCTTACAGGAAGCCAAAGCTCGCGGTCTGACTTATCGCGTCGAACAATGCCCGATGCCGGGATGGACGACGGGCGACAATTTTCATAACAACATCGCCTACACGCCCGGCACTTGGATTGCCTTGCATCGCCTCTGCGAAAAGGCTGGTGTCGGCGATCACTTCCGCATACATTACGACCCGTCGCACGCCATCTTGATGGGGCAGGACACGCGCTCGATTTTTCAATACCTGAAAGACGAAGGCTACAACTTTTTAATCGGCGGCTTTCACGTCAAAGGCCAGATCATCAACGCCAAAGGCGTGGCGGCGTGGGGCTACGGCGGCCAGACCATCGAGCGCGGCGACTGGATCAATGGCAAGGCTTCGGAAAACCCCGCAGATCAAGCCAATGCTTGGCTCAAGCAGACAGTGTTGTGCGAACACGAATTGCCCGGCACAGCGCGTCATGACCCGCTGGCCTATTTGCAGAATCGCACGGTTGACTGGCTCGATCATCAACTGGCAGCGCGTGAGTTGTTGCAGCTTGACGTAGCCAATACGCACCTGATCGTTGAACACGAATACCCGCCCGCTCGCCTGCAAGACAAAGAGCGCTTGAAGCCTATTTTGCAAGGCTCCATCGCCTTCACGCGCAAGATAGACGAAGCGGCGGCCTGTATGTTCGCGCTGCAAGCGGAAGTCCTCGCCGCGCAAGGCATCCCCGTTCAAGGTCGAGGCCGTGAGGCTTATAGAAGTTAAGAGTTGGTTATGCCCAGATTAGACCTAATTCATGACGCGGTGAAAAACGCGCTGATAAAAGACGGATGGACGATCACCGACGATCCCTACATCATCGAGTACAAAGAATTGACGCTGTATGCCGATCTTGCTGCGGAACGGGCGATTGCCGCAGAACGCAGCGGACAAAAGATCGTCATTGAAGTGAAAAGTTTTGTGGGCCTTTCTAAACTTCAAGACTTGAAAGTAGCGCTTGGACAGTACGATATTTATATCAGCTTTTTGGAATTGCTTGACCCTGAACGCCAACTCTATATTGCGATCAGCGAAAAAGTGTATGAAGAGTTTTTCAATCAGGAAGCGATTCAGGTAGTAGTGAAACGGCATCAACTTCCACTACTCGTCGTCAAGCTGGAAACCGAGGAGATTGTGCGATGGACAAGGTAATGGAATATCCGCAAATCATCAAACGTATCCTCACCGAATATGTTGAACTGAGTAATCGCCGACTCCACCCCGAAGTGGAAAAACTGCTGGTGATGGATGAAGCACGAGGGCATTATCTGTGGCTGAAACTCGGTTGGGAAAGCGGACGGCGAGTCAAATACATCACGGTTTATGTTCGTCTTCGTGACGGCAAATTCTGGATAGAAGAAGACTGGACCGAAGACGGCATCGCTGCCGATTTACTGCGCGCAGGGGTTCCCAAAGAAGACATCGTGCTGGCTTTTCATGACCCGGAAACACGCAAGCATACAGACTTTGCGGCAGCCTGACCAAAAGCTGTACAAGTAGATGCAGCGGCAATCAATCCTCGCCGCGCCAGGCATCCCCGTTCAAGGTCGAGGCCGTGAGGCTTATAGAAGTTAAGGAGTGACTTCATGAGGCAGCAAAATTTTTAACCGCGACCGCAAGATAAATTCACCTTCGGATTGTGGACGGTGGCCAATCGTGTACCCAATACTTTGAGGATTGAGTAAATGCAATGACGGCAAAGGAAGTTATCAAGCGGTTAAAAGCCGAAGGTTGGTACGAGGTTCGACAAGTGGGAAGTCATAAACAATTCAAACATGATATAAAGTCAGGCTTGGTAACCGTTCCGGTTCACGGCAATAAAGACCTACCGAAAGGTACGCTTGCCAGCATTTTCAAGCAGGCGGGATGGAGTTCGTGATGATGAAAGAGTATGTGGTTATTTATGAGCAGGGAAAAGCGGGAGAGGAGAATTGGGGCGCGTATGTGCCTGACCTTCCAGGATGTATTTCGACGGGCGAGACCTTGGAGGAAGCACAACACAACATCCGCGAAGCGATTCACCTTCACCTCGAAGGCTTGAAAGCCGAAGGACTACCGATTCCTGAGCCAACCACTCAAGTTGATAAGGTTTCTATCGCTGCTTAGGATTGTGGATGAAATAAAGTGTAGCCTTGTAGGAGCAACCACAGAGGGTTGCCCCTACAAGGCCTTGGAAAATCACTCAAGTGTTGCACTTTATTTCATCCGTCATCCTTAATCTTATCGAAATCTGAAAGGTAGAAAGCTCATGGCGCAGCAAAATTTTCAACCGCGACCGCAAGATAAATTCACCTTTGGATTGTGGACGGTGGCCAATCGCGGACGCGACCCCTTTGGCGACGCCGTGCGCGATACTCTCGCGCCGGTTGAGGCCGTCAAGCTGCTCGCCGAGGTTGGCGCTTACGGCGTCAACTTTCACGATAACGACTTGGTACCGATTGATGCCACACCAAGTGAACGCGATACCATCGTCCGCGAGTTCAAAAAAGCCTGCGACGAAAGCGGCCTCAACGTGCCTATGGCGACGGTCAATCTCTTTTACGACCCGGTTTTTCGTGACGGCGCTTTCACCGCTAACGACCCGGCGGTGCGCGCTTATGCCGTGCAGAAAACCATGCAGGCGATGGATTTGGGAGCCGAATGCGGTGCCAAAATTTTTGTCTTGTGGGGCGGACGCGAAGGTGTCGAGACCGAGGCCTGTCGCCGTCCCGATGAAGCCATCAAACGCTTGCGCGAGGCGCTGAATTATCTGTGCGAATACGCGCTTGATAAAGGCTACGATTACAAATTCGCTTTGGAAGCCAAGCCCAACGAACCACGCGCCGATATTTATATGCCGACCACGGGCGCATACCTGGCGTTCATTGCCACGCTCGACCATCCTGAAATTGTTGGCGTCAACCCGGAGGTAGCGCATGAACAGATGTCGGGATTGAATATGACGCACGCCGTCGCCCAAGCTTGGGAGGCGGGAAAACTGTTTCACCTAGACCTTAACGATCAAGTGCCTGGGCGCTACGATCAGGATTTGCGCTTTGGTTCGGCGAATCCGAAAGCGGCATTTTTTCTGGTCAAGTTTTTAGAGGACGTGGGCTATGAAGGGGCGCGGCATTTCGATGCTCACGCCTATCGCACGGAAGATTATCAAGGCGTCAAGGATTTCGCTCGCGGGTGTATGCGTACCTATTTAATTTTGAAAGAGAAGGCGCGACAGTGGAACGAAGACGCCGACATCCAAGCGCTGCTTGCCGAGATGAACGAAGAGCGCAACGAGTTGCCGAGGTTCAAGCCGTATGCCAAAGATGGCGCGGCGGCCTTGCGGTCTTATCACTTTGACCGCGCTGCATTGGCCGCCAAAGGTTTGCAATACGAAAAACTCGATCAATTGACCATAGACATTTTGTTAGGGGTTCGATAAGGAGAGACTATGCCCAGATTTTTTGCCGGCTTTTTTCTATTGATGATGGGTGCGATGTCAGTAGCGGCGCAAACGACTCCGGCGCAGGAATGCGAAGACGCGAAGAACCGCGTCAAGCAACTGGATGCGCGCTTGAAAGACTGGCCGAATCTGGCGCGTTATCGTGATGCCAACGCCAAGGTCGCGCCGCCAGCAAAAGATGAACCCCGGGTTGTTTTTATGGGCGATTCGATTACTGATTTGTGGGACGATAACGGCTTCGGCGGCTTCTTTCCCGGCAAGCCTTATCTCAATCGCGGCATCAGCGGACAGACCACGCCGCAGATGTTGATTCGCTTTCGCCCCGACGTGGTTGCCTTGAAACCGAAAGTCGTCGTCATACTCGCAGGCACCAATGACATTGCCGGAAACACCGGGGCGATGACGCTGGAAGACATCGAAAACAATCTCGCTGCGATGGCCGATTTGGCTCGCGCCAACGGCATACGCGTGGTGCTGGCGTCGCTGTTGCCGGTCAGCGATTACGAAAAGAACCAAGATGGCCATCCGATTATTCAAACGACGCGCCGTCCGCCGGAAAAAATCCTCGCCCTCAATGCGTGGATGAAAGCGTTTTGCGCCAAATCCGCTTGCGTCTATCTGGATTACTTTTCCGCGATGGTGGACGACAAAGGTTTTTTGAAAGAAGAACTGAGTAAAGACGGATTGCACGCCGATGAGAAAGGCTACGCCGTAATGGGGCCGCTTGCTGAAAAAGCCATCGCCGCCGCCTTGAAGAAAAGGTAGTGGTGCAAAGGACGAGCTATCTGCAACAGCCGTTATTTGCGTCGAACCGGCGACGAAAAGACATCTCGCCAATTCGCAATTTGCCCTACTGCAAAATCCCTGTTGCAAGGTATAATAAGCGGCGCTCTGACAATACAGTGGTTGTCAGAAACTTGAAACCACTAACCAATTTTCAAACCGTTGAAAGGAGTTTGTAATGCACAAGAGACTCATTTATCTGGCCATCGCGTTGCTGGCCTTCAGCGCCTCGATCACCGTCAGTGCGGCGATCAAGAGCGATGCCAAAGAGGTAACCATTAAAGGCGAAGTCATTGACCAGCCTTGTTACGAAGGCAAAAACGGGGCGCGTGGCGAAGCGCACAAAGCCTGTGCCTTGTCCTGTGCCAAGCGCGGCAATCAACTGGCAATCGTGGACGACAAGAATAATGTCTATTCGATTACCGGTGATTATACCGCCAATAAAAACGAGAAGTTGATTGCGTTTGTCGCGGAAACCGTCGAAGCCAAAGGCGTCGTCACGGAAAAAGATGGCAAAAAATTCATTGCCCTTTCTGCCATCAAAAAAGCAGAGAGCCATTAATTCTGCTGCCGTCACGTTTCCGTAAATCAATGGGCGAGCCGATCTCGCCCATTTCTATTTCGCCTTCTTTTCGCCGACCGCAAGGTTTTTTTCGCTAGCCGATTATGTCATTCACCGACTTTGATTTTGATGAACGCCTGGCAAACGCCGCTACTTTACCGGCTGATCTCTATTGCAACGATGCGGTTTTCGCGCACGAAACGCGCCGCATTTTTCAGCGCACCTGGCAACTGGCAGGACGCTTGGAACAACTGCCCACCAGCGGCAGCTATTTCACTTTCGAGTTGCATGGCGAACCGTTGGTCATCGTGCGCGGCAAAGACGAAATCATCAGAGGCTTCTTCAACGTCTGTCGTCATCGCGCCGGCCCCGTTGCCGGTGGCGCGGGGTGTCGCCCTTCTCTGCAATGCGCCTATCACGGTTGGAACTATGCGCTCGATGGACGTTTGCTGGCGACACCTGCTTTTGAAGGCGTCGCCGACTTTGATAAAAACGATCACAGCCTGGTGAGCGTGTCGGTTGCCGTGTGGGAGTCGTTCATCTTTGTCAATCTTGATCCGACCAGCACGCCGCTGACCGATGTTCTCGAAGACATCCCTGCGCTCACCGCCCCTTTCAATCTAGCGAACCTGAAATTTGTCGAGCGCCGCGACTATCTGCTTGACTGCAACTGGAAAGTCTATGTGGACAATTTTCTGGAAGGCTATCATCTGCCGATGGTGCATCCGGGCTTGATGCGCGAATTGGACTTCTCGAAATATCGCACCCTCACGCGGCGGTATTATTCGTTGCAGGACGCGCCGATTCGTCCGGCTTCACCCAAAGACGACCAACGCTATTATCAAAGCGACGCGCACAACGAGGCGCTGTATTTCTGGGTCTTTCCCAATTTGATGATCAACATCAATCCAGCAACCCTCTCGACCAATTTGATTGTGCCGTTGTCTGCGGAAAAGACGCTGACCATTTTCGAATGGTTCACGCCGGAGCAAGAACTTGCCACAGCGTCAGAGCGGCTACAGGCGACCATTGAATTCAGCGACGAGATTCAACAAGAAGACATCGCCATTTGCGAAGCGGTGCAGCGCGGACTGCGTTCGCAATCGTATGACAGAGGTCGCTACGCCGTGCGTTTTGAAAACGGCCTGCATCATTTTCATCAGCTTTGGCGGGAGTTTTGTGTGACTGAATAAGACTCGCCGCTTGTCTTGCCGCCACCGCCACAAAGCAAAAATCAAGCAACGCGGAATAAACTTTCCCGCCCCAAGGTTTTTATCTTCGTGGGAAAGGGACAAGGGGCGTTGCCGCAATGGAAGGCTGAGTTTGCGCCAAGCGTCCGCCTCGCGTAGATGAGGGTTTGCGGCGGCGGTTGATTTTTTGCCGCAAGACCAGTATGGTTTGCTCATCCAATTCAGGCAGAATAATTCAAAACAAGAAGAAGAATTGCACCCTCTTCCTCCTTGCAGATTCCAGGATAGATGGCAGCATTGTCGGGGCAATGACTAAACCGATAAACCGATCACCGCTCAACGCAAAGGAAACGCATATGACAAAAACCAAGAACTTCAAGCTTCTCGGCGCGCTCTTTTTTTTCGCTCTGGCGCTCTTTTTCTTGACCAGCAGCAAAACCCTCTATCGAGTTCAAGCCTTTTCCAGCGGCCCGCCCGGCGGCAACACCGGCGCGCCCGGTGATTTAACCTGCGCGGTTTCCGGTTGTCACGGGGGCACTCCTAACAGTGGCCCCGGTCAGTTTACCATCACCGGTCTGCCCGCTCGCTATGACCCAGGCATGACCTATCAGGTGACGGTTTCGCATTCGACTACTGACACCACTCGGCTGCGCTGGGGGTTTCAATTGACGGTGTTGAATGCCAGCAATGCCAAAGCCGGAGAGTTGGCCAACAATTCCGGCTTGACTACGATTCTTGATAACGATGGTAGAGACGGCAATCGTCAGTACATCGAGCATAACCTGTCGGGAACCTTTGCCGGACAGAGTAATGGTGCAAGCTGGACGCTCAACTGGACCGCCCCTGCAGCCAATATCGGGCCTATCACTTTTTATGCGGCAGGCAATCAAGCCAACAACAACAATAACAATACCGGCGATCAGATTTATACGACCTCGTTGACCATCAATCCTCCGGCGGCCAGCAGCGGCACGCCGCGCATTACCAATGCCCGTGTGCAAGGCAAACAATTAATTGTGAGCGGCGAAAATTTCGACATCGGCGCAACGCTGTTTATGAACGGCGCAAGAGTGAAAAAGACCGGCAACGACGAAACCACACCGGCGACTGTGTTAATTGCCCGCAAGGGCGGCAATTTGATTGCGCCGGGGCAAACCGTGGCCTTGCAGGTGAAGAACACCGATGGCACCGCTTCGGAAAATTTCTCGTTCACGCGACCGCAATAACTTCGTTGGCCGTTTCATGCGTCGCGTCAGAACAAGCGAAGGTTCAATTTTGGATCGCCAGCATACGGGCGTTTGCCAAACCGCAAATGTCATCAAGCGACCGATGCAAGGCTTGCAAGTCCGCGCCTCTTGCCCTTACGGACGCGCCGGTTTTGGCCAACTTTTGCTGCCGGTTTTTCCATTCGCTAGCGGCTTGCTATTCTCTGTGTGAATCTTCCAGGAGCGGCGCGGCGATACTCAATCGTCATTCG
This sequence comes from Acidobacteriota bacterium, assembly GCA_016201275.1. Taxonomy (GTDB): domain Bacteria; phylum Acidobacteriota; class Blastocatellia; order UBA7656; family UBA7656; genus JACQDB01. Next base: position 125,511 of record JACQDB010000082.1, read on the forward strand.
ACAGAAACCCTGAAATCGGCTACTGTAGCCGGTTTCAGGGTTTTTGTTAGGCGCTTCACCCGCTTTGAATGGCCTGCACGCATCATTACTCTGTCCGACTTTTCCCCGCCAACCGAGGTTTTGTTTGCGCCCGCCTACGAGGTCGGCGTGAAGCGCTTGAACCGGGTGTTTCGATTTGGTCGTGCGCGGGTTTTTGATTTTGACTTATGCGGAAAAAGGTTTGTTCGCTATAGTAATAATTTACCCTATGGAAGCCGTGCGGCGTTGACCACCAGAGTCCTCTAGGCTGGGACGCTGCTGGAAGTTTCCTGGCGTAAGCATACCGTTATCGAGGCGAAACGAAATTGGAAGAGAAGAATCCCGACACCGCCGCCACGCCGTTATCGTCGCCGCTTGTGGCGCTGGAAGAGACGCACCGAATCCCGCAGACCATCGCTTATTTCGCGGCATTCGTCGCGCTGGGCTTGTCTTCGACTTCCACGGGAGCGACGCTGTCGGAGTTGGCGAAAAATACGCAAACCGATTATCGCAGCATCAGCATTTTATTTACGGCGCGTTCGCTCGGCTATCTGCTCGCCTCTTTCGGAATTGGCAAACTCTACAACAAAACCCGTGGCAATCGCATTATGTCGGTGGCGTTGTTAAGCATGGCCTTGATGGCGGTCTTGATTCCCGTCATCCCGACTCTGTGGTTGCTGGCGGCGGCCATCTTAATTGCCGGAACCGCCGAAGGCACATTGGACGTAGGCGGCAACACCTTGCTGGTTTGGGTACACGGCAAACGGGTTGCGCCGTTTATGAATGCCCTGCATTTTTTCTTCGGCGTCGGCGCGTTCTTATCGCCGTTCATACTGGCGCAGATTATGCTGGTCAAGCCATTGACCACAGCTTATGGAGTGCTGGCTTTTCTGATGTTGCCGGTGGCCTTCTGGGTGTTGCGTTTGCCAAGCCCCGTGCCACAAGTCAACAACGCGCCAGCCGCACATTCGCGGGTCAACAAAAAACTGGTGGCCTTAATCGCCGCGTTCTTTTTTCTCTACCTGGGCGCAGAAGTCGGCTTCGGCGGTTGGATTACGACTTATGTGATCTCGACAAAATTGAGCAATGAAACCGTAGCCAGATATTTGACTTCGGCCTTCTGGGGTTCGCTGACCATAGGACGTTTGCTAGCCATTCCATTGGCGGCGCGCTTCAAACCGCGCAATTTGTTAATCGGCAATCTGCTGGGATGTTTGTTGAGCCTTGCCATCATTTTGTTGTGGCCGCGCACCCTGGCGGCGGTCTGGGTGGGCGCAGTCGGCTTAGGGCTTTCGATGGCTTCGATCTTCCCTACGATGTTTTCGTTTGCCGAGAGGCGTTTGACGATCACCGGCCAGGTAACCGGCTGGTTTATTATGGGCGCGAGCGCTGGCGGAATGTTTCTGCCGTGGTTGATCGGTCAGTTATTTGAAAAGCTGGGGCCGCAGATTATGCTGCAAACCATATTGATTGATCTGGTGGCGACGCTCGTGGTTTTTGTGCTGCTGGTTTTCACTTCGCATCGCCGCAACGAAGAGGCGAATCAGGCGACCGCATAATCGGTAGATTTTCGGCGGTCAGGATGGCGAAAGCCCAACCCGATATGGTCTCTGGGAACGCCCGTTGCCTCAAGGTCGGTAGCGATGCCTGCTTCTGATTCTGCAATCGCTACCTCGACACCGCATTGAAAGCCGTATTAATAGAGCTTTGGAATCAGCGCCGGAACGCGGTGGGCGAAGGCTTCGTACTCTGCGCCGAAGGTTTCGCGTAATAATTTTTCTTCGCTGCGGATGCGAATCAACGTGCCAATCAGATAGACTGCAACGGCAAGTAGTAAATCCCACCAATAGCCTTGCGCTAAACCGCTGGCGATAATCATGGCCAGCAGCGCTGTGTAAATCGGATGGCGCACCAAGCGGTAAGGGCCTGCCGTGATTAACTCATGATTTTCGATGACGCGAGCTGTCAAACTCCATTGCCTGCCCAACACGCGAATCGCTGCAAGCATCATCCACGCGGAAGAAATACTCAAGGCACAGGCGATTATAGCGAGCCATAGTTCAAGCACTTTCGGGGTTGATGAAATCGGCGTAAACGGCGGACGATGCACCAACCAGATTACGGCAATGCCGACAAGCTGCAACGCAAAGCCGATGAGCGAGGCCGGGGCGCGCTTGCGGTCAGCGGAACCGTCGCCGCGTTTCAAGAGAAAAAACGCGCCGCCTAATACCAGCCAGCAAGCACAGACGACAGCGAACACTACGGTCGGCAGGAGATTGAATTGGATATTCATTGCCGCGCATTATAGCGAATTTCATTCGGCGGTCACAGACCGCCTCTCAACCACTCGCACACCTCTGCAAGCCGCTATATTAAAAATCTTGTTTTGCTAAAAACTCTCGTGCCACTTCTTTGGGGCTGCGATGTTCAGCGTCCACTGCATAATTTAGGCGGCGCATTTCGGCATCATTCAATTTGCCTTCCAACCGTTTCAGGGCGTCAACAATTTTCGGATAACGCTGCAAAGTCGCTTGTCGAAACACCACGGCGGCTTCGTAAGGCGGGAAATATTTTTTGTCGTCCTCAAGCTGGAACAAATCGAGTTTATCTATCAAACCATCGGTAGAATTTCCAGCGATCAAATCAACTTGCTGCGCCGCCAGGGCGCGATAGGTCAAAGACAAATCCATCTCGCGCGGCGGCGCGGCAAATTTCAAACCATAGGTTTTCGCGAAACCCGGATAGCCGTCCTGTCGAGACATGAAATCCTGCCCGAATCCGGCGCGCCATTCGGGAGCATAACGCGCCGCCTGCGAAATCGTCTGCAAATTCAAGCGCCGCGCTTCAGCGCCGCGCACCAGCACCGCAAAGGTGTTTTGAAATCCCAGCGGCGCAAACCATTCGATGTGGAAACGCTCGGCGTACTCACGTTTGGTTTGCTCGTACACGGCACGCGGGTCGGTTAACCGCTGATGTTTCAAAATCGCCATGAAAGCCGTGCCGGTGTATTCAACGTAGCCGTCAACTTCTCCGGCCAGCATTCCGCGATGCGATAAATCACCAGCCAGTTCAAACTTGCGCTCGACTTCCACAGCGGCGCGGCTTTCCAAAAGTTGCGCGACGATTTCGCTGAGGATCAGTTGTTCGGTAAAGTCCTTTGAGGCGATTACGACTTTGCCTTCGGGCGGCGCTCCACCGTTTATCCCTTCGCGTTTGGCAAACAATCCCTGGTTCAAAAAAAGCATCACGGCAACCAGCAGCGCCATCGCGCCGGTCGCAAAAAAAGCCCATTTTAATTGACTTTTTTGCGCCTCGCCGCGATTTCTTAGGCTGCCGACCGCGAAGAGTTTTTCAAACCAGCCAAGCAAAAAATCCGCCGCCAGCGCCATCAATGCCGCTGGCACGGCTCCGGCCAGAACCAACGTATTATCGTTCATACGCAGGCCGCGAAAGATGTACATTCCCAATCCGCCCGCGCCGATGGCAGCGGCGATGGTTGCTGTGCCTATGGAAATCACGGTCGCCACGCGAAGGCCCGCCAGTATGACGTTGAGCGCCAGCGGCAATTCAACTTGCACAAGCATCTGCCAATCGGTCATGCCCATGCCACGCGCCGCTTCGCGCACCGCCGGGTCCACACCGTTGATGCCGGTAAAGGTATTGCGAATGATGGGCAGCAGCGAATACAGAAACAGCGCAATGATGGCAGGCAGCCGACCGATGCCGTAAGCGCCGAGTATGGGAATGAGAAAACCAAAGAGCGCCAGACTCGGAATGGTTTGCAAAATGTTGGCAAAGGCCAGCACCGGTTTACTCAACAGTGGTTTTCGCGTCAGCAATATGCCGACCGGAACGCCGACCACAGTGGCCGCGCCGGTCGCTATCACAACTAACAACAGATGCTCGAAAGTAAGCTGCAACATCTCGTTGTGATTCTCTTTGAAAAACTCAAACAGGTTCATGATTCATCATTCAGAGTTGCAAGAAAGGCTTGAGCCTCTTGGTGTGTCGAGCGCCGAAACGCCGCAGGCTCGCACAATTCAACGAGCCGCCCGTCCTGAAATAGTCCTATGCGTGAAGCCAGTTTGAAGGCTTCGCGTATATCGTGCGTGACAAAGACAATGGTTTTATTCAAGCGTTTGCTCAAGGCCGCGAATTCGTTTTGCAGTTCGGCGCGAGTCAAAGGGTCGAGCGCTCCGAACGGTTCATCCATCAGAAGCAACGGCGGGTCGGCGGCCAAGGCTCGCGCTACGCCGACGCGCTGGCGTTGGCCACCGGAAAGCTCTTGCGGAAAACGGCGCGCAAACACTGATGGGTCGAGGCCAACCAGCGCCAGCAATTCCTGCACTCGTGCGCCGGTGCGCGCTACCGGCCAGCCTTCCAGAGTTGGAACCAAGGCAACATTGCGCTCTACGGTGAAGTGCGGAAACAAGCCGGTCTCTTGAATGACGTAACCAATCCGGCGGCGCAAGGTGATGGCGTGCCAAGCGGTCGTGGCGGTTTCTTCAACTACCACTTTGCCATCGGTTGGCTCTAGCAAACGATTGATGAGTTTCAAGGTCGTGGTTTTCCCTGAACCGCTGCGCCCCAACAGGACAAGGGTTTCGCCGCGCCGTATAGTGAAATTCAAATCTTCGACCAACGCTTTGCCCTGAATGTGCAGACTGACATGGTGAAACGCCACGGCGACCTCCGCGATAGCGGACGAACCGCTTGCGGATGGCGGATGGCGAATGGCGGATTCTTTGTTTGGTGATTCGTTCATCAAGCTCAAATTTGCAAGTAGTCAATCGCTTTGCGAATATCGCCGTGCCAGCGCCCGTTGAAATTTCTGATTAAAATATCTGCCGGACAAATTTTTTCGTTTATGGTGTATTGCTCAAGTATATCAAGGTATTTCACTGCATCCGGCGCGATCTTTTGCAAGCCTGCGCGTGCCAGTTCGACAGCGGCAGTGGCGAGCTCGCCTACGAAGATATTTTGATACTGTGCGGCCAGCCCGTGACGCGCCACTTCGATTTGCAGGGCGCGATATTCTTCGCCATTGATTTTCGGCGCAAGTTCCAGCGCTTGATTCAACGCCTCTTCGTCATACAACAAGCCTTGCCAGAACGCCAAGGCGGCCATCACCAATTCGAGATGACCGCAATCCATGCTGCGTTGTTCGATGTACGGTTTCAAACGCGCTTCGGTGAAGATGGTCGTCAGATGATCGGTGAAATCCTGGGCGATGGGCGCGTGAGAAGTCGTTCCTGTTGCCAAAAAGGTTCTGAAGTCATAACCCGCAAGGTTCACGTATTCATCGTTCCGGCGTATGAAAAACATCGGCACTGCTTTGATGTATTCGATGAATCGCGGCAGCGAAAACTCCCCGTCCAAAGCGCAGGGCGCGGCTCCCGTGCGTTGACTGTCGGTCTCCAGCCACGCCGCATAGCGCGTGGATTTGTAGCCTGAAAGCTTGCCGTCTTGAAACGGTGAATTGGCAAACATGGCGGCGGCAATCGGCGCAAAGCGATTGGCGACGGTAAATTTTTTCGCCAGGTCTTCGAGGTCGCGGTAATCCAAATTGACTTGAATCGCCGCAGTGCGACACATCATGTCCCAAGCTCTGCGTCCGCGACTCGCCAGATACGGGCGCATGATTTCATAGCGCCGTTTGCTGATCCATTGTTGTTCCTCAAGGTTTCGCAAGGGGTCAAAACCAACGGCGACAAAGAGGATGCCCAAGGGTTCGCCGATCTCTTGCAAACGCGCAAGGAAATTTTTCAAAGCGCCTTCGGTAACGTCTAACGCTTGATGCGGCGCGCCGGAAAATTCGATCTGGCCGCCGGGTTCCAAGGTGATGCGCGAGTGGTCTGGCAGGGTCGCTTCGATAAGCAAGCCGTTTTCGCTTTGCGCTTCGATGAGGTTTGCCGCAAAGCCCTGCATGACGCTTTGCACTTCGACCGGAGTGATGCGCGACAGGGTGTCGCGTTGAAAGCCGAAGACTTCGATTTCCGCGCCGATGACCCAGCGGCTGGCAGGCTTGCCGTGGTCGCTGAAGTAGCGCACGAAATCGCTGTCCAAGTTGATGTGGTCTGTGGGCTTCATGGGTGTGCTGTCTTATGCGAACGCCTGATAAAGGTCGGTTGATTAAGCCGCCGTGAACAGATTAAAACTGTAGCGCTGCTCGGTATCGAACCAGCTTGTTTGCAGGGCAAAGCCGGTTGCCGAAGCGAGCGCCGCGAGTTGTGGCAAATCGAATTTATAAGAGTTCTCGGTGTGTATGCTTTCGCCCGCCGCGAAAGGTATTTCCAGATCGAGGGCGTTGATTCGTACCCGCTGGGTTTCGACGCTGACCAGATGCGCTTCTATGCGCCCCAGCGCTTCGTTATACACAGCGCGATGAAGAAATTTTTCCAACTGAAAATCGGCGCGCAATTCCCGATTGATTCGCACCAGCAGATTGCGATTGAAAGCCGCCGTCACGCCTAGCGCATCGTCGTAAGCGGGAACCAGCAGGGCTGCCGGTTTTTTCAAATCAACGCCCAGTAACAAACCGTCTTCAACTTTCAACACCTGGCGAACGGCGCGCAGAAAATTCAGCGCTTCGTCGGTTTTGAAGTTGCCGAGGTTCGAGCCTAAAAAAAGCGCTATGGTGCGTTCGCTGGATTTGGCTTCGCGCAAGGCGTGCAAGGCCGTGAAGTAATCCGCCGCGTAAGCCGTGATGCGTAAGTTGGAATAGAGGTGCAGCAATTCCAGGCTGCTGCGTTCAAGGCTGGCGTCGGAAATATCCACGGGCAGATAGTGCAAAGTGGATTGGCGGCGCAATAAAGCTTCAATCAAAAAACGAGTCTTTTCGGCGCTGCCGCTGCCCAGTTCAACAAGGCGCGTCGGCGCGGCAATGGCGGCAACGATGGCGTCGGCGTGTTGGCGCAGAATTTCGCTTTCGGCGCGCGTCAAATAGTATTCCGGCAAAAAGCAAATCGCTTCGAAGAGGCGCGAGCCCAACTCGTCATAAAAATATTTCGGCGGCATCACTTTCGGCTGCGCGGTCAGTCCGCGTGCGACATCTTCGGCGAAAGCATTGGTGTCGCCGCCTAAAGCCAGACGATGAAGCGTCAAGCGGTCGGGTAAAACGGAACGGTTGTCTGCCAGCATTTGGTCTCCTCTGCTTTTGTCGTCCACGCTGTCGAGGACTGACTAATGATAGCTTTTCAATGCTATAGTAGTTTGCGGTTTGTGCCAAACAATCTGAATTGACAGAGCGGATTGGCGCATTAAGAAAAATGTAACAACCGGTAAATCCAAATCTCTGTTATAAAATTCCCAAGCAATGCGGAGCAATTCTATGACCGATAAATTTGACACGGATGAGATGGCTCGCCTGATGCGAGAGTCGCGCCAGGATACGCGGCGCTTGCTCTTCGATATGGTTATCGCAGAAAACGATTTGCGGCGTCAACCTGCCGCAGGCTTTCGCCCGTTGCTGTGGCATTGGGGACACGTAGGGGCGTTCGAGAGCTATTGGATTTTGCAGCGCGTGAAAGGCGACGCGACGATTTCGCCGCATTACGATTTGATTTTTGACCCCATCAAAATTCCCAAAGATGATTCGCTGAACCTGCCGCCTCTGGCAGAGATTGACGACTACTTGCAGCGCGTTCGTCATCAGGTTGAGGAGTATTTGTTCAGCGTTCGCTTTGATGAAAACAATCCTCTGCTACGCAACGGCTACATCTTTCACATGGTGTTGGAACACGAGTATCAGCATCAAGAAACTTTGATGTACTTGCTACAGATGCTGGAGCCGAAGCGGAAGAATGGCGGCTTACGAATGGCGGCTGGCGGCTTGGAGTTTGCCGATAATCCAGCAACCGAATCCGCGCCGAAGCCGTTACCCGCTTCAGAATCCGTGTTGTCGGTATCTCATCATTCCGCCATCCACCCTCTGCATTCCGCCAGCGCAGCGTCTGCCATCAAAATTCCTGGCGGGGAGTTCGCGATGGGTGCGGACGCAGCTTGTCAGTTTGCTTATGACAACGAACAACCGCTGCACAAAATTGAGTTGGCCGATTTTCGCTTGGACAAATTTCCCGTGACCAATGGCGAGTATGCGGAGTTTGTAGAGGCCAACGGTTATCACACACGCACGCTGTGGAGCGAGGAAGGGTGGGCTTGGAAAGAAGAACAGGGTATCGAAGTACCGCTTTATTGGACGGCGGCGAAAAACGCCGTTGGGGTTGAGTCATCAACTTCGCGCTTTCGTGTGCGCGAGTTGTTTGCCGAAACGGATATGCAAGCGTCTCATCCGGTGAGCGGCGTCAGTTGGTACGAAGCCGAGGCGTATGCGCGATTTGTCGGCAAGCGCCTGCCCACGGAAGCCGAATGGGAGAAGGCGGCGGCGTGGAATCCGGTTACCAAAACCAAACAGCGATTCAGTTGGGGCAATGAATTGCCGAATGAGGAGCGCGCCAATTTTGCTAATCATCATTGGGGGACGACGCCGGTTGCGACATTTGCCAAAGGCCAAAGCGCCTATGGCGGTTTCGATATGACGGGCAATGTCTGGGAATGGACGGCGACGGTCTTTGACGGCTACGCCGGGTTCCAGGCGTTTCCTTATTCGGAATATTCCGCTTTGTGGTTTGACCGCGACCACAGAGTTTTGAAAGGCGGGTCGTGGGCAACGCGCACGCCGCTGTTGCGCTGTTCGTTTCGGAATTTCTGGCGACCACGTTTTCGCATCGCCTTCGCAGGCTTGCGCTGCGCCGCCGATTCACCGTAGGAGTTTGGTGGAGCGTATGGGGAAGCAATGGTGAAAAATTGTTAGCGAAATCACTGAGGTTTTGCGGTATAATCAAATTTCTCCACAAACGATAATTGAATTTGACGATGATCTGGAGGTGCACATATGGCAGATGAAAAGCCATCTGTGTTATTGGTAGATGATCAACAGAACCTGCGCGATATGCTCGCCATACTGTTTGATGAGTGGGGCTATCACACCGTGATGGCGGGGACGGCAACCACAGGGTTGCGTCAAGCGATGGAGCGGCGCTTTGATTTGATCATACTGGACAACTGGTTGCCCGATCTGGAAGGCATAGACCTGTGCAAACAGATACGGGAATTTGACCGCCGCACGCCGATCATTTTTTATTCCGCCTCGGCGATGGGCAACGAAGACACCACAACTTTACAGGCCGGAGCCAATCTCTTTGTCTTAAAAAGCGCTGGCCTTGCGCCGCTGCGCCAAGCCATGGCGCAACAACTGGATGCAGCGAAGCAGGGAAAAAAATTTTGACGGATATACGACATCGCGGCTTCGTGCTTCGCCTGATTTCTACACCAATATGCAGAAGAAAATTGTCCCGCGACTAACCATATTGACGATCACGATCTTCCTGTCCCTATCCTTTCTCACCTTGCCGGGCTTTCCTTGGTCGGCGCGCTGTCACCAAACGCTCAGAAGGCTGACAACAAAATTTGCGATCAAAACGGCTGTCTGGCAGGGCAAGTCACCTCAACCGGTATCCCTTTCCGCGAAGCTATCGGGAAGCGGGGCGCTACTCGAAGCCTTAAAAGGGGCGCAAGTCGTCGCGCTTGAATCTACCTCTGGGTATGCCGTGATGACAGATGCGTATGGCCGCTTCACCTTGCCGCATCTGACGTGGTATCCGTATGCGGAATACAATCTGATTGTCCGCGCCGACAACTATCACCTCAAACATTTGAAAATCATAGCGCCACCAAGTTACCCGCCAACCGGAATCATTGAGGCTGGCGAGTTGGATTTTGAAGCCGGTGAAGCCGTTGACGAGCCAGACAAGCCTGCACATTACCTACGCGTAGAGGGCGAAAATGATGATTATTATCGCAAGCTTTTCGCCGCCGTGACCGCTCATGCCGGAACCGACCACGAAAAGATACAGGCCATTAATAAATATGTGGCAAGCCGACATAACCCCAAAGAAAACGCCTGGAGTTTCCATTCGGCGCGACAAATCCTTGAACGTGGCGCGCCTCATTGCAGCAATCTTGCTTTTGCAATGGCGATTCTCTGTGCCGCAGGCGGTTACCCAAGCAGAACCATCCACACCAGTGACGACCTTCAATATTCCAATACCCATGTGGTCACAGAAGTTTATTATGGCGAGGCTTGGCATCTTTACGATCCAACCTATGGCGTTTTCTTTCGTGATGAAAAAGGCATCGTTATGGGGTACAAAGAGTTGCATCTCAAGCCGAATTTCATCACCCCTGACGCTTTTCCTGAAGTCGAACCGGCGGTCATAGAAGGCATCCTCTCCTGGATGCCCCAAGCCTATCGTTCCGGTTTACATCAATCGTATCAGGTCAAAAAAGATGCGCTCTGCGTTGTCTGGTAAGATTCTTTTATAGCTGGCTGAATTGTCGCCAGGCTAGAGCGGTTTTGGTTTGAGATTACGGAAACCTCAAAGCCGTTGAGCGGCGGTCGAAGACCTTCGCACGGTCGAAGACCGCTGCTCAACGATAGGGGGTCCGTACACACATATGCAAACCGCTCTAAGTGAGTAGCCAAAAGTTATGTCAATCAAGATTTTATTTTAGCCTGTATTTATTAACCTTATTGACAATTATTTTGTCACTACCCAGCTTGGTTGAAAATTGCTGGTCGCTTCGTTTTTGCGCCAGAGGCGCACAGGAGAGTAGCCCGTGGTAGCGCTACGGGAATTCGTTTTTGCGCCAGAGGCGCACAGGAGATTAGCCCGTGGTGAAGCCACGGGAAGGCGCAGGCGGCTTGACGGTCGCGCTCTGAAGGAGCGCCGGAGGCTGGCGGCGTCACCTCTCCTGCACCCTTTCAGGGCGCGAAGAATTTGCTCAACCTGATTCCAGTGCCTACAGCACTGGCTACTCTCCTACACCCCTGCGGGGCAAAGAGGGATGCGTCGTTACATTATTTTTGTAAAAACTTTTGGCTACTCACTTAGGCGAGAGAGTCCCGTTCTCTATCATCAAACGAAAGTACGCAGGAGAAAGAAATGACTATGAATCTTCGCACCAAACGAACCCTGGGCAGTGGGCTTGGGCTGATAGTCGTGTTGACGATCTTATTTTTGCCTGGGCTTCCCTGGTCGGCGCGATGCAGACATACATTCAAAAAACTGAAAATGAAAAGTGAAATGAAAGTGGCTGCTTGGCAAGGCGAAACGCCTACGCTGATCTCCTTAGCCGGTAGAGTGATCATGAATCATTCCCGCAAACAACCGGCGGAAGGCGCGGAAATCGAAGCCTTGGACTCAATTTCCGGCTGGGCTAGTCTGACCGATACATCTGGGGATTTCGTTTTGCGCGATGTTCTTTGGTATCCCAAAGCCTCTTATACTTTGGTCATAAAAATCAATGACTATGAGGCCAGACGGATAGATGTCTTTGCTTCAGAGCAATACCCTGATAACGGCATCCTATCCATCGGGGAGTTAGAAATTGATAAGAGTTGTACGCTCAACCTCAAGCTTACGCCGGGAATGAATTCGGTCACCTATATTAAACCTGACCGCGAGAATGCCAGTTATTACCGGAACCTATTTGCCAAGCTGACGAAAGAGGAAACTACGGATGAGGGCAAATTGACAGCGCTTAACCGATATGTCGCCAGTAAATTTACCGCTGACCAAACTGCGAGAGGGTATGTATCGCCACGCCAAGTATTAGAAAATGGCTCAAACTCAGAATGGGCCTTGGCCTTGGCCTTGGTTACGCTTGCCGAAGCCGGAAATTATCAAGCCCGGATGCTGGACTTAATTGATGCGGCCTCGCCGCCCTATGTCCACATGGTGACCGAAGTTTATTATAACGAGAGTTGGCATTTGTATGATCCGGTGACCGGTAAATCTTTTCATAACCAAGCACGGCAAGTTGCCAGCTACAAAAATTTCAGGCTTGATGCCGAGGCGATAAAAAATCTCTGCGCTTCAACTCAAGAACTGAATCCTCAATTGATCAAGCTATACCGATCAGGGTTTTACCACTACTATTAATGCGAATCAAGAGTTGAAATCAGATATGAAGAATCAACAATTTACAGGCGGCGCAAAAGCAAAAGCATCAAAATCGTTTTTGTAAGCCTCTTGTTTTCAACACAGGCAATTTTCAACTCTTGATTCGCATCAGTGTTTTTCGATGGCTTCGTTTGGTCAGAGCCTTCTTACTTCGCCGAAAATGGTTTTGAGGTTAACCCGTCTCGATTCACCAGAGTAATGACCACATCTTGCCCTGTTGGGAAATCCTTTTTGCCTAGATTGACGATGATTTCGCGTCCCGGATTGGCAGCGTTGCGTTCGGCATTGGTCACCTCAACGCCATTGATTTTGACCTTCACGCCGGAAAGAAAATTTGCGCCTTTGATGAGGGTGGTCTTCTTCTTGATTTTGACATCCGTGATGACAGGCTCTGTATGCACATCCACAAGAATCAGTTTGTTGCTGCGGTTATTGAAGGTTAATTTTCCTGAAGCCTCCAGAAGTTGTATTGCATCCATTTTTTCAGCATCCAAAGATTCATCGTTGACGATTTCTCCTGTTACCGTGTCAAAGGAAAATAACCTGCCATTGCCTGACGGAATAAATCCGATTGCGCCTGTTTTCGATATGACGACGTTATTAAATCCGCCGATGAAGTTCGTTCGAGCATCCCCTTCACTTTGAGCCGGAATTTCCATCTCTGTTGTTTTTACCAAAGAACTGTCAGGCTTTAACAAAAGCACATCGGTCTGCCTGACATGACCGCCGATAAGGAGCAAGGTTCCATTTGCCTTCACTTTAGGCTTGATTGTGAAAGGCACTAACAATGCGCCTGTGGCTCTATTAAAAGCCATATTATTTGAGATAGGAAGAAAATCCCCTTTCATCGCTGTCTCCCGGGCAAGTTTGCTATCAAGGTCATAGACCAGATAGTAATTTTCATTGGTTTCCAACTCGTAGCCTGTGTAAGCAATCAAAAAACGCCCATCTTGACTTATGCCTTGCGGGGTCACACCCCCCAAGCCAGGGGCGTTTATTTGTGATTCAATTTCAAGAGCTTCATTGTCAGAAAAAGTATAAAGCGATGCTCCTGCCAAAGCGATTACGCGATTGCGTTCTTCATCCAAAAGGACAGAGGTATAAGGTAGAGATGCTTCTAAGTTGATGCTTGCCAACGTAGCGCCGTCTTGAGCATTAAACATACGCAGCCTCTGCCAAAAACCGGAGGTTGAAGGTGATGGAACAGGCAAGGCAGTTTGAAGAGAAGATTGATTGCGAGAGTTCAACAGAGCATTCGCAAACGAGGGCTTAGAGACAGAGACGAAAGTAGGCGAATGTCTATTTTTTTCAACACCCTGCAAAAGATTCTCGACGAGTGGTTGATGGCTCTCAATGTTAAGGAAATAAATTTTCGAACCATCACGATTGAATGTAAGTTGGTATTGCGAAGATGTCAAAGCCAAAGATAGAGGGAATTCGGTTGACCACAATTTGTGCAGATTTCCCTCTCGGTCAGATGCAAAAACGATTATTCTTTGCCCATCCTTCGAGGTCGGACCGAACACTGCAACGAGACCAGTTTTTGCATGAACTTGCAGAAAGAGTGACTGCTTTAAGTCGGAATCACCAGCGGCGACAAATTCTGGCTTCAGGTCGAATTCATGCAATGCTTTTGCATCTTTCACCGAGAATGAAAAAAGTTTTGGAAGTAGTTTGGGTAGGGAATAAGCCAGCAGAAATCCCACCTGCTCTTCATACGCAAAGCCCATTGAATCTGAACTGCTTGCAACAAACCCATCAGCTATGGGAAATGAAACCTGTCGTTTATCAGCCCACCCAAGAGGAGCGGATAGGAAAAAAGCAATTAAAAAGCACGTCGCTCTAATGATGATTGAAAATTTCATTGGTTTCCTCCGTTTACTTGGCATACAAGTCTTTCGCTCGTATGCCAAGTAAGATTGAATGGTGGATTCTGATTCGCTTACACAACTTGAACTACCTTCCTCCATCGCTTGGGTCTTCCGACAATTGTATTACGGAATTCGTAATATCCATCTGATCCCCCGGTTGCATCTGGCTAAAAGCAGTAGCCACCAAAGCAAAATTTTTCCTTTTCGGATTAACCCCGCCAGAAAAACTAGCGAAGTTTTCTTGAAACCTGATTTTGAATCCGATTTGGAGGCTAGTAGTCAGTCATTTTGAATTTGAAGGATAGAGACGATGAAGCTTGATGCGAGCATCAGAGGAAGTGAACTGCCAATTGATGCAGGCTCGGGCTTCATTGCGTTTATCTTCATAAGCTTTGATCTCGCGCTTGAGCGTT